>JARLJB010000409.1 GCA_031291415.1 Telmatospirillum sp.
GGGCGACCAGACGCTTGGCCTTGACTTCGGTCGAGCGCCGATCGAAGTGGTCGGCGCCGAGATCCTGATGCTCGGTTCCGTCCTTCAGCATGTGGTAGATCGCGGTCAGCATAGAGGCGGCGACGGCGCAGATCGCTTTTTTGAGGCCACGCCGGCCGCGCAACCGGTTGAACTGGGCTTTGTAGTCGCTGTCTTTCTTGCGGCTTGCCGGCGCGTAGCGGCCTTGACGGGCATAGGAGGCCAGAGGGCTGGGTGAAAGCCCCCAGCGGGGGCAGAGGGGCTTGCCCCTCGGGGGCTCGGCTTCTTAGTTTTCCACAGGGCGAGAGCGACAACTACCGGAAAGAAAATATCGGTATTATAGGTAGTTATAGGGTTGTGCCACCATTTCCACGTGATCCGCGCCACCGATTCCACGTGATCCGCGCCACCGATTCCACGTGAACCCGCCACCGATTCCATGTGGACGCTCATCGGTTATCCACCGTCACCGACCTTGGGGGAACCGGAGGGGCAGAATGGTAGAGACGAAGCCCCGCCGGTTGACCGTCTGGTGAGTACTCATCCTCAATACGCGCGTCCTGGTAGACGTCGTGGATCGATGTCAGTACCGACCAGAAGTGCCTACGGAACGCGCGCAGCCGTGCGAATCCGCCGAATTGCTCGTGCAGCCGAGCCCAAGGCACGAACACCGATTCGCCGATGGGGATTCTGTGCAGCCGCTGTGCTAACCAGCAGTATGCGTCAAGGCCGAGCGGCGTGTGGGCCAACGTCGCCAATGCTCGTACATCTAACGGCACGGTACTCCGGTCGAGGGCTTCGAAAAACGGCTTTGCCAACCGGATCTCGGGGCATTGCCAATGGCCACGCCGCTGTAGCGGGCTCGCCCACGCCGCCGGATCCAGTCCCGCCACAAGATCTGCGATTGGCGTGACGATCTGGATCGGTTGATTCTCTCGCGTCCAGCCCAACCTTATCGTCATAACCACCAGGGCGGCTAGCTGCCGCCGAAACTGCCGGATGTCGTCCCCATCGGGCGACCTGTCCAGAATCTTTTCCAAACCATGAGTCATCGACCGACCGAGTGTCACGATTGGCGACCCCGTTCGAACGGCTTCGGTAGTGATGGCTATGAGCGCTAGGCGGGCCTTGGCGCCGTACGGGAGGTCAAGCGGCACGAACTCCCCTTGAATCGCGCTGTAGGCGCTGCCGGCCTCTAGTCGTACCGTCACCGTGCCATTTCGGCGGTCCCAGCAACGGACGGCGGGCCGACTGGCTGGCAGGTAGGTCTGACAGAGGGCGGTGTGATGCGACGCGATATCAACTACCGTGTCGGGCGATATCGTGCGCGCCGCGTCGATCAGCCGTCGTTGAATCGGCCGACGCCGGAATTCCTTCATGGCGTCGTCGATTCGAACGAGCGCCATATCCGTCGCGGCAGTCATGCCACGCCCCTCTTGCGTGGCCGGCCCGGCCGCCGAGCAGGCTCAAGCGCAACTCTGCGCTCCTCCTGCCACGCGATGATGTCGATGAGTCTGTACCGAGGAATCTGCTTTTTCCCAGCAGCGGAAAGGTTGATCCACGCCGGTCCGATTCGGCGGCCGACTCGGCGCGTCTCGCGCCGCCACGTCTGTAGCGTGGCTGCGGTGATGCCCAACCACATCGCCGCATCCGCCTCAGTGCGGGGGCGATAGAAATCCTCAGCCATCAACGACGCTGATGGCTGCGACAACACCAATGACTCATTACCGTTGTGGTCAGACACGACGAGCCTTTCAGACCTTTCGGTCCGTTGGCTCATCTACCCGCCATTACCCTGGGTGCTGGGCGACCACGATGGGCAATGCCTCACGCGGCGGGGTCAGAGAGATCTCGCCGCGGGGTCGTACGCGCGGCTACCCTGACGATTCAAGGTGGGCTCATGCTGCCCCCACCCCACACCCCACGTCAACAGGATCTTGGACGGAGGTAATATGGTGGAAGGTCACCACCAGACACCCTCTACCACAATTCCACCACACCAGTTGGCGAAAAAACCCCTTATGGCGAACACACCCCTGGCACAGGTATGACACAGGGATAACGCGATTTTCATCTGTTTTTCAAGGAATTGGCGGAAGGGGGGGGATTCGAACCCCCGGTAGTCCTTGACAGACTACGACGGTTTAGCAAACCGCTGGTTTAAGCCACTCACCCACCCTTCCGCGGGACGTCGCTGCCCTATGGGCAGCACCGAGCTTGGATGGCAGGTTCTACAGAATAGCGGCGTCCACGTCAATCGGACTTACGCGGAAATCGACATTCCTTTGCTTGTGGTTGGCTACTTCTGGGGAATCTCGCGTCGGTGGCGCAATATTCGGAAACATTGATGGATCGATTGCCTGCCGCATCCGCAACAGAATCGTCAGCGGGACGGTTTTTCTTCCACCGTCTTGGTCAACCGCTCGGCCAGGGCCGACAGTGTTGCCGGTTGGCCATCGACCTGTCCAAGGTCGTGCAATGTTTCGACTGGCGCCGGTGCCGCCGGGCCGCCGGCTGGCGGCGCGTGACCGATGGTTTTGCCAATTCCAGCGCCCTGCCCCGCCTTGGCGGCAACCGGGAAACGGGCGCCGTCCTGCATGGTCGATATCGACACGGCGGCAGTGACACCGCCACCGTTGCCGCCCGTTGTTCCCACAACGACTCCCACCACCCGCGGGCCACCAGGAAGAAACGCCAGCAGGGGGCCGCCGGAACTGCCATGCACGGCTTCGCAGCTCTCCCACAACAAGGGCGTCGCCGGCGGCTGCGAAAGGACCTGGCAGCCATAGTCGAGCGTCACCTGATAGCGGTGATCCTGGCGATAGCCGGCATGACCGAGCAAAGCCGGTTGGTCGAGAGGCGCGGCGGCCAGCCACCCGGTCTGCCGACCAAGCGGTTGCGTCAGCTCGATGACCGCCCAGTCCTTGGCTTCATCGGCCGCCGAAACATGCCGATCAAAACGATAGCCGTCGGCCACGACATAGCTTTTGGCATCGGCCACCAGAACTGCGTCGCCTTGAAAGCCCGGCACAAAATGAACGGCCGAAGCCGGCCACCAGCGCTTTTCCGCAGCAAGCCAAAGGCAGTGGGCGGCGGTCAGAACATGGCGTTCGGAAATGAGGACGGCCGAACAATAGCTGTGTCCCGCGACGTTCAGTCGCCCGACGGCGCTCCACGGATATTCCATGCCGGGCACAGCGATCTGGCGTGGCACGGCGGCGGCTTCGGCCGCCCCGGAAACCCCGACCAGCATCATGACGCCGGCCAGGCATCCGATCTTGATCAAACTATCCGCAGATGAACGCCAACGACGGTTTTGTCGCCACTCAGAGTCTCTGATCCGCGTCAAATTTCGTCCATCTGCGGACAACACCAATGCTACCCCAGTTTCTTTTTCAGGATCTCGTTGACCAGGGCCGGGTTGGCTTTGCCGCCGGTCGCCTTCATCACCTGCCCGACGAAGAAGCCGAACAGCTTGTCCTTGCCGGACCGATACTGCTCGACCTTGTCGCCGTTGGCCGCCAGCACGGCGTCGATCGACGCCTCGATGGCTCCCGTGTCGGTTACCTGGCGCAACCCTTTCTCGTCGACGATGACGGCCGGCGCCTTGCCGGTTTCCACCATCAGCTCGAAGACTTCCTTGGCAAGGCGGCCCGAGATGGTGTCATCGGCGATCAGATCGATCAGTCCGCCCAGATTGGCGGCGCTGACCGGCGGATTGTCGATGGTCCGTCCCAGACGGTTCATCGCCGCGGAAAAATCGCCCATGACCCAGTTGCAGGCCATCTTCGGATCACGCCCCTTGGCGACGCTCTCGAAGAAATCGGCGGTCGCCTGGTCGGCCACCAGCAATCCGGCGTCGTAAGCCGACAGATGATAGTCGCGGATGAAACGCTCTTTCTTCTCGTCGGGCAGTTCCGGCAATGTGGCCTTGATGGCGTCGACATAGTCCTGCGTCAGATTGAGCGGCAGCAGGTCGGGGTCGGGGAAATAGCGATAGTCATGGGCGTGTTCCTTGCTCCGCATGGAGCGGGTCTCGCCCTTGTTGGCGTCGAACAGGCGGGTTTCCTGCACCACCTGCCCGCCTTCCTCGTAAAGGTCGACCTGCCGTCGCGCCTCGTATTCGATGGCCTGATGCACGAAGCGAATGGAATTGACGTTCTTGATCTCGGCCCGCGTCCGGTAAGGTTCACCGGCCTTGCGGACCGAAACGTTGACGTCGCAACGCATCGAGCCTTCCGCCATGTTGCCGTCGCAACTGCCGAGATAGCGGAGAATCGACCGCAGTTTGGTAATGTAGGCGGCGGCTTCCTCGGGACTGCGCATGTCGGGCTTGGACACGATTTCCATCAGCGCGACGCCCGAGCGGTTCAAATCGATGAAGGACTTGCTCGGATGCTGGTCGTGCAGGCTCTTGCCGGCATCCTGTTCGAGATGCAGCCGCTCAATGCCCACCGTTCGTGTCGAACCGTCCGGCATGTCGAGGATCACCTCGCCCTCGCCGACGATCGGATATTCGTACTGGCTGATCTGATAGCCCTGCGGCAGATCGGCGTAAAAATAGTTCTTGCGGGCGAAGACCGAGGTCAGATTGATCTTTGCCTTGAGACCGAGACCGGTCCGCACGCCCTGCTCGATGCAATATTCGTTGATGACCGGCAGCATGCCCGGCATGGCGGCGTCGACCAGCGAGACCTGCGTGTTGGGTTCGGCCCCGAAATCCGTAGCGGCACCGGAAAACAGCTTGGATTTGCTGATGACCTGGGCATGGACCTCAAGTCCGATCACCAGTTCCCAATCGCCGGTTTCACCTTCAATGACGTAGCTCATCGTCTTGTTCCTCAAATGCCAGCCGGCACGGCGGTAAAGCCGGCGGCCCGTTCCATCACCTCGGCAACCTTCAAAACCGTCTCTTCGTCGAAGGGACGGCCGATCAGTTGCAGCCCGAGCGGCAGTCCGTCGGCGGACAAACCGGTCGGCACGGACAGGCCGGGCAAGCCGGCCAGGCTGGTGGGAATGGTGAAGATGTCGTTCAGCCACATGGTGATCGGATTGTCGTCGGTCTCCCCCTGGCCAAAGGCGGCGGACGGCGCCGTCGGCGTCAAGATCACGTCGACCGTCTCGAAGGCCTTGGCGAAATCGTCTGCGATCAGCCGGCGCACTTTCTGTGCCTTGATGTAATAGGCATCGTAATAGCCGGCCGACAGCACATAGGTGCCGATCAGGATACGCCGGCGCACCTCTTTGCCGAAGCCGGCGGCGCGGCTCTTGGCATACATCTCATCGAGCGTCTTACCCTCGACTCGTTTGCCGTAGCGGACACCATCGTAACGGGCGAGGTTCGATGAACATTCGGCCGGCGCCACGATGTAATAGGTCGGAAGAGCATATTTGGTGTGTGGCAGGCTGATTTCGACCGGCGTCGCTCCGGCATCCTTCAACATGCCGATGCCGTCCGCCCACAGTTTGGAGATTTCCGCCGACAGGCCGTCCGGGCGGTATTCCTTGGGAATGCCGACTTTCATGCCGCGAATGTCGCCGGTCAGCGCCGCTTCAAAATTCGGCACGGCAACGTTGGCCGAAGTCGAATCCTTGGGATCGTAACCAACCATCGAGCCCAGCATGATCGCCGCGTCGCGAACCGTCCGCGTCATCGGCCCGGCCTGATCGAGCGACGAGGCGAAGGCGACGATGCCCCAACGCGAACAGCGGCCATAGGTCGGTTTCAGGCCGACCAGCCCGCAGAACGACGCCGGCTGGCGAATCGAGCCGCCGGTGTCGGTGCCGGTGGCCCCCATGACCAGGCGCGCCGAGACCGCCGCCGCCGAGCCGCCCGAAGACCCACCCGGCACCAGCTTGACCGAGGGATCGGACTTGCGCTTCCAGGGATTGGTTACCGGTCCGAAGGCCGACGTCTCGTTCGACGAGCCCATGGCGAACTCGTCAAGCGCCGTCTTTCCCAGCACCACCGCGCCGGCGTCCTTCAACTTGCCCGATACCGTCGATTCATAGGTCGGAACGAAGTTTTCGAGAATGCGCGAACAGGCGGTGCTGCGCACACCCTCGGTGCAGAACAAGTCCTTCATGCCGATCGGCAGGCCTTCCAACGGCCCGGCCTCGCCCTTCGCCAGCTTGGCGTCGGACAGCTTGGCCCGCTCCAGCGCCAGATCCGGCGTCTCGGTGACGAAAGCATTGAGACCGCGCGCCGCTCCAACGGCGGCCAGATGCGCCTTGGTCAATTCGACGGCGGTGAAACGTTTCGCCTTAAGCCCTTCGCGGGCCTCGGCCATGGTCAGTTTGGTCAGTTCGCTCATGACTTATTCCACCACCTTGGGAACCACGAAAAATCCGTCGATTCGTTCCGGCGCGTTGGCCAGCACCCTCTCAGGATAGTTGCCGTCCGTCACCTCGTCCCGGCGGCGCGGCAATTCCATATGCGCGACGCTGGTCATCGGGGCGACGCCGTCGGTATTCACCTCGGCCAATTGCTCGACGAATTGCAAAATATTCGACAGTTCCCCGGCCAGATGATCCAGTTCGTCTTCACGAACCTCGAGGCGCGCCAGATTGGCGATATTTTTGACGGTGGCTTTATCCAGTGACATGGGCTGCTGATCTCCGGCCTGCGGCGCCTGCCGACCGATCGGTCGGGTCGCGAACCTCAGGCTTTTCCAAGGAAATTGCCAAGATTGCCGGAAGTTAGCATCGCCCTCGGCGTGGCGCAACCCTGGGCGGGGCAGTTTCCCGGGCAATCGGCTTGCATTTCGTACCGGGACATGATGCCTTGCCCTTATGCCGGAATCGCCGCCCACCAGTTTTCAGTATCGCCTGCAGCAGATCCCCGTCGGAGTGGTCACCCTCGATGGCGACCGCCGGGTCGTCTCCGCCAGTCCATTGGCCGCCGCTCTGCTGTCGAAACAGCGGGTCGACTGGCTGGGGGCCGATATTCTCGATCTGCATCCGGCCCAGGCGCGGACCAAGGTACAATGGCTGCTCGACACCGCCGAAGCCAGCCCACAGCAGCCAGCCGGCATGGTTCTCAATTTGCCGGATGGAACGCTGATCTCCCGCGTCACCGTCACCGAAGGGATCGCCGGACGAGGCTTCTGTTTACTGTTCTATGCCACCGAGGCGCAACCGGCGACGCTGCCGCTGGCCGAACCGACGCCCTGGTTGCTCAAGCTGCCGCTTTCGGCTCACGGCGGTCTGGCTCTGATGGATGTCGCCGACGTCATTTTTCTCGAGGCCGCCGGTCACTACACCCAAGCCAGGCGCGCCAACGCCGACGCCCTTTGCACGCTGTCTCTGAGCGAATTGTCCAAGCGGCTGCCACCCGAGCATTTCTTGCGGGTCCATCGCAGCTATCTCGTCAACCTTCGCCACGTTCAAGCGATCGAACGCCGCGACGATCAATGGCTGCTGGTCATGGCCACCGACGACTTCGCCAGGATTCCGGTCAGCCGCAGCAACATCGATGGCCTGCGCCGCCGCCTTGCCGTTTAAGCGTCAGGACGCCCGTTCATGCGGCTCCCCCGCCGTTCGTTCATCGCCGATTGCCGTTCGTCCGCAGCTCTTTCATGATGCGTCTGCCTCGGGGTCAGGAGCCACGAGAAGACAAGCGGGAACAGAAATCATGAGCGACGATACCCCGACCAAATCCGAGGAACGCTATGTCAGCTTTCGCGGCATCGATTGCACCGGCAATGTCGCCAGGGTTCTCGAACATGTCTTTGCCATCATCGACGAACCGGCCAACAGCAACCCGTTCTGGGATCGCTTCAAGGAGCGCATCGCGGCGGCGGCCCATATCGAAACCCGGGTGAACGACGAACTGTGCCTGCTCTGTTCGCACACCTATTATATCGAGGAACTGTTCGAGACCCACGGCGACGAAGCCGGATTGGGGCGTCTGAAGCGTCTTGAGGAAGAATGCTGCTGAAAAGACCTGCGTCGGAATGGTATCACTTGGTCTTTCCTCGATTGGAAGGTCATGGCTCCAGACACTGCAGACCCCTCGCCGCAAATCAGCCGCGCGCAGCTTTTTCTCGGCTTCCTTAAAATCGGCCTGCTGGGGTTCGGCGGCGTCGCGCCGGTCGCCCGCCATATCCTCGTCGAGGACCGCAAATGGTTGAGTGAAAAGGACTACGCGGCGATCTTAGGGATAGGACAGGTCCTGCCCGGCGCCAATGTCACCAATGCCTCGATCATCATCGGCGAACGCTTTCATGGTCCCTTGGGTTCGCTGATCGCCCTCTCGGGCCTGATGGCCATGCCCTTGGTCATCCTGATCGGCCTGGCCGGTCTTTATGACCATTTTTCCGGCCTCGTGCCCGTGCATGTGGCCATCGGCGGAACGGCCGCCGCCGCCGCCGGTCTGGTCATCGGCACCGCGCTGAAAATGGCCAAACGGTTGAAACCCTCACCCATAGCCCTGGCGTTCGGCCTTGCCGCCTTTGCCGGAGCCGGGATTTTGCGCCTCCCGCTGATCGAAACCCTTCTGGTGCTGGCACCGCTTAGTATCGCCGCCGCGGCTTGGGAAAAACGCCGATGAAGGCCGCTCTTCTCCTGCAAATCGCCACGACCTTCGCCGCGTTGTCGCTGGTCGCGGTAGGCGGCGCCAATGCTGTGGTTCCCGATATCCATCGCCAAGTGGTCGATATCCTGGGCTGGATGGACAACGCAACCTTCGCCAACCTTTTCGCCATCGCCCAGGCGGCGCCTGGACCCAATGTTCTGGTCGTCAGTCTGATCGGCTGGCATATGGCCGGCTTGGCCGGCCTGGCGGTGGCGACCATCGCCATGATCCTGCCGTCGGGACTGCTGGCTTTCGCAGCCGGACGCATCCTCAACCGGCTGTCCGGCGCTCGTTGGGTGACCATCGTCAAGGCCGGACTGATCCCGCTGGCGACCGGACTGATTCTCGCCAGCGGCGTGGTCATGGTCCGCTCCGCCCACCAGGGATCGTTGACCTTGGCGATCTCGGCCTTCGCCGCGATTTTCGTTGTGGCTTGCGATTACAATCCCTTATGGGCATTGTCCGGCGGTGCCATCATCGGATTGGCCGGCTGGGCTCTCGGTTTCCAGTAGCGATCAACGGCTGACGGTAACCCCCGGATCCGCGCCGCCTTTTTAGGAATAAATCATGCCCGTGCTTTCCGTCGCCGTCCTGAAGTCCGGACCAACCCGCGATCAGCGGCTGTTGGGTCTTGACCTTGGCAGCAAGACCATCGGTCTCGCCCTCTCGGACGTCAGCCGGACGGTCGCCTCGCCGCTTTACACCATTGCCCGCACGAAATTTACTAAAGACGTCAAAGAACTTTTAGACGTCATTGATTCAAAAGACGTTTATGGTTTGGTTATCGGATTGCCAGTCAGCATGGACGGCACCGAAGGCCCGCGCTGCCAATCGGTGCGGCAATTCGGCGCCAGCCTACTGGCCATCCGCGACATGCCGGTCGCCTTCTGGGACGAACGGCTGTCGACCGCCGCGGTCACCCGCACCTTGCTAGAGGCGGACGCCTCGCGAAAAAGACGTTCCGAAGTGGTTGACAAGATGGCTGCGGCCTACATCCTGCAAGGAGCCTTGGACGTCATGCCAGCCCGAGAACAATAAAATCTGTCATATATTTTTTGTATTTACTGGCAGTTGCCTTTTTCTTTTCTTTCACGTAACAATGAAGGCTTATCGGACTCCCAGCAGGTTTCCCGAAATTCAGCGAGATCCCGCCCCGTTGCGGAGCGTGATCCTCGTTTCGAACGGAGACTGTTATGACTACCCAGGACGACAGCCGAAAAGCCTTCATTCCGGAGCGCCGATCTTTTCCAGCGCATACCACCATTTTCAAAGAAGGCGAGCTTGCCGACTGTGCCTACATCGTCGAAACCGGCGATGTACAGATCACCAAGGTGGTCAACGGCCGGCGCGTCCTTCTGGGCACCCTCCATCCGTGGGAAATGTTCGGCGAGCTCGGCCTGATCGACGCCAGCCCGCGCATGGCTTCGGCGACCACCTTGAATGATACGGTCTGTATGGTCGTCTCCAAAGCCGCCATGGCGCAGATGATGGATGACGCGCCGCAAGGGCTGAACACCATCATCCACTCTCTCGTGCAGATCGTGCGAACCGCCGGCATCGATCTGGCTGAAGCCCGTTATCAGCTTCTGGAACGGGAAAAGTCCTTCTAATACCAAGTCTCGACGCCTAAGATTCAGTCGAGACTTGGATGGCTCGATCGATCGTATGACCTGCACCCTCTTGCCGGTTGGGCGAGCCCGACATATAGTCCGGGCCATGACCCAGCCACACTTTCCTCACCGGCATCTTCTCGGCATCGAAGGCCTCGGACCGCAGGAGATCACCACATTGCTCGATCTTTCCGATCGCTATGTGGAAAAGAATCGCTCAGCCGATCGCAAGGTCAATGCGCTGCGCGGTAAGACCGTCATCAACCTGTTCTTCGAGAACTCGACGCGGACGCGGACCAGCTTCGAACTGGCCGGCAAACGTCTCGGCGCCGATGTCATCAATATGCAGGTTTCGGCAAGCTCGGTCGCCAAGGGCGAGACGCTGATCGACACGGCGATGACCTTGAACGCCATGCATATCGAGGTCCTGGTGGTCCGCCATCCGGATTCCGGCGCCGTCAAGCTGCTGTCGGAAAAAGTCAACTGCGCTGTGGTCAACGCCGGTGACGGGGCTCACGAGCACCCGACCCAGGCGCTGCTCGATGCTTTGACCATCCGTCGCCGCAAAGGTCATCTTGACGGACTGACGGTCGCCATCTGCGGCGACGTTCTGCACAGCCGGGTTGCGCGATCGAACATCCATCTGCTCAATACCATGGGGGCGCGGGTGCGCCTCGTGGCGCCGCGCACCTTGTTGCCGGCGCAGGTCGACCGGATGGGCGTCGAAGTCCACAACGACATGCTGGAGGGCCTGAAAGACGTCGACATCGTCATGATGCTGCGTCTGCAAAACGAACGGATGCGCGGCAACTTCATTCCGTCCATCCGGGAATATTTCCACTTCTTCGGCCTCGATTACGACAAGCTGAAAGTTGCCAAGCCGGACGCTCTGATCATGCACCCCGGACCGATGAACCGCGGTGTCGAATTGGATAGCGATCTGGCCGATGACGTCGAACGCTCGGTTATCCGCGAACAGGTGGAAATGGGCGTTGCGGTTCGCATGGCCTGTCTCGAAGTGCTGACCGAAAACCTGTCTGGAGGCAACGCCTGATGTCCGTCCGTGCGCCAGGCCGTGTGGCCTATATCAATGCGCGTCTTTTGGACCCCGCCAGTGGACTGGATGGTACCGGTGCGGTGCTGACCGACGGCGAGAAAATCGCCGATGTCGGCCCTGCCCTGTTCGCCGATGGCGTGCCTTCCGGCATCGAGCTCGTCGATTGTCATGGAGCGGCTCTGGCTCCGGGTCTTGTCGACATGCGCGTGCAACTGCGCGAACCGGGCGCCGAACACAAGGAAACGCTGCGGTCGGCCGGTGAAGCGGCGGTGGCCGGCGGTGTGACCTCGATGGTCTGCCTGCCCAACACCCACCCGGTCATTGATGACGTCGCCACCGTCGAATTCGTGGCGCGACGGGCCCGCCAATGCGGTTTGGCGAAAGTCTATCCCTATGCGGCCGTCACCAAGCAACTGGCCGGCGAGGAATTGGCGGAAATCGGCATGCTGGCCGAGGCTGGCGCGCTGGCCTTCACGGACGGCACCAAAGCGATCAAAAGCGCCCAGGTCATGCGGCGCGCCTTGGCCTATGCGGCGACCTTCGGCGTCCTCATCGTCCAGCATCCGGAAGAGCCCAGCCTCGCAGAGGGTGGCGCAATGAACGAGGGCGAATTGGCATCCCGCTTGGGGTTGGCCGGTATCCCGGCAGCGGCCGAGGCCATCATGCTGGAACGTGACATCCGGTTGGTCGGGCTGACCGGCGCGCGGTACCACGCCGCGCATCTGTCGACTGCCGAGGGCGTCGCGGTAATCCGCCAGGCCAAGGAAAGAGGTCTGCCGGTCACCTGCGATACCGCCCCGCCCTATTTCGCCTTGAATGAACTGGCGGTCAGCGAGTACCGAACCTTCGCCAAATTGTCGCCGCCGCTCCGCTCGGAAGCCGACCGACAGGCCATTGTCGCAGCGATCAAGGACGGCGTTATCGATGTCATCGCCTCGGATCACGCGCCGCAGGACCAGGACTCCAAGCGCCTGCCCTTCGCCCAGGCGGAGGCCGGTGGCGTCGGGCTGGAAACTTTGCTGGCGGTGGCTCTCGAACTTTATCACAACGGGCATCTGTCGCTGCTGCAGGTCATCGAAAAGCTGTCCTGGGGGCCGGCCCGGTTGCTCGGTCTGTCGGCCGGCCGACTGCAAATTGGCGCGGCCGCCGATCTTTTCCTATTCGATCCCGACCATGCCTGGCGCGTAGATCCCGAACGGTTCCGGTCAAAATCGAAAAACTCGCCATTCGACGGACGGCCTTTGCAGGGCAAGGTTCTGCGGACCGTCGTCGACGGCCGCACCGTCTTTTCCGGCGAGGTCTGACGTGACGGGTCTGTTGGCAGCCGTTCTCGGCTATCTTGTCGGATCGATTCCCTTCGGACTGGTATTTACCCGCCTTGCCGGTCTGGGTGACATTCGCGCCATCGGTTCGGGCAATATCGGCGCCACCAATGTCTTGCGGACCGGCCGCAAGGGGCTTGCCTTCGCCACCTTGGTTTTCGATGGCGGCAAGGGCGCTTTCGCGGCTGGGATGATGGCTTGGCTGGCCGGCACCGACGCCGGATTGATCGCCGGCGTCGCCGCCGTTCTCGGCCACAACTTCCCAGTCTGGCTAAAATTCAAAGGCGGCAAAGGTGTCGCCACCACCTTCGGCGTTCTGTTGATTGCCGCCTGGCCGGTTGGGGTTGGCGCCTGTCTGACTTGGCTGGTGATCGCCGCCGCCTTTCGCATATCCTCCCTGGCGGCGCTGGTGTCCCTTGCCGCCGCGCCCGTCTACGCGCTGATTTTCGCCACGCCCGCTCATGCTCTGGCGGCCCTGGGATTGGCTGCACTGGGGTTTGTTCGTCACCGGGCAAACATCAAGCGGCTACTGCGTGGCGAAGAGCCGCGAATCGGTCAGAAGAAACCCGCCGCCTGACCGTCGCCCGCGCCGGAATTGGCGGACCGTCCGTACGATTCCGACCCGAAAGACTTCGGTATCCCAAGTGGAATTGACTCTGGCTCCCTTCGTTGAAGAACGAAACGCTAAAGGCCGTCGTCAGCGATCAATTTCCCCAAGGCCGGTGCCAGCGCTCATATCTGCGTCAATGGGATAACTCGAAAAAATTAGTCGCACCCGAGTTCTTCCTTGGCTTCATCGTTCGTTGCAAATCGCTTCCCGGTCTTCTCCATGATCCTCTTTTGGATGTCAGACAAGGTTCGAAACTGGTAACGCTTGCACAAGGTGGTTTCCCACACATCGCCGGTTCGCGGGCTGACAGCAAATCCACCAATGACGTCAGTCGCTCCGGCTTTCGGTGAATCGTAGGTAACGAAGAAATTCACGTAACCTGGCACGAACTCTATATTTTCAATATTAAAGCCCGGTTTGTTCACCATTAGCTTTTCATGCTGGAGTACGACCACGAGTAATTGTCTTGCCTGATCAACCGAGAGTCCAGACGGTTGAACCTGCCTCTCGTCGAAACCGCCAGTGCCCGACGTGTTCTGACCAGCAGATGGCTGGGCACTTACGACGGCAATGACGGCCAGCGCGAGCAGTATGCGGGACAACGTCAACATGACATACGCGCCTTTATCGTGCCGATGATGTCAACCAAGTATCGTTCGAAACCGGCGCGACCGCCCGTTCGCGGATCCCCAGAATTGTAACCCGAACGCATAAGCGCCTGAGCGAATGCGTTCGGGTCTTCTTTGTCATAGACGGCCGAACCAAACCGCGCGGCGAAAGACTTCCCGCTTTGCAAAAATGACAAATATGTTGCCACCTTGACATTGATCGCCCCCTGCACTGGAGCTTCCCCAGCTTGGAGAGGGGCCGGCGCATGCATTGAAAAATAGTTGTTGTGTTCCTTGGCAATGCGGCCCTGCCCATACTGTGTTTCCTCGGCGGCCAAACCAAGAATATTTTCTGTCGGCACGTGAAGTTGCTTCGCTATCATTTCCGCATCGACTCTAAACTTGGTAACGAATGCCATAGCCACCGGACTACTACACAAATTCCTAGGCATGTCGAATGTTCTCCGCCGTTATCGCGCTCCCGCTCCTCAAGCAACCTGGTGAGCGGCATCACCGGTGATTCGCTCAATCTGCATACGGATCTGCGCAGGTCCACGCCTCCGGCTATGCCACGCGTGCGTCATAGCTGCGAACCGAAGACCTGTCCTGTGACATTTCTGTACGGAAAGCCGTCGGTGGGGCGCCGATAATTCGCTCGAGGCCGTAGCCGCCGCGACTGGCCATGTCTCAATGAGCCATCCTCGCCAACAGCGCCCTTGTTCGCGGAAATGGCTGGTGCTATTTTGTTCATTATTACGAACCTAGTTCTATTAGAAGAACTAACAAGCGGCGGACATGATGAATACAGAGAGATTCCGAGGGGTCATCCCTCCCGTTCCAACGATCGTTGACGAAACCGGCGCTCTCGACAAAAAGGGAATGGCCGTGCTGATCGAGCGCGTCGTCGCCTCCGGCGTCAACGGCATGCTCCTTCTCGGCAGCGGTGGCGAGTTCTGCCACATGAGCACGGCGCTCCGCAAAGAGGTGGCGGAATTTACGGTCAAACAAGTGGCCGGACGCATGCCCGTTCTGCTCGGTGTCGGCGCCTGCGGTACCGCCGAGGTCATCGATCTCGGGCGTCACGCGGCGTCGATCGGTGTCGATGCCGTTCTCGTCGTCAACCCCTACTATGCGAAGCTGAGCGAAGAGGCGCTTTTCCGCCATTACCAGAAGATCGCGGCAACATTAGAGGTTCCGGTTCTGCTCTACAACTTCCCGGCCCTGACCGGCCAGGAGCTGACGGTCGAACTGGTCAAGCGCCTGGCGCTGTCCTGCCCCAATATCGTCGGCATCAAGGACACCGTCGATTCGATCAGCCACACCCGACAGCTCATCACCGACGTGAAGTCGGCAAGACCGGATTTCCTGGTGTTTTCCGGCTTCGACGAATATTTGCTCGATACACTGATCCTCGGCGGCGACGGCGGCGTTCCGGCCTCGTCGAACTATGCGCCGGACATTTGCTGCGGCATTTACAAGGCTTTTCAAAACAACGATCTCGCCGCGATCACCGGTCTCGAGCAGCGGCTCGCCCGGCTGATGCCGATCTATTCCCTCGACACGCCCTACTTCGGCCTGGTCAAGGAGGCGATCCGTCTGACCGGGTCCGACATTTCGACAGCAGTCCTGGCGCCCGCTCTTACCCCCACCCCGGAAACCAAGGAGAAGCTCGTCGACATTCTGACCAAGGCCGGGGTGTTGCCCAAGGCCTCTTAAGGAACACGGAAACTCTATAACCCACGAGCTTCCAATAGTCATGCACCAACAATCTGCGATCAGTTTGGAGGAACATCATGTCGCTACCTAAAATAAAAACCGTCCGGGCTTTCTTCATGGGCGGAGCGACCGATGACAAAAAAGGAAAAGGCGGCGGCGATTATCACGACCAGCCCGGCAAGCACTGGATCGACGACCACATCGCCACGCCGATGAGCAAATACAAGGACTATGAGCAATCCCGCCAGTCTTTCGGCATCAACGTACTCGGTACGCTGATCGTCGAGGTCGAAGCCGACAACGGCGTGAAGGGCTTCGCCATCTCGACCGGCGGCGAAATGGGATGCTTCATCGTCGAAAAGCATCTCGTGCGTTTCATCGAAGGCAAATCCGTCTGCGATATCAAGCTGATCAACGACCAGATGCTCAACGCCACCATGTATTACTCGGGGTCCGGCGGCTTGGTGTTGAACACGATTTCCTGCGTCGACCTGGCTCTCTGGGATCTTTTCGGAAAAGTCGTCGGCCTGCCGGTCTACCAATTGCTGGGCGGCGCGGTTCGTGACGAGCTGCGCTTCTACGCCACCGGCGCGCGGCCGGATCTCGCCAAGGGTCTCGGCTTCATCGGCGGCAAAATGCCCGCTCATTGGGGACCGCACGACGGCGACGAAGGCATCCGCAAGGACGCCGCGATGATTGCCGACATGCGCGAAAAATGCGGCCCGGATTTCTGGCTGATGCTCGATTGCTGGATGAGCCAGGACGTCAATTACGCCACCAAGCTCGCCCATGCCTGTGCGCCTTCCAATCTCAAGTGGATCGAGGAATGCCTGCCGCCGCAGCAGTTCGAGGGCTATGCCGCGCTGAAGCGGAATGTCCCGCCGGGCATGATGGTCTCGACCGGCGAACACCATGGCACGCTACAGTCGTTCCGCACATTGTCGGAAACCGGCATCGACATCATGCAACCCGATGTCGGCTGGTGTGGCGGCCTGACGACGCTCGTTGAAATCGCCGCCATCGCCAAGTCGCGCGGCCAAATGGTCGTCCCGCATGGCTCGTCGGTCTATTCGCACCATGCGGTGATCACCTTCACCAACAGCCCGTTCAGCGAGTTCCTGATGAGCAGCGCCGACAGCGCGACCTTGCGGCCGCAGTTCGATCCGATCCTGCTCAACGAACCCGTTCCGCAAAACGGCCGGATGCATAAGTCGGTCCTCGACAAGCCGGGATTCGGCGTCGAGTTGAACCCCGCTTGCGACATCAAACGGCCTTACAGCCACTGACTGTGGGTCTCCTTTCCCGGCCGGCATGATGGCTGGCCGGGAAAGGGGCTAAACAAAAACAAGAAAAATAGCGCCTTCACAATTCACTCCGGGAGGGTGAGTTCATGAATACTGTCTTAGAACAGGCCGTCGTAAAAACGCGATGGCGCCTGGTACCGTTCATGTTGTCTCTTTATATTCTTGCGTTCCTCGATCGTGCGAATATTGGGTTTGCCAAACAGGCCTATCAACTCGATACAGGCCTCTCCAATGAGGCTTTTGCCTTTGGTGCCGGTATCTTTTTCGCAGCCTATGCGTTTCTCGGTGCCCCCGCCAATTTGTTGATGAAGCAGTTCGGCGCCAAACGGTGGATCGGCTGTACGACGCTGGTCTGGGGTATCCTCTCCGCCTCGATGTCCTATGCCGACAGCGAATGGAAATTTTTGGCCATCCGCACGGCCCTCGGTGCTGCCGAAGCCGGCTTCTTCCCGGGGATGATTTATCTCACGTCGCAATGGTTCCCGCAGCGTTACCGGGCCGGCGTCATGGGGCTTTTCTATATGGGTGCGCCACTGGCCCTGACCCTTGGATCACCACTGTCCGGTGCCCTTCTCGAGATGCACGGATTCGCCGGCCGCCCCGGTTGGTATTGGATGTTCATGGTCGAAGGGCTTCTGGCCGTAATGGCCGGTTTCTGGACATTTTGCTATCTCGACGATCAACCGTCGGAAGCGCGTTTTCTCACGCAAGAAGAACGAGGAAGCCTGCTGGCGGAACTCGCCGGAGAGGAACGAACCAAGGAAACCTCGCGGATATCCGAAGCCATGCGTGATTTTCGCGTCTGGCATCTGGCCATCATCTATATGATCATCCAGATCAGCGTCTATGGCCTGATCTTCTTCCTGCCCACCCAGGTCGCGGCACTTCTCGGCACAACCGTCGGATTTACCGCCTCCCTCGTCACCGCCATTCCCTGGATCGCGGCGTTGGCGGGCACCTACTATATTCCGCGCTATTCCGACCGGACCGGCGAAAGACGAAACATTGCCGCCGTCACCTTGCTGGTCTCGGGCATCGGCATCGGAGTTTCCGCCGTTGCCGGTCCGGTCGTGGCAATCGGCGCCCTGTGCGCCGCGGCAGCCGGCTTCATCGCCGTGCAACCGGTATTCTGGACCATGCCGACCGGTATCTTGTCCGGCCGGGCGCTTGCGGCCGGCATCGGCTTTGTCAATATGTTCGGCGCGATCGGTGGTTTTCTCGCGCCAATCATCCGGGTCAAAGCGGAATCCTATTTCGCCAATCAGGTGGCCGGATTGCTGACCCTGGCCATCATCGCGATTGTCGGTTCCGCCGTTATCATGATGTTAAAGCGCGTTAGGGCCCTTCCCGCTCCCGAGACCGCCGCGGCGGAATAGGAAGGCAGACATCAAGGCCCCGGCGACCGGGTTTCGGTCTCCGGGGTTTTTTTATCCGGCTCCAGGACCTCTGTTGCAAGTTGTCGCCAGGATCCACACAATAATAACGGGACTTATCCCGATTGTTCCGCTGCCATCAAGATTTTGACGAACCACCAAGGCACCAAGAACACCAAGAAGTATGAAATACGTTCACCACGGAGGCACGGAGAACACAGAGGAGATGTCTATTGCGCTTCGCGCATTTCAATAATCTTGGTGCTCTTGATGCCTTGGTGGTTTTAATCTTTAATGGCGCCCCAGCGCATGCGAGATTTCATCGGCAACGGCACAAACCCGCTTGGCAAGATCGGGGAAATCATCCGGGCCGATCTGCAGAACGGTGCCGACGGCGCTGATCGCCGCGACGGCATTGCCGCTACGATCGAAGACCGGGGCCGCGACACAGCGGATGTTGGCAAGGTCTTCTTCGTCGTCCACCGCCCACCCACGGGCCCGGACCTCGCGAAGATGCTCCCGCACCGCATCGGCGTCAGGCAGCGACTTTGGCGTTTTGCGAATCCACTCGATGTCGGCCAACAGTCTCTCCCGCTCCGCATCGGGCTGCCACGCCAGCAAAACCTTGCCGAGCGACGATCGGTAGAGCGACAGGCGTTTGCCGACCCAACTGTTGATTCTGATGTCCTGATCGGCCTCGACTTTCGCGAGATAGATGGCTTCGTGTCCTTCAAGGACACCGAGATGGCAGGTCATTCCGACCTCGCGCGCCAGTCCCTTCAGGAAGGGCGCCGCCTCCTGCTCAATCGAGCGTTGGCTGGCCGCGATAGCGCCCAGTTCACTCAGCTTCAGCCCCAGGACGTAACCGCCCTCCGGTCCATCTTGCAAGGCGCCAAGACAACAAAGCGCACCGATCAACTGATGCGCGCTGCTTTTTGGCAAATCGAGCGTTTTCCGGATGGCGGTGAAACTTATTCCCGCCTCTCGGGACACCAGGTCCAAAACGGAAAAGGCCTTGTAGAGGGCGGGCACCGCCGGCCGGTTGGCTGTGGCGGCCGCCTCATTTGGCGCCGATGTCGGATGCTCGTTCATGCGCCACGAATTTACGTTGAAACGCGCCGAATAACGAGTAAAAAGCAGAACTTAGAGCGTGATGCGTCAAATCCGCATCACGCTCTAAGCTATAGTCATGTCCCTCGTCCCTGTGCGTGCATCGGCACGCTAAAGCTCAGAGCCTGCGCGCGATAAAAAGGGCGCGCAGCCCCTTCGTTTTGTCAGAAGAACAGCACCGACAGCCCGTAAGCGACCACGGTGGAAACCGAGACGCCGATCAGGCCGGGGATCATGAAGCTGTGGTTCAGCAAATACGAGCCGATATGCGTCGAGCCGGTGCGGTCCATGCCGATGGACGCCAGGTCCGACGGATAGAAGCAGAAGAAGAAGTAGGCGTAGCACGAGGGAATCACGGCCAGCATCTGGTGCGTCGACAGGCCAAGCGTATAGCCGAAGGGCAACATGATCACCAGCACGGCCGCCTGACTTTTCACGAAGGCGGAGACAGCGAACATCGCCAGTGCGAAGGTCCACGGCGCGTATTGCACCATCTCCTTGATGTTGCGGATCAGGAAGTCTTGGTTGCCGCTGACGAAGCAGTCGCTCATCCAGGCGATGCCGAAGATGGCGATCACCGCGGTCATACCCGCGGAGAACACGCTGGAGTGGCCGACATCCGCCGACTTCACATTGCAGGTGAAAAGGATGAAGGCGCCGGCGCTCATCATGATGATCTGCACCACGGTGGTGAGCGGCAGCATCTTGCCGTTGTAGTGCGGCAGCAGATCGGGGAAAAGTGCGAAGATCACCACCACCAGGATGCCGCCGAAGAACATGCCCACCGAAAGTCCCGCCGTCTTTGGCAGCTCCTTGCCCAATGTGGTGACGTCCTGTTCCAGCGAGGCGCGGAAGGCGGGGTCTTTCAGACGTTCCTGGAACTCGGGATCCTTGTCGAGATCCTTGCCGCGATTCATGCTCCACAGCGCCGCCACCAGCACGCCGACGATGCCCGCGGGAATGGTAATCCGCAGGATGTCGATCAGGGTCGCGGGGTCATTGTTCTTGGCCGAAAGCGCCATGAAGCTCGTGACCGCCGCCGCCACCGGCGAGGCGGTGATGCCCATCTGCGAGGCCACCGAAGAGACGCCCATCGGCCGTTCCGGGCGGATCTTCGTCTTCAGCGCCACGTCGGCGATCACCGGCAGCAGCGAATAGACCGCGTGCCCGGTACCGACGCACATGGTCAGGAAAAACGTGCAAAGCGGGGCGAGAATGGTGACCCGTTTCGGATGCGCGCGCAGCAGGCGTTCGGTGCGCTGCACCATCCAGTCGAGCCCACCGGCCACCTGCAGCGTGGCCGAGGCGGTGACCACCGCCAGGATGATCAGCATGACGTCGATCGGCGGACTGGCGGGAGGATTGTGGAAGCCGATGGTCAAAACAGTGACCCCGAAACCTCCCAGCAACCCCAGGGCTATGCTTCCACGGCGAATACCGATGAGGATTGCCCCAAGTACAAGGGCAAATTCCAGCCAAAAAATTAGCATAATGTCTGCCTTTCCAGTCTGACCCACCGTTTGGATGAGCCTTTTATACCCTCAAAAACCATATAATTACTTATGGGTTAATCGTCTGACTTTATCGCATACCCGATCTGCCCTGCTAAAGGCAATCAGCTGGCCGCAGTCACTGAAATCCCCCATAACCATTTTTATCATATGGATATTAAAGAGTGTATCTATCGTTTCTTTCGGACACCCTTCAGCGTTCAATTTCTTTCATATCATAAAATTGTCCGGCCGACGGGCTGGATAGCTTTTCATTTCCGTCATCGGCACGACCGCGCACGTGCAGAGCGGCGCGCCATCGTGTAGGATTTCCGCGCGCTTGAGCTGGACGACGGATCCTTGCCCAAGACCAAGGTGATTGTCAGACGGCCGAGACAGCGGAAATGAAGGCGGAAGGAGGCCTGATCATGGGTGGAAAGCGCATTCTGATGGTGGTCGGTGATTTTGCCGAAGACTACGAGACGATGGTTCCGTTCCAGGCCCTGAAGATGGTCGGCCACCATGTTGACGCCGTCTGTCCGGGGAAAAACGCCGGCCAGACGATCCGGACAGCGATTCACGATTTCGAAGGCGACCAGACCTACACCGAAAAACCGGGCCACAACTTTGCACTGACCGCCGATTTCGCGGCAATCGACCCCGCCAGCTACGACGCCTTGCTGATTCCCGGCGGACGGGCGCCCGAGTATTTGCGCCTCGACGAGAAGGTTCTGGCTATTGTTCGCCATTTCGCCAACGCGAAAAAACCGATCGCCGCCGTTTGCCATGGACCGCAATTGTTGGCGGCAGCCGGCGTTCTGACAGGCAAAAAAGTGTCCGCCTATCCCGCTTGCGCCCCGGAAGTGGCGTTGGCAGGCGGCCAATATGCTGAAATCGCCATCGATGCTGCGGTTACTGACGGAAACCTGGTCACCGCGCCGGCCTGGCCGGCGCATCCGGCCTGGCTGGCGCAATTCTTGGCGGTTTTGGGAACGAAGATCGTTCATTCCTGAAGATCGCCGACTTCGGGGAAATGTTTCAACCACGGCGGACGCAAGGGGGGCGCCCGCCGTCATCGTACTGCCGGAATGATTCCGGGGAAGCCGCAAAGTTTCCCTAGGCGCTCAATATTTGCCCCGCTCCGGCAAGGTGTCATTGGCATTTGCATCGTTGTAAGGGAAATGAAAGCTTAAGAAGCCTGACTCTGGCCGCAAGATATGGCAAGATAGAAGCGCTTGATAAGCTTCTGGCAGAAAGAACCAGGAGCGCTCGCTTTTCATCGGGGACGGCCGAAGTCATGACGATCTCTGCAACATTGCTCGAAGAACTGGAAAATCGTCGCGCCAAGACCATGGCGGGTGGCGGTGAAGACAAAATCAAGGCTCGCCACAAGAAGGGGCTACTCAGCGCCCGCGAGCGCTTGGCCCTGCTTTTCCAAGAGGGCACATTCCAAGAGATAGGCACCCATGCGCAACATTCCGCCCGACAGTTCGGCATGGAAAAAAAGACGCTGCCGGGCGACGGTGTCGTCGTCGGTACCGGCTATGTCGATGGCCGCGTTGTTGCGGCATTCGGTCAGGATTTTACCGTCGCGGCCGGGTCACTCGGTAAAATGCATGCGATGAAGATCGTCAAGGCGATGGAAACCGCCTCGCGTCTCGGAGTGCCGCTGGTTGCCTTCAAGGATTCGGGCGGCGCCCGCATCCAGGAAGGGGTGGATGCCCTCTCGGGCTACGGCCATGTGTTCTACAACAATGTCCTGTTGTCCGGTGTGGTTCCGCAGATCGCCGTGGTCTGCGGCCCCTGCGCCGGCGGGGCCGCCTATTCGCCGGCCCTGATGGACTTCATCATCATGACCAAGAACAATGCCTATATGTTCATCACCGGCCCCGATGTCATCAAGGCGGTGACCGGCAAGGCGGTGACCATGGACCAGGTCGGCAGTACCGATATGCACGCGTCGGTCAGCGGCAATGTTCATTTCATCGCCGAGGATGACACCCACGCCGTCGCTTTGGTCCACCGCCTGCTCAGCTATCTGCCGGCCAACAATTCGGAAGAGCCGCCGCATCGGCTCACCGCCGATATCAACATGACCGAGGACCCGGTCATGTGCGAGCTGATCCCTGACGATTCGTCCAAGCCGATGGATGTCTACAAGATCATCGAGCGTCTCGTCGATCCGGACGAATTTCTCGAAGTCCATGCGAGCTTTGCGGCCAATCTGGTCGTCGGATTCGGCCGCATCGAAGGCATGGTGGTCGGCATTATCGCCAATCAACCGATGGTGAAAGCCGGCGCGCTCGATCTTGATGCGGCGGACAAGGGCGCCCGTTTCATCCGCTTCTGCAACGCCTTCAACATTCCCGTCGTGACGCTGGTCGACGTTCCCGGATTTTTGCCCGGCATCGAGCAGGAACGCGGCGGCATTATCCGGCATGGGGCCAAGATGCTGTTCGCCTACGCCTCCTGCACGGTCCCAAAGATCACAGTCATCCTTCGCAAGGCTTACGGCGGATCCTATCTCGCCATGTGCAGCCAGGAACTGGGCGCCGATTTCGTTTATGCGTGGCCGACAGCGGAAATTGCCGTGATGGGCGCCGAAGGCGCGATCAACATCCTTTACGGAAAGGAACTGGCCGCCGCCCCGGACCGAGCTGCCAAAACCCGCGAGTTGGCGGCAGCCTATCGGGCCGAATTCGCCTCGCCCTATTTGTCGGCCAGCAATGGCTATATCACCGACGTCATCAATCCCGCAGCCACCCGCTCGATGGTTGCCCTGGCGCTCCGCAAGTCGCTGTCGAAACGCGAAATGCGGCCTCCGAAAAAACACGGAAACATCCCGCTGTGACCAGGAAGATATCGACGGGAGAGTTTTCATGGACATGACCACGGTAATCAACGGTCTCGCCGTCATCGGCGCAGGAACCTGTCTCTATTGGGCGGTCCGGTGGTTCAATGCGCTGGTGCGCCACATCCAACCGCCGGACGAGGAAGACGCTCCGTCCGACGTCGTCAGCGACGATCGCCAACGACAGGTCGCCCATCCGTCCCAGGCAAGCGCCGCAGGACAAATCCCGCCGCAGCATATTGCGGCAATTGCCGCCGCCGTCGCAGCGATCGTCGGTACGACGTACCGCATCGTCCACATCGATGAGAGCAAAAGCGGAGCCTCGTGGTCGGCCGAAGGCCGCTGGCGGCATCAGACATCCCACAACCCACATTGAAGAAGAAAGCCCGCCCTAAGGAGCTGCCATATGTCGAGGAAGTTTAAGATCAGCGTGGATGGCCAAAGCTACAACGTCGTCGTCGACGAGTTGACCGGAGATGGCGTAGAAACGCCTCCCCCCGCGGCCACGGCACACGCCGTCGCGGCGCACGCCGCCGTTGCCGCCCCGCCGCCGGTCCAGAGCACCGTCTTGGCGGCCGCACCAGGCGATGAGGTGGCGCCGTTGGCGGGCGTCGTCGAATCCATCGAGGTCGCGGTCGGCACAAAAATTCAGGTCGGCGACCGGATCGCCGTCATCGAGGCGATGAAGATGAAGACGGATGTCTTCGCCAAACACGGCGGGACTGTCACCAGAATCGCCGTCAAAGTGCATGAAGGCGTGGAAACAGGCCAAGTCCTGCTGTCCGTCGGCTGATTGTTCCGGATGACTGTCGGTATATGCCCGAAAACATCGCTTTTGCTTTCGGGCCGAATCCTGGAAAAGGAGAACCGGGGATGATCGTTCCAGATACCCTCGACGGCGCGATACTGCTCAGCGTTATCGATTTTACTCTATCCATCGTGATGATTTCAGGCATCGGTGTGATTCTCGCCCTCTTCCCCCTGCTCAACCGCCTTGGCAAGGTCGATGAAGAAGCGATTCGCCAAGGGCATCATTGAACGACCAGAGCGATGACATTGGATCGAAGCGCTATCGCTTTGCTCCAACGCCTGAATCGTCCTCATTTTCATTGAGATAGCGCCGATCGCAGACGAGGGGAAGATCGTGTTCGAACAGCTCGTATCATTTGCCAAAGCTCTGGAGCAGCAAACAGGCCTCGCCCAGTTCTGGTGGGGCAATGTGGTGATGATCGCCGTTGGCATCGCCATGATTTATCTCGCGGTAAAAAAAGGCTACGAACCTCTGCTGCTGGTCGGCATCGGTTTTTCCTGCATCATTTCCAATGTGCCGGGATCGGACCTGATTTTGCCAGGAGGCCTGTTCAACTACGCCTATCAGGGCGTCGCCCTGTTGATCATCCCGCCGTTGATCTTCTTTGGCGTCGGCGCCATGACCGACTTCGGTCCGATGATCGCCAATCCCAAGCTTGTCATTCTGGGCGCCGCCGCCCATCTCGGTATCTTCGTCGCCCTGATCGGCGCCAAGGCGCTGGGATTCACCCTGAACGAGGCCGGCGCGATCGGCATCATCGGCGGTGCCGACGGGCCGATGGCCATTTTCGTTACCATGAAGCTTGCCCCTCACCTGCTGCCGCAGGTTTCGGTCGCGGCTTATTCATACATGGCGCTGATGCCGCTGATCCAGCCGCCGGTGATGCGTCTGTTGA
This sequence comes from Telmatospirillum sp., assembly GCA_031291415.1. Classification (GTDB taxonomy): domain Bacteria; phylum Pseudomonadota; class Alphaproteobacteria; order Rhodospirillales; family Magnetospirillaceae; genus Telmatospirillum. Next base: position 25,351 of record JARLJB010000409.1, read on the forward strand.
CGACAAGGCAGGAACGCCTGATCGTCATGAAGCAGTCGCGCAAGGTCAGCCGTCTTGAGAGAATAGCCTTCCCGATCGTCATCGGTGTTCTCGTCAATCTGTTCTTCCCGCCCGTCGCGCCGCTGATCACCATGCTGATGCTGGGCAACCTGTTCCGCGAAGTCCTGGTCACCGACCGACTGGCCAAGACAGCCGCCAACGACGTGATGAATGTCATCATCATCATCCTCACGGTGGCCATCGGCTCGACCATGGCCGCTGATAAATTCCTCACCATCAAGACGATCGAAATCGTTGTCCTAGGTCTTGTCGCCTTCCTCTTCGGCACCGCTTCCGGGGTCGTCGGCGCCAAGGTGATGAACCTTTTCCTCAAGGACAAGATCAACCCGCTGCTGGGATCCGCCGGCATCGCCTCGGTGCCGATCGCCGCCCGGGTTTCCCACATCGTCGCCCTCCAGGAAAACAAGGAAAACTATCTGATCTACCATGCCATGGGGCCGAACCTCGCCGGCGTGTTCGGAACCGCCATTTCCGGCGGTATCATGCTGGCCTTGCTGGGAGTCAAATGACGACGGGACAGAGGTTGTCTGTCACGCGGGATCGTCGCGGGTATGCTTGAAAGCACAATGTTCTTGACTTGTTCTTGCACATTCCGCAAGGATGCGCCTCATGGTTGAGCATGACCACACCTTCAGCGACAGCGAACGCCGTGATCGGCTTCGTCTTTACCGCAGCGAAAATGTCGGCCCGGCAACGTTTTTCCAATTGCTGAAACGCTTTGGAACGGCGGCCCGGGCTCTTGAGGCACTGCCGGATATGGCACGCCGCGGCGGCATTCGTCGCGGCATCGCCATCTGTTCTGTCGCCAACGCCGAACGGGAGATGGAGCGCCTCCAACGTTTGGAGGCGCATGTCGTCTTCGATGGCGAAACTGCGTTTCCGGCGGCCCTCAGTCCGCTCGAAACGGCGCCTGTGCTCACCTTGCGTGGCAACGCCAACCTGCTCCACCGCCCGACCGTCGCAATGGTCGGTGCCCGCAATGCCTCAGCCCTCGGCCGTCGGATGGCCAGGAATCTTGCCCTCGACCTCGGTCAGAACGGTTTCACGGTGGTCTCGGGCATGGCTCGCGGCATCGATGCCGCCGCCCATGAGGCAGCCTTGCCGACCGGAACCGTCGCCGTGCTGGCCGGTGGAGTCGATGTCGTCTATCCGGAAGAAAACCGCAGCCTATATGAACGTCTTTGCCTCGGCGGTTGCGTCATTTCCGAAATGCCACCCGGCATGCAGCCGCAAGCCAGCCACTTTCCGCGTCGGAACCGGCTTATCGCCGGATTGTCACAAGGCGTCGTCGTCGTCGAGGCCGCCCCCAAGTCGGGATCTCTCATCACCGCGCGTTTCGCCCTCGACCAGGGACGCGAAATTTTCGCCGTACCAGGATCGCCGTTCGATCCCCGTTGTCAGGGAACCAATGCACTGATCAAGCAGGGAGCGATCCTCACGGAATCCGCCGTAGACGTCCTTGATGTCCTCGCTCCGCCTGGCGCCAGGCGGATTTCCACACCGTCGCCAATCGTCATCGAATCGAACGAACCTGCCGATGACGACCTTGCCAAAGCTCGCAAAATAATCGTGCCGACGATGGGGGCTGCCCCCGTGACGGTTGACGAAATCATCCGTCAATGCCAATTGTCACCCGCCGTAGTCTCGATGGTCTTGGTCGAGCTCGAACTCGCGGGGCGGCTGGAGCGTCATCGGGACAACCAGATTTCGCTGCTGCCGTAAGACAGAACAGAACCTTATCCAGGCACATTTGGAAACTCATGAAAATCGTCGTCGTCGAATCGCCCGCTAAGGCGAAAACCATCAACAAATATCTCGGTTCCGATTACACGGTCCTAGCCAGCTGGGGGCATATTTGCGATTTGCCCGCCAAAGATGGCTCCGTCCGGCCCGATGACGATTTCAGCATGGACTGGGAAATCGACGCCAAATCGGAAAAACACATCCGCGACATCGCCCAGGCGGTCAAGAAGTCCGACGGCTTGATTCTCGCAACCGACCCGGATCGCGAGGGAGAAGCCATCTCCTGGCATGTGTATCGTGTCCTCGAAAGCCGTAAGGCCTTGAAGGGCATCGACGTCAAGCGCGTGGTCTTCAACGAGATCACCAAAACGGCCATTCTTGAAGCCATGCGCAATCCCAGGGACCTGGACCAGGAATTGGTCGACGCCTATCTGGCGCGGCGGGCTCTGGATTATCTGGTCGGCTTCACGCTGTCGCCGGTCCTGTGGCGCAAGCTGCCGGGATCACGCTCGGCCGGTCGGGTGCAGTCGGTCGCGCTTCGGCTGATCTGTGAACGCGAAGGCGAGATCGAGAACTTCCGGGCCCAGGAATACTGGACCGTCGAAGCCGATTTCCTGAGCACGCGCCAGGCCCAGATCGGCGCCCAGCTGACCCGTCTGGACGGCACCAAGCTCGACAAGTTCGACCTCGGCACCGAAGCGGCCGCCAAAACCGCCGTGGACAAAGTCCTGGCGGCTCACTTTCATGTCGAGACGGTCGAACGCAAGCAGGCCAAGCGCCATCCCTACCCGCCCTTTACGACGTCGACCCTGCAGCAGGAGGCGTCGCGCAAACTGCTCCTGCCGGCCAGCCGCACCATGCAGGTGGCGCAACGGCTTTACGAAGGCATCGACATCGGTGGCGAAACCGTAGGTCTCATAACCTATATGAGAACTGACGGCGTACAGATGGCGGCGGAAGCCATCGGCGCCGCCCGTGCCCTGATCGAACAGCAATATGGCGCACCCTACCTGCCTTCGGCGCCCCGGGTATACAAGACCAAGGCGAAGAACGCTCAGGAAGCCCACGAAGCGATTCGTCCCACCGACGTCTCGCGCCGGCCGCAGGATGTCGCGCCCTACCTCGACCGCGAGCAACTGAAGCTTTACGAGCTGATCTGGCGGCGCACGGTGGCCAGCCAGATGGAAAGCGCCCTGCTCGATCAGGTGGCGGTCGACATCGGGTCGGAAGACGGGAAAATCGCCTTCCGCGCAACGGGTTCCGTCGTCAAATTCGATGGCTTTCTCACCCTCTACCGCGAGGACCGGGACGATTCGGACGACGACGAGGGCGACAAGCTGCTGCCCGACGTCAATGAAGGCGAGACGATGGAGCGCAAGGATCTGCGCAAGCTTCAGCATTTCACACAGCCGCCGCCGCGCTATTCGGAAGCCAGCCTGGTCAAGAAGCTCGAAGAGCTGGGTATCGGCCGGCCGTCCACTTATGCCTCGATCCTTTCCGTGCTGCAGGAACGCAGCTATGTGCGTCTCGACGCGCGCCGGTTCATCCCCGAAGACCGCGGACGGGTGGTTACCGCCTTTCTTGAGAATTTCTTCAACCGCTATGTCCAATACAATTTCACCGCCGAGCTGGAGGACCAGCTCGATGACGTTTCCGGTGGAAGGTTGGACTGGAAAAGCGTGTTGCGGACCTTCTGGCAGCATTTTTCGGCGGCCGTGGAGGGAACCCGCGAACTCAGGGTCTCGCAGGTTCTGGAAACGCTGGACAAGGAGTTGGGGCCGCATTTCTTCCCGGCCGATGCCAGCGGCCACGATCCCCGCACCTGCAAACTATGCAACACCGGTCGGCTCAGCTTGAAACTGGGCAAGTTCGGCGCCTTCATCGGCTGCTCGAACTATCCCGAGTGCCGTTTCACCCGGCCTTTGACGATCGCCACCAACGGCGACGGCACCGCCGCCGACGAGGCGGCCGACGGACCGAAGGAGCTGGGTCTCGATCCCGCCAGCAACCAGATGGTCACTTTGAAGAAGGGCCCCTATGGCCACTATGTCCAGTTGGGTGAATCCGAGGACAAAAAAGTCAAACCAAAAAGGGTAAGCCTTTACAAAGGGTTGGATCCTGTTGACGTCACGCTGGACAAGGCGCTGAAACTGCTTGCGCTGCCACGTCCGATCGGCACGCATCCGGAAACCGGCGAGCCGATCACCGCGGGAATCGGCCGGTTCGGGCCCTACCTCAAACACGGCGCCATCTATAAATCGCTCGGCCGCGACGACGACGTTCTCGAAATCGGCATCAACCGGGCCGTCGAAGTGCTGGCCACCGCCAAGGGAAAGGCTCGCACCCCCGGTAAAACGCTGGGAGAGCACCCCAGCGACAGTAAACCGGTGGTCCTCAATTCGGGGCGGTTCGGGCCCTATGTCAGCCACGCCGGCATCTATGCCAATCTGCCGCGCGGCAGGGACGACGTGACTCTCGAGGAGGCCCTGGCCCTGCTGGCCGCCAAGGCAGCCAAAGGCGGAACCAAAGGCAAAGCCGGCAAGGCGAAAGCCGCGCCCAAGGCAAAGGCTGCTGTCGCGGAAAAAGCCGATGGCGCCGACGTCCCCGCCACCAAGGCAAAGGCCAAGGCAAAACCAAAAGCCAAGCCCAAGACCGCTTCAACAACGGCTTCCAAAGTCAAGAAAACGCCGACAAAATCGAAGGCCACCAGCAAATCTCCGGCGCAGGAGTGATGACCAGATCATGGGCCGCTGTTTTCCGTTCCAATGACCTGAGAGGGGCCCTGTCGTGAGCAAGCCACCGAAGCAGGTTCCGCTCCCCACGCGCCAACAGCTCCTCGATTTCATTCGCGAATCGCCGGGCCGCGTGGGAAAACGCGAAATCGCCCGCGCCTTTCATATGACCGGAGAAAACCGCAGCGTTCTCCGTGAGATGATCAAGGACCTTGAAAAATCAGGTTCGATCGAACGCGGTCATGGCAAGCGCTTCGCGCATCCCGGCGCCTTGCCCGACGCCATGGTGCTGGAAATTTCCGGCGTCGATGACGACGGAGAATTGCTGGCCAAACCCTTGACCTGGACGGAAGAAACCCGTCCGCCGAAGATCTTCATGGCCCCCGGCCGGCGCGGTGAAAGCGCGCTTGGCGTCGGCGATCGCGTTCTCGCCCGCCTCCGGCGCCTGCGCGAGGGCATTTACGAAGCCCGCGCCGTCCGCCGCATCACCGCCGGACCGGCCAAGGTTCTTGGCGTCTTCGAGCGAACGGCCGCTGGATCGGGTCGCCTGCGCCCAACCGATCGCCGCCAGAAAATGGACTATACGATTCTGGATGCCGATTCACTTGCCGCCCAGCACGGCGAACTGGTCCTCGCGGAGATCCTGCCGGGCGGCCGTGCCTATGGACTGCGGCCGGCGAAGGTGGTCGAACGCCTGGGCAGCATGGATAACCCCCGGACCGTCAGTCTGGTCGCCATCCAGACACATGACATTCCTTGCGAATTTCCCGCAGAGGCGCTGGCCGAGGCGGAAGCCTCAGCCGCGGCGCCGGCGGATCGGCGCGACGATCTCCGCCCCATCCCTCTGATCACCATCGACGGCGAGGATGCGCGGGATTTTGACGACGCCGTATGGGCCGAGGCGACGGACGATGGCGGCTGGCACATTTTGGTGGCCATCGCCGATGTCGCCTGGTACGTCCGTCCCGGTGATGCCCTGGACCGCGAAGCCTTCAAACGCGGCAATTCGGTCTATTTCCCCGACCGCGTCGTGCCGATGTTGCCCGAGGCGCTATCCAACGGATGGTGTTCGCTGAAACCCAATGAGGACCGCCCCTGCCTCGCCGTGCATCTTTGGATCGACAATGAGGGGCACAAACAAAAGCATCGTTTCGTTCGCGGAATAATGCGGTCGGCTGCCAGATTGACCTACGAGCGCGTCCAGCAGGCGATCGATGGCTCGCCCGACGATGACACCGCCCCCTTGGTCGAACCCATCCTGAAGCCGCTCTACGGCGCCTGGAAGGCCCTGTTCGCGGCCCGCGAAAGGCGCGGTGTCCTCGACCTCGACCTGCCTGAGAGAAAAGTGATCATCGGAACCGACGGCCGGGTGGAGACCGTCATCCCGCGGCCGCATTACGACAGCCACCGCCTGATCGAGGATTTCATGATCGCCGCCAATGTGGCTGCGGCCGAGCAGATCGAGGCTTTGAACCGTCCCTGCATGTACCGGGTCCATGACCTGCCGTCGCGGGAAAAGCTGGAAGGGCTCCGCGATTTTCTGACGACCGTCGGCCTCTCCCTGGCCAAGGGGCAGGTCCTGCGCGCTTCCGCCTTCAACCAGATCCTGGCGGCCGCCAAGGACACGCCGGAAGCCCATTTGATCAACGAAGTGGTTTTGCGAAGCCAGGCGCAGGCTGTCTACAGCCCGGAAAATATCGGGCATTTCGGGTTGGCTCTGGCCCGCTACGCGCATTTCACCTCGCCGATCCGTCGCTACGCCGATCTTCTCGTGCATCGGGCCCTGATCGAAGGGCTGGCTCTTGGCGACGGAGGTCTTCCTGCCGACAGTTGGGAGCGCTTCGCTGAAATCGGCGAGCATATCTCCCTGACCGAACGTCGGGCGGCGGCAGCCGAACGCGACGCGCTGAACCGTTTCACCACGCTGTTCCTCGCCGATCGTGTCGGGGCCCATTTTGCCGGCCGGGTCAACGGTGTCACCCGCTTTGGCCTCTTCGTGACCTTGGACGAAACGGGCGCCGATGGACTGATGCCGGTGTCCTCGCTCCCGGACGACTATTACGTCCACGACGAGGTCCGTCATTGCCTGGTCGGCAAGCGCTCCGGCCTGACATTCAGTCTGGGCGACATCGTCACTGTCGCCCTGGCCGAAGCCAATTCGTTGACCGGCAGTCTTCTCTTTCAGCTTGTCGACGGCGGCCACGTCGTTCCCGGAAGGCGCCCGACAGGCCAATCCCCGCGTGGAAAACCGCGGGCGATCCGCGAGAAACGGACGGCAAAGCGGCGAAAATGACTTTTTTTGGTTTTTTTCTGTACCGAAGTGGGGCAGCCCGGACATAATCCCCTCAGTGTCTGTCCTGACTTTCTATCAGCGAGCGTCTCGAACGCGATGGATGTTCACCGTTGGATCGTCGCCGGCCTGTTTTTTCTGGCCTGCGTTTTTACTCCGGCCAGTCAGGCGGGGGTCAGCAGTGCCGACCCGACGATCAGCAGCCCGCAAACCGAACGGGTTCTGGCCTACGGGTTGCACGCCATCAACGATCGCTATCTCACACGTGTGATTATCGGCAACGTCGCCTTCGAGGGCATGCGCGGGCTCGGGACAATCGATCCGTCGGTCAGCGTCGAACGGCTGCCTAATCGCCATGTGCTCCTGCGTTACCGGGACGACCGTGTCGCCGATTTTTCCGCGCCGGGCGACAATGACGTCGAAGGTTGGGCCGATCTGATCGTCAGGGCCGGTCGTTACGCGGCGGCCCATTCAAGCGCCTTGCAAAGCGCCAACCGCGAAAAATTCTACGAGGCGGTGTTCGACGCCGCCCTGTCCAAGCTTGATATCTTCTCGCGATATGCCGGAGCCAGAGAGGCTGCGGAACATCAGGCGGCCCGTAACGGATTTGGCGGTATCGGCGTCCGTTTCGAACTGCATCCGGAAGATATTCATCTGACCGAGGTCATGCCGGGAACGCCTGCGGCGGAGGGACATCTCGCCGTCGGAGATCACATCACAGCGATCGACGGAACGCCGCTCGCCGGCCTCAGCCAGGATACCATCTCCCAACGCCTGCGCGGTCCGGTCGGTTCATCCATCGCTCTCAGCGTCGTCAAAAAGCCGTCTGCGCCGGCAAGCCAGGTCACGCTCAAGCGCAGTCTCATCGTCCCGCCGACCGTCAGCATGACGATGAAGGATGGCATCGCCGTTATTGCCATATCCAGTTTCAACAGCAAGACCGGCGCCAGCACGGCCGCTGAACTGAAAAAAGCCAAGACCGGCAACGCGCTCAAAGGCGTCATCCTTGATCTTCGTGGCAATCCCGGGGGACTGCTGGACCAAGGCGTCGCCGTCGCCGACCTGTTCATCGCCCACGGTCCCATCGTTTCCGCCCGTGGGCGCCATCCCGACTCGGTGCAGGCCTATGAAGCGCAGCCGGGAGATCCCGGCGAGGATGTACCGGTCGTCGTCCTGGTGGACGGCGGCACCGCCTCTGCCGCCGAGATCGTCGCCAGCGCCTTGCAGGACGCCGGACGCGCCGTGCTCGTCGGCACCAACAGCTACGGCAAGGGCACCGTCCAGACGGTCAAGGCACTGCCCAACAAAGGCGAATTGACCCTCACCTGGTCGCGCTTCCACAGCCCAAGCGGCTACGCTCTGCACGGCCTCGGGGTCTTGCCGACCATTTGCACGGCGGACGAGAAAGCGTCGGTCGCGAGCCTGCTGGCGCCCCTTCGCGAGGGCCATAGCGCCGTCATTGCCAACATCGCCATGTGGCGGGCCAGCAGCATCGAGGACCAGGACGGTCGGCGCCAGCTCCGTAGCGTCTGTCCGGCCGCCAAACAGACCGACCTGACGCTCGATGTCGAAGTGGGACGTGATCTGCTTGCCGATCACCAGCTCTTTGCCCATACTCTCGCCCTCACGGCATCGCAATCGACGGCCTCGACGGCCTCTCCGCACCTGCCGGTAAAACAGCATTGACCTCAGGACAGCCAACGCCGCGCAAACGGACAGCGCTCCAGGGATCGGTTCGAAAAGACAACAAACGAGATTTTGCACATCTCTTCTTGACACCAGCGACTGAGCCTGTATTTTCCGCCGCCTGGAGTCGTCACTAAGCATTCGGGATTTTTGAAAATGGCTAAGCCCGCCACCATCCTTATCAAGCTGCTCAGCACCGCTGGCACCGGCTTTTTCTACGTGGCGAAGAAAAACCCGCGTAAGACGACCGAGAAGCTTGAATTCCGTAAGTACGATCCGGTCGTGCGTAAGCATGTCGCCTTCAAGGAAGCGAAGATTAAATAATTCGCCTCTTAACGGCCGAAGATCAGAACGCCCGCTCAACAGCGGGCGTTTTCGTTTGTCCTGGAGCGTGTTTATTTAGCCCTCGCCAGGCGCGCGCCTCAACGGCCGCTATAGAGCGTCACACCCGGCTGGGGTTCCGACGAAACCGGCCACGGTCCACAGAAAACCATCGATCGAAATCGGTTTCGAGAGATAACCGTCGCAACCGCCGGCGCGAATTCGCTCTTCGTCGGTACTCAAGGCATAGGCCGTCACCGCCACCACCGGAATGTGTCGCAGCTTAGGATCCTCCTTGACGATTCTGGTTACTTCCAGGCCAGACATGTCGGGAAGCTGAATATCCATCAAAATCAGATCGGGATATTGCGACCGGACGGTGTCGATCGCCTCACGGCCGCTCCTGCTTTGCAGCGTCCGGTATCCCCGCATTTCCAAAAGATCGTGCAAAAGCTTCATGTTCAGATCGTCGTCTTCGACGATCAGAATGGTCTTCCCCGACCTATCGGCGCGATCGCCTGAACGGTCCGATCCAGATATCATGTTTTCTCCCATTTTCTGGAAAGCGACCCTGCCGGGGACACCGCCTGGCGGCGACCAGGCGGATGGATGATCATTCTCTCTGCCGCTTTTCCAAGATGGCCGCCGCCGCCAGCGCCAACCATCCCAGGATAAAGGCGCTGCCGCCGAAGGGGGCCACCCAGGCCACCGGCAGCGATGTCAACGCCAACCCATAAAGGGCACCACAGAACAAAAGCGTGCCGGCAACGAACAGGATCCCGGCCAGACAGGCCAAGCGCCCATCCCCCCGTTGCAGACCCGCCAGGGCGAGAAGCGCCAGGGCGTGGTACATCTGATAGCGGCTGGCCTTGTCGACCCATTGCGCCGCTTCCGGAGCATCGGGGAAACCATGTGCCGCGTAGGCGCCAAACCCGACGGCCATAGCCCCGCTCAATCCGCCTAAAAAAAGCCACAGCCGGGCCACGCCATGCCGATCCATTTTGCTACCTCAAGACGAAAAAAAGGGGCCGAGTCAAACTCGGCCCAAGTTGCTCTTGAGGGAAAAAGATACTGGACAACAGCACGACGCTATCGCCGGTATCAGAGTCCACCATACCATTTCCGCATCGGCACGCAGTGACGGACATCACACATTCCTCAATTTCCGCGCACGTCCTCAACCAGCATGGCCAACCGCGATATGTTGCGCACCACCAGGGAGTTCTTTTTTCGCTCAACGATCCCGCTGCGCGCCAAATCATTAAGCACGCGCGCCACCGTTTCGCGGGTCGTGCTGACCCGGCTGGCGATATCGGCGTGTAGCGGAATAGGGGTAATGGCAGCGCTTTGTCCATCATTGGGAGAAGACAGCGCCTGGCGCAGCAACTCGGCGTGAACCCGGTTATTGGCGCCCAAGGTGCTCAGGTCCATGATCCGTTCGGTCGCCTGGCGGACCATGCGCGCCAACCGCTTCATGATATCCAGTCCGATCAACGGTTTCCGTCCAAGCAGATCGAGGAACACGTCGTAGGGCATCGCGGCGGTCACCGCTTCCCCGCCTTGCGCCATCACGAAAGCCGATCGAGGTCCGCCATCAAGGGCCGCCAACTCCCCGAAAAACCCACCAGCCGGAATATCGTCCAGAGCGACTTCGCGGCCTGAGAGCGAATAATTGACGACACGCACGGTGCCCTCGATGACGAAGAAGACGTCACGGCTCTCACTTTGTCCGTCGATGATATGCTCGCCTGCCGCGAAGCGGCGGAACCGGCATTGGCGGACCAACTGGTCACGCTCCGCCTGCGTCAAGGATTTCAGCAGCGGCGTTCCGTCGAAACTGGCATTTGCGTCATGAACCATCGTCTGGCCCGCGAGAATATGGATCGCCATACTATAGACAAAAGGCAGGCTTGACGAGAGGACGACTATTTGAAGACAACGGTTTTCCCGCCGTTCATCAGGACGCGGTGCTCGATGTGGTAACGCACCGCCCGTGACAGAACGACGTTTTCGATGTCACGCCCCATGGCGACAAGATCGTCGGGCGTATGTTTGTGATCAACGCGCTCGACCGCCTGATCGATAATTGGGCCTTCGTCGAGATCAGTTGTCACATAATGCGCCGTGGCACCGATCAGCTTAACCCCCCGGGTATGGGCTTGATGGTAGGGCTTCGCCCCTTTGAAGCTGGGCAGGAAGGAATGATGGATGTTGATGCAATGCCCAGACAGCTGCGCGCAAAGCTCCGGCGAAAGAATCTGCATGTAACGCGCCAGAACCACCAAATCGGGATCCAGATCGTCGAGAAGCGCCATCAGCGCCCGCTCCTGCGCCGTCTTGTCCGCTTTGTTCACCGGCAGATAGTGGTAGGGAATTTCGTTCCACTCCACCAGGGAACGCATTTCCGAGTGGTTGGAGATCACCGCAGGAATTTCGATCGGCAAAGATCCGGTGTGGTAACGGTGCAAAAGATCGTTGAGGCAATGGCCGAATTTCGACACCAGGATGACCACCCTCGCCTTCTGATCGCCGTCATGCATCCGCCAAATCATCTGGAACCGCTGAGCGATCAGCGAAAATCGCTTCTCGAGTTCGTCCACTGACGGGGCCAGCGCTCCGGGAACGAACACGCAACGCATGAAAAAGCGTTTGGAAAAGGGATCGCCATATTGAGCAGCCTCGGTGATGAAAGCGTCGTGCTCGCTCAAGAATCCGGAAACGGCGGCAACGATGCCGACGGTATCGGGACAGGTGATGGTCAAGATGATCGTGTGCTTGCCGTTCATGCGAACCTCCGTTCGAATCCCTCTCGTAGCCGATGACAGGCGCCGCGCCAAGTGCTTAGTTCCACCAGAGACGCTTTCCCGGCACGGTTTGACGCGAGACAAGCAGGTCTTGCCCGCGTCCTTTCGCAACGTCTTGCTTTTTCGTTCAGGATTGGGGATGGTCTGCCTGACCCATGACTGGCGGGACGGCGGTAACCAAGAAAGCCGACGGACACCAACCGGATTCATTCGGGTGAACGACTTTGGGGCCGTTAACGGCCGTCCCCTTGCGAGACTGGGAGCAAGCTATGAAGACCGTCTACTTCAAATCCGGCGACGCCGAATGGAAATACGAGCTGGATGACAAGGAACACGAACAGATCATCCACGGCATCATCCAGGACGGCACGGATTTCGAGGAGATGCTTGATGAATCTCTCGAAATCCTGCGCGATGTTTCCGCGATGGACGACGACGAACTGGACGAGGACGACCAGATCGATCAAACCATCTCCGTAGCCTTTATATGGCATTACTTCAACAGCCTGCCGGAAGATCAGGGCCGTATCGACGGCGACATCGTGGTCATCGAGGATGACGACGGAACCGGCGTTTCGATTCTCTCCGCCGAGGAAGCCATCGAAAACTAATGGCACGTTTCATCTAGAGAGAAACGTGCCATCCAGCCCAAGCGGCGGCTTGAGTCTGCCGGAAGCGAAGGCATCGCATAGAGCGCGATGCGAACAGCCGGCCTTCCTGGTTCAGTGGCACAACCAAATGCCACGGAACCAGGTCTTCCGGCATTGCTTTACGGAGCTGAAGACAGCGCGAACACTACCGGCACCTCTACTTCGATTCCTCCGTGCGGAGGCGGCGGAAGGCGCTCCAAATGCCGAATGATCCGGACCGCCTCCACCTCCAATAAGCCATCCTCATCGCCACCAACCAACCTGACGGAGTTCTCTGGTACGCGTCCGTCGTCCGAAATGGCAAAATGCACGAACACGCGTCCGGACAATCCCAAGCGGCGAGCGGCCGCGGGAAATCGCACCGCGTCCTGAATCAAACTGCGGACTTTCGCCAAATAGGCGTCCATGGTCCCTCCCCGGCCGTCACCGTCCCCGGCCTTCGCGGGCGCCGTTCCTGTGCCTGTCGCCACATGGGCCGGCCCGGTGCCGACCGTCGCGGCCGCCGGAACGCCATTGGCTGTAACGATCAGAGAATCCGGCATTGAGGGCTGAGACGTCACCGGCCGCGGCGGTGCCGGCAGGGAGATCGGGCGTGGACGTTGCACCGCCCAAAGTTGCCGAATCACTGTCGGCGCGGCCGCCAGCGGGAATTTTGGTTCCAAGATGGGAACAGGATCACGGGGCTTTGGCGGCACGGCGAAGACGATGACCACCTTTTCCCGCGGTGCGACCCTGGTCGGTTTTGACTCGTGCCAAAAGCAGCCGATCAGCAGCGCATGCAACAGCACGGTCAGCACGGCGGGCCGCCAGCGGGCTCGACACGATGTCATCGAGAACCCACCGCCCAGGCGGATACCCAACAGTCTGCCAACCGCTTCGGCAGCATTTTCTTGCAACCACTCCGTTTCAAATGGCGCCACGGCACTGCCGCCACACCCAGCCACCACCGGCCTAACAAACGATTGACCAACTTATATCCAGTTAGATATAACGGCGTCAAAGATAATGGCCACGGACCAAAACGGCCAATGTTTTTCTGTCATCCGAAAAAACAATTGAAGCATAAATGTGCCAAAGGCTTATCCACGAGCATCCCGCACCTCACGAATCCGGTAGCCTGCTGCCTCTGGCATGTTGGAATAGATGGGAAACCTGCGTTCTGGAGGTCTCTTATCATGAGAGATCTCAGATGATACCTCTGGAAGCTCAGGAATGAGCCGGCATCAATATTTGATTTTTATTACATTATTTGCGTACGCGATCGAAATACGTGCATAAACGTCACACTGTGTCCTTGTGCACTTCGTTATATACGTTATATATATAACGCTCATGCTTTGGTGAATTTGCGGTGAAAAATGCACCCCGGCGAACGGGGGGCGACATCGCGCCAAGAATGGGGAAATAATGATGAAATGGGCGTCTTTGCTAACGACGGTCGCGGTCTGTGCCGTGGCCGCTCCGGCATATGCTGACGATGTCGGCAAGGTCTTCGGCTTGGGTCAAGTTACGACGACGGCGACCGTGCCGGATGGATCCGAATATGGTGGGGCGAGCGTCTCCCAGGACGAGTTGCGCGAGTTCAACCGTGATACGCTCGACAAGGCGCTGACACTGGTCCCCGGCGTGTCGATCAACTCCACCGGCGGCCGTAACGAAGCGAACATGTGGATCCGCGGCTTCAACCACTGGCAAATTCCACTCAGCATCGATGGCATTCCTGTCTACCTGCCCTATGACAACCGTCTGGACCTCAGCCGTTTCACGACGTCGGCCATCAGCGAGATTCAGATAACCAAGAGCTACACCTCGGTTATCGACGGCCCCGGAGCCATGGGCGGTTCGGTCAACCTGGTGAGCCGCCAAGTCTCGAAGCCGCTCGAAGGAGACGTGCGCTTCGGCACCAGCTTCGACGGCAACGGTGCTTTCAACGGCTTGGTAACCGACATCTTCACCGGCACCAAGCAGGACAAGTGGTACGTCCAGGCCTCGGGTACCGAGAACTACAAGAACCACTGGGCGCTGTCGGACGACTACACCGCCAACAAGTATGAGAACGGCGGCAACCGCAACATGTCCTATTCCCAGGACTACAATATCAATGTGAAGGCCGGCTTCACGCCGTCGGCCGATGACGAATACAGCCTGAACGTCATCAACCAGAACGGCGACAAGGAAACCCCGCCGCCCACGACCGCCTCCACCAGCAAGTTCTGGACATGGCCGGACTGGGACAAGCAGAGCGTCTTTTGGCTGTCGAAGACCAGCCTGGACGACCACGGGTCCTACGTGAAGGTCAAGGCCTACTACGACCGCTTCTACAACGTCCTGAAAATGTGGGACAACTCCAACTACAACACGATGAACAACAAGGGGTCCGAGATCAGCACCTACGACGACCGGGGTGCCGGCGGCAGCGCCGAATTGAGCGAGATGCTGTTCGACGGGCGGGACAATCTGCGTCTGGCTACGCATTTCCGCTGGGACCAGCACAACGGTCAGGACCGCGGCAACATGCTGAAGGCCAATTCATGGCTGGCCCAGCCATGGACCCATGCCGCCGAGAACACCTATTCCGAGGCGATCGAGAACACCTTCCATCCGGCCAAGGCGTGGGATCTCACCGCCGGCTTCGCCTACGATTACAGGCAGATGATCGATGCCGACGCCTGGAACACGTCGTCCAGCGGCAGCAAGCTGATCCATGTGAACTATGTGCAGTCGGACAAGCATGCGATCAACCCGCAGGCCGCGATCGCCTACCACTTCGGCAATGCCGGCGTCGCCCATTTCAGCGTGTCCGACCGGACACGCTTCCCCACCCTGTTCGAAATGTTCAGCAGCCGCTTCGGCAGCGCGACGGGCAATCCCTATCTGCAGCCGGAGAAGACCGTCAACTTCGAGACGGGAGTGGCCGAAACGTTCGGGCAGACCCGCCTCGGCGTCAACCTGTACCGCAGCCGCGTAATGGATGCCATCGAGTCGGTGGCGGTGACCAGCACGACTTCGCAGAACCGGAACGTCGGCACGGAAGTCCATCAGGGTTTCGAACTGGAGGCTTCAAGCCAGGTCCTGCGTGATCTGGAAATCGGCGCCAACTATTCCTATCTGCAGCGGACGCTCACGACCTACTCCGGCATCCTGGCGACCGAGACGCCGAAACACCACATCTTCGGCTATGCCAACTGGAAGCCGGTCGACGGCTTGTCGGTGGTTCCCAGTGTGGAAATCGGCGGCAAACGCTGGCTGCAAAGCTCTACCAACAATTACAATTACTTCCGCGGCGGCGACATGGCCGTGGCCAACCTCAAGGTCGGCTACGACGTGACCAATAATCTCAATATCGAGATCGGCGCCAACAATATCTTCGACGCCAACTATATGGTCGAGGACGGCTATCCGGCGCAGGGCCGCAACTACTTCGCCAATATGCGTGTGACGTTCTAATCCAGCCATTTCGGGCCCGGTGTGGGGACTGCCCTCGCACCGGGAGAGTTCGTTTAGGCGCTCAAGGCCTTATACCAACGGCAATAAGTGCAGCCGCGCCGCCGATGCGGCGGAAGCCCAGGCGGACGGATGTCCGCCACCCGGCGTTTCGTGTCTTGAAAATTTGGTAAGAATGTCTGTCCGTAAGGATGAACGCGGGGGGATGGCCATCCCCCCGCGTTCGGCGGCACGGAGACCGAA
>JARLJB010000410.1 GCA_031291415.1 Telmatospirillum sp.
ACGCTGTTGGCGTCGTCGATGCTCTGTATGCTTGTCGCCGGCTGCGGCGGCGATGGCAGCGGCGCTGTCAATTCGACGCCCGCTCCGCCCTCGCCCCCTCCGGCGCCCCCGGCCGGCGCCAACACCACCCTGCTCGGCCCCATGAAAAGCGAGAGCTTTGTCAACGACGCGGCGCAAGCCTCGCTCAGCTATCCCGGATCCGCATCCGCATCCGCTTCTACGGCAACATTTGTCTACGATGAGACCAGCCAGTCCTACACGATGACTGTGGGCGGCGCGTCCAAGACGTTCGGTCCCGGCATTATCGATACCGCCCTGACCAACAGCGCGGAAACCGTGTATGAGGCCAAGTCGGGCAACACCACCGACAGCCTGACTGTAACCAAGCCCGGCACCACCGGTCGGTTCACGTATGAATATGTCGGCACCGCTTTCTGGCAGAGCACGACGATCGGGACCAATTCGGGAAGCGGCAGCCTCTATGCGGTAGCCTACGGCGAACCCACACTGGCTGCCGCAGTGCCGCACACCGGACAAGGGCTTTACAGTATAGACCTGATCGGGGCCTATGCCGGGGGCACAACGGTCTTTGGCATGACCGGACAAGGGCAACTGGGCATTGATCTTGCGACGGACAGGCTTGTCCTGGGCGGCACCCTGCTCAACGCGACAGGCGCCGCCGCCGGCAATTTCAGCGGCTATGGCACACTGAACAGCAACGGCACGTTTGCGGGCACGATGCAGGTCGATGTGGCGGGTACGGGTCAGATCGCCGGCAGGCTGTATGGTCCCAATGGCCAGGAAATCGGCGGCAGCTATTACGTCGAATCGCCACAAGGCGGCGCAGTCAGCGCGGGTGCAATCATCGGTCGCAGCGAAGCCGCGCCGCCTCCCGCGACCAGCCTGTCATCGTTGACCACAGTCGAATTTCAAAACGCCGCCAGTTCCAGACAATACACCAGCGGCACCGGCACAACGGGCAATGTCGAGATTGGCCTGAACGGGCCGGCGGGTGCGGCTACGGTGTTCGCGTCCGATTACACCACGCAACTGACGTATGCCAATCTGTCCGGGGGAACCAATCTAGGGACAACAAATAGCAATGGCTTCAAAAACATAGTTGGCGCGGAAATATTCAATCCGGCTGCGCCCTACGGCGGTTACAGAAATTTCTCCACCCAATACGTCTATGCCGCATTAATCGGCGAGCAGAACGCTTCTGGATCCTTTCTCGATTACCTTGTGCTGGGTATAAACACCCCGATCTCGGCGCTCCCGACAATTGGCACGGCGTCGTATTCAGTGGCAGTCGACGGCACGCTCGCAAATCTGAAGGGGGCATCACAACCCATCGAAATTTCGGGCACCGGTTCGATCGGGATCAATTTTGCCAATGGTCAGGTAGGCATTGGCGGCCAGTTGGGTGCTGCCTATCAATACACAAACGTTCCGTTTGGCGGCACTTTTACCGGGACCGGAACGCTGGCATCCGGCACCACGGGCTTCAGCACGAGTTTTTCATCGACCAGTGGCGCAACGTATTCGGGCACTGTGCAAGGTCAGTTGTTTGGCCCTGCGGCCAACGAAGTCGGCGCGGTTTTTAGCGCCGCAGGCAGCGACGGCAGCAACATCGCGGGGGCGATGACCGGCACGGCAAACAGCAGCATCGTCGACCCCAATGCGACTTTGGCATCGCTGACCGCCCCGACCGTGTTCGCCACCAACGAATCCGCCTATGGCTTGCAGGGAAGCCTGGTCGAATCCGGTTCGACACAGATCGCCTATGACCCGACCAGCAAGACCTACACCGTTTCAAGCACCAGTGCGGCCTATAACACCGGCCTGCCGGCGGCGAGCGCAGTGCTCGGTCCGTCCAACGTGGACAGCGCCAACAGCAACGCGACATTCACCGCCTATAGCGGCCCCAATCTTGCCGCGCGCATTTTCAACACGGGTGCCGCCAATCCGGTGATCCAGCTGAGTTATGTCAGCTTTGCCCAAATCACGCAGACCGAACCAAACGGACCAAACGGCACGAGCTATCCCGTCGACCATTTCGAAGTGTTCGGCCTGCCGACCAGCAGCACCAATGCCCCGACGACAGGATCTGCAACGTATTCGGGTGTCGTCTATGGCAAGGGCTACGATCCCGCAGTGTCAAACGGCGATCTCGCGCTGGGCGGAACCGGCCAGTTGAGCGCCAATTTCGGCACGGGAGCCATGAGCACCACGCTCAATCTCAATGCGACTCCCGTAGGCGGCGGGACCGCGCAAAGTCTGGGCAGCTATACGTTCACCGGCACCACGTCCGGCGGTGCGTTCAGCGGCCAGACGCCCACGACAACGTCCATCGCAACCGGCATCATCCAGGGCAATTTCTATGGCCCGACGGCGAGCGAAGTCGGCGCGGCGTTTACCATCAACCTGCCGTCCGCCAACGGCAACCCGGTCGGCGCAACCAATCTGGCCGGGGTATTCCTCGGCAAGAAGAACTGATCACATCAAAAACGTCTGCAGCGCCACGAAGCAGGCGCAATAGGCGAGCAGAAAATCGCGCACGTCCTGTGCGGTAAGGCGGCGCCAGTTGACCGGCGGCGAGCGGAGCGCAGCGCGTTCCATCGCCGCTTCGACTTCGGGTTCCCATCGCGGCATCGGCGCGCGCAAGTGGCTGCGCACGCGATCGGGCAACTGGCGGCGAAAGGCGTTAGGCTGGCCGGGGCGACCCGGCACGATAGCGGTCGTGCTCATGACCCCGGCTTAACGACTTGTTAACTATTTGGGCATCCCTCGCCCGACGCTATTTCAGACCCGTTCAGGAAAGGGACAACAGACCACCGGCCATGTCGAGCAGCAGCGCCCATTCTTCGGGCCGCACCGCCGAAACCGACAGCCGCGACAGGCGCAAAAGGTCCATCCCGGCAAGGTCCGGCGTGGCCTTGATCGTCGCCAAGGTGACCGGATGCGCCAGCCGCGCCACGGGGCGGAC
>JARLJB010000411.1 GCA_031291415.1 Telmatospirillum sp.
CCATATGGTCGATCACAAATACGGCGCATGGTTCCGCATTCTGAACGCGGAAAACAAGCAGTACGACGACCGCAAAAGCTACAACAACAAAGCCGACTACCACACCATGGGCGCCTGCTACGAAGTGCTCAACGTGGTGTAGGACGGGGCGCCGCCCAACGCTGGCCGAAAGGGGCGGTGTAATTCACCTCTGTCCGGCGCGGCATCAGAGGTACAGGGGGCACGAGCAATAGCTGCCGTGCGCTGCGTGAGGTCGCGCGGCGGATAACCGCCAGATGCGATGGCGATCCGGGTTCCGGCTGACTGGCGGCGGGCAAGTCGCGTTCAACAAGACAGGCTCAGGCATTCGCCGGGCTCCCCTTGGGGGTAGAGGAATTACTTGACGGTGTCGCGGAAGAATTGTTCGTTGTGTGACTGCCGTCGGTCGGAAGCGACCGGGCGCGCGACCGCTTAGGAACGACCTGGGATGACCGACGACACAAAGAGTATCGTGCAATCGGTGGCCAAGGCGTTCGCGGCTTTGCGCGCCTTTGATTCCAGCTCGCCGGAACTCACGGTCAGCGAAGTCGCCGCCCGGGCCGAGCTCGACCGCTTTACCTCCTTCCGGCTGATCCGCACCCTGGTTTCCCTTGGCTACCTGGCTTCCGTGCCCGGCAGCCGGCGGTTCCGGCTGACCCTGAAATGCCTCGAACTTGGCTACCTTGCATTGTCGTCGCAGGACTTGCGCGCGCACGCGGCGCCGCTCTTGCGTGAATGCGTCCCTGCGATCGCCGATGCCGGCTCACTCGCGGTGCTCGAAGGGCCGGACGTGGTCTACCTGGAGCGCGTGCAGACCCAGTCATTCCGGCCGGACCTGGATCACCGCCCGGGGAGGCGGATCCGCGCCTATGCGGCAGCCATAGGGCAGGTACAGCTTGCCTACCTGCCGCAGAAGCAGCAGATCGCCATTCTGGAGAGCGTCGAGCGCGTGAAGTTCTCCGAGCGCACCCTGACAGACCTCGGTGAACTGCTGGCGCGCCTCAAGGAAATCCGTGTTCAGGGCTTTGCCGTTTCCGACGCCGAGAACGCCTACGGGCTGCGCAACGTTGCCGCCCCTGTCATCGACGCCGCCGGCACGCCGATCGCCGGCATCAGTTTTACCATCGAGGCAACCCAGGCGTCGCTTGACGAATTCGTAGCGGTCGCAAGGCCCGAGGCGCTGCGCGTGGCCCGCGAGCTGGCCACCGCCGTAAGACTTTCCGGCGGCGGCATAACTGCGACATCGCAGCGAACATCAGCGCCCCCTGCATGAGTCGCTTCAGGCACGCGCTCCGTGGGTGCCGGCACGCCGTTCGCCACTCTGCATAGGCGGCACTCTTGCGGGTAACGGGCTCGATCCGTTGCTGAAGGCATGGGCATAACGCCGGTTGTGCGCTCGTTCGGCGCCTGGTCGAACCATTCTCCATCGCGATGCCCGGGAGTTCTGGCACCGCCTTCGAGTCCTTATTGGAAAATCACGAAAGGGCTGATCCTCGCGGGAGAATCGCGCCCGCCGGGATCAGGACTGGGCCGTGCAGCTTGCGGTGGGCAGGCGCGAGGCCTGCGTCGAGGGCCGAATGGGCGAGCGGACCTTCGGAAAGCTCAACCATGACCTTGGCCGATCCGTGACGGGGGCAATCGACGAAACGGAAAGGCGCTTGACGGCAAGGGAAAGCGGGCACTTAATGTTCGTTATTCACACACATGTGCGGATGCCGCACATCATGTCGTCGGCGACCCGGCTCGAAGGAAAAGCCACGATGACGGACGGTCCGAACAGGCGCCTGCAATCCGCAGCGAAGGTCTTCGCGGTGCCGGATGCTTCCGATCCGTCCGCGTTGGAACGCACGGTCGGTGAATTTGCCGCCCGCATGCCCCCGGTCTGGCTGGCCAGGAGTCGCTGAGCCATCAAACCCCAACACAATAGGAGGATCGTCATGTTCGATAGGTCTAAATACGGCCGCGTCCTGGTGCCCATCGTTACACCGTTCGCCACGGATGAGAGCGTGGATCACGCCAAACTAAAGGGTCTCGCGAATTACCTGGTCGACAAAAATCTTGCGGACTCGCTGATTCTCGGCGGATCCAACGGCGAGTTCTTCACCGAGACCTTCGCCGAGCGGGTTGCCGTCTTTGAAACCGTCAAGGACGCCGTGGGCGCACGCATCCCGCTCCTCCCCCACGTTGGCTGCCCCTCCACGAGCGAGACGATCGCCCTGGCGAAGGAGGCCATGGGGTTCGGCTTCGACTCCGCGATGGTCGTCGCGCCGTACTACACCCGGCCCACCGCCCACGAACTCTATGCCCACTACGCCAGGATCGCCGAGGCGGTGCCGGCGCTAAACATCATGATCTACAACATTCCGACCTTCGCCGGGGTCAACGTCGATCCCGAGACGACGGGACGGCTCGCCGCCAAATATCCCAACATCGTGGCGATCAAGGAGGAGGCCGAGCACAACCCCAAGCAGACCACCCGCTTCCTCGACGCCACCCCCGAGAGCTTCGTCATCTACAACGGCAACAACACGATGATTCTCGAGGCCTACTCCCAGGG
>JARLJB010000412.1 GCA_031291415.1 Telmatospirillum sp.
AGTTCAGGTCGGCTCGATGCAGGAATACGACCGCTTCACCCGCCGCGCGCTGAGCGAGGAACAGGGCGTCCATTCGTTCAAGACCCTGATCACCATCCGCACCATCGTCGAAGACGACGCCTCCCGCCGCCCGATCCTGCCTTTCGATTGACGAAAAAGGGCGGTTCTATCCGGTCCGATGGGTGGCGTCGGAATGACCGGGATTGGAGGCTTGCAGACTGTCAGTTACCAGGCGACTGATGAGGCAAAGCGGACAGGAAACCTAGATCGAAACCGCCGGAGAATATGCTTCTCCAGGCCACATGTCATCTTTCGGAGTAGGCTATCGAAGATGACTTGTTAGTATAATTTTCGATGATGATAATACGCGCAGTCGCCGACGATTTAGGAACCGTTCCCTCAAATACGTCAGCTTTTGCGCCGTCCTTATCGCCGCCTGTAACTCGGGTGAACTTGTTTCCGATCACCGTGTCTCGAACCGCGCCAGAGATTTGTTCATACCCGCCACCTGCGTAGGTTACAGTGCATCGTTTCTTGGTGGGGTCGAACGAAGCCACAAGAAACCCCTTTTCGCTCGTTCCTTTGAAAGAGAGCTCACCCGGCCTTCCTTCGGCCGAAACCTCAAATCCCCACTTCGCAAGACCACTGGCTGACGGGGCTTTCGCCTCTCGGACAAGGTAAGGGCATAAGTAAAACACCCCATATACTGCGACATAGACCGGAGATATCGGCCCCATCTGTGCCGATACAGGTGCGGGCAACGCTCCCAACAGCATAGTTAGGGTAATCCCAAATAAAACAGATGCGGATTTCATCGACAAATCCCTCCGGTCCCATCGCACCGTTTAACCCGAATGAATGTCAGCTTCCTAGATAAATCTGTGAAAGCTTTCAACGGCCGCAACTGGGGCGAAATCCGCCATTTGACCAAACGGGTTCTTGCAAAAGGCGGCATTCCCAAAGACGGGCCCCGCCGCGCGCGACAGGGCCCTCTTGATCAAGACCTCGTGATCAGAGCTTGCGGCCAATCAGTTCCTTCATGATTTCATTGGTGCCGCCGAAAATGCGCGTCACGCGGGCGCCGCG
>JARLJB010000067.1 GCA_031291415.1 Telmatospirillum sp.
GGGTCAACGCCAGGAAAGTCCATTCCCCTAGGCCGCTTCTTCATCGCGCATCCTGGCGACTCAGCCGCCAGCCTCAACGCCCATCTCGCGCACGGCCAGAATCTGCTTTTCACACCCGGCCTCTATGAGCTGACCGAACCCCTCCGCGTCACCCGGCCCGGCACCATCGTCCTGGGCCTGGGCTTCGCCACCCTGAAGCCGGTCAACGGAACCGCCGCCCTCACCACCGCCGACGCAGACGGCATCGTCCTTGCCGGTCTGCTCATCGACGCTGGTCCTGTCCAGTCGCCGCTCCTGATGCAGATCGGCCCGCAAGGCAGCAAAGCCAGCCACGCCAAAAACCCCATCTCGCTCCACGACATCTTCTTCCGCGATGGCGGAGCGGGCGTTGGCCGCACCATCGGCAATCTCGAAATCAACAGCAACGACACGATCATCGACCACACCTGGATCTGGCGCGCCGACCACGGCTCCGGCGTCGGCTGGACCGAGAACCTGAGCGCCAACGGCCTGGTCGTCAACGGCAACAACGTCACTGCTTACGGCCTCTTTGTGGAACACCACCAACAATTCCAGGTGCTGTGGAACGGCAACGGCGGCCGCACTTACTTTTACCAATCGGAAATCCCCTACGACCCACCCAACCAGGCCAGCTACACCTCGGCGTCCGGAACCAACGGCTGGGCCTCCTATAAAGTGGCCGACAGCGTCACCAGCCATGAAGCGTGGGGCCTCGGCGTTTATTCCGTCTTCCGCCATCCCAACGTCGTGCTCACCCGCGCCATCGAGGTTCCGCAAGTCCCCGGCGTTCGCTTCCATCACATGATTACCGTTGCTCTGGACAACCTGGGCGAAATCTTGAACGTCATCGACAATACCGGCGGCCCCACGGCAACCAAGCCCCGCGTTACGCCCAAGCTGGCCGAATTCCCATAAATCACGCCCGAGCCATCGATCGTGCGATTTCATCCCACATTGGGGAAGAAACTAGCCGCCGCGCTCCACGCCCCACCACCCCTCCCGCCCAATCGTGGGAGAATGGACACTAACCCGCTATGACTGACGAAAACATCATCGAACCCCTGCCCTCCGAAGAAACCGCCCCTGTTCCCGAGCCTGTCGTTGAGCCAGCCGTCGCGCCTGTTGCTGAAGCCGCCGTTGCGCCTGCGCCTGTTCCCGCGCCTGAGGTCCAGGCCGCGGCCGCTCCAGTAGCCGCTCCCAAGGCCGTCGAGCCCGCGCCGGAACCCGTCGAAGAAGAGCCGACCGAGTCCTTCGCCGACCTGCTGCGCGACTTCGAGCAGAGCCACACCCACAAGTCCGAACCCGGCGCAAAGCAGTTGCAGGGGACCGTGATCTCTGTGTCCGCCGAGCAGGTCTTTCTCGACATTGGCTACAAAACCGAGGGCGTTCTGCCCCGTTCGGCCTTCGAAAATAACGCCGACGGCGTCAAGCCCGGCGACACGTTCCCGGTCTCCGTCACCGGCCGCAACGAGGAGCATTACTACGAGCTGTCGCGGTTTAAGGTCGCGCAGCCCCGCGACTGGACGGCTCTTGAAGCTGCCTTCGCGGAAAAGACCGCCGTCGTCGGCACCGTCACTGAAGTCATCAAGGGCGGCCTCTCGGTCGATATCGGCGTCCGCGCCTTTATGCCGGCCAGCCGCAGCGGCGCACGCGACGCAGCCGAGATCGAAAAGCTCGTCGGCACGCAGATCAACTGCCGCATCACCAAGCTCGAAGTCACCGACGAAAACGTCGTCGTCGA
>JARLJB010000068.1 GCA_031291415.1 Telmatospirillum sp.
AGCGGAGAATTCGTCATTGATCGTCAGGATCTCGGTTATCGGATCCTGCACAACCCTGCCGCCGGCCTGCTCGATGCCGGCGATGGTTTCGGTGATGACCTGCGGATGCAGCCGGCGCAGAACCCGATTGACCTCGATGTAGCGGAAGTCTCGATCCGGCGTGAATCCAACTAATTGATAGGCCCGCAGCAAGCTGCCAAAACGGTTTTGATAGGCGCTGCTCGACGGCCCATTCTCGGCTTCGTCGATCACGATTCCCGACAGAAATCCGTGCCGTCCCAGTAGTTCCTGCAAGATGGCAAGCATCTCTTCATCGGTAAGACGCTGTGATCGTGCGCGGATGATCGCCTGGGCGCGATCGAACAGTCCGCGTTCGACGATAGGAGCGAACACCCCATCCGCCCTGACCCAGTCCTCCGGAGCATTACGTACCCGCGTCTGTTTCAGTTTGAACGAACGTCGGTTCCAGACATTGTTGCCGACGTATTTCTCGTTGATCAGCACTTGGTGGACGGTGCCACGAGTCCACGGTCGGCCGAGATCGGTCGAAATGCCGCGGGCGTTCAGCCTCGCTGCAATCTCGCGTTCTGACCGACTGTCGCTGACGAAAGTGCTGTAGATCAATCTGACGATTTCTATCTCGTCCGGCGGCCCGGGAACCAATACAACACGGTCGGTGTGGATGCTCTTCTGCTCTCCACGGCCAAGTTCGTTCTTGGCGGCGCCGGTGTGATCAATCAATTGGCGCCGCAGCCCGAATCCGGCCGGTCCGCCTTGGCGATATCCCATCGAAATCAGTCGGCGCTGTCCCGCGAAGACCTTGACCGACAACTCCCGGCAATACTCGCCGGCCATCATCCGTTTCAGTGATTTGACAATGTGGGAAATGGGGCTGCCGTCATTGTCGAATTGTTCGGCGCAATAGTGGACCTTGATCCCGGCAAGGTGGCAGCAAAGCTCGTAATAGGCGCCTTCATCCGGGTTCTGAAATCGCCCCCAGCGGCTGATGTCGTAGACGAGAACCACCGAAAAATCGGTACGTTTGTTTTCGACGTCGTCCAGCAATTGCTGCAACGCCTTGCGACCGTCAAGATTCAGACCGCTTTTGCCCTCGTCGGCGTAGGTTCGCACGATCTCAAATCCGTGCAGTTCAGCGTACTGACGGATGGCGTCGGCTTGGTTCTCGGTCGAATATTGTTGGTGGTCGGTGGACATACGCACGTATTGCGCCGCGCGCACCGGCGACGCTGGCGCGGCGCAAGGCTGGTCTCCCCCTTGTCGGCGTTTGTTGGTCACCAGGACGTAGCCTCCGTGGCCGAGTCGCTTTTCGGAGACTTGGCCCGCGCCGGAATGCCCAGGTGTGGCCCGCCAGGTCTCTACCCTCTCCATTCCACTGCAGACAGAATAGCGAGGGAGGGGCGGAAAAATGTTGCCGAAAAAGGGCAAAACTTTTCCTGGTGGCAATGGTCAGGGGGAAGCCAATGGGAATTATGCGATGCTGATCGCCGTAGCATTGCAGGAGCAGCTTGGAACCAGCCACCAGGGAATCAAAACGGCCATGCGTTGGACAGGCGCCGGTGAGAGGACGGTCAAAAACTGGTTTGCGGCCACCAACGGGCCGAGCGGCGAGCATCTGGTCGCGTTGGTCCGCCATTCAGACGCTGTCCTGGCTGTGTTCCTCGCCATGTCCGGTCGGCCGTCACATTAAACCAGTAATAATCAAGCGCCTTTCCGGCAAGGTGAATGTCTTTGTCATCGGTGGGAATTATTCTGCAGCGTCTGCCGCTTGCGCTCGCGTGGCCTTTCGGTTTGACGGCGCCGCCGATTTGCGTTTTTTCGGCTTTTCGGTGCTCTTCGGCTGTTTCCCTTGTCCCAGCATGGCGGCACCAATCGTGTCCGACACCCGCCCTGCGGCGGACTTGACCGGATCATTGGCCAGATGCGCATAGCGGGCGGTGGTCTGCACCTGGGTGTGGCCGAGCAGTTTGCCGATCATCGTTAAGCCTTCGCCGAGGGCGAGGGCGCCGCTGGCATAGGAGTGGCGCAGATCGTGGATGCGGACATCGTCAAGACCAGCCTTCGCTCGGATGCGTCGCCAGGGATGTTGCAAGTCGGTGAGACGGCTGCCGTCACTTTTTTGACCGGTGATGACGTACGGGTTGCCGTCCAGTTTCTTGATGCCGTCCAGGATGTCGGCGGCGGTTTTGCCGAAATGCACGACTTTCGCCCCAGTCTTGGAATCCGGCAGGCGCAGTTCGCGGGCCTTGATGTCCACGTAGTCCCATTTCAACGTGGTGATTTCGCCCAGCCATGTGGCACGGCAAGCCGATATCAACACGGGTCTGGTCTATCGCTGGCGGAAGGAACTGCGGGTAGCATTGCCCGGCTTTGCTGAAGTCGTCGTTTCACCGGCCACGGCGATCCCTCCCGAGCCATTGGCCTTGGC
>JARLJB010000069.1 GCA_031291415.1 Telmatospirillum sp.
TCGGTGAGAGCGGCCTGGATGCGCGGCCAGGGACACATGTAGATGCAGACCTGCTCGCGCGCGAAACCCGCCATGACATAGGTCGAGGCGGTCAGGATGATAATCCAGATATAGGCCTGCGCGGGCGCTTGGAAGGTCGCGAGCTGCTTCACCAACGTCGGCGCGTCGGCAAAATAGAGCACCCAGGCGCCGCCAGTCCACCAGGCGATCATCAGCCAGAGCGAATGTTTCAGGATCGCTTCGACGACGGTTTCCAGCGTCCACGGCTGTTTCGCCTTCTTGATCCGGTCGCGGCGGTCGCCCTGGGTCCAGCGCTCGATCAGCAGGAAAAGGTCCGTCCAGACCGTTTGCGGGCAGAGATAGCCGCACCAGATTCGGCCGGCGACCGCGTTCATCAGGAACAGCGTGAAGGACGCGAGGATCAGGAGGCCCGTGAAATAATAAACTTCCTGCGGCCAGATCGCGATGCCGAAGAAATAGAAGCGGCCATTGGCGAGATCGACCAGCACGGCCTGGGACGGCTGATCGGGGCCGCGGTCCCACCGGACGAAGGGCAGGAAATAATAGATCAGCATGCCGACGGTGAGCAGCGCCCATTTGATGTTCCGGAAGGTGCCGGAGACGCTCTGGGGATAAATCTGCTTGCGGGACTCGTAGAGCTCGCCGCCCTCCGCCGCAGCCGCCGCGTCGGCCGGCTTTTTCAGTTCCAGCCCTGGAATCGCACTCATCTCGCCATCTCGAAAAGCTTGGCCGCGCACCCGTGAAGGCGCGGCGTCATTGCCCCTTATAAGCCGAAGCGAGCGGCCGGAGTCGAGTAAATTACGCGCGAATTTGTCGCAGGCGGATCACGCACGCCAGCTCTATGAGCTTGGCGGCATTGTCAAAAACGGGCTTTGAGATTGACAGCGCCGGCTGAGAGCGACAGGAATCCGCGAATTTCCGCCTTTTTTGGCCTTTTGCGTCTGGCCGAAAAATCGGTCGCCGCAAGCCGGGATTCGAGCAAAACCCCATCAAAAAAGAGAGGCGCGAAGCGGCGGGTTGAACGCCGCTTCGCGCCAGCTTGTCTTACTGGCCGCCGCCCAGCGAGTGGACGTAAACCGCGAGCGCCTTGATCGTGGCCGGATCGAGCTTCGAGCCCCACGCCGGCATGTGGCCGCCGCGACCATTGGTCAAGGTTTCCACGATGGTGGCCTTGTCGCCCCCATAGAGCCAGATCTTGGTGGTCAGGTTCGGAGCGCCGACATCAGGATTGCCCTTGGCGTTGTCGCCGTGGCACGGCGAGCAATTGTCGGCGAAGACCTTCTTGCCGGCCGAGACGTCGTCCGTCGTCTGATGCGACAGCGAGAAGACGTAAGAGGCGACCTGAGAGATCTGATCCTTGGTCAGGATGCCATCCTTGCCGAACGCCGGCATGTTGCCTTCATGCCCGTCGGCATCGCCCGAACGCGCGCCATGGGTGATGGTCTGGCTGATCTGGTCGAGCTTGCCGCCCCACAGCCAACGATCGGCGGTGAGATTCGGATAGCCCTTCGATCCCTGGCCGTTGGAGCCATGGCAGGGGGCGCAATTCACGCCGAAGGCCGAACGGCCATAGGCGCGGGCGAACTCAGCCATCTTCGGATCCGCGGCGATCTGCTGCAGGGTCGAAGCGTTCAGCTGACCGACCAAACCGGCGCGCTGGGCCTGGAGATCCTTCAGATCGGCTGTGACGGCGCCGCGCGACGTCCAGCCGAGGATCCCGGGCGTATGGCCGCCGGGAAGCGGGATCGCCGGATAGAGCACCCAGTAACCCACCGCCCACACGATGCAGGCGTAGAGTATATAGAGCCACCATTTCGGGAGCGGCGTGTTCAGCTCCTTGATGCCGTCCCATTCGTGGCCCGTGGTCGCCGTACCCGTGGCCGCGTCAATGTCTTGATGCGTATTGTCAACCATCGTTCAATCCTCGTTCAGCGGCAGTCGGGCGGCCTCGTCGAAGCTCTTCTTTTTCGACGGCCACATCGCAAAGGCGATGACGCCTGTGAATGCGATGATGACCGACAGCAGGCTGAATAATTTCAGCGGTCCGAGAATGGCTTCGAAGTCCATATCGCCCCTCAGCGCCAGTTGGCTTTGTCGTCGAACAGTTTGAAGTCAACCGTCGTGCCGAGCATCTGGAGATAGGCGACCAGGGCGTCCTGTTCGGTCGGACCGGCGTCGCCGTTGCTCGCATGAGCGACCACCTTCGGGTAGCGCTTGGCCAGATCGGCCACGGACGGATCGTCGGGGCTCAGCTGCGACTTGATGTCAGCCTTGGCCTTGGCGATCATGTCCGGCGAATAGGGCA
>JARLJB010000014.1 GCA_031291415.1 Telmatospirillum sp.
CCACTTTGCAATCAATCTCGTACGGGCCGTCGTCGATAAAAAGAGTATCAAACGCAGGCGAAAAGTGGCGGGGTGGAACACCGAATATCTCGCCGAAATCCTCGGATTAAATCCCCGTTAACCTGGATTCGTTGCCCTGGTGCGCGGCGCGAGCGCCGGCCAAATAATAAGAAAACGCCGATGATCCGTTCGGCGAGCGAGGGGCGACGGAGTGGGGTGATGTGGATGGACAATGCAATCCTAAGTATCAATTGTATTCAGCGCTTCGCGCGCGAAGCTATTGAATAGAAAATTGAATGCAGAAATACTCCTATTGGTTGTTTCGTTCCCATGCTTTCGACACGCCAGCAGAAAACTGTCGTCATGCTGTCGGTTCCCGGTTCGAGACGAGAGCTTTTGTTGATGCAGACATGCGTGTCCAGCATAGCTGTTTTCCTCAGCGATCGTGATGGCCGTCACAGACTGGCCGTGGGGTTCGGGCATTGTAGCAATGAAAATGCAAGTCTTTAGGACGCTTCGACAGTGATTTTGCAGTGACGGAGAGTCTTCCCGAACGGCCTGCTATACCATAGTATGCAACGGTTTCAGCCATTCGAGTCATCGAGATACGAGCTGTCGTGACTATGGTTCGAGGCGAATCAAAATTTTTACGAAATAGCGTAAAATCCGCTCGATTATCAGTAATAAATCTATAAAGGTTTTACCCAAATGGGCGCCGGCAATAACTGTTTTGGGAAAAACTGTCATTGACAGCAAAACACCATCACAGCATGTTCGTTAGGCGGTATTTGATTGAGGAGTGCCACGATGTCTGGCAAGGCCACGATCGATCGGTCGACTTTCGATGGATTGTTCTGCAACACTCTTGACGCTATTCGCCACAATAATTTTGGCCGCATATTCAAGGATGTGGTTGGAACGCGCCGCGGGACTCGCGCCGTATCGGTGTGGGCGACGGGTACGGGGCCAGGACTGAATGAAATGAGCATCGACACCGGCTATACGGTCGAGCGTCACGGTGTTCTGCGCTTCTCGCAAGGAGAAGGTTGCCTGGAACTGACAGTGTGGTTCGATCCTGAGAACGATCAGGTCGGCACGATCGAACTGGCGACCAAAGGCGGCGTCGCTGTGCCGCCGGAAGACATCGACGATTATGTTGCAACCGTCGCCAAGGCTTTCGACATGGCTCTTCGCGACGAGCTGCCGCCAACCCGGCTGGTACCGGCACCGACCGTGCCTTTCAGGCCATGGGCCAAGGACATCAGCGATCGGGCCTGCCTGGGCATGACCTGGACGTCGGAACCCGCCGCCCTCGGTTTCAAGCTTGGCGCGTCCCAGCCGGTCGTCGGAAATGATCGCCTGTTTGGTCGTCCCGGGGATGCCGACCAGAATTGCGACGTCGCGGAGCTTTGGTCGCAACTGCGGATTCTGATCGATCAGCAGAATCTTACCTGACAAGCCCGTCAGGAATTCCCCGGCTTGACCCTGTCGCGCCGGCCATGGCCCTTTGACGCAATGAGGGGCAAGCCGGAGAACAACGCGACATGTCATTGATCGCTCGCAATTTACGTTTCATCGTCGTTTTTCTGCTGTTCTTGCTGGCGGCCAGACCCGGTCTGGCTGCAGCCGGTGAATTTCACTATGTCACGACGGCTACGGTCGATCTGACGCTGCTGCTGGCGCCGCCGCCGGCTCCCGACTCGCCGGCCGAACGAGCTGACCTCGACACCGTGATCGCCGCGTCGAAATCCCGCAGCGCTGCCGAGGCCGAGGGCGCTCTGGCTGACGGAACAATTTCCGTGCTGCGGTTCGCCGACGTTCTGGGCGAGGGATTTTCCGTCGATCGGCTTCCGTTCGCTTTGCCGTTATTTGCTCAGGTGGCCAGCGACACGCATGGGATCGTCGCCTCGGCAAAAGTCGGCTTTGATCGGTTGCGTCCGTCGGTTGTCGACAATCGGGTCGCCCTTTTGCGCAAGGATGTTGAGGCCGGAGGGGCCCAACACCATCGAAGCGGATCCTATCCCTCCGGTCACGCGACGTTTGCCTATGTCTCTGCCGTTCTTCTGGCCGGCATGGTCCCGGAAAAAGCGTCGGAAATCTATGGCCGGGCGGCCGATTACGCCCACAATCGCCTGATCGCCGGCACGCATTATCCGACCGACATCGACGCCGGCCGGATCGCCGGAACAGTCATCGCCAATGTTCTGCTGCATGATCCAGTATTTTTGGACGCCTATGCCAAGGCGCGCGTCGAGGTCCGTCACGCGCTGGCTCTTGAATGAGGTGTTACGGCAGGCCGGCATTTTCCGAGAACCAGCCCTGTGCCGCGGCAAAGCGGATGATTTGGACGCGTGTTTTCAGATTGAGTTTCTCGGCGGCGCGGACTTTGTAGGTTTCCACCGTCTTGATGCTGATGGCCAGACGGTCGGCAATTTCCTTGGTCGTGAAGCCCTGTGCCAGCAGGCGCAGAACATTGGTTTCCCGCTCGCTCAGGATATCGACGTTGGGGAGCCTGCCGGGCGGCGGAGCGACAGCCTTGGCGGCGATGGCCGGATCGAGATACATCTCCTGGCGGGCCACAGTGCGAATGGCGCGGACGAGGTCTTCGGCGGCCGAGCGTTTCAGCAGATAACCGGCGACCCCGGCCAACAGAGCCTGTTGCAGATAGCCCTGATCCTCGTGCACCGTCAGGGCAAGGAGATGGACGGCCGGAGCAAGGGCTTTCGACCGCCGGATCAACTCGATGCCGTCCATGTCGCCTATCGAGATGTCGAGGACGGCGACGTCGGGGACCTTGCGCACGATCTCTTCCAAAGCCGTTTTGCCGCAAGTCGATGCACTGACGACGCAGATGTCGACCTCCGTTTCGATCAATGCCTTGATTCCGGTGAGAACGATCGGATGGTCGTCGGCCAGGGCGACCCGAATGACGGTCATGCTGCTTCCTCTTCTTGACTGGCCGAGGGCAGCGGAATACGGACGAATACCGTAGTTCCTCCGCCGATTTCGCTCTCGATTTCCATCTGGCCGTTCACCAGCTCGAGCCGCTCGCGGATACCCAGCAACCCGAGGTGCCGCTGGGATGACGGCATGCCGATGGGCTGGGCGAATCCACACCCGTTGTCCTCGACGATCAGGACGACCTGGCCGCTGCGACGATCAAGCGTCGCGCTCACCGCCGTGGCATCGGCGTGCTTGACGATATTGGTCAGCAACTCGACGATGATCCGATAGATCGTTGTCTCAATGAAGGCCGGCAGGCGTTCTCCGTCCAGACCATTGATGAAGACGTCGACCTCAATGCCGCTTCGCTGGCGCCAATCCTCCAGCAGCGTGAAGAGGGCGTCGCGCAGACCGATATCATCAAGGGCAGTTGGCCGTAGTTCGACGGCCGCGCGGTGAATGTCCTGGCTGATGTCCGAAATCATTCGTTTGAGCTCGGCGCAAGCGTCCTTTGTCGCCGGAGAGGCCGCCTCGACTTCGAGGCGTTTGAGGCGGAGTGACAAACCGGCGACGGTCTGGCCGACGCGGTCGTGGAGATCGCGGGCGATGCGTCGCCGCTCATCTTCCTGGGCGGAGTTCAGCCGGGACAGGAGGGCACGATGTTCAGCTTCGGCCCGCTTCTGCTTGTCGATATTGATGATCACGCCATAGATGCCCGCCGCCTGTCCCTGATTCTGTTCTGGAACCTGTCCGGAAATACGCAGCCAGCGGACGGCACCGTCCGCCATGAGGGCGCGGAAATTGACCTCGTAGGGTGTGTGGTCGCGGCGGCACTGCTGCATGGCCTTGTCGACGGTCGGTCGATCGTCGGGATGGACGGCGGCCAGAAACGCATCGTAGCTGCTCTGCGATTTGGGCAGGCTGCACAGACGCATGCAGCGTTCGCACCATTCGATGGTGTCGGTTCCGAACGGCCAATGCCAGGTGCCGATGTCGGCAATCTCGACGGCCAGCAGCCGCCATGCCTCGGAAAGACGCAGAACCTGTTCCGCCCCCTGAATTTCGACGCGACGGCTGGCGGCGATGTAATGGGCGACGAGGCTGGCCAGCAAGGAGGTCAGGAGCAGGGCGCCGATGCCGGCCAGGATGATCATCCGCCAGGCGCGGTGAACCGGTTTGTCCAGGGTTTCCATGGGCATTCTGAGGTGAACCGTCCAGCCACTGAGCGGGATCCGTTGCGATACGGCGTAGACCGCCTGACCGTTGGGCAGTATTTCCTCGTGAATTGTCGAGTTGTCCCTGCAGCAGACCGAGATGTCGAACAGGTCTCCAGTCCCGAACTGGCGGCGATGCCGGTTGTCGGTGCTGGCGATGATCCGTCCACCTGCATCGACCAGAGCTCCATCCCAGCCGGCTGGCAAGTCCGCCGTAATCAGAGTTTCCTCGAAGGCTCCCGGGGATATCCCGACGGTGACGACGAACCGAACCGACTGCTGGCGAACAACGGGAAAGTGGATGGGGATGCTGGCGGTCGCCGCCAGGGTCCCCGCCGGCATGAAATTGCCGATCGTCGCTTTTTCCGTCTCGACCGTCCGGCCGAAGCCGTCGATCGCGGCGTTGCTGCCGACCGGCGTGCCGTCGGGTTCATTGGCATTGAGAATCTGAGGACCCTGCACAGATGCCAGGGAAACCGACAGCCAGTTGTGGTGCAGTCCCTCCAGTCGTTGAGCGTGTTCGAGAAAACTCGAGGTGTCGTCCTTGTTCAATCGTTTGAGGTTGACCAACGGTTGCGCAGCCTCGATCTCGCCCTCGAGTTGACCTTCGATCTGATGGGCCAGGCGCTCCGCCCGCAACGCCACTTGCAGGGCGACGGTCTGACGTTCTTGTGTGCTGGAGCGGTATCCACTGACAATACCAAGCAATAACAGTGGGATCGCCGCAGATAGGGCGATGATTATAAACGGACCTAGTGACCCTCTGAAAATATATGAGAAATATTTCTTGGAGATATTGCTCTGATTTTCGATCAGAAGGGTCTTGATCATTGTGTTTTCTTTTTTATTTTCCGTTGCTGACAGAGCCAAAATTTCCCTTCCAGCGCGGATCCCTGTTTCGATGGATTTTGGAGGGCGTCTCTCCGCCACGAAATAATAGGCAGAGTTATATCCGCCGGATGTCTCTGTCGACTCTCTCAAAGAAGCTATGCCATAAAGAATTGCCAGATGGCATCTTTGGAGATCATTGCTAATGTCGTACCATAAACGTCAGCATATGTTTTATTACAAAAATGTTTCAATTATCGAATCCATGTGGGGAGAATCCTGACATAGTCAGCGTTTCTTTCCGACAGCATTGCCAACAACGCTTATGCCATAGTGCCGGCGACTTCATTCCAATGGGGGATAAGAACGTGTTGGCAGGCGTGTATTCCGAGATCGATTCTGCGAATCGGTTGCAATTTCGCACCATCGGCCTTTCGATGGCAGTGCTGCTGGCGAGTACCGCGCTGGCCAGTGCTCAGACGCTCGACCTGGGTGCCGTCGGTGTCGCCGGGTCTGGCGGCGGGGCGGTCGGCAGTCAAGCCAAGCCGGGCTCGGCCCCGGCCGTGGCGCCGACCCAGGGCTCTCTCGACGCAATCGAGCCGACCTCGATCATCAGCGACAAGGTTTTGCGAGACATGACCGCGCCAACCGCGGACTACGCGACCACAGTGAAATACGCCCCGTCGGTGGTCGTCAATTCACCCAACGGGCCGGGCGCGTCGGAGAGCAAGGTTCTGATCCGCGGCTTTCCCGACGGTCAGTACAACATCACAATCGACGGAATCCCGTTCGGCGATACCAACGACGAGACGCATCACTCCACATCGTTCTTTCCGGCTTCAACGCTGGGGCAGGTTATTCTCGATCGCGGTCCCGGCTATGCGTCGACCATCGGCTTCGCGACCTTTGGCGGGACGCTTGGCCTGTTTTCTCGCGACCTGACCGACGAGCGCGGCGGTGAAGCGACGTTTTCCTTCGGCAGCAACAATACGTGGAACTACGGCGGCACGGTGCAGTCAGGTCTGATCAAGGAAACGGGGACCCGTTTTCTGTTCAATTACGACCGCACGATGACCGATGGAGCCCTGCAGGACGTGCATGCCGATCATCGTAACTACATGTTCAAGCTGGATCAGCAGCTTGGTCCGAATTTCGTCGGAACACTTTTCAGTTCTGTGAATGAAGCGGAATATGTAGCAAATAATAAAATTACATATGCGCAGGCGGCAAAGTATGGAAAGGACTACGCTCTGCTGTCTGACGATCCAACTAACGTAAATTTTAAGGAATTTCAGGTAAGTCGCAAGACTACAGACTTTGAGTATCTTGGTATCGTTGGTGACGCAGGATTCTTCCAGTTGGATAATAAAGTCTACACCTATTCCTACGATTTGAAGGATCTCGAGTCCCCGCACACCTTCACGACGGCCGGCCCCAACGGCGGCTATTACTCCAAGGCTTACACCACCGCCGCGCACCTTGCGGCGGCCGGGATCAGCACCACCGACATCTTCGGCGCCTTGAAGGAAAACCGCTACCGCACCTCAGGCGATATCACCAAGCTGTCGCGTGATTTTCTGCAGGGCACCGTGGCCGAAGGAACCTTGCGTACCGGGTTATGGTACGAGCATTCGGGAAGTCCGCGCTATCAGATCATGATGGACGACACCAGGGGAACCGCGGTCGGCGATTCGCTTGATAAGGACGGCTACTGGTATCACATCCAGACCACGCTCGATACCGTCGAGCCCTTCGTCGAATATGAATGGAAGCCGACGCCGCAACTGACCATCACGCCCGGCTACAAGAACGTCTGGCTGGAGCGCAACAATTTCGGCAACCCGAACCAGGTCACCGGTTGTCGCTGCACCGGCGTCAGCGACGCGACCTATAATAGGGATCTCGGATTTCTCTCGGCCCGCTACCGGTTTACGCCCGAGATCTCGGCCTATGCCCAGTTCTCGCAAGGCTTCCAGGAGCCGAGCGTGACCTACCAGCAGATTCAGAACCCCAGCAACAATTCCGTGAAACCGCAGACCACCAACAACGTCCAGGCCGGCGCTATCTGGAAGAACGATCGATTCACTGTTGACGGCGACGCCTACTTCATCAACTTCGCCAATTATATCCAGCAGTTCACGCTGCCAGGATCCAATCAGACCTACTACTCCAATCTGGGCGGCGTCTATTACAAGGGCATCGAGGCGGAAGGCACGATGGTGGTCGGCTACGGCGTCAGCCTTTATGCCAATGGCGGCTTGCTGAGCGCCCAGTCGAAAGGAAGCCATTTGTGGGTCGGCGGCGTTCCCAACGCGACCGCCACGACGGGCATCATCTACGACCGCGACAGTCTCTATGGCTCGGTGATGACGAAATTCGTAGGCGATCAATTCATCGGCACGCAGATCGCCACCAGCGACGCCAACAAGATCGCCAGCTATGCCACGACCGACCTGACCATCGGCTATCACCTGGGCGACATGATGCCGCAGACCAAAGACATTCGTTTGCAGCTCCAGGTGCTGAACCTCTTCGATCAGCGGCCGATCTTCGACGGTTCGACCAAGTTTCTTGCGGGCAACACTGCTCTCGATTACGGCAAGAGCACATGGTCTTGGATGCCGGGGCGCATCTTCATGGGCACCGTGACCGTCGGATTCTAAGAGCTCTAAGTTCGTCGCCGGGCCGTGGCAAGCGGCGCCGGCGGCGCCGTGGCACAACATTGCGCCTTTGCCACTTGCCGGTATTCGTTTGGAGCAGCTCGATGTCTTTCTCCCACCTCACCGATCTCGCCCTTTCTTCGGGCGGGGTTTTGTTCGTAATGCCGATCTTGCTGCTGGTGACGCTGACCGTCAGTTTCGAGCGGGTCTGGTATCTGGCGCGTCTGATGTCGACCAGTCGCGCGACGATTGCCCGGGTCGCCGATCTCACGAACCTCGATCAGGGTGAACTTGAGCGCGAGTTGGTCCATGTCGACGGCCAGCCGATCGGCAGCGTCTTGCGCGTCCCGCTCGCCTTTCCGGACGAGCGGGACCATGCCCGTCTGGCCGACCGGCTGGAAGAGGCGATCCTGCGCGAGGTGCCGCGTGTCGATCGCTCGCTGTGGTTGCTCGATACGGCGGTGACGCTGGCCCCGCTGTTGGGGTTGCTGGGTACCATCATCGGTATGTTCAACGCCTTCCAGGTGCTGGGGCAGCCGGGAACGGCGCCGACCGAAATCACCGGCGGCGTCGCCGAAGCGCTGATCGCCACGGCGTCCGGCCTGTTCATCGCCATCATCGGACTGGTTTTCTTCAACAGCCTGCAGGCGCGGGTCCGTCTGGTCGTTCATGATCTGGAGACGCTGAAGATGATCCTGGTCAATCGCCTGTCGGGCGATGCGGAGGCAGAAGTGCAGGTGACCCGGTCGGTCAGCGTGCGGGGAATCTGATCGATGCGCTATCTCGAACAACGCAAGGCGCGGATCGAAATCGTGCCGATGATCGACATCATGTTTTTCCTGCTGGTGTTCTTCGTCATGGTCGTTCTTCGGATGATTCCGTCGAGTGGTCTTGCGACCCAGTTGCCGCACAGTTCGACGGCCCAGCAGATTCCCCATCCCAAGGTGCTGGTCGCGGTTGCCGATGACGGCAGCACAACGGTCGACAACCAGGCGATTTCGCTCGTCGATCTGACCCGGCGGCTGGCGTCGGGCAATGCCGGCGAGACGGCCGTGACCATAGCCAGCGGCAAGTCGGTGACCGTGCAGCAGTTGATGGCGGTCATGGACGCCTGCCGGACGGCCGGCGTCACGCAACTGGGGTTGGCCGCGCAGGCGGAGCCGCAGCCGTGATGGCGCCCCAATCCGGCGGATCGAGATCGTGAACCGGCCAACGACGATGACCCTGCCATCGTCCGGTTGGGGGCGGGCCGCCGTCGTGGCGCTGCTGGTCGAGGCGGCCGTGTTCGGCGGGGCCTGGTGGCTGTTGACGCGACCCACGCCGCCGCTGCCGTCGCGCCAGGAGATCCAGATTGATCTGACCATGGTGCCTGTGCCGGTACCGGAACAACCAAAGCCCCCAGAACCGGAACAGCCGAAGGTGACCCCTCCGCAACCTCAGCCGCAGAAGGTCGTCGAGAAGCCGACACCGAAGCGGGAGGTGCGCAGGCCGACAGCGGTTCCCACGCCGCCACCGCCGGTTCCCACGCCGCCGATTGGCCCGGTCAGCAGCGCATCGTCGGATTTCGCCCAATCGCCGCCGCCTCCGGCGCCGCCGCCCGAACCGACACCGGCCCGGTCGGCGGTTTCGGCCGATGCCGTCGATTTGTTCCAGGCGAAGGCGCGGGCGGCCGTGCAAGCGGCGTTGCGCTATCCGAACGCAGCGCGAATCCGCAAGCTTGCCGGACAATGCCGGCTTGGTTTCGACTACCGCGACGGTCAGGCGAGCAACGCCCATGTGGTGGCGTCGAGTGGATACGAGATGCTGGACGACGCTGCGCTCGATGCCCTTGCCGCCGCCGCCTTGCCACCGCCGCCGGCTGACCTTGCCGGGCATCTTCTGAAGCTCACCATCACCGTCAATTTTTCCGCGCAATCCTAATTTGTATTTTTCGGAGAGGCCGATGCATCCGCAGATGTGCAGGTTGTCCAAATTCGCCGCCGCGTCAGCCGTCATACTGATTTTTCTGGTCGGGACCGCCGCCGTCGAGGCGCGCGAGCCGATCTTCCTCGCAGCGCATCCGTTCGATTTGCAAAGCGTCTTGCCGCCGCCTCCGGCCGAGGACTCGGCGCAGGAAGCCGACGAATTGGCCGAACTGCATCGGCTCGAAGCAACCCGCACAGCGAGCCAGGAGGAGCGCGCCAAATTGGACGACGCCGAGGAAGACGTGTTCATTTTCCGTACGGTCGTCGGCCAGGATTTCAATGCCGAGCGGTTGCCGGCTGTCGCGGCGTTCTTCGCGCACGTCAAGAACGATGCGTCGGTGTTTGCCAAAGCCGGCAAGGTGGCCTGGCACCGCAGGCGACCGGTCGTCGTCGATCCGACACTTCATCCGGTCGGTCGCGGCACCAGCGAATCATATCCCAGCGGCCATGCCACCTTGGGTTGGCTCGACGGCATCCTTCTGGCCGCCATGCTGCCCGAGAAACGGGAGGCGATTCTATCGCGCGCCGCTGATTACGCCCACAACCGCCTGGTTTGCGGCGTCCATTTCCGAAGCGATATCGAAGCCGGCCAAGTCACGGCGACGGTGGCGAGCCTGTTGCTGCGCGACAGCCCGCAATTCCAGGCCGAATTCAAGACGGCTCAGCAGGAGCTGCAGCGGGAGCATCTGACCGCCGCCCCCTGATCAGACGTTGTTTCCGGAGACCCCCCCTCATGCGTTTTCATGCTTCTTGGCGGGAAACGACCGCCGTTCTTGGCCGTGCCGTCCTGATCGTTGCCGGCTGTTGTGCCGGTTTTGCCAACAGCGCCGCCGCGCAAACGGCATTTCATGTCGTCGAAACGGTGGCACTGGGCGCTCCCGACAAATGGGATTATCTGTCCTATGACGGCCCGTCCCGACGTGTTTTTCTTGCCCATGATTCGGAAATAACCGTGCTGGACGGCGCAAGCGGCGCCATCGTCGGCAGGGTGGAGGGCCTTGTCAAAGCGCATGGAGTAGCCTTCGTTTCGCGTCTCCAGCGAGGGTATGCCACCAATGACGGCCGGGTCACCGTTTTCGACCTCGCCATTTTGCGTCCGCTGGCAGAGATCACGACGGACGTCGGTGCCGACAGCATCGTCTATGACAGCACAAGCAACCGTCTGTTCGTCATGAATGGCAAGGGACACACGGTGACAGCCATCGATCCCGACCTCAACACGGCCACCAAGACCATAGATGTCGGCGGCAAGCCGGAATTTGCCGCTGCCGATGGCCAGGGAGCTCTCTTCGTCAACGTGGAAAACACCGGCGAGATCATCCGGCTCGATACCAGGGCGATTGCCGTCACGGCCCGCTGGGCGATTCCCGGCTGCGAGGCTCCCCATGGCTTGGCCCTTGATCATGAGGAGCATCGGCTGTTCGCCAGTTGCGCAAACGCCCGAATGGCGGTCGTCGATGCCGGCAGCGGCGCCGTTTTGGCGCTATTGCCGATCGGTAAAGGCAGTGACGCCGTCCTGTTCGACCCGGAGCGCAAGATCGCTTTCAGCTCCAACGGTGACGCCACCCTGTCAATGATCGGTGCCGGTGAAAAGGGTGATTGGATCGTCTACCCGCCGGTGGCCACCGTTCCGGGCGCCCGTACGATGGCGCAGGATCGGCGAACCGGAAGGATCTTCCTGGTTGCCGGCGATGTCGGCACGACACCGTCTTCCATCGTTGCCGGCAGCCTGAAGCTGT
Source organism: Telmatospirillum sp. (assembly GCA_031291415.1). Classification (GTDB taxonomy): domain Bacteria; phylum Pseudomonadota; class Alphaproteobacteria; order Rhodospirillales; family Magnetospirillaceae; genus Telmatospirillum. Next base: position 11,349 of record JARLJB010000014.1, read on the forward strand.
TGATCCTCGATCCGCTGTAAACGACGTTCTGTCCCGCAATAATCGTCCCGTTGCACGACCACAACCAGTCGGCACCAAAGGCCGCTGGCCACGATCGGGCCGACGTTGTTCCAGGCGAAACAGATCAGTCTGGAAACGTTGCCCTGCCGGACATAAGGGCGGAAGTCGCCCATGATTTCCTTGAAGATTTGCGCGCGTGGAGCGTCGTCGATGGGGCAGCCCGCAGCCGGCCCCACGAGCACTCCTGACTTTAATCGTTATGATTGAACATCATCGATAGCAATTGATTGCAGAGATTGATCCATCGGGTTAGGTTCAGGCAAATAAGCCTTTGGAGGCGGCCGATGGGGACGGTCATCAGCGTCATAAACAACAAAGGTGGAACGGGAAAAACGACGACTGCGGTAAACCTCGCTGCAGGCCTTGCCGGCGAGGGGTTCCGCGTTCTTATTCTCGATCTCGACGCACAGGCATCCGCCTCGCTGTCGCTTGGGAGTCTCGGTGAGGGGGCGTCGATGGCGGACGCCCTGTTCGACCATCTGCCATTGTCCGAGGCGATCCGTCCGACATCCATCCCAGGGTTGGACTTGGTGCCCGGCGTGATGGATCTGGCAAACAGCGACGTCATTCTTGCCGACGTTCCGGGGCGGGAAAATCGTTTGCGCGATCTGATCGCCTCTCTCGACGGTCGCTACGACATGGTGATTTGCGACTGTCCGCCCTCAGTGTCGCTTTTGGTCGTCACTGCCCTGGTCGCTTCTGATCATTGCCTCGTCTGCGTTTCGCCCGACTATTTGGCTTTTGAGGGACTGGTGGCGCTGACCCGCGTCATCGAGCGGATGCGGCGGGGTATGGGGATTGATGTCCACATGCTGGGCATTCTGATGACGATGGTGAATCCCAATCTGAACCTCACCAAAACCATCGCCGGAAAAATACGATCCCGTTACGGCGCCATCGTTTTTCAAAGCGAACTCCGGCGCGATGTGAAGCTCTCGGAGGCACCGTTTCACGGCAAGAGCATCTTCGACTACGCGCCATCCTCCGCCGGCGCGAAGGCATATGCGCAACTTGTGCAAGAGGTTCTGAGCCGTTGCGATTTGGCTCCAACGGGAACCGTGTCCCACGTCTCGTCTTGAGAGTGAGTCTTCCATCATGGATGAAAAGAAAACACGCAAGGACATTTTTGATCGAACGGGGGCGGCCGCCAATCGCGGAAACGATGCAGACGACATCAACAGTGCGGCAGAACCGCAAATGAAGGAGATGGTTGAGATGACCGCAGCCACAGCCAAGGACACCGAGTCCCAGCAGGCCGTTCTGGATGAAGTCAGCCGGCTGCTCAAGTCCATCAAACAAGGGCGTCTATCCGATCGCGCCAACGCGGGCCTGGCGACGGGTGCCTTCAAGGAGGTTCTGTTCGGAATCAATGAACTGTTGGATACGGTCGTCACACCTCTGAATCTCGCCACCACCACTGTGGAGCAGATATCCAAGGGATCCATCCCGGCCAAGATCACCGATGCCTACAGCGGTGATTTCGGCATCCTCAAGAACAATCTCAACGCCTGCATCGATGCCGTCAATGCCGTGGTGACGGACTCCGGGATCCTGTCGAAGGCGGCGGTGGAAGGCAAGTTCGATGCGCGTGCCGATGTGGCCAAGCATCAGGGAGACTTCCGCAAGATCATTCAGGGAACCAATGGGACCCTCGATGTCGTGGTCGACAAGATGGAATGGTACCGCTCGATCATCGACGCGGTTCCCTTCCCGATCCATGTCATCGATTTGAATATGAATTGGGTCTTCCTCAACAAGGCCTTCGAGAAACTGATGGTCGAGCGGGGATTCGTCCGCGACCGTCTGGATGCGGTGGGGCGTCCCTGTTCGACGGCCGACGCCAACATCTGCAAAACCAAGAACTGCGGTATTGCGCAGCTCCGCAATGGCGTCATGGAAAGCTTCTTCGACTGGGGCGATCTGAAGTGCAAGCAGGACACCGCCAATGTGCTCAATGCCAAGGGCGAGGTGGTCGGTTATGTCGAGACGGTGTCCGATCTGACGGCCACGCTAAGCGTGAAGGATTTCACCGAGAAGGAGGTTCAGCGCGTCGCGGTCAATCTCGAACGATTGAGTTGCGGTGATCTCAATCTCGATCTCTCGACGCAGGTGGCCGATAAATACACCCAGGAGGTCCAGAGCCAGTTCGCCAAGATCGACAACAGCTTCAGGGAGGTCGGGGCATCGCTGAACGCGTTGATCGCCGATGCCAATATGATTTCGAAGGCGGCGGTTGCCGGCAAGTTCGAAACCCGCGCCGACGCCAGCAAACATCAGGGTGACTTCCGCAAGATCATCCAAGGCAACAACGATACCCTGGATGTCGTCGTCGACAAGATGGAGTGGTACCGCTCGATCATCGACGCGGTTCCCTTCCCGATCCATGTCATCGATTTGAATATGAATTGGGTCTTCCTTAACAAGACCTTCGAGAAACTGATGGTCGAGCGGGGATTTGTCCGCGACCGTCTGGATGCGGTGGGGCGTCCCTGTTCGACGGCCGACGCCAACATCTGCAAAACCAAGAACTGCGGCATTGAGCAACTTCGCGTCGGCGTCAAGGAAAGCTTCTTCGATTGGGGCGATCTGAAGTGCAAGCAGGACACCGCCAATGTGCTCAATGCCAAGGGCGAGGTGGTCGGCTATGTCGAGACGGTGTCCGACCTGACGGCCACGCTAAGCGTGAAGGACTTCACCGAGAAGGAGGTTCAGCGCGTCGCGGTCAATCTCGAACGTCTGAGCAGCGGCGATCTCAATCTCGATCTTTCGGCGCAGGTGGCCGACAAATACACCCAGGAGGTCCAGAGGCAGTTCGGCAAGATCGATAACAGTTTCAAGGAGGTGGGGGCGTCGCTGAACGCGTTGATCGCCGATGCCAATATGATTTCGAAGGCGGCGGTTGCCGGTAAGTTCGAAACCCGCGCCGACGCCAGCAAACATCAGGGTGACTTCCGCAAGATCATCCAAGGCAACAACGATACCCTGGACGTCGTCGTCGACAAGATGGAGTGGTATCGCTCGATCATCGACGCGGTTCCCTTCCCGATCCATGTCATCGACATGGATATGAGGTGGACTTTCCTCAACAAGGCCTTCGAGAAGCTGATGGTCGAGCGGGGCTATGTCCGCGATCGTCTTGACGCGGTGGGGCGTCCCTGTTCGACGGCCAACGCCAACATCTGCAAGACCAAGAACTGCGGCATCGAGCAACTTCGCGTCGGCGTCAAGGAAAGCTTCTTCGACTGGGGCGATCTGAAGTGCAAGCAGGATACCGCCAATGTGGTCAACGCCAAGGGCGAAGCCGTCGGTTATGTCGAGACGGTGTCCGATCTGACCGCCACGCTGAGCGTAAAGGACTTTACGGAGAAGGAAGTCCAGCGTGTCGCCGTGAATCTCGAACGTCTGAGCAGCGGCGACCTCAACCTCGACCTTGCGATACAGCCTGCTGACAAATACACCCGCGAGGTTCAGGGGCAGTTCAACAAGATCGACGAGAGCTTCAAGAAGGTTGGCGCCTCACTGGGGGCGCTGGTGACAGACACCGTGATGCTCTCTGAGGCCGCGGTCAACGGCAAGATCGCCACCCGTGCCGACGTGACCAAGCACCAGGGCAACTTCCGCAAGATCGTCGAGGGCGTCAACCACACTCTCGATGCCGTCATTGGGCCGCTTAACATGGCGGCAGACTACGTCGATCAAATCTCCAAGGGAGTCATTCCGGCGAAGATTACCGACAATTACAACGGCGACTTCAACACCATCAAAGACAATCTCAATACCTGTATCGCCTGGTTCAAGGAACTGGTGACCTATATCACCGCGATCTCCAACGGCGACATGACCGCCAAAATAGCGAAGGCGTCGGCCGATGATCAGATTCATGAATGGCTGATGTTGTTGAAGTCGAATATCGGCAATGTCGTGGGCGATGCAGATCTGCTGGTCAAGGCGGCCCTGGAGGGCAAGCTGTCGACGCGTGCCGACGCCGGCAAGCATCAGGGCGAATATCGCAAGATTGTCGAAGGGCTCAACAATACCCTGGAAGCGGTGGTCGGTCCGTTGACCGTGGCCGCCACGCACATCGACCGGATTTCCAAGGGCGACATTCCCCAGCAGATCACCGACAGTTACAGCGGTGACTACAATACCATCAAGAATAGTCTCAACACGTTGATCGAGAATCTGACCAGCTTTGCCATCGACGTCCAAGAGTCGGCCGAACGTGTTGCGGCCAGCAGCGAACAGGTCAGCTCTTCTGCTCAGTCTCTGGCGCAAGGGGCCACCGAACAGGCTTCGAGCGTGCAGGAAATCTCCAGCTCGATGGAGGAGATGAGCAGCGCCGTCAAACAAAATGCCGACAATGCGCAGCAAACCGCCGCTATTGCCAACAAATCGTCGCGGGACGGCGAAGATGGCGGACGGGCCGTGGCGGAGACCGTCAAGGCGATGAAGAGCATCGCCGAGAAGATAGGCATCATCGAAGAAATCGCCCGGCAGACCAACATGCTCGCCCTCAACGCCGCCATCGAAGCGGCCCGTGCCGGAGAGCATGGGAAAGGCTTCGCCGTGGTGGCGGCCGAAGTACGAAAACTGGCGGAACGCAGCCAGATTGCCGCCAAGGAAATCAGTTCTGTTTCGACCTCCAGCGTGGAAATCGCCGAGCGGGCGGGAAAAATCCTGGGCGACATCGTGCCCGGCATTCAAAAGACGGCCAGTCTGGTCCAGGAAATCAACGCTTCGAGCAACGAGCAGGCCGATGGTATCGGCCAGGTAACCTCGGCCATTCACCAACTGGATCAGGTTATCCAGCAAAGCAGTGTCTCGACGGAAGAGATGTCGACGGCCAGCGAAACTCTATCGGAACAGGCCGAGCAACTCCTGGCTGCCGCCTCCTTCTTCCAAGTCGAAGATTCCCGGGCAATGCAAAGGGCTCCAGTCCGCAGCTCCCGGTCTGAGCCGCCGGTTCGGCGTGGTGCGCCTCCGGCCAAGAGCATGGCCAAAGCCCCCATCAAACAGAAGCCACAGGTCAGGGCGCGCAGTGTTACCGGGGTGAAATTGAAGATGGATGACGATATCGACGACAACGACTTCGAACGGAACTGATATGCGGCCAGCGGGAGACTGATCATGGACCAAGTTGGCGATATCGTTCAGACGGACCAGTATCTGACGTTCACCCTTGCCGAGGAAACCTTTGCCGTCGAAATCGTGAAGGTGAGGGAGGTGATCGACTATGTGCATGTGACCCGCGTGCCGCGTATGCCCTCTTTCCTGTGCGGTGTGATCAATCTGCGAGGTAGTGTCGTCCCGGTGATCGACCTCCGGCTTATACTGGGGATGCCCAGCATAGAAAAGACGGTGGATACTTGCGTCATCATCGCCGAAGTGGTGATGGACGGCGATGCTTTGCATCTCGGAATGCTGGCCGATTCCGTCCAGGAGGTGATCGACATCGATCCCAGCCAGATCGACCCACCGCCCAAGCTCGGCAGCATGCTCGATACCGAGTTCATTCGCGGTATGGGCAAACGGGAGGAAGGCTTCTTCATCATTCTCAATATCGACAGCGTGCTGTCTGGGGATGAAATGGCCAGTGTCGAGGCGATCAAGGCTGCGGCGTCACGAGCGTCGGCATGATGAAGCAGAGGGGAGGTGGATGGAGCTCGCCCCCCCCTCCCTGCCTCTTGTCGAGTGGGGACTGGCCATGAAAATGACGTCCAAACCCGATCTCTCGATTGTCGGGTCCGGGGTCGCGGGAGGAGCCATGAGCCAGGGCCGTGGCGACAATGCCCTGTCGGGAGCGGAAGGACTGAACGGCTTCGTTATATCGGATAGCGAGACGTTGGATTTTATCGAGCTGATTCACCGGCACTCCGGGATCGTGCTGACCCCTGAGAAAAGAAACCTTATTTCTTCCCGCCTGCAAAAGCGCCTGAAGATCTTGGGACTTGCGTCGTTCGGAGAGTATTTCGACTATCTGCATTATGCGCCGGAACGCGATGACGAAATCATCGCGATGATCGATGAGATCACCACCAATAAAACGGCGTTTTTCCGTGAGGGGCACCACTTCGATTTTCTGACATCGAAGGTCTTGCCTCGCCTCGTGACGTCCCAATGGTCGACAGTGAACGTATGGAGCGCCGGTTGCTCGACCGGCGAGGAGCCATACACCCTGGCCATGGTTCTGGCGGAATATTTCGGAGCCACCCAAAATTTCACGATTCTGGCCACGGATCTTTCGACCCAGGCGCTGCAGACGGCACAAAGAGCCGTGTATTCCAATGAGTTGGGGGGACCGATTCCCCTTGCCATGCGACAAAAATACACAATGACCGGCTACAGATCCCAGCGCGGCCGTTTCCGCATCGTCCCCGAATTGCGGGAGCGAGTTACCTTCCAGCAATTGAATCTTATCGATCGCGATTGGAATGTTCCCGCAGGGTTGAATATTATCTTTTGCAGGAACGTTATGATTTATTTCAATAGAGAGTCGAGGTCCGGGATAATCTCAAGATTCCGGCGGACGCTGAAGAGTGACGGCTATCTCTTTATTGGACACTCCGAAACCTTGGGCGATCTCGATCACCGGTTCGTTCAAGTCCAACCAACCGTCTATACGCATCACAAGTAGGGACTGGCATGGCGGGAAAGAAGATCAAGGTTCTTATCGTGGACGACTCCGCCGTTGTCAGGCAGGTCTTGGCGGAAACCCTTGAGTCCGATCCAGGAATCGCCGTTATGGGAGTGGCCTCCGATCCCTATGCCGCGGCGAAAATAATCGAGACCGAAATTCCCGACGTCATCACGCTCGACATCGAAATGCCGCGGATGGATGGGCTGACCTTTCTCGAAAAAATCATGTCGCAATATCCAATCCCCGTCGTGATGTGTTCCAGTCTGACCGATGAAGGCTGTGCGACCGCCTTGCGCGCCATGGAATGCGGCGCGGTCGCGATCATCACCAAACCGAAAATCGGTGTGAAGGCATTTCTCGAAGAATCGCGTATCACCATTTGCGACGCCGTGAAATCCGCCAATTCCGTCAAACCTCAACGGCTCACCATGCAGCCAAGACGCGTGGAACAGAAACTCTCTGCCGATGTGATGCTGGCCAAGGCCGCCAATCGTTCGATGATTCAGACGACGGAAAAGGTCGTCGTCATTGGTGCCTCGACCGGAGGAACCGAAGCGCTCCGCACCGTGCTGGTGGCGATGCCATCCGACGCTCCAGGCATCGTCATCGTCCAGCATATGCCCGAGAAATTTACCGCCGCTTTTGCGACCCAACTCGATCGGGAATGTCGCATTACGGTCAAGGAAGCCGAGAACAATGACACGGTGATGCGCGGTACCGCGCTGATTGCACCTGGCAACCGGCACACCTTGCTGAAAAGAAGCGGCGCCCGTTATTTCGTCGAAGTTCGCGAGGGACCGCTGGTGTCGCGCCATCGCCCTTCCGTCGATGTTCTGTTTCGATCGGCGGCGCGCTACGCCGGTGGCAATGCGGTCGGGGTGATCATGACCGGCATGGGCGACGACGGCGCCCACGGCATCCTTGAATTGAAAGAGGCAAAGGCCAAGACCTTGGCTCAGGACGAGGAGAGCTGCGTGGTATTCGGGATGCCGAACGAAGCGATCAAACTCGGGGCAGTGGACAAAGTCGTGCCTCTGTCGGCGATCGCCAACGAAATCCTCCGTGCTTGTTCGTGAAGGAACCAGGCTATGAAAATCACCGCGTCCCAAACGGACGGAGTGTCGTCCATTAAAATAGAAGGCGATCTGGTGATCGGCGGCGTGGCCGAAGCCAAGCCGGAGCTGGTCGCCGTTTTGGCGCAGGGCGGGGATGTTTTTCTCGATCTCAGTGAGGTCGGCGGGTGCGATACTGCCGGAATTCAGCTGCTGTTGATGGCGCGCATAAGCGCGAAATCGAGGGGCGGGAAAATTTCGGTGATCGCACAATCTCCCTCGTTCCGGACTGCACTGGAGCGGGTAGGTATTTCGGCAAGATGTTTCGAGGACGAGGAAGGGACGCATTGACAAGGGGCGGTGAAAAACTGATCGGCTAACCGGGAGTGCTCTCCATGGACGGAAACGATAAACATCTGGAAACGTTTCGTCAGGAGGCGGATGAGCTGCTTGGCGAAATCGAAACGGTCATCCTTCTTATTGAGGAAAACCCGGAAGACGACGACGCGATCAACCGGCTGTTCCGCTCCGTCCATACCTTGAAGGGATCGGGGGGCATGTTCGGTCTCACCGATATTGCCAATTTCTCGCACGGTTTGGAGTCCGTTCTCGACAAGGTTCGCAGCAAGAAACTGGCGATAAGCAGGGAATTGATCGACCTTACGCTTGCCTACCGCGATCAGGTGGGACTGATGTTGCATGCTGGCGAGAGCGGTGTCGCCCCCGATGCGGCGCGTGTCGAAGAGATCGTGACCCGGCTCAGGGCTCTTAGTCCCTCATCCGAGACAATGAGCGACGCTCCGTCACCGATCCCCTCCGCACCCGCGGCCTTGTCATTGCCTCATGGCTCCGTCGTCACCTATCGCGTTCGGTTCAATTCGCACCCGTCCCTGTTCGTCACGGGAACGGAACCGGCCTTGCTGCTTGACGAGTTGCGTAGCCTGGGCGAATGCGCCGTGGTTGCTCATTTCGACGACGTTCCGGCTTTGGAAGATACCGATCCGGAGACTTGCCATCTCAATTGGGACATCGTCTTGACCACGGCGAGTGGACTCGATGCCATTCGCGATGTTTTTGTCTTCGTCGAGGATATCTGCAAGATCGACATCGAAGACATTTCCAGCGACGCCATTCTCGATCCCGATGCCCCGCAACCCCGCCTGGGCGACATCCTGGTTCATCGTGGCGATGTCGCGCCCGCGGACCTGCACGATCAATTGAACAGGCAAAGCCGGCTAGGCGAACTTCTGGTCGAGAGCGGGCGAATTTCCAGCACCAAAGTCATATCGGCTCTGAGTGAACAGCAAACGGTCGCCAGGCAGCAGCTCGCCACAAAAAATGACAGTGTCCGGGTTCCGTCGGACAAGCTGGACGCCTTGATCAATCTGCTGGGCGAATTGGTGACCAACCAGGCCCGGCTGAGCCAAATCGCCCGCAATACCGGGGATATGGTTTTGGCGGTACCGGTGGAAGAGGCTGACCGGCTGACCGACGAGCTGCGTGATATCGTTCTCAACATCCGCATGATGCCGATCGGCACCACATTCAGCCGATTCAAGCGTCTGGTTCGCGATCTCTCGGGAGAACTCGACAAGCAGATCGAACTGGTGACCGAAGGCGCGGAAACCGAATTGGACAAAACGGTCATCGACCGGCTGGCCGATCCGCTGGTTCACTTGATCCGCAACAGTATCGATCACGGCGTCGAGCATCCCGACGAACGGATTGCGGCAGGTAAGCCGGCCAAAGGCACCATCAAGCTGACGGCGGTACACAAAGGGGCCAGCGTCGTCATTTCCATCATTGATGACGGCAAGGGATTGGATAAGGTCGCCATTCTCAAGAAAGCCAAGGAAAAGGGACTCGTGCCCCCCGACGTCAATCTGTCCGATAAGGAAATCCTGGCCCTGATATTTCTGCCCGGCTTTTCCACGGCCACGAAAGTCACCGATGTGTCGGGGCGTGGCGTCGGAATGGATGTGGTAAAGCGCGAAATCGATTCCTTGCGCGGTTCCATCGACATCCAAAGCGAAACGGGCACGGGAACGCGCATCGATTTGGCGTTACCGCTGACGCTGGCCATCATAGAAGGCCTGCTGGTTCATGTCGGCGAAGACAGATATGTCATCCCTCTGTCCGCCATTGAGGAATGTCTGGAGCTGACTGCCGACCGTTTCGCCACCACCAGTGCGCGCAATATGATCCAGGTTCGGGGTACTCCGGTGCCTTTGGTGCGATTGCGCGACATATTTGGATTGACCGATCCTCGTCCCCCATTGGAACAAGCCGTGGTGGTCGACGTCGGGCAGCTTCGCGTCGGGCTCGTCGTCGACCAGGTCATTGGAAATCACCAAACGGTGATCAAATCGTTGGGCAAACTCTATCGAAAAGCGGACTGCATTTCCGGCGCCACCATCATGGGGGACGGCAATGTGGCCTTGATTCTCGACTTGGCGGGAATTATCCGGAACGCCAAAAGCGACGAAGCCTCAGCCATCATCCGGAATACCGAAGCACGGCGAAGCGCTCTGGTCTGATCTGAAAGATGTCGGCGGAATATGCCGATCAATGGGAAGGGGATTGGCAAGGGGTCATTTGGCCAAGCCCTGAATAATACGGATGACGACCGCCTTGACTTCATCGGCCGCCTTCGGATAGCGCCTTTTGACGGCCTCATCCAGGACAAGCTCTCTTCGAACATTGGGCCGAACGATCTTGGCGGCGACAAATGCACCAGATTCATATTCCTCCTTGATGGCGCCATAGCCAAGGATGGCGGGGCCGATAGACCCGGCGACCAGCGATTTCAGCGTTGCCAGCCCTTCGACTTCGACTTCCGTCCGGATGGTCAGTCCCTGTTTATGCGCGGCATCTTCCAACAGGGCGCGCACGACGTGCCCTCTGGGTGGCAGGAGAAGTCTGTGCTGAAGGGCCGCCGATAGCGATATCGTCTCTTTCCTGATGTCGATTACGCCTCGTCGGGCGCATAGATAGAGATCCTCGAACAGCAGCGAGCGGCTGGCGTTGTCTCCTCGTTCGCGCAAATTGATGGCCAGATCGAACCGGTTGTCGTCAACGCCGGCGCGCAGATGGAGGCTGGTGCCTTCCGATATCCCGATTTGGATTTGCGGAAAGCGCGTCTTGCATTCCCGAAGCAACTGCGGCGCGACCAAGGGGGCGATGGACGCCAAGAGACCGACCGACACGACCCCGCCGAGTTGAGCCCGACGCTCCCGCATCGCCATTTCCGCCGCGTCGACGGCGCCGAGAATGGCTTTGGCGTGCGCCAGCAGCACAAGCCCGGCCTCTGTCGGCTCCACGCCACCAGACCGCCGGTATAGCAGCGGTTCGCCGACGGCCTTTTCAAGTTCCGCGATGTGATAGCTCAACACCGGCTGCGTGACGCTCGACAGTCCCGCCGCGGCTGTCAGGGAGCGTTTTTCGCAGATATGGACGAAAAACGTCAGGCGTCTGATGTCAAACCCCATGCCGCCACTTCCCTTCAATGCCGCGATAGTTCATTCAAATCTTCTATATCACTTAGAAAGTTTTGAATTAGATTTTTTATAACTCCCAGCGCAGATTCAGTCCAACAGCGTCGCAAGCCACGAAGCTTGCCGTGAGTAGGCGTCGTCCATGATCGCTCTGATCGAGCGTCAAGAAACGATAGCGCCAACGCAGAAATGGTCTGCAAGGAGGGGGAGTGTCGGCGACGGCGAGGGGATCTGCGCGGTTGCGCGCAATTCAGTATGGCGTGGTGGCGCAACTTTCCGTGATCGGGATGATCAACTATCTGGATCGGGCGACACTGGCTATTGCAAATCCGCTTGTACGCCAGGACATGGGGCTGTCCGTTGGACAGATGGGCCTTCTCCTGTCGGCCTTCCCCCTGACCTATGCGCTGGCGCAGCTGCCGCTGGGTCTGATCATCGATCGGCTCGGATCTCGCCTTTTGCTTGGACTGGGGCTGGTCGTCTGGTCGTTGGCGCAGTGTTTGTCAGGCTTCTCGGGAAATGCGACGCAGCTTTGGGCGCTGCGGTTCATGTTGGGTGTCGGCGAGGCCCCAACTCTTCCCAGCAGCACCAAGGTGGTGCGCCGATGGTTCGCCTCGCATGAACGCGGCACGCCGGTCGGAATTTTCACCGGCGCCAATCACCTGGGGCAGGCCCTGGCCGCCCCGGTCCTGACCTTGCTGATGATCGGGCTGGGCTGGCGCTGGATGTTCGTCCTCATGGGATTGGCCGGTTTCATTGCTGCCGCGGCCTGGTTCTTTTTCTACCGGGATCCTGCCGACGCCAAGCTGTCGGAGACGGATCTCGCTCATCTCAGAGCCGGTGATACGGAGCGCACCGCGCAGGTCATGGATTTCGCGCTATGGCGGCGGCTGTTTGCCTTTCGTACCAGCTGGGGCCTGTTCCTCGGTGTGTTCGGTTCTTCGTATATGGGCACCATCTACCTGACCTGGCTGCCCGGCTATATGGAAATGGAACACCATCTCAGCGTCGGCAAGACCGGCCTGCTCATCACGGTGCCCTATGCCTGCTCTGTGGTGGGCAGCGTGTTCGCCGGTTGGGTATCGGATCGTCTCGCCCGACAGGGAATTTCGCCGATAAACAGCGGGCGCATTCCGTTTGTGGCGGGATTGTTGGGCATAGCGTTCTTCACGGTGCTGACGGCGCAGTCAAGCGGCCTGATGACGGCGTTGCTCTGGCTCAGTTGCGCGATGTTTTTCGGCCAGCTTTCCGGTTCGTGCTCGTGGATCGTGGCGAGCGCAGCCGTACCCGAAAATTGTCTGGGTTCGTTCGGAAGCATACAGAATTTCTTCGGCTATTTGGGCGGCGCTTTGGCTCCGGCAATCACCGGGCTGGCGGTGCAGGCGACCGGCTCGTTCACCGTCCCGCTCATGGCAGGTGCCGCGATATCGGTTATCGGCGCGGCCATCTATTGGTTCGTTCCGAACGGGCCGATCACCGCCATGGATCTCGTACGGGCGCCGGCAATGAAGGCGCAGCCTTAACGAAGGCCGAAGGCATTAGGGAGGATATCAATGTCCAAGACCCAAATTGGGTGTTCTCGCCGGACTATGTTGGCGGCCGTGGGCGCTGCCGCCGTCATGCCGGAGTTGGCTGCACCGGCAGACGCCGCGGACCCATCCGGTGAAGCGGCGGACGTCGCAGCAATACTGGAAATGTTGCGCATGGCGATTCTGACCGGGGATGGTAAGGCGCTGGGCACCCTGGTTCACGAGCAGCTCATCTACGGACATTCAGATGGGCATCTTGTTCAAACGAAGACCGAGTTCATCGAGAATTTGGCCGGAAAGATTTCCTATAAATCTCTCGTGTTTTCCGACCGGACCGTTGAGGTCGTTGGGAACAATGCTGTCGTCCGTCATACGTGGGACAGCGTGAACATGAATGACAACATCGGCCGTTCCTACATCAAAGTGATGCAGGTGTGGAGAAAGGAAGGGGAAACCTGGAAGCTTCTCGCGCGGCAGAGCTGCCCGATAAAATCCTAAAGCGCACTCACATTTACTATCCGACCAAGGAGATGAAGGCGTTATGTCCTCAGGTATAATCACGAACCCCTCTGCGCCGCAGGTAAAGCCCGCAATCATCGAGGCTCTGCGGGGCATCGCCGTTCCGCTGTTAAGCGACAATCTGCATCGAAACCGCGGCAGCATCGGGCTGAGCCCTTACCATATTCCGGCCCCCCTTGTTGGAACGGCCGTGACCGTGCGCACCCGCGGCGGAGACAATTTGGCGGTTTTGCGCGCCTATGACTATTGCCGTCCCGGTGATGTCATGGTTATCGATGCCGAGGGGGATCTGCGCAACGCCATTTTTGGCGGCATCATGTCATTTGCCGCGTATTCCCTGGGGCTCGCCGGGATGATTGTCGATGGCGCCATCCGCGACATTGCCGAGATAGGGGCTCGGACCTTCCCGGTTTATGCGCGCGGCGTCAGCCACCGGGGCCCCTATAAGGACGGTCCGGGCGAGATCAATGTGCCGATCTCCGTGGGCGGAATGGTGGTTTGCCCAGGGGACATCGTTGTCGGTGATCAGGACGGGCTTTGCGCTTTTTCTCCCGACATCGCCCAGTCGGTTATCGAAAAGGCGCTCGTGCAACGCCAGAATGAAGAAGCGACCATGCAGGTGATCAGGGATGGTCGCTGGAACCGCTCCTTTGTCGATGCCCTGGAAGCGCGGTGCATGAACTGATACCAAGTCGTTGATGCGGAGGACTCATCGAGACCGGTGACGCACGCATCACGTATCTGGTGTTCTGACAAAAACGCTTGTTTTCCTCGTCATTCCCGCGAAAGCGGGAATCCACAACCGGCGGAATTGCGCCCTGGCGCCGCATGGATTCCCGCTTTCGAGGGAATGACGGACGACGGCACTTTCTGTTATGTCGCAACTCTAAAGTGGTTCAAGCCCGACACCCAGGGACGCCAAGGTCTGCCAATAGGCGGGGTAGGTTTTGGCGACGCAGCCGGGATCCTGGATCGTGATGCCGGCGAGGCGCAGACCGGCGAGGGCGAGGGCCATGGCGATTCGGTGGTCGGCATAGGTCTGGATCTGCGCCGGCAGCCGTCCCGCCAGCGGCGGATCGGCGGCCACCACCAGATCGTCACCGTCTTCCCGCGCCAATCCCGGGCGGATGCGGCAAAGTTCGGTGGCCAGTGCCGCCACCCGGTCGCATTCCTTGACGCGGAGATTTGCAATTCCGGTGAAGCGAACCGGGGTCCGGTTGAATGCGGCCAGCACCGCCAGCGTCGGAACGGCGTCTTGCATCTGCGCGCCGTCGATCTCGGGCGGGAGGTTTGGGAAGGCCGAGATCAGGCGGTGGGCGGCGGCATCGGGCTGGGTGAAAGCCTCCGCCGCCAGACCAAGATCGATATCGCCACCGGTCAGGGCTGCCGCCGCCCAAAGATAGGTGGCTGCCGAGGCGTCCGGCTCCACCGCGAAGTCGGTGGCGCGGTAACCGGTGGGGTGAACCGTCCAGGACGCGCCGCCGACCGCGTCGATGCTGGCGCCGAATGCCCGCATCGCCGCCAGAGTGAGTTCGACATAGCCACGTGCCCCGATTAGCGGACCGGCGAGGTTGATGGTGACCGGCGTCCTGGCGCAGGGGGCGGCCATCAACAGCGCGGATACGTATTGGCTGGACAGGCTGGCGTCGACCGTCACTTGACGACCGCAGATTCCTCCCGTTCCGCGAACGATGACCGGTGGACATCCCGAGTCCGATGTCACGTCGACGCCCAGGGCCTTCAGCGCCTCGACCAGCGGTGCGATCGGGCGTTTGCGCATATGGGCGTCCCCATCGATCACCGTCATGCCCTCGGTATTGGCGGCGGCTGCCACAAGAAAACGGGTTGCGGTGCCGGCATTGCCAAGGAACAGCGGCTCGGACGGTGGCCGTAGCCGTCCCGTGCCGGTGATGACGAAACTGGTGTCGTCGGGTTCCTCGACCGTCACGCCCATCAGACGCAGCGCAACGGCCATATGGTGCGTATCGTCGCTTTTCAGGGCGCCCGTAAGGTGGCTTCGGCCCGTTGCGAGCGCGGCCAGCAGCAATGCGCGGTTGGTGATCGACTTCGAACCAGGCAATGTGACCCGGCCCCGTAGCGGTCCTTGAACCGGCGTGATCGTCACTGCGCTCCATCCGCGCATCGCTTTTTCCTCGTCTCGGCTCAAGAATCCTCTCGACGATGTCCGTTCGTCGAGGGTGTGCGTTCGGGCAGGTCTTGCTCAATCCAACTGCAGCAGCAACGCCTTCAGATAGGCGCTTTCCGGCAGCCATGGATGCAGCGGATGATCGGATCCGGCACCGGCGGACCGCAAGATCCGGCCCGATCTGCCGGCGGAGGACAGCCCGTGGCGGACCTCCTCGGCGAAAGCGTCGGGAGCCATGTGGTGAGAGCAGGAGGCAACCAGCAGAAAGCCGCCCGGTTCGACCAGGCTCGCGGCCAGCCGGCTCATCTTTCGATAGCCTTTGGCTCCTGCCGCCTGATCCTTCTTCGATTTGACGAAGGCCGGCGGGTCGGCGATGACGACGCCGAAACGCTGGCCGGCGGTGACCAGGCGCTCCATCTCGGCGAAGGCTTCGGCGCGGACGCATTCGACGGTAACCCCGTTGCGTTCGGCCGAGCGGGTGGCCAGGGCCAGCGATCCTTCCGACCGGTCGACGGCGACCACCCGTGTGGCGCCGGCCCGCGCCGCCTGGATGGCGAAGCCGCCGGCGTAGCTGTAGAAATCGATGACGCTGCGACCCTTGGCCAAGGCGGCGACCGCAGCCCGGTTATCGCGTTGATCGAAGAACCAGCCGGTTTTTTGACCGGTGACCAGATCGGCGAAGAACACAGCGCCGTTTTCTTCAAGTTCCACCGGGCCGTCCAACTCGCCTCCGGCGATCCGGTCATAAAGCTCAAGCCCCTCCAACTTGCGAACAGCGCTGTCGTTCTTCAAGACGACGGCGGTTGGCGCCAGCAGGTCGTCGAGAGCGGCCAGCAGCAGGGGCTGCAAGGCTTCCATGCCGGCCGTGTTGGCCTGCAAGGTGACGATTTCACCATAGCGGTCGATCACCAACCCGGGAAGCTCATCGGCCTCGGCATGCACCAGGCGGTAGTAGGGGCGGTCGTAAAGCGTCTGCCGAAGCGCCAGGGCATTCCTCAGCCGCTTGGTCAGAAATGCCTGATCGATGGTTTGGTCGGCATCGCGCGACAACAGCCGCACAGCGATCAGCGAGTGTGGATTGAAGGTGCCGACCCCCAGACGTTCTTCACCGGCGTCGACAATAGTGACCAAGCCGCCGGGAACCAGAGCCTTGGTCTCCGGCGTCATGGTGATTTCGTTCGAGAAGATCCATGGATGCCCTGCCCGGAAGCGGCGCGAGCGCCCCGCTTGCAGGTGGATCTGAGGGCGGGAGGTGGTATCAGGGATGTTTGTCATGGGCGGCAGTGTACAGAGCTTCGCTCGAACGGCATAGAGGCCAGCCCGATCCACCTGTCGGGTGGATCGTACCGGCCGGGTTGATGTTCCGGGAAAGTCCACACGCAATATGGGAGAAATTGTGACTGATTTGATTCAAATCAATGGCCGGCGCGGGTAGAAGCTGCATATTCCGGCAGATCCTTCCGTGAATGAAGGAATCCCGTTCGGCTAGGTACACAGATTGGGGGTGCCCAACCGAATGGAAAAAGGGGAAGATTGTCATTCCCGGCAGGGGGGAGCTGTGGCGGCTTAAGTCCGCCCTTAATTCATTATTGGTCGAGACAGGAGTTCGGCATGACCCAAGCGACCACGGCGCTCGGCGCCAAAGAAGCGACGCCTTACGTCGACGATGTCATCAAGAAGTTTGTCCTCGCGGCAACTTTCTGGGGCATCGTCGGATTTTTGGCTGGTGATTTCATTGCTTGGCAATTGGCCTTTCCGGCCCTGAACCTTGACCTTGAATGGTTTTCCTTCGGCCGTCTGCGGCCGGTTCATACCTCGGCAGTGATTTTCGCCTTCGGCGGCAACGTGCTGTTCGCATCGTCCTTTTTCATCGTTCAGCGCACGTCGAGGGCTTCGTTGTTCGGCGGCAGTGCGTTCGCCCATTTTATCTTTTGGGGCTACCAACTGTTCATCGTCCTGGCGGCGTCGGGTTATGTTCTTGGGATCACCCAAGGCAAGGAATACGCGGAACCCGAATGGTACACCGATCTTTGGTTGACCATCGTCTGGGTCTGCTATCTGGTGGCGTTCGTCGGTACCCTCTACAAGCGGAAAGAGCCGCATATCTACGTCGCCAACTGGTTCTTCCTGGCCTTCATCATCACCATCGCCATGCTGCATCTCGGCAACAATCTTGCCGTGCCGACAGCGATTTTCGGAGGCACCTGGTGGCGGTCCTATGAGATCTACGCCGGTGTCCAGGACGCCCTGACCCAGTGGTGGTACGGCCATAACGCGGTCGGCTTCTTCCTGACCGCCGGCTTCCTTGGCATCATGTATTACTTCGTGCCGAAACGGGCCGAGCGGCCGGTCTATTCCTACCGTCTGTCGATCGTCCATTTCTGGGCGCTGATCTTCCTCTACATCTGGGCCGGCCCGCACCATCTGCATTACACCGCGTTGCCCGACTGGGCGCAGACCTTGGGCATGACCTTTTCGGTGATGCTGTGGATGCCGTCCTGGGGGGGCATGATCAACGGCCTGATGACGCTGTCGGGCGCCTGGGACAAGCTGCGTACCGACCCGGTGATCCGCTTCCTGGTGACATCGGTGGCCTTTTACGGCATGTCGACTTTCGAAGGGCCGATGATGTCGATCAAGGCGGTCAATTCGCTGTCGCACTACACCGACTGGGGCATCGGCCATGTCCATTCCGGTGGCCTGGGCTGGGTGGCTTTCGTCAGTTTCGGCGCTCTCTATTGCCTGGTTCCGACGCTGTGGCGGCGCAAGCAGCTCTATTCCATGCGCCTGGTCAGCTACCATTTCTGGATCGCCACCATCGGCATCGTTCTCTACATCACCTCGATGTGGATCTCCGGCATCATGCAGGGGCTGATGTGGCGCGCCTACGACAATCTTGGCTTCCTGCAGTACTCCTTCGTCGAGACGGTGGCGGCCATGCATCCCTATTACATCATCCGCGCCATCGGTGGCGTTCTGTTCCTCACCGGTGCGCTGATCATGGCCTACAACTTCTACCGGACCATCAAGGGCGACGTGCGGAAAGAGGCGCCTTACGAAGCGCCCGTCGCCGCGACAGCTCGGGGCTGAGGAGAGCGATCAATGTCCATCCTTAAGCATCACGCCAAGATCGAGACCAACGTTGTCCTCTTGATGGTCGGTATCTTGCTCACGGTGATCATCGGCGGCATCGTCGAGATCGTGCCACTGTTCACCATTACTGAAACCATCGAGAAGGTGGAAGGGATGCGTCCCTATTCACCGCTCGAACAGGAAGGCCGCAATATCTACGTTCGCGAAGGTTGCTATGTCTGCCATAGCCAGATGATCCGTCCGTTCCGCGACGAGGTCGAACGTTATGGCCATTACAGCCTGGCGGCGGAGTCCATGTACGACCACCCTTTCCAGTGGGGGTCGAAGCGCATTGGTCCTGATCTGGCCCGGGTCGGCGGAAAATATTCCAACGACTGGCATACCCGTCACCTGACCAATCCCCGCGACGTTGTGCCCGAATCCATCATGCCGACTTATCGGCATCTCCATCATCCACTGAACTACGACGATATCACCGCCAATATGGAGACCCTTCGCGTCGTCGGCGTCCCCTACACCGAGGATGATATCGCCAATGCCAAAGAGGACCTGGTTGCCCAGGCAACCACCGATGCCTCGACCGATGCCTTCCTGCAGCGCTATCCCAAAGCCAACCTTGGCAAGAAGGACAAGACCACGGATCAAATCACCGAGATGGACGCCCTTGTCGCCTATCTCCAGGTGTTGGGTACTCTGGTGGACTTTTCCACTCAGAAACCCGACTCCATCCGGTAGGAGGGCGGTGCCGTGCTGGATCAACTGATCAATGTCCTGCGTTCCGTGTGGAGCGTGTGGGTGATGGTTTTCTTCTGCGGAATCGTCCTTTGGGCCTACGTCCTGACGCCGAAGGCCACGATGGAAGCCCATGGGCAGATTCCGCTGAGGGATGACGAGAACGAGGAGCGCTAACCATGGCGACCAATGCTGAGAAGGACCCGATCAGCGGGCAATACACCACTGGTCACGAGTGGGACGGCATCAAGGAACTGAACACGCCGCTGCCGAAGTGGTGGGTGACCGTGTTCTACATAACGATCATCTGGTCGATCGGCTATTGGGTGCTCTATCCGTCATGGCCGACCTTGAGCGGTTATTGGGCCGGGACGCTCGGATGGCATTCGCGGACGCAGGTGGTCACCGATATCGAGCAGGCCAAGTCGGCCAAGGCGGTCTATCTGTCGAAGATCCAGGACTCGTCGCTCGAGGACATCGTCAAGGACAAGGACCTGTTGAATTTCGCGTTGGCCGGCGGACGTTCGGTGTTTAACGAGAACTGTGCCGCTTGCCATGGCGTTGGCGGCGGCGGGGCCTATGGTTTTCCCAATCTGACGGACGACCAGTGGCTGTGGGGCGGTACCTTGGACGACATCCGGACGACGATCACCTACGGCATCCGCAACACGAATCCTAATTCCCGCCAGAGCGAAATGCCCCAATGGGGTGGCGGGGATCCATTGTCCGACGACGAGTTGAGCAACTTGGCCGAATATGTCTTGTCGCTCTCGAAAAAATCGACGGATCAGGCGGCAGCGCAAAAAGGATTGCCGATCTTCGCCGAACGTTGCTCGCCCTGCCATGGCGAGGCCGGAGAAGGCAGCCAGGCAGTTGGTGCGCCAGCCCTGGCGACTGGCATTTGGCTTTACAAAGGCAAAGATCTGAAGGCTCAGAAAGCTGAAATCATGTCGCAGGTCAAGAATCCCAAGGGTGGCATGATGCCGTCCTGGACCGACCGCGGAATCGATGAGGCGACGATCAAGATCCTCGCCGTTTACGTTCATTCACTGGGGGGCGGAAAATAACGCCGTCGTCGGGCGAGGACGCCGGGGCATCGTCTCCGGCATCCTCACTTGGCGGCCCCATCTGGCGAGTGTGACTTTGTCATATTTCTCGAAGATCCGACTGGCCTATAGTTTAACAGGCCAGGACCAATGCAGCGTTTCCCGTGTATCCTTGTCGACATCAAGGACGGCAATACGGGGACGTTCCTGGTGATCGGCCAGGGACAACAGCAGGATACCAGGCGCATCATGCCCTCAGCGAATGACGTGGTCGTGGAACGGACACCAACCGAGCCAAGGAATGTCTCTCTCTACGCCAGCCACGTGAAGGCCTATCCCCGTTTCCTCAACAATGGCTTTTTTCGCCGCCTGAAATGGGCGGTCATGGCCGTCCTGCTGGCTCTCTATTGGGGAACCCCTTGGATCCGCTGGGATCGCGGTATCGGCGCGCCGGACCAGGCGGTGCTGATCGACATGCCGGGACGGCGGGCCTATTTCTTCGCGATCGAAATATGGCCCCAGGAAGTCTACTACCTGACTGGTTTGCTGATTATCGCGGCGCTCAGCCTGTTTTTCATTTCTGCCCTGCTGGGGAGAGTGTGGTGCGGTTTCACCTGCTTTCAGACCGTCTGGACCGACATCTTCGTGTGGATCGAGCGGTTTTTCGAAGGTGAGCGCAATCGCCGCATGCAGCTCGACAAAGAGCCATGGTCGGCAAACAAGCTTCTGCGCAAGGCCGGAAAACAGACCTGCTGGATCGTTGTCTCGGTGTTGACCGGTTTCGGTTTCGTGCTGTTTTTCGACAACGCACCGACCTTGGCCCACCAGATTGTGACGGGCCAGGCCAGCGTCAATGCTTATGGCATCATGGCGTTCCTGACCGCGACCACTTACGTTCTGGCCGGCTTTGCCCGCGAGCAGGTCTGCATCTACATGTGTCCCTATTCCCGCTTTCAGAGCGCCATGTTCGATGAACATTCGCTGGTCGTCAGTTACGAAGCGTGGCGTGGCGAGCCGCGCGGCAAACTGAAGGGCGCCGTTCACGGACGTGATGCCGCCGACGTGTTTTCCGGGCGCGGCCATTGCGTCGACTGCAAAATGTGCGTGCAGGTCTGTCCGACCGGCATCGATATCCGCAATGGCAGCCAGCTGGCTTGTATCGGCTGTGCGCTCTGCGTCGACGCCTGTAACAGCGTGATGGATCGCATGGGGTTGCCTCGCGGTCTGATCAGCTATGATTCCTCGTTCAACCAGTTGGCGCGGGCCAAGGGGGAGACGTCTCCCAGGCGGCAGCTTTGGCGTCCGCGGACGTTCATCTATCTAGCGGTGATTGGCATCGTCGTGGCGGTGATGACCTATGCCCTCTCGACCCGCAAAACCTTCGATCTCAACGTTTTGCACGAACGCTCGCCGGTCTTTGTCGAATTGTCGGGCGACAGGATCCGGAACGGCTATACCGTGAAGATTCTCAACATGGTTCGCGATAACGGGCATTTCCGTCTCAGCCTCGAAGGTCTGCCCGAAGCGACCATGACCGTGATCGGCAAGGATCTTCCGGAGGCAAAAACGGTCGATCTGGCTGGCGATTCGGACAGTGTCGGCACCTTCAAGCTGTTCGTGACGGCACCCAGAGCTTCGCTCAAGGGAAAGAAGGTTGATCTGACCCTGGTGCTTACCAATCTTGATACAGGCCGAATCATTCGGCACGAAAACCTGTTTGCGGGGCCCGATCCGGAATGACTGAATTTGCAAGTGCGCGTCGCCGTCCTGGCTGGTGGTATCCCTTTATTTTCGTCGGTGCCTTCGGCGTCGTCCTGGCGGTCAATCTCGTCTTCATGGCCTCGGCAGTCCGGACTTTTTCCGGTCTGTCGTCCGAACATGCCTATGACGAGGGGCTGAAATATAACGAACGGATTGCTGCGGCGCGAGCGCAGGAAAAACTGGGTTGGACGACCAAGGCGGAGGTTCAACCGGCCGGTGGCGCGGTCCCGCACAGCGCCAACATCGTTCTGACCGTCCTCGATCGGGACGGCAAGCCGGTTACCGGCCTTTCCGTCCAGGCGGACTTCGTCCGACCGACGGCGGCCGGCCATGACAGTTCGGCTCCTCTGGCCGAGCAGGGACAGGGCCGTTATATGGTGGCTGCGTCCTTGGCCCTGGGGGGCCAGTGGGACATGACGGTGACCGCGCGCCGGAGCGGCCAAGTCTACCAGTTCGCGCAACGAATCTTTCTTCCCTGATGGCGGTCTGCGCCCATTGTGGCGCCGAAGTCGGGGTGGCCTCGACCGGCGGTGCCGAGTTCTGCTGTCGCGGGTGCCGTGCAGCCTATTCGTTGGTCCGAGGCATGGGTCTCGACCAGTATTATCGGCGCCGCAGTATCGATCCCACGCAACGGCCATTGCGGCCCGATGACGAGGCCGGCCCCGTCGATTACAGCGCTCAGGTGCACCCGTCGGACGACGGTATTGTCGGCCTGCATTTGATGGTCGAGGGAATGCACTGCGCGGCGTGCGTCTGGTTGATCGAGTCGATCCTGGCGCGCCAACCGGGCGTTATCGAAGCCCGTCTCAATATGACGACCCGCCGCCTGGTGGTTCGCTGGCGCGATGGCGAGACCAACGCCAATGCCGTCCTGGCGCCGGTCATTGCCATCGGCTATCGCCTGCAGCCTTACGATCCGGCCCGGCTCGGCCGCGAATCGGAGCGGGTTGAGAAGGAGTTGTTGCGGGCGATGGCGGTGGCCGGTTTTGCCGCTGGCAATGTCATGTTGTTCTCGGTTTCCATTTGGGCCGGGCAATCGGGCAGCATGGATTGGGTCACCCGTTCCCTGTTCCACTGGATTTCCGCCCTCATCGCTCTGCCGGCGGTGGTCTACTGCATCCGCCCTTTCGCGCGGTCGGCTTTTTCGGCGCTCCGGGCCGGACG
The DNA here is from genome assembly GCA_031291415.1 of Telmatospirillum sp. Lineage (GTDB taxonomy): Bacteria > Pseudomonadota > Alphaproteobacteria > Rhodospirillales > Magnetospirillaceae > Telmatospirillum. Next base: position 34,582 of record JARLJB010000014.1, read on the forward strand.
GTCGAACATGGATGTGCCGATCACCATCGGCGTCACCCTGGCCTCGGCCATGAGCCTTTGGGAAACCATGCGGGGCGGGCCGCATGCTTATTTCGATGCGGCGATTTCGCTACTCTTCTTTTTATTGATCGGCCGCTATCTCGATAGCCGGGCCCGTGGCCGGGCCCGCTCCTCGGCCGAGCATCTGCTTGCCTTGGGGGCTGTCACGGTAACGGTCCTGGACGGCGATGGAACCCGTCGTTTGCTGCCGCCCGAGCAAGTGCAACTGGGGATGACCGTGCTGGTCGCCACCGGCGAAAGAATCGGTGCCGATGGAACCGTGACCGACGGCCAATCGGAAATCGACACCAGCCTGATTACCGGAGAAACCGTGCCGGCGCCGGTCGAGCCGGGAGCGACGGTGTTCGCCGGTACGCTCAATCTGTCCGGGCCGCTCAAGCTCGAGGTGACGGCGGTCGGCGAAAGCACGTTGCTTGCCGAAATCGTCCGGATGATGGAGGTTGCCGAGCAGGGGCGGGCGCGATATGTCGCCATCGCCGATCGCGTGGCGCGCTATTACGCGCCGGTTGTGCATCTCATGGGTTTGGTGACCTTTCTCGGGTGGGAGATCTTCACTGACACTCCCTGGCAGGTTGCCCTGCTTTACGCGGTTTCCGTGCTGATCATCACTTGTCCTTGCGCCCTGGCGCTGGCGGTCCCGGTGGTCCAGGTGGTGGCCAGCGGTCGATGGCTGCGTCGGGGAATTCTGGCGAAATCGGCGACCGCGCAAGAGCGGCTGGCCAGCGTCGATTGGGTGGTGTTCGACAAGACGGGGACCCTGACCGAGGGGCGGCCCGAATTGCAGGCGGGACATTGGACACAGGAAGATCTGCGGCAGGCGGCGTCGATTGCCGCGGCGAGCAAGCATCCTGTGGCGCGTGCCGTCGCTCGGGCGATGCCCGATGTTCCGGTCGCCGACGACGTCCGCGAGGTTGCCGGATGTGGCTTGGCCTATGGCGATATCCGGCTGGGCAGCCGTCAATGGCTGGGGCTGCCCGATGATCCCGCCGAGGCGTCCGGGCCGGAGCTGTTTCTGGCGCGGCCCGGTCATCCTGCCGTTCGTTTCGGTTTCCGTGATCCCTTGCGGGCCGATGCCAAGGATGTTGTTGCCCTCTTGAAACATAAGGGCTACCGCCTGACCTTGCTGTCGGGAGATCGCCGGTCGGTGGTCGAAACAATAGCCGGCGACCTGGGGATCGACGATTGGCAGGCCGGCTGCAAGCCGGCGGACAAATGTGCCCGACTGGCGGCATTGGCCGGTGCCGGACATAAGGTGCTGATGATTGGCGATGGTTTGAACGACGCCCCGGCCTTGGCCTCGGCCCATGTGTCCATGTCGCCGTCCTCGGCGGTCGATATCAGCCAAACCGTGGCCGATGTTGTCTTTCAAGGGCATCTGCTGTCACCGGTGATCGAGGCTCTGGCGGTGGCGCGGAAGGCCGGGGCTTTGGTCCGGCAGAATTTTGCCTTGGCTCTGGGGTATAATCTGCTGACGATACCCTTGGCGATTGCCGGACAGGTGACGCCGTTGATCGCCGCGATTTCAATGTCGACGTCGTCGGTGATCGTCATATCGAATGCGCTGCGATTGTCGCGCGGGAGGCTTTGGTGACCAATCTGCTGATGCTGATTCCTGTGGCTCTGGTTCTTGGGGCGTTAGGGTTGGTCGGATTCTTATGGGCCTTGCGGTCCGGTCAGTTCGAGGACCTCGACGGGGCGGCCAACCGGATTCTCTTCGACTACGACGAATTGGAACAGAAAACAGACGACAACGAGAAACAACACCCATAGCGTGAAAAAACTTCCGCTGCAGTGCGACCATTTCTTGCGCTCAGCTGGACGGCGTATAATCATCCGGATAAAGAATGGTGGTATAAGTCCAATGGGGGGAAATGTTTTGGGCATCGCGACGGTCGAGCGGGACCGAACCGAAGCACCGGTGGTCACCTGCTGCACCCATTGCGATCTTGGCGCGATGGCGTTTTGTGCCGGTCTGACAACCCAGCAATTCCGCCGTTTCATGACCGTCCTGGGCCAAGCCAGTATCGCCCCGGCGACGGCTATTTTCCGCGAGGGCGATCCGGCGCAGCACCTCTACACGATTACCGCCGGGGCGGTGAAGCTCTACAAGCTTTTGTCGGACGGCCGCCGACAGATTACCGCTTTTCTGTATCCCGGTGATTTTTTCGGGCTCTCGATCAATGACAGCTACGCCTATACGGCTGAGAGTCTGACCACCGTCGTGGTTTGCCGGTTTCCTCGCCGCAAACTGGAAGCGTTGTTCGACGAAATGCCGATGCTGGAAAAAAAACTGCTCGGCGCCACGACCCAGGAATTGGCCGCCGCCCAGGAACAGATGTTGCTGCTTGGGCGCAAAACGGCCAGGGAAAAGCTCGCGACCTTTCTGGTGGTTCTGCGTCGCCGGTTGTCCGAAAAAAACGGCGACGGCGTCCTGTTCGCTTTGCCGATGAGCCGTTCGGACATTGCCGATTTTCTGGGGCTGACCATCGAAACGGTAAGCCGGACGTTGACCGGCTTGCGCCGCGAGGGGTTGATCTCCTTGCCGGATGTCAATCACGTGGCGATCTTGCGATTCGATGAGCTTTCGCAGATCGCCGAAGGCGCCTGACGTCACTATTCCTGTTCCCGTCGCCAAAAAAGTTGTAAAAACCGCCCCGGCCGACCAATACAGTCACACACCACGTGTGCGAGGCGGATCTGTGCGGGGCAATGGTGCCGGGATCACGCGATCGCGATGACGAAGCTCCGGCAAAGAAAGAACTCCGTCATTTCGGGACAAACGCCAAGGGAGTACCCGGTGAGCAAGGAAATCGTCACAAGGCGCGTCACGACCCGCGACATTCGCCTGAAAAAGGCGGGCGAACCGGTGGTTGCGCTCACGGCCTATACGGCTCCGATGGCGCGGCTGCTCGATCGTCACGTCGACCTGCTGTTGGTCGGCGACTCGCTTGGTATGGTTGTTTACGGCATGGACACCACCATCGGCGTTACCTTGGACATGATGATCTGTCATGCCCAGGCTGTGATGCGTGGTTCGGAACATGCCTGTGTGATCGTCGACATGCCTTTTGGCAGTTATCAGGAAAGTCCGGCCCAGGCATTCCGTAACGCCGCCCGCATCATGGCCGAAACCGGCGCCGCCGGTGTCAAGCTGGAGGGGGGTGTCGAAATGGCCGAGACCATAGAATTCCTGGTCACCAGGGGAATTCCGGTGTTTGGCCACGTCGGTCTCAAACCGCAGGCGGTCCATGCCATCGGCGGGTTTCGCGCGCAGGGGCGCGGTGAGGCCGAGATCAGACAGATCAGAACCGACGCCAAGGCGGTCTCCGATGCCGGAGCCTTTGCCGTGGTGCTCGAAGGAACCGTTGAACCGGTGGCGAGAGCCGTAACCGCCGAGATTCCCATTCCGACCATCGGTATCGGCGCGTCTCCCGCCTGTGACGGCCAGATTCTCGTTACCGAGGACATTCTGGGACTGTTCGGGACCTTTACGCCGAAATTCGTCAAACGCTACGCTGAACTCGCGCCGGCGGTTGACGGGGCGGTTGAGCAATATGCCGCCGAGGTGCGAAGCCGCGTTTTCCCCGGTCCGGAACATTGCTTCGCCGCAACGAAGATCTCTTCAGAACATTAGATGAATGCTGCCATGACACTTCCCTCAACCTTTCCCATCTGTCGTTCGGTTGCCGCTTTGCGGCAATACGTCGGCGAGTGGCACCGCCAGGGCTTGCGTGTCGCCCTGGTGCCGACCATGGGTGCCCTGCACGCCGGGCATCTTTCCCTGGTGGCCCGCGGTCTGCATCTGGCCGACCGGGTCGTGACCAGCGTTTTCGTCAATCCGATTCAGTTTGGTCCGAAGGAGGACTTCGCCGCCTATCCGCGCCGGGAAGCCGAGGATGCCGCTTTGTTGGCGAAAGCCGGCGCTCATGCGCTCTACGCTCCGACGGTTGATGTCATGTATCCGGAAGGTTTTTCGACCACCGTCACGGTGGACGGCGTTTCGGAAGGTCTGTGCGGCGCATTTCGTCCGGGGCATTTTGCCGGCGTTGCCACCGTGGTGAGCAAGCTCCTGCTGCAGGCCGGGCCTGATGTGGCTCTGTTCGGCGAAAAGGACTACCAGCAACTGCAGGTCATTCGTCGAATGGTCCGGGATCTCGATATCCCCGTGCACATCGAGGGTGTGCCGACGGTCCGCGAGGCTGACGGCCTGGCCTTGAGTTCACGCAACGCCTATCTGTCGGCTGAGCAACGATCCGTTGCCCCGACGCTGCACCAAACGTTGGCGACGGCAGCCGATCATTTGGCCAAGGGGACGGCGGTCGATACAGAAGTGGCCTGGGGAACGTCACAGCTCCTGGCGGCCGGCTTCGCGTCCGTCGATTATCTTGAGGTCCGCGACGCGGTCACTCTCAAACCGGTATCGGTCGTCGAGCGTCCTGCACGGATCCTGGTCGCTGCCTATCTGGGCAAGACGCGGCTGATCGACAATCAGGCCGTCGTTCCGGCTTGATTGTCGGGGACTGTTCAGGACAAGCGCGTTGTGAACAGCTTGAATCGCGCTCTTAAGCCCGAGCGGCGCATGAGCTATTGAAAAAGCGGAGCTTTTTCAGCGTCACGCAAAGCTAGAGCGGTTCAAGCGAAGCGCAAACCGCTCTAGCTGTCGTGTCTCAACAGGTTGTTTAGAGGAATCCTTGAGATAGGGGTCATTCCTTTAAGCCCGAAGTGTGGCCGATGATGATTGTAGTAGTCGAGGAATTTTGGCAAAGCCTCAGCGCGCTCGTCGGACTGGGC
>JARLJB010000070.1 GCA_031291415.1 Telmatospirillum sp.
AAGATTCCCTATGACGCCTACGCTCCGCTCCGGCGGGCTCAAACGCCGCTCGGGCTTGGGGCCGGTCGCGAAATTATCGCTCCAGGCCCCAAGATTCCCTATGACGCCTACGCTCCGCTCCGGCGGGCTCAAACGCCGCTCGGGCTTGGGGCCGGTCGCGAAATTATCGCTCCAGGCCCCAAGATTCCATATGACGCCTACGCTCCGCTCCGGCGGGCTCAAACGCCGCTCGGGCTTGGGGGCTGTCGCGAAACAGTCGCTACACTCCCCAATATACCATATGAAGCCTGCGCTCCGCACCGGACGGCACAAAACCCCCTCTGGATTAGCCGCAGTTTATTACACAAATTATCAATAGGCCCTTACCGGTTGAATGCCGGCGCGTCAGCGGGTAGTGTCCGCCGCACGATGTCCAATAGCCGTACTCTTGCACCGTTCGCCTGTGATCCGGATCTCAGCCGGGGGCGGCGCTATGTCGAACCGCTGAGCGAGACGCGGTCAGCGTTTCAGCGCGACCGCGACCGCATCATCCATTCGCAAGCCTTTCGCAAGCTGGAATTCAAGACGCAGGTTTTCGTCTATCACGAGGGCGACAATTTCCGCACCCGCCTGACGCACAGCCTGGAAGTTTCGCAGATCGCCCGGACGGTCGCCCGTGTGCTCGGTCTCGATGAAGATCTGGCCGAGGCCCTGGCCCTGGCCCATGATCTTGGGCACACGCCCTTCGGCCACGCCGGCGAGGATGCGCTGCAAGACATGACGGCCGATGTCGGCGGCTTCGATCACAACGCGCAGTCGCTTCGGATCGTCACCAAGCTCGAGCGCCGCTATTATCGCTTCGAGGGGCTCAATCTCAGTTGGGAGACGCTTGAGGGGCTGGTGAAACACAACGGACCGCTCACCGGCTTTCCCGGGGCCAGACCACTGCCTTTGGCGATCGTCAGCTACGCGCAGAAGGATGACCTGGAACTCGATACCTTCGCCAGTGCCGAAGCGCAGGTCGCCTCGCTGTCTGACGACATCGCCTACAATAATCACGATATCGACGACGGCTTGCGGGCCGGACTGTTCACCATCGACGATCTCACCGATGTGCCGTTGGTCGGGCCGGTGTTCGCCGAGGTCAAGGCCGAATATCCCGATATCGATACCAGCGTTCATATTCACGAATCGGTCCGTCGCCTTATCGGACTGATGGTGTCCGACCTGATCGGCGAAACCAAGCGGCGCATCGCCCAGTTTGCGCCGGGCAGCGTCGATGATGTTCGCCGCCTGGGTCAGCCGCTGGTCGCATTTTCTCCGGCCATGCGGCAAAATGACACCACGCTAAAGGCATTTTTGTTCCAGCACATGTATCGCCACTACAAGGTCAACCGCATGGCCAGCAAGGCGCGCCGTGTTGTAAAAGACCTTTACGCTCTGCTGCTCCACGAGCCGGAATGCCTGCCGCCGGAGTGGCAGGCCCTGTGCGACGGCAGCGGCAAGCCGGGGACCGCGCGAGTGGTGGCCGACTACATTGCAGGCATGACCGATCGCTATGCCCTTGACGAGCACCTTCGTCTGTTCGATTTGCAAGAGAAACCATGAATCTATTCAAGACCTTCCGTAACGACATCGTCACCGCCTTGGCTTGGTTGGCCGATCAGGGCAAGTTGCCCGGCAATCTCGATTTTTCCAAGGTGACAGCGGAGCCGCCGCGCGAAGCGGCGCATGGCGACGTCTCGACCAACGCCGCCATGGTGCTTGCCAAGGTGGCCGGCATGAAGCCGCGCGATATTGCCGAAATGCTGGCGGTTGAATTGCGCAGTTTGCCGGCGGTGACGTCGGCCGAAGTCGCCGGACCAGGATTTCTCAACCTGCATCTGACCGACAGCTTCTGGCAGGAGCAATTGGCCGATTTGTTGCGGTCGGGCACCTCCTACGGCGATTCGGATCTCGGACATGGCGTCAAGGTCAACGTCGAATATGTCTCGACCAATCCGACCGGCCCGATGCACATCGGACACGCTCGCGGCGCGGTTTTCGGCGACGCGTTGGCCAGTCTTTTGGAAAAGGCCGGCTTCGACGTCACCCGCGAATATTACGTCAACGATGCCGGTTCGCAGGTGGCGGTCTTGGCCCGGTCGGTATATCTGCGCTACCGCGAGGCGCTGGGCGAAACGGTCGGCGCCATTCCCGAAGGACTTTATCCGGGCGAGTATCTGATCCCTGTCGGGCGGGCGATTGCCGCGCGGGACGGCGCCAAATGGCGCGACTTGCCGGAAGAGGCATGGCTTGCCGAATTCCGCCGGTTCTCTATCGACTCGATGATGGATCTGATCCGCAGCGATCTCGCCGCCTTGGGGGTCAGGCATGCCGTCTTCACGTCCGAAAAGGAGCTGGTCGATGCCGGCAAGGTGGATGCCGCCCTGGCGTTCCTCGCCGAACGCGGATTGATTTACGAAGGCGTTCTTGAACCGCCGAAGGGAAAGCTTCCCGACGACTGGGAACCCCGGCCGCAGACCCTGTTCCGGGCGACCCGGTTCGGCGACGACGTCGATCGTCCGCTCCGGAAATCGGATGGCAGCGGCACCTATTTCGCCTCCGACATCGCTTACCATCTGGACAAGTATCGTCGCGGCTTCACCCATATGATCGATGTCTGGGGCGCCGATCATGGCGGCTATGTCAAGCGCATGCAGGCGGCCGTCAAGGCGATGACCGAGGAAGGTGGCCATCTCGACGTCAAGCTGTGCCAGATGGTCAATCTGCTGAAGGACGGCGAGCCTTACAAAATGAGCAAGCGGGCCGGCACTTTCGTGACGCTTCGCGATGTGGTCGACGAGGTCGGCAAAGACGTTGTCCGGTTCATCATGCTGACCCGTAAGAACGATGCCCAACTTGACTTCGATCTCGTCAAGGTGCTGGAGCAGTCCCGCGACAACCCGGTCTTCTATGTGCAATACGCCCACGCCCGCGCTCATTCGGTGATCCGTCACGGCCTTGACATGTTCCCGGGTGCTGATTTGTCGGCTGACGCGCTTGCGCAGGCGGCGCTCCATCGCCTGGACGATCCGGCCGAGTTGGCTTTGATTCGTCTGATGGGCGGCTGGCCGCGTCTGGTGGAAAGCGCGGCCGAGGCGCATGAACCGCATCGATTGGCCTTCTTCCTTTACGACGTGGCGGCGGCTTTTCACGGGTTGTGGAATAAAGGAAAAGATGACGCTACCCTGCGTTTCCTGCTATCCGAGGACCGGGAACTGTCTTTTGCCCGCTTGGCCCTGGTACGCGCTGCCGCCCTGTTGATTGCTTCGGGGCTGGCCGTTTTCGGGGTCGAGCCGGTTGAGGAGATGAGGTAGATGCCTTCGCGCGACGATCGGGACTCCTTCGATCGGGAGATTCTCGACATAATTCCGGAACGCTTCGACGCGGATCCGGACAGCCGTTATGCCCGCAAGGGGGCTCATACGCGGCTGATTTTAACGGTCGCTCTGGCGATCCTGGCGCTTGCCGCGCTTGGCGTTGCCGCCCGGCATATCTTTTTCGGTGAGGCCCAGAAGGCGCCGAGTGCCGGGGTTCCGGCCATCCATGCGGACGACAGGCCGATCAAGACGAAGCCCGACGACCGCGGCGGCATGGACGTGCCCAACCAGGACAAGCTCGTTTACGAGAAAATGGGCTCGCAAAGCGATGCCGTGGCGCAGACCGAACGTCTGTTGCCACCGCCCGAGACACCGCAGGAGCCGCCGGCTCAGCCCCGCAAGCCATCCATCAAGCCGGCCTTCCCGACCCCCAACCCCAATGCGGCGGGCGGCAAACCTACGGTCGATGTGCCCGCCTCGATTCCCGCTCCGGCGACCGGGCAGCAGCAGGCTGCTGTTCCAGCGGCGGCGCCGCCCGTAACGCCGCCGACCGCTTTGTCGCCGGCCAAGCCCACCAATCCAACGGCGGCTGCCAAGTCGAAGGCGGCTGCCGCCAAGGCTCCCGCCGCCAAGGTCGCCGCCGCTTCACCGCCGCCGGCACCACCACCATCACCGCCGGCCGCGGCGCCGGCCACCACCGCTCCGGCCGCTGCCGGAGGCCATTGGCTGGTGCAGCTGGGGGCGTTGAAGAGCGAGTCCGACGCGAAGAACGAATGGCAGCACGTCAAGATCGCCAACAAAGATGTCTTGGGCGATCTCAACAGCGATATCGTGCGTGTCGATCTCGGTGAAAAAGGTATCTTCTGGCGCCTGCGTGCCGGTCCGATGGACGAAGGCCAGGCGCGGACGATTTGTGCCAGTCTCTCAAAGCGCTCGCAGGGGTGCATCATTGCCAAAAAATAGCATTCCCTATGCGGCCGTTTTCGGCTGCTCCGGGCTTACCCTCACCGATGAAGAGAAGCGTTTTTTCGACGATGTCGATCCCTTCGGCTTCATCCTTTTCGGCCGCAATGTCGGTACACCGTTGCAAGTGGCGGCTCTGGTCGACGAGCTGCGCAATTGCGTCGGGCGTCGGGCGCCTGTGCTGATCGACCAGGAGGGCGGGCGCGTTCAGCGCTTGAAACCGCCGCATTGGCGCCGGCGACCACCCATGGAGGTGTTTGGTCGGCTGGCCGAGCGCGATCTGGCGCTGGCCAGGCGGGCAGCGTGGCTCGATGCGCGGATCATGGCCGATGAGCTGTTCGAACTGGGCATCGATGTCGATTGCGCTCCGTTGCTCGATCTCCGGGTGTCGGGTGCCGACGATATCGTCGGCGATCGCGCCTTCGGAAGCGATCCGGCGCTGGTCGCCGACTTGGGGCGCGCCGTGATGGACGGTCTCCTGGACGGCACGGTGATTCCGGTTGTCAAACATTTGCCGGGCCATGGTCGCGCCCTGGTCGACAGCCACCTCGATCTGCCGGTCGTTGATGCCGACTTGAAAACGCTCGAAAGCTCCGATTTCGCCCCCTTCCGCAGCCTTCGGGACGCGCCCTGGGCAATGACGGCGCATGTGGTCTACAGCGCCCTCGATCCGCACCGGCCGGCGACGACGTCCAAGCGCGTCATCGAAACGGTGATCCGCGGCGCGATCGGTTGCGAAGGCGTTCTGCTGTCGGACGATCTGTCGATGAAGGCGATGAAGGGCGGCTTTGCCGAACGCGCGCAAGACAGTCTGGACGCCGGATGCGATATCGTTTTGCACTGCAACGGCGACATGGCGGAGATGCAGGCCATCGCGCTGGCGCTCAAGCCTTTGAGCGACGGCGCGCAGATGCGCCTGGCGCGGGCCGATTCGATGCTGCGCAATCGTCCCTTGCCGGTCGACGCGGACGCCACGCTCGACAACTGGTTGGCGGAGAACGGCAGATGAGCGGGATAAGCGCAGTATGATGGTGCCACCGGAACTGTCCCATGCCGTTCAGATCTTCTCGGTGTGGATCATCCCCCTGGTTCTCGCCATCACCCTGCACGAAGCCGCTCATGGATTGGCCGCGTGGCGTCTGGGCGATGATACCGCGTGGCGGATGGGACGGGTTTCGGCCAATCCACTGCACCATATCGATCCGTTCGGGACGCTGATCCTGCCCGGCATGCTGCTGATGATGGGCGGCGGCATGCTGTTCGGTTGGGCCAAGCCGGTGCCGGTCAATTTCGGCCGTTTGCGGCCGCCGCGGGCCGGAATGATTCTGGTCGCCCTGGCTGGCCCGGCGACCAATCTGGTCCTGGCCGTGATATCCATGCTGGCGCTGCATGCCGCGCCCTATCTGCCGTCGATGTTTCTCGTTTGGGGCGAGGCCAATCTGACCAATTCGGTGATGATCAACCTGGTCCTTGCCGTATTCAACATGCTGCCTTTGCCGCCATTGGACGGCGGTCGGGTCCTGATGGGGATCTTGCCGCGCCGGATGGCGATCAAGTTGGCCGGCATCGAGCGTTACTCGATGATCCTGCTGCTGGTCTGCATGTTCCTGCTGCCGATGATCGGCATCAATGTGTTCTTTTGGCTGGTCGAGATACCGGTCGATTTCCTGGCGCAACTGCTCTATGTGGTGGCGGGCTGAGTTGGCCGTGGCCGAAAACGACGGTGACGTGTTCGAGGGGTTCGATAATGTCGTTTCGGGCGGGGCCAGCGGCGAAACGCTGGTTGTCGACCTCGACGGTTACGAAGGTCCGATCGACGTCTTACTGACCCTGGCCCGCGATCAGAAGGTCGATCTCGCCCGCATCTCCATTCTCCAACTGGCCGACCAGTATCTCGAATTCGTCGCCATGCATTTGCGCGAGCATCTGGAACTGGCCGCCGACTATCTGGTGATGGCCGCCTGGCTCGCCTATCTGAAATCGCGCCTGCTGTTGCCGGTACCGCCATCGCCGGACGAGCCTTCGGGCGAGGAAATGGCTGCGGCTCTGGCCTTCCAACTACAGCGGCTGGAGGCAATGCGCCGGTCGGGCAAGGCTTTGATGGATCGTCCGCAACTTGGCCGGGATTTTTTCAGACGTGGCGCGCCCGAGGGTATCGCCCAGGTTTCGCTGCCGATTTGGGACGTCGGTCTTTACGATCTGCTGAAGGCCTACGCCGATATCAAGCGCCGCTCGATGATCACCAGATTGCAGATCGAGGCGCCGGATCTCTATTCGGTGGACGACGCCATTCAACGCTTGCAGACCATGCTGGGGGCCATGCCCCGCTGGTCGACATTGCTGAGCTGCCTGCCGCCCGGTCTGCGCGGACTGTTGGGACGTTCCGCCCTGGCCGCGCATTTCGTGGCCAGCTTGGAGCTTTGCCGACAGGGCAAGGTGGAATTGCGGCAGGACGGGGGAATTTTCGGCCCGATTTGGGTTCGTGCGCGCCGCACGCCGCGAAACGACGGGGAGGGGGAGCATCATGGCTGACTTTCAGCACGTCAGGCTGATCGAGGCCCTTCTGTTCGCCTCGTCGGAGGCGCTTGATGAGCGCAGTTTGAGTGCCCGCCTGCCGGACGGGACAGACTTGGCGGAGATCTTAGGTCTGCTCAGCGAAACCTATGCCGAACGGGGGGCCCAGTTGGTACAGCGCGATGGTCGCTGGGCGTTCCGCACAGCGCCGGATCTGGCGCCGTCGCTGGTGATCGAAGCGCAGGTGGAGCGCAAACTGTCGCGGGCGGCCATCGAGACGCTGGCGATAATCGCTTATCATCAGCCGGTGACCCGCGCCGAAATCGAAGAGGTTCGCGGCGTCGCTCTCAGCAAGGGGACGCTCGATGTCCTGTTCGAGGCCGGCTGGATCCGGCCGCGCGGCCGGCGGCAGACCCCCGGCCGGCCGATGCTGTGGGCGACGACGCCAGGCTTTCTCGACCATTTCGGCCTGGTGGCCCTTGATGATCTGCCTGGTGTCGAGGAATTGAAGGCCGCCGGGTTGCTCGACGCCAGGCCGGCTCTGGCCAGCTATGCCAATCGGGCCGGCGACCAGGGAGACCCGATCGATATCGGCGAAGATCTCGACGAAGATGAATTGGAGCGTCGAGCGCTGGAGTTGTTGCAGCCGGAGCAGTATGAAGAGGAAGAGGGCGGCAACGAATAGGCGGGCTTGAGGTTTCACGCCTCCGCTCCGCTTTCGTTGGGCTCAGGCGCCGCTCGGGGTTTTATGTGACGCCTCCGCTCCGCTGCCGGCGGGCTCAGGCGCCGCTCGGGCTTGAAGACCTCGATAATTTCGTCCTATGCCCTTAGTTATTTTGGCTGGGGACGTAGCAGGCATTGCCCCGGCCGGCTTCTTTTGCGATGATCCGGCCACCGCCGGATCGGTGGTGAATCAGGAGGCGTCAGAAAGATGGGTTCTTTCAGCATTTGGCATTGGATCATCGTCCTTGCCATCGTTCTGCTGTTGTTTGGTACCGGTCGGGTGTCAAATCTCATGGGGGATCTCGCCAAGGGCGTGAAGGCTTTCAAGAAAGGTCTTCAGGAGGAAGAGGGCGAAACACCGTCCGACCAACCAAAGGTTCTTACCGCGGATTCGGCCAAGACGGCGTCTACGGTGGAGAAGGACGAGGCGGTCAAGCATTGAAGCGCTGATCGTCCGCGGAGAACGCGTTTATGTTCGATATCGCATGGTCCGAATTGGCCCTCATCGGCGCGGTTGCGCTGATCGTCATCGGGCCGAAGGATCTGCCGAAGGTCATGCGCGTCATGGGCCAGTGGACTCGCAAGGCGCGTCTGTTGACCAGTGAGTTCCAGCACAATTTCGACGAGCTGGTGCGTCAGGCCGAATTGGACGAGGTGCGTCGGCAGGTGCAAGCCGTCAATCCCGAGGCCATTAAGGCCAAGGTCGAGAACATGATCGACCCGAAAGCCATTGAGGCGGCCCTGAAGATCGACCCGGCCGCCACACCGGCCGTGGCCGAGCCGACAGCTCCCGCGCCGTCGTCCGCCGCACCGGAAATCCCGGCACCCGGAATTGCTGCGCCTGATGTCTCCGTGCCGGTGCCAGTCGTGCCAGAAGCCGTGGCATCTTCCACGGCGCCGGCGGCTGATCCGTTGCCGTCTGCCGGCGATTCGGCGGTTGCCAAGCCTGTCGAGCAGAAATTGTGACCGAAGATCCGAACGACAACAAAATGCCGCTGCTCGAACATTTGGTCGAGCTGCGGAAACGGCTGATGATCTCGGCTGTCGCGTTCATCGCGGCATTCGTTCTCTGCTATTTCTTTTCCAGAGAGATCTACGGTTTCCTTGAGCGGCCGCTGGCCGACATATTGGCGACGCACGGGACCAATCGTCGGATGATCTATACGGCACCGACCGAAGCGTTCTTCACATTCCTGCAAGTCGCCGCCTTCGCCGCCGCCTTCCTTTGTTTTCCGATTTGGGCCGGCCAAATGTGGGCGTTCATCGCTCCTGGCCTCTACAAACAGGAAAAGAAAGCCTTTGCTCCCTTCCTGTTGGCGACGCCGGTGCTCTTTCTGGCCGGCGCGGCGACGGTTTATTTCCTTGTTTTGCCGATGGCCCTGCGATTCTTTCTGTCCTTCGAATCGTTTGGAACCGGCATTGGCGGAGAGCTGCCGATTCAGTTGGAGGCCAAGGTCGGCGAATATCTGTCGCTGGTGATGAAACTCATCTTCGCTTTTGGCATCGCCTACCAATTGCCAGTCCTTCTGACCTTGCTTGCCCGTGTCGGTATTATCAGTTCGAACGACTTGGTGACGAAACGTCGTTACGCCATTGTCGGAGTCTTCATCGTTGCCGCGGTTCTCACGCCACCCGATATCGCCAGCCAGCTGAGTTTGGCCGTGCCGATGCTGGTGCTTTACGAGATCTCGATTTTTTCTTGTCGCTGGGTGGAACGGGGCCGCAAGGAAGTTGAGGATGCCAAGCCGGAAGACCCAATCGAGGAGACCGATTTCAACGCCGAATGACGGGCGTCGAGGGGCTCATCGGAACACTTTCTCCGAGAAGGAGTGAGTGACAAAGGATCGTAACAGGAGCCGCTGGTGGCTGGCCCGGCTCTTGTCGGAAGGTGCCAGCCGTTTTATAACCTGCGGCGTCAGCCAGGATCCGTCCATGGGTGGCGCCGTTTCGTCACAGGAAAACCATGCACGATATCAAGTTGATCCGCGACAATCCGCAAGCCTTCGATGAAGCTCTGGCCCGCCGTGGCGTGCCGCCTTCGTCGGCGCGTATCCTTGAGCTCGACCAGCGGCGCCGCGCGGCGCAAACCGCCTTCCAGGAGGCGCAGGCCAAGCGTAACGAATCCTCCAAGCAGATTGGCGTCGTCAAGAAGCAGGGCGGCGACGCCCAGCCGCTGATGGATGAAGTGGCGGCGTTGAAGGAACGAATCGCCGCCAGCGAGGTCGCGGAAAAAGAAGCCGGCGAGGCGATCGAACGCCTGCTGATGGCCATTCCCAACCTGCCGTCCGACGACATTCCGGATGGTCCGGACGAGACGGCCAATGTCGAGCTGCGGCGGATCGGTACGCCGCCCAAGTTCGATTTCGCGCCGCAGGAACACGACGCCATCGGCGAAAAGCTGGGCATGATGGATTTTCAGACGGCGGCCAAACTATCCGGTGCGCGGTTTGTCGTCCTTAAGGACAAGCTGGCCCGCCTCGAACGCGCCCTGGGGGCCTTCATGCTCGATCTGCAGACCGGCGAGCACGGTTATACCGAGGTCAATCCGCCGCTGATGGTTCGTGACGAGGCGCTTTACGGAACCGGTCAGCTGCCGAAATTCGGCGAGGATCTGTTCCACCTCAACACCGGTCATTGGTTGATCCCGACGGCCGAGGTGCCGCTGACCAACCTGGTCTCCGGCGACATTCTCGACGAGGCGGAACTGCCGATCCGCGTCACGGCGCAGACGCCCTGTTTCCGTTCGGAAGCCGGCGCGGCGGGCAAGGACACCCGCGGCATGATCCGCATGCATCAGTTCACCAAGGTCGAGCTGGTCAGCATCGCTCATCCGGATCGTTCGGCCGAGGAACACGAACGGATGACCGGTTGCGCCGAGGAAGTGCTGAAGCGCCTTGGAATCGCCTATCGGGTGATCGTTCTGTGTACCGGCGACATGGGATTCGGGGCGCGCAAGACCTACGACATCGAAGTCTGGCTGCCCGGTCAGAATACCTATCGCGAAATCTCCAGTTGTTCCAATTGCGGTGACTTCCAGGCGCGCCGGATGAATACCCGGTTCCGGGCGGCCGGAGAGAAAGGGACGCGCTTCGTTCACACGCTCAATGGTTCCGGGCTGGCTGTCGGGCGGACATTGGTCGCCGTTCTCGAAAATTACCAACAGGCCGACGGAAGCGTCGTCGTGCCCGAGGTATTGCGCCCCTACATGGGGGGGCAGGATGTCATTCGTGCCAATGTTTGAGCCGATTGCCGACCTTTCCCTGGCCCGCATTCTCGTTTCCAACGACGACGGCATTGAGGCGCCCGGGATCAAAGTGCTGGAACGCATTGCCCGCAGCCTGTCCAAGGATGTTTGGGTGGTGGCGCCGTCGTCGGAACAAAGCGCCGTCGCCCATTCGCTGACCGTGCGCCGGCCGCTGCGGATCATCCGGCATGGCCGCCGGCGGTTTGCCGTCGACGGCACACCGACCGACAGCGTTCTCTTGGGCGTGCGTCAGATCCTGGGCGACAAACGCCCGGATTTGCTGCTCTCGGGGATCAATCGCGGCTGCAACATGGCTGACGATGTCACCTATTCCGGAACCGTCGCGGCGGCGATGGAGGGCACGCTGCTCGGCGTGCGATCGATCGCGCTTTCGCAGCAGATGACGAACGACGAACCGGTCCGCTGGGACACCGCCGAGCATTGGGCGGCGCCGATCATCGAGCGCGTGACGGCGGTGGGATGGCCCTGCAACGTGCTGATCAACGTCAATTTTCCCGACATGCCGGCGCAACAGGTGGATGGCGTCGATGTCGTCCGCCAGGGCAAGCGCAAGATTGGCGACGAGCTGACCGAACGGATCGACCCGCGCGGCCAACCCTACTATTGGGTCGGCGGCCAGCGTGTCGAAGAGTTGGGGGATCCGGGCACGGATCTGTCTGCCGTCAATCGCGGCAAGGTGTCGGTGTCGCCGCTCTGTGTCGATTTCACCTCCGTCGAAGCTATGGATCGTTTGGCAATGGCCTTCCGATGAGCGGAGAGGCGAGGAAGATCCGTCTGATCATGGAGCTTCGTCGCTCGGGTATCACCGATACTCGTGTTCTATCCGCCATCGAACGGGTGCCGCGCGAAGCCTTCGTGCCGCAGCCGTTCCTCGATCAGGCCTATGAAAACACCGCGCTGCCGATCGGCAAGGGCCAAACGGTCAGCCAGCCTCTGGTCGTCGCGCTGATGACGCAGGCCTTGGAAGTCGGTGAGCGGATGAAGGTGCTGGAGATCGGCACCGGTTCGGGCTATCAGGCCGCGGTTCTTGCCAAACTGTGCCGCCGCGTCTACACGGTCGAGCGGCATAAATCGCTGCTGGTCGAGGCGGAGCGGCGGTTCCGGGCTTTGTCGGTGAACAATATCACCGCGGTGTTCGGCGACGGCATGCGTGGATGGCCGGAACAGGCGCCGTTCGACCGGATCCTGGTGACCGCGGCAGCCGCCGAAATTCCACGCTTGTTGCTCGATCAACTGGCCGACGGCGGCGCCATGGTATTGCCCATTGGCGCCCAAGGGGGCGACCAGGAGGTCTTGCGTATCCGCAAGCGGGATGGCAAGCCGGAGGTCGAGCGCCTGTTCCCGGTGCGTTTCGTCCCGCTGGTCGCCGGATTGGAATGACGGACGCAACCGAGGGCCTGCGCCCGGTGATCATAGCGGGAATTTCTCCGGCCAAGTAATCATTGCGAGGTCAGGCGATTGCCCCGGATGAGGCGCGTGCCCATTGATGGGGGCGGCCGGCTCATATAGTGTTCGCCCATGAGCGTTGTTCCGTCTTTCTTTTTGTGGTCGCGTTATTCGGCTCGCCGGATCGTCTCGTCGCTTTCGCTGCTGGCGCTGACTGTTGGTTTGGCGGCGTGCGGCAGTTCGACCCCGATCGGTTCCAATGTCCCGGTCAATTACAACCCGGCGCCCGCCCGGACACCGGGGGGCACCTACACAGTACAGCGTGGTGACACGATCTACAGCGTCGCCCGCCAACTCAATATGTCGGTGCGGGCGCTGATCGACGCCAACAATCTGCAGCCGCCGTTTCAACTGACGCTGGGGCAGGTTCTCGTGATGCCGGGATCGGCCGGCGGCTATGTGGTGACGAAGGACGACACCTTGCTGGGCATCGCCCGCAAGACCGGCGTGTCTTTTTCCACATTGGTGCGGCTTAACAATCTTTCCGCTCCCTATGTCGTCAAGGTCGGCCAGCATTTGAAATTGCCGGCCACTTCGGGAGATGCCGCCGTGGCTTCCGCCAACCCGCCGCCGCAGGAGTCCTCGCGGCCGGTCGCTGTCAGTCCGCCGACGGCTCTGCCGGCGCCCGGCGCGGCAACACCGGCCCCGGCGGCTTCCGAACGGCCGGCCAGCGGATACAGCTCGGTGTCCGAGCGCGAGAACAAGCCGCAAGCGGTAATTCCGCCACCACCGCCACCGGCGGCGGCGGCCCAGTCACAACAGGCCCAGCAACAGCAAGCGTCGCAACAGGCCGCGGCACCGCAGCAGCAGGCGTCGCAGCCGTCACAGCCGTCTTTCCAGGCATCACCACCACCTCCACCGCCAGCCCCGCCGGCGGCCGCGTCCTCGACGACCTCGGCATCATCGGCCGCCGCCGCGGCCGCCGACGACGCAGAGCCGCCGGCCGCCGAGCAACGAGTGGCCGCCGCGCCGGCGGCTCCGCCTGCACCGGTGTCACCACCGCCAAGTTCCGGCAAGGGGTATGTCTGGCCGGCGCGGGGAACGCTGCTGGCGGAATTCGGCACGACCGGCAAAGGGCAACACAATGACGGCATCAATATCGCCGTGGCGCGCGGCACGCCGGTTGTGGCGGCGCAAGACGGCGTCGTCGCCTATGCCGGCAACGAATTGCGCGGATTTGGCAATCTGCTGCTGATCAAACATGCCGACGGCTGGATGACCGCCTATGCCCACAACGATACCTTGCTGGTCAAGCGCGGCGATACGGTCCGGCGCGGCCAGCAGATCGCCAAGGCCGGCGACTCCGGCGGCGTCGCCCAGCCGCAGCTGCATTTCGAGGTGCGCCACGGCACGCGGGCGGTCGATCCGATGACTTTCCTCGGCGGCAAGACGACTCCCGCGTCCTCATCGATCGATCCACCGGATCCCGGATAACGACACAAGGGGAAGCGGGACGGCCCGGCTTCTTTACGAGTGCTGCTGTCATACCAAATTGCAGTGATCGGAACCGATCACTGCCCCCTCAGCAACTGTCTTTGTCAGGCAGCGGCAGCTTCGGGTAAATCCCGCCATGGCTTGGCGTCCCTGACCAGGGCGTTGAGGATAGTGATGAGCTTGCGGACGCAGGCGATGA
>JARLJB010000071.1 GCA_031291415.1 Telmatospirillum sp.
CGCTTCGTCAGAAAGCCGCCACAGCCGCCGGAACTGCCGGATGCCGCCTGGATAAATCCGCCAGATAAGAAGGCTGCGGCTTAGAAAATAGGGCTTAAACTCAGAGCGGAACCTGTCCGGAAATCATTGACACGTTCCGGGGTATCCTTGCTGGGTTGTGGATTCTCGCAAAACTCACATACCCCAAGGGAATCCCGTGAACAACCTATTGAGACGTTACACCTAGTTACTTAAATCGCTCGCATTTCTCCCAGAAATTTTGCGACCTGATCGCGCAGACCGACAGCCTCATCTTTCAGTCCACCGGCGACCACGTGCATCTGGCCTGCCATCTCGCCGGTGGCTCCGGCGGATCGCGAAACGCCGGCAATGCTTTGGGACACCTCGTTATTGGCTACCGAAACCTCCTGCACGTTGCGAGAGATCTCCTGTGTCGCGGCATTCTGCTGTTCCGCCGCGCTGGCGATCGAGGCAACGACATTGTCGACGCGGCCGATGGTCTCGCGCACGCGCAA
Organism: Telmatospirillum sp.; assembly: GCA_031291415.1. GTDB lineage: Bacteria > Pseudomonadota > Alphaproteobacteria > Rhodospirillales > Magnetospirillaceae > Telmatospirillum. The sequence goes on from JARLJB010000071.1 coordinate 516, forward strand.
GATAGCGTCCACGGCCGCCTTGGTTGACACCTGAACCATATTGATCTGCCCTTGGATCTCACCGGTCGCCCTCGCCGTTTGGGTGGCAAGGTGTTTGACCTCGCTTGCCACGACGGCGAACCCTTTGCCGGCGTCTCCGGCCCGCGCCGCCTCGATTGTCGCATTGAGCGCCAGCAGATTTGTCTGTCCGGCGATTTCCTCGATAAGACGGACGATATCGCCAATCTTCTCCGCAGCCTGCCGCAACGTCTCGACAGTCCCAGACGCCGATTCGATTTCGACGACAGCTTCCTGCGAGATACGCGAGGTATCGCTGACCTGCCCGCTGATTTCACGCGTGGAAGCACTCAATTCCTCGGTCGCCGACGCGACGGTCTGCACATTGGCCGATGCCTGTTCGGCAGCCGTGGCGACGCGGGAACTCTGGTCTGTCGACTGGTCGGCCATTTCCTTCAGCCGATCCGACGTCTCGTTCACCTGCTCGACGGTATGGCCCACGGTGTCGAGAAGCCTTGACACCACCTGATCGAATCCTTGTGTCAGCGTTTCACGCTTCGCCGCGCGATCCACGTCCGTACGAAGCTTTTCCTTCGCTTCGGCTTCCAGTCTCTCGGCGCGGATCAGCCCCTCTTTGAACACCTCTACCGAACGGGCCATCACCGCAATCTCATTGCTCCCGTCGGTGAAGGGCACGTCAAGTTTCCGTTCGCCGTTCGACAGGGCGGTCATCACCTTGGTCATCGCGCCCAAAGGTCCGATGATCGATCGCCCGATGACAAACGCCAGGCAACATGCTCCGAGCAAGCCGGCGGCAACGATTGCCAAGGCCTCCAGCATCCTCTGCAGATACATCTTCGCCGCGCTCTCATATTGTTCTTTGCCTTCGCGATCCTGCAGGGAAATCAGATCACGCAGATCCTTCGACAGGACGAGGAACAGCTTTCGGCTGTCGCCTGACGAGATGGCCAATGCCCGCGCCGCTTCGCCTTGCTCGGCCAGGGCGTGGGCTTCGTCTACCATGCGCAAATAGTCGGCAATCGTCTGGCCAACCCTGGTCATCGTAGCTCGTTCGCCAGAGTCCGAAACTGATGCGGCGTACTGCGCCCACTGTTTCTCGACGATCCGTCGATATTCCGCGATGCGACCGGCGCTGTCCCTGCGAATTTCGTCGTCTTTGGAGGAGGCGACATCAAGGAGATTGAAATAGCGGATACGGTTGAGCCCATCCATCGTCGCATCCAGTTCGACCATCGGCATCATGGCATCTTCATAAACCGCCCGAAGCTGCTCACGCATGCTCCGCATACCCGACAACCCGATGGCCGTTACCAGCAAGGTAAGAACCAACATGGTTCCGACCAGGGCCAGCAACTTATGCAATATCTTGGCATTTGCGAACATGGCGGTACTCCTCCCCGCAGGACCGCATGTGCGCACCCCGACATGAGGACTTCCGCCCCGCGCATCCCGCACCGTTCCGTAATCTACGCCTTTAATGTCTTTGATAAAAAGGCAATTACATATAAAGATATATAGTTTTATATGTAATTAATATTACTTGGCCCCTATGGGTTACCGGGCTGGTTCAGCTCGCGGCGTCTTCGGAAGACGCGCTCGCTATTTTCTCCAGAAAACCGTGTACCGCGCCCTGCAAGGCGCGGGCCTGCGACAGCAAACCGCTTGCTGCTTTCGATACCACCTCCGAGGCTTCGTCGGCTTCCCGTGCGGCGCCCAACACTTCACTCGCGTTGGCCACCACGTCGTCGGTTCGTCGCGACACATCGGCAACGCTTCTGCCGATTTCCTGTGTCGCCGCGGTCTGCTGGCCGACGGCGGCGGCAATCGAGCCCGAAATCTCCTTGACCCGGCCGATCGTCGCCGAGATTTCGGCCAAAGCCGCCACAGCTTGTACAGTTTGCCCTTGCACGTCCTCGATCTGCGCGGCGATCTCGCCCGTCGCCCGCGCCGTCTGGGTGGCGAGATGCTTAACCTCGTTGGCGACCACGGCAAAACCCTTACCCGCCTCACCGGCGCGGGCCGCCTCGATTGTCGCATTGAGCGCCAGCAGGTTTGTCTGGCCGGCGATATCCTCGATCAATTTAATGACGTCGCCAATCTTCTGCGCCGAAGATGCCAGGGTCTGAACCAGCGCATCCGTGCGCGACGCCTCCTGCGTGGCGGTTTCGGCAACCCCCTTCGATGCCTCGACCAGATTGACGATGTCCTCGATCGACACACTCAACTGGCCGACTGCCGTACTGACCGTCTGCACATGTTCCGATGCCTGATTGGACGCACCCGTCACAGCATTGGCTCGCGCGGCGGTCCGCTCCGCCACCCCCCCCATCGAGACGGCGCTTTCTTCGAGGCCGGTCGCCGACGAAACCAGTTCAGTGACGGTCGCTTTCGCCGCCGCGTCGAAATCGGCTGTCAAGGCAAGGATCTCAGCCGCACGCGCCGCACGGGCCCGGCGATCCGCTTCGATTTTCGCGACTTGTTCCCGGGCCGCCAACGCGTTGTTACGCCAGACATCGATTGCGGCTGCCATTTCCCCGATTTCGTCGCACCGGTCGAGATCAAGAGTAACGCCATCCAACGCCCCGCTGGCCAAAGTCGTGGTGGCATTTCTGAGGCGTTCGATCGGTGCGGTGACGGAACGTCTGACCAACAGAATCGAAAACAAGGCGCCCAATAGGATGCCGATGGCTGTCGTGGCAAAGATGGCCATCCTTAACTGGTCGCCAAATTCGGATAGATTGGTACGAAGAACGGTTATCTCCTGCCTGTTCGCTTCGGCGAATTCGGCAACCTGTTTCCCCAATAACTGGCGGTTGGCGCGATTGACGTCATTGTCGCCGAACTCCCGCGCAGATGGATTTCCTTTTGTTTCACCAATACTGACCAATTCACGGCGGAAGGCGATAAACCGCCGTAATTCTCCGTCCAACTCATTCATCTTTTGCGTCTGCCCGGCCGGCACCAACGCCCGCCACGCAGAGATCTGCTGTTCCAGATCGCTCAAAGTCTTCAACAACGGGGTGGCAAATTTCGTCACCTCTGCCGGAGATCGAGCCATATAGACGCCTCGTGAATCCATAACGACTGAATAGATTCCGCCGTTGACTTTCTCACCGAGAAAAGCCCGGTCGGAAGCATTGACGATCTCTCGCACGTGATTCTCATAGGAATTCATCGCCCATTGCCCCAAAGCGGCAATGACGATGCAACCCAAAAGCAGCATCGCCACCATGCCGTATATCTTTGTGCCAATTCTCGCCTGCATCGCCATGCGACCGCTCCTTCGCCAACCCCAGGTCTTTCGTCTTTTAAGCTATACAAAATATATGTTAATCGCCCTGTGGTTTCATAGCATATCCCCATTTGCGAAACAGCAGCGTCCGATCATCGGTGGAACTCCGCGTGAAGATTTGTGACGGACACCACTCTAGACATTGGTCATATCGCCCATTGTCTAAGCACGCGCAAGAATATGCCTATTTTTTCGTCACATCTCGATATCCCCCATCTGGAACCAAGTTTGGAATCGATATATTTCAAGGATATGCAGCATGATTCCTGTCATGGCACGACATTTGCATTTGTTCTTCCTGTTCGTCGCCAGGAGACATCCCGATGCGTTTAGCGATGGTCCGCTTCTGCTACCTCACCGTTTGCCAAGCACGATCCGTCAGCCTCCCAACGATAGCCGCCCCGCTCACCGCTATCGGAAGGGAATGAACCATGGGTTTCTATGTTTTAAGGCGGGTGATCTATGCCCTTCCCATTGCGCTCAGCGTCACCGTTGTCTGCTTCCTTCTGGTCCATATCGCGCCGGGGGATCCGCTGAATGCGGTCGCCCCAGCCGATGCCCCGGTCGAGGTCATCAACGCCCTGAAGGTCGCCTACGGTTTTGATCAGCCGTTGCCGGTCCAATATTTCCGCTGGCTCGGACGCGCCCTCGCGGGAGATCTGGGAACCTCTGTGGCAACCGGCCGTCCCGTCCTGGCCGAAGTCATGACGGCTGTGGTCAACACCATCCTGTTGGCGGTATTCGCCGCAGTTCTGGGGTTTTCTCTCGGCGCCGTCCTCGGCGGCATGGCCGGCTACCGCCACAAGGGCATCGTCGATCGTATCGCCACCGCCCTTTCGGTGATCGGTGTCAGCGTTCCGCACTACTGGCTGGGCATGGTGCTCACCATCATCTTTTCCTCGAAACTCAACTGGCTTCCGGCCATGGGCGCCGGCCCCGGAGGCTCGAAGGAATGGCTGTGGGATGCCGAGCATCTCCGCTATCTGGTCCTGCCGGTCACGACGCTGGCGGTCATTCCTTTGGGAATCGTCACCCGCACCATCCGGGCCCTGGTCGCCGATATTCTGTCCAAGGATTTCGTCCAGGCGCTGCGTGCCAAGGGTATGAGTGACCGTGCCGTCTTCCTTCACGTCGTCAAGAATGTGGCGCCAACCGCCCTGGCGGTGATGGGCCTGCAACTCGGCTATCTGCTCGGCGGTTCAATCCTGGTCGAAACCGTTTTTGCCTGGCCGGGCAGCGGATTCCTGCTCAACACAGCCATTTTCCAACGCGATCTTCCCCTGTTGCAGGGAACCATCCTCATTTTGTGCATGATCTTCGTGTTGCTCAATCTGCTGGTCGACATCATTCAGCCGGCCATCGATCCCCGCATGCGCCGCAGTTGAGGTCCCCGATGTCCGACATCCTCGCCCAAACAACCACCGTGCCCGCCCTCGACCTGAAGCCACGGTCGAACAATTATTGGATCGGTGTCCTGCGCCGCATCTCGCGCGACAGGCTGACCGTGATCTGCGCCACCGTCCTTCTGGCTCTGATCCTCATCGCTCTGCTGGCCCCCTGGCTGATTCCCGCCGACCCTTACAAGACAAGCATGATCCGCCGGCTGCTTCCCGTCGGTTCGCCGGGGCACTTCCTCGGCACCGACGAGCTCGGCCGCGACATGATCGCCCGCCTGGCTTATGGCGGACGCATGTCCTTGTTGATCGGCGTCATGCCGGTCCTCATCGCCTTTGTCATCGGCAGCGCCGTCGGTATTTTCGCCGGCTTTGCCGGCGGCCGCATCAACATGGCGATCATGAGGCTGCTCGACGTCTTCTACGCCTTTCCTTCGGTCTTGCTTGCCGTCGCGATTTCCGGCGCACTCGGACAAGGCACCACCAACAGCGTTCTCGCCTTGACGCTGATCTTCATCCCGCAGCTGACGCGCATTGCCGAGAGCGCCACCACCCAGGTTCGCACTCTGGAATATGTCGACGCGGCTCGCATGAGCGGCGCCTCCAGCCTGACGATCATTCGCGTTCATATTCTTGGCAATGTGTTGGGACCGATCTTCGTTTACGCCACCGGATTGGTCAGCGTCAGCATGATCCTTGCCTCCGGCCTGTCCTTCCTCGGGCTGGGTGTCAAGCCGCCGGAACCGGAATGGGGCTTGATGTTGAATACGCTGCGTAGCGCCATTTACCTCAATCCTCTGGTCGCTGCCCTGCCCGGAGCGATGATCTTCATCACATCAATGTGCTTCAACCTGATGGCCGACGGTATCCGCTCAGCCATGGAGGTCAACGAATGACCACCGACACGCGACCGCTATCCGTCGCCGAAGATCGCGGCGGCCCGGCCCAACCGATTCTTCTGGTCAAGGGATTGCGCAAGCACTTCCCGCTGGGGTCTGGCTTTTTCAACCGCAACCGCGGCGCCGTTCATGCCGTCGACGGCATCGATATCACCGTTCCCAAGCGGACGACGCTCGGCATCGTTGGTGAGTCCGGATGCGGGAAATCGACGACAGCCCGCCTTCTGGCCCGTTTGATCGAACCCGACAGCGGTGAGGTGATTTTCGACGGTGAAGGCGTGGGCATTCCCAATGGGATGCCACTCAAGGAGTTACGCCGTAATCTTCAGCTGGTATTTCAAGATTCCTTCGCATCCCTCAACCCTCGCATGACGATTGAACGAGCCATCGCCTTCGGCCCGACCGTCCATGGCGTTGGCATGCGCGACGCCATCGAAAGATCGCGCAGCCTGCTCGATCGCGTCGGCCTCGACCCGACGCGCTTCGGCGGCCGCTATCCTCACGAGCTGTCGGGAGGACAGCGCCAGAGAGTCAACATCGCCCGCGCCCTGGCGTTCAACCCGCGCCTGATCATCCTCGACGAATCGGTCTCCGCCCTCGACAAGTCGGTGCAAGCCCAGGTACTCAACCTGTTGATGGATCTCAAGGAGGAACTGAACCTCACCTATCTGTTCATCTCCCATGACCTCAACGTCGTGCAGTACATCAGCGACGCGGTGATGGTCATGTATCTGGGCCAAGTGGTCGAAGTCGGACCGGTCGAGGAGGTTTATCGCCACCCGCGTCACCCTTATACCAAAGCGCTGCTATCGGCGGTTCCGTCGCTCGATCCACACCGGCGGACAGAACGGACGCCGCTGTCGGGCGATCCGCCCAACCCCATCAATCCACCCCCTGGTTGCCGTTTCCGCGACCGTTGCCCGCAGGCGCATGCGGTTTGCGCCGGCATTGCCCCGGAACGGATCACCGTCGGTCCCGGTCATGAGGTCGCCTGCCTGCTGGCGGACGCCGCGTCCGGCCATCCGGACGCGACAGGAAGGAACGATCGATGAACGATTCCCCCATCAGCCCACCGCTGGTCAGCGTCACCGACCTGACCGTCACTTTCGGCGGCCGACGCCCGGTCCACGCCGTCAACGGCGTCAGCTTTACCGTCGGAACCGGTGAAGTTCTGGGTCTCCTGGGTGAATCCGGTTGCGGCAAGAGCGTCACTTTGCGGTCGTTGATCCGCCTGCATCCGCCAAAGCGAACGACTTATGGCGGCCGGATCCAGATCGACGGGCAGGATATCCTGGCGATGAGCGAGGATCAGTTAAGCCGCTATCGTGGCTCAGTCACCTCAATGGTTTTCCAGGAGCCGCTGCTTGCCTTCGACCCGGTTTACACCGTCGGCAAACAGATCGCCGAAGCGATCCGCCGCCACACCGGCATTGACGCGTCCGCCGCCCGCACGGAAGCGATCCGCCTGCTCGATCGCGTTCAGATTCCCCAGGCGGCCGAACGATTCCAGGCCTATCCCCACGAAATGTCGGGTGGCATGCGCCAACGGGCGATGATCGCGCTGGCGCTGTCCTGCCGCCCGAAACTGCTGCTGGCCGACGAACCGACCACCGCCCTCGACGCGACCGTACAAATCCAGATCCTGTTGCTGCTGCGCGAACTGCAGCGGGAAATGGGACTGTCGATCATCTTCGTCACACACGATATCGGCGTCGCCGTGGAAATCTCCGACCGGGTCGCCGTCATGTACGCCGGCAGGATCATCGAACAGGGGCCGATTGCCGAGATTATCAGCGCACCGGCCCATCCTTATACGCAAGGCCTGCTCTCGTCGACCGTCACCCAGGGCATGCGCGGTACCCGTCTGGAAGCCATTCCGGGCGCCCCGCCGGATCTTGCGGCCTTGCCGCCAGGATGCGCTTTCGCCGCCCGCTGCCGCTATGCCGGCGCCGACTGCGTCGAGAGCGTTCCAGACACCGGTGCCGATGCCGGCCGCGAGGTCGCTTGCTTTCACCCCCTCCCGCCGCCCCTCCACGAGGGTGCCGCCGACGCTCACGCCCGATGACACACCAACATCCCAATCCCGAAGTCTTCCTGACGAGGAGAACACCATGCGCCGATTGACCACCTGTTTTGCCGGCCTGTTTCTAGCCCTCGGCCTGGCGGTGCCGCCAGCCCAGGCCGGCGGCACCTTGCGGATCGCGATGACCGCAAGCGACATTCCCCTGACCACCGGTCAGCCGGACAATGGCGCCGAGGGTTATCGCTTCCTGGGTTACACCATCTATGACGCGCTGGTGAACTGGGACCTGTCGAAGGCCGACAAGCCCGCCAGCCTGACCCCCGGACTGGCAACCTCGTGGAACATCGATCCCAAAGACAACACCAGATGGATCATCAACCTCCGCAAAGGCGTCAAATTCCATGATGGTTCCCCCTTCAACGCCGACGCCGTCGTATGGAATTTCGAAAAGATCCTGAACAACCAGTCGCCGCAGTTCGATGCGAAACAGGCCGCCAACGTCCTGACGAGATTCCCCGGAATCAAAGGGGTCAAGAAGATCGACAACGACACCTTCGAGATCGACACCAAGGCGCCTGACGCCTGGATTCCCTACGAATTGGCCTGGATGTTCTTCTCAAGCCCCGCCCAATGGGAAAAAGTCGGCCGTAGCTGGGACAAATTCGCAGCGCAACCATCGGGCACCGGTCCATTCAAGTTGACCAAACTGGTTCCTCACGAACTCGCCCAGCTTGAACCCAATGCCGACTATTGGGACAAGAACCGCATTCCGAAGACCGACAAACTGATCCTGATGCCGATTCCCGACCCTAACACCCGTACCGCGGCCCTGCTGTCGGGCCAGGTGGACTGGATCGAGGCTCCGGCCCCGGACATGATCCCGAACCTGAAGGCCAAGGGCATGCAGATCACCTCCAACGTCTATCCGCATACCTGGCCCTATCAGTTCAGTTTCGTCGAAGGCAGCCCATGGCGCGACATCCGGGTGCGCAAGGCGGCCAATCTGGCGGTCGACCGCGAGGGCTTGAAACAGCTTCTGGGGGGCATGATGGTTCCGGCCGAGGGGTTGGTCACCTCGGACCATCCTTGGTTCGGCAAGCCGTCGTTCAAGGTGAAGTATGACCCCGAGGAAGCCAAGCGACTGCTTAAAGAAGCCGGTTTCTCCAAAGATCATCCGGTCAAGGCAAAGATCCTGATTTCGGCGTCCGGCTCGGGGCAGATGCTGCCTCTGGCGATGAATGAGTTCATTCAGCAAAACTTGGCCGATGTCGGCATCGCGCTCGAATTCGAAGTGCTCGAATGGCAGACGCTTTACGCCAACTGGCGCCAGGGAGCCAAGGATCCGGCCAGCCGTGCCGGCACCGCCACCAACGTGTCCTTCGCCTGGCAGGATCCGATGGTCGCCTTCTACCGCTTCATGCACAGTTCGATGGTTTCGCCCAACGGCTTCAACTGGGGCTGGTATACCAACTCCGAAGTCGACACCCTGCTCGATCAGGCTCGTGCGACCTTCGATACCGCTCAGCAGGACGCCCTGCTCGCCAAACTTCACACCAAACTCGTTGACGACGCCTCCTGGCTGTTCATCGCCCACGACGTCGGGCCCAGAGCCTTGTCTCCGAAGGTCAAAGGGTTCGTCCAGGCGCGGAGCTGGTTCCAGGATCTGACACCGGTCAGCATGGACAAATGAGGAGCCGATGACCCAATCGAACGACGAAGACTTCGTCGGTTCGGCTTTGCGGCGGCAGGGAATCGCCCTGTCGCCGGAACGCCGGCCGGCAGTCGCCGAAACCATGGCGAGACTGATCGCAACCGGCCGAATCATTGAGCAACGTCTCGATTTCTCGACCGACATCCACGGTTTCCAAACCTTCCTGCGATCATGGAGAAAAGAGTCATGACTCCGGACGATCTCGGCACTCTGTCAGCGTTCACTCTCGCCGGGGCCATTCGAAACGGCGAGGTTTCCGCTGAACAGGCCGTCAAAGCAGCCCTGTCCCGGGCCGAGGCGGTCAACCCCCGGATCAACGCCATTCTCTCGTTCGACACCGAGGAGGCGATCGAGGCCGGGCGGGCGATCGACGCCGGCAGGCGGCAGGGAAAGGCGCCGGCCGGCGCCCTTCTCGGTGTGCCGCTCGCCCACAAGGACATGTTCGATAGAATTGGCCGGATCGCGACTTGGGGGGCGAAGATCCGTGCCGGGGCCCCGGCGACCAGAGACGCCACGGCAATTGCGCGCCTCAAGGCGGCCGGGGCCGTCCCCTTCGGCGCGCTCAACATGGCCGAATTCGCTTTTGGCATCACAGGCCACAATTATCAGGTCGGCCACTGCCGCAATCCGCACAATCCGGCCCATATCACCGGCGGCTCTTCGAGCGGCTCGGCCGCCGCGGTAGCCGCTGGCGTCGTCCCGTTCGCACTGGGATCGGATACCGGCGGTTCCATCCGCTTTCCGTCCGCCTGTTGCGGCATCGCCGGGATCCGGCCGACCTGGGGATTGGTCAGCCGGGCCGGCGCCATGCCGTTGGCGTCGTCGCTCGACACCATCGGCCCGCTGGCCCGCGACGTCACCGACCTCGCCTTGGCTTTGTCGCTGATGGCCGGTTCCGATCCGGCCGATGCCACGGCAAAGGCTCCCGCCGCCGATTATCTCGCCGCCCTCGGCAAATCGCCGCGCGGCCTCAAGATCGGCGTCGACCGGGCCCTGTTGGACACCATCGATCCCGAAATCGCCGGGCTGCTGCGGGAGGCCTTGGCGGTCCTGCGGGACGCCGGAGCGGTCGAAGTCGCCGTCACGCTTCCCGATCTCCAGGACCTCGACCGCTATGCGCAGTTGCTGCAGTTCGCCGAGGCCTCGGCCTATCACGCCCGCTGGATGCGTGAACGGCCGCAGGACTATTCCGACCAGGTCCGGACCAGATTGGAGGACGGTTTTGCCGTCTCGGCGGTCGATTACATCCAGGCGCTCCGGGTCAGACCACTGATCATCGAGGACTGGCTCAGCGGCCCCTTCAGGCAGGCTGATGTCCTATTCCTGCCGATCCTCAATCGCAGCGTCCCAAGCATCGCGGAAACGGATGTCGGCGGTGGGAAATCAATGACCGCGATGATTGCCAGCCTTCTCTGCTTCACCCGCCCGCTGGCCTACCTCGGCATGCCCTGCATGGTGTTGCCCACCGCACGGGACGGCAAAGCTCTGCCCAGCGGCTTTCAGCTTCTCGGCCGCCCCTACGCCGAGACAACGTTGCTCGGCATCGGACACGCCTATCAGGCCCGCGTCGGTGTTCCACAACCGGTGCACCCGGCAGCCGGCTGACTCTCGTGCATTGACACAAACAAAAGAGTCATCGTCTCCCCCACCCCAACGCTCCCCACAAGGGGAAGGGAGCCGCAGTTTTACGCCCCTCCCCTTGATGGGGAGGGGTTGGGGGTGGGGTGGAATGGTGAACTTTCTGAATGAGTCAATGCACTAGCGGTAAAAATCTGACGGATGAGTCCTTACACCAACCGGTTGACCGCCGGGTTTCCGGCCCAGAAAGCACGCAAGCCATCGACGAGAACCTGTCCCATGGCATTGCGTGTCTCGATCGTCGCGCTGCCGATGTGGGGCAGCATGAAGACGTTGGGAAGATCGAAATAGCGTGGACAGACAGCAGGCTCTCCGTCGAACACATCCAGGCCGGCGGCCGCGACCCGGCCGCTGGCCAGAGCGTCGGCGAGGTCTTCGTCGACCACCACGGATCCCCGTCCGATATTGGTGACGACGGCGCCTTTAGGCAGCAGCCCGATTCTCGTTTTGTTCAGCAATCCGCGGGTTTCCTCGGTTGCCGGACATGCCAGCACAAGGAACTCTGACACCATCATCAGGCTTTCCAGCGTTTCATGATAAGTGGCGCCGCCTTCAAGGCTGGTCTCCAGGCGGCGGCGATTGTAGTAGTCGATGCGCATGCCGAAGGCCCGCGCCCGATCGGCGATCGCCCGCCCCAACCTTCCCATTCCGACAATGCCGAGCCTTTTGCCGGTGATGCCGATACCGTTCAACTGCACCGGCGACCAGCCAAGCCAGCGGCCTTCGCGCAGCAGATCGACGGCCTCGGTGACCCGGCGCGCGGCCCCCAGCATCAGCAACAGCGCCACCTCCGCGCAGGCGTCCGTCAGCACGTCCGGTGTAAACAGGATCGCAAGTCCCCGAGCCTTGGCCGCCTCGACATCGATATGCTCGTACCCGACGGAATAGGTGGCGATGGCACTGACACCGTCGGGCAGTTTCTCGATCAGAGCGCGGTCGACCTTGGTCGGCGCGGAAACGACCAATGCATCGTGACCGACAATTCCAGCGAGGATTTCGGATGCCGACGGCGCACGGCTTTCGCCGGCAAAGGAAACCTCGAATTCCGCAGTGAACAGCCGCTTCACCGACGGCGGCAATGGACATGTGACGAACAGGCGATGACGCAAAGCAGTGCCTCTTTTCATAACAACGATGGTGCCGCCTCCCTTACAATCCCTTGATCCGCTCTTCGTCAAACAGGCGGCTGCAATAGGTTTTCGCGGTGTAAAGGGCGACGGCGGGATTGTGGCCAAGCACCCGGTCCTTGACGATCAGCGTCGTCACCGGCGCTTCGGAATACCGGATGAACAGCGAATCGTGACCGACGCAAAGACCGACGATAACGTTCAAGTCGGTTTTTTGATCGTTCAACAGACGCGCCTGCAAGATTGGATTGCAACAAGCTTCCCTTTTTCCCGGACGAACCTTCAACTCCTCGGCAATGGCGACGTCTGTCTTGTCGACCGAGCCGACCTTGCAAAGCACCGTGTAGACCGTCATGCCACCCTGACGGAGAAATTTGGCAAAAATACGGGTTTCCTCGATCAATCCGACGCAGGTCGCGATGCCGACGCGGCTGGCCCCGATGCGTCGGGCGAAGACCAGTGTCTCCTCCACCCGCGTCAGTTTTCCATAATAGAGCCCCTCGACCTCGGCCGCCGCCTGGTACAGTTTTCCGTCAAGCCCGTCACCGCGATAGCTCTCGATCGTGCTTTCGACACGGGCCGGATCGACCGCTTCGGTCAGGCAGAAATCCGGGAATTTCTCGCCGTGCCGATAGCAGTTGAGCAATCCGCATTCCGAACAACTGGGGTCTTCAATCGTCGACAAAGTCCATTCTCCTTAAATCTGGCACCAACGGAATGCGTTTACCGCGTGGAATAATGTTGCGCCACGAGCAAACGATACCCATTTTGGTTGTAAAAGAGAGCAGGATAACGACCATTTTAGGTTGCACTCAAAGGGCGGTGCCGTCCCATGCCTCTCCCGAAAATAGCCACAATCCTTATCGTCGACGACGACGAAAGCAACATCAAGCTGCTCCAAACCCTATTGCGGGCCGAGGGTTATGCCACCTTGACCGCCCGCAATGGCCTTGATGCGCTGGCCGTCACCGCCGCCGAACAGCCGGATCTCATCTTGCTCGACATCATGATGCCGAACATGGACGGTTTCGAGACCGTCGCACGCCTGAAAGCCAATCCGAAAACGCAACCCGTGCCGGTGATCATGGTCACATCGCTCAACGATCGGGGCTCCAAGCTGCGTGCGTTGGAAGCTGGCGCCGAGGAGTTTCTCAACAAGCCTCTCGACCGCGCCGATCTTCGCGTTCGCGTGCGCAATCTGCTGCGGCTGAAAGAATACGGGGATTTTCTTGCCAATCATAACCGGCTTCTCGAACAAAAGGTCGGGGAACGGACGCGGCAATTGGAAGAAGCCTACCGCGACACGGTGTTCACCCTCGTACAGGCAGCTGAGTACCGCGACGAGGAAACGGGGCAGCATGTCAGACGGATCAGTCACTACTGCCGCGACTTGGCGGAGACAAGAGGACTGGACGGCGAGTTCCGCGACCACATCGCCCAGGCCAGCCCGATGCACGATATCGGCAAGATCGGTATTCCCGACTATTTGCTGCTGAAACCCGGACCTTTCGAGCCCGAGGAATGGGTCATCATGAAGACCCATGCGGCGCACGGCGCCCAAATCCTCGCCCAGGGCAGCTCCCCCTACACCCGAATGGGCGCCGAGATCGCCCTCTGCCACCACGAGCGCTGGGGCGGCGACGGCTATCCGAACGGTCTCAAGGGAGAAGAAATCCCACTCGCCGCCCGCATCATGCAGATCTGCGATGTCTATGACGCCCTGCGGAGCTGTCGGCGCTACAAGCCAGCCTTCGATCACGCACGGACAATCGAGATCATCACCAACGGCGACGGACGCACCCGGCCAGAGCACTTCGACCCGGCGATACTGGCGAGTTTCGTCGCTTGCGCCGACCGTTTTGCCTGCATTTTCGCAGAACATGCCGATCCTTATGACGGCACGGCATCCCAGGCATCGCCCCCCCCCATCATCGGCGGCACCCGCGTCTCGATTGCCTGACGGAGCAGACAATGAACAGGAACATCCACGAAATCAGATTGGCGATCGGCTTCGCCACGGCCCTGTCGATGCTGCTTCTGGCCGGATGGCAGATGTACCGCTCTCTCGAAAGTTCCATCGAGACATCGCGCTGGGTAAGTCACACCTACGAGGTCCTGGACACGCTTGCCGAGGTAACCGCCGGCATAAACGGGATTGAATCCGGTCAGCGCGCCTTCATCATCACAGGCGATGACTATTATCTTAACGAACGCGAACGCGACGTAGTCCGTATCAAGGATGCGCTGTCCAAGCTGAAGCGTCTCACCGTCGACAATCCTCGCCAGCAATTGCGAATCGCCAAATTGGACATACTGGCGATGGATCGCCTGCGTGTGCTGGAGACAGCCCTGGAACTTTACGGCGCCCAGGGGTTTGAGGCGGTTCGCCGCCGCATCAACTCCGGCGCCTCCCGCCCTGGCATGGAAGCTTTGCAGAAAGGCGCCGACGTGGTGGAAGAGGAGGAACGCTCGCTACTGGCCGAGCGCGGGCTTGAGAACGAGAGCAACACGCGCCGGACGCAATTGGTCGGAACGGCGCTGGCAGCGGCGGCTCTAGCCGTCATCCTCCTGATGTGGTGGTGGATAAGGCACGAGGCGCGTCGGCGGCACGCCGCCGAGACTGCGGTTCGCGACAGCCAGACGGCGCTGCAGCAGATTCTCGATTTGTTGCCGGTCGGAGTGTTCGTCTGCGACGCGGCGGGCCAAATCACCAGCATCAACCCGGCCGGCAAGGAGATCTGGGCGGGCGAGCGGTATGTCGGACTTGAACTCTACGGTGACTACCAAAGCTGGTGGACCGATAGCGGCAAACCGATCGCCCTTGAGGAGCGGGCCCTGGTTCGCACCTTGAAGACGGGCGAAACGATCCGCAATGAATTGAACGATATTCAAGGATTCGATGGCAGTCGAAAGACGATCCTCAACAACACCATGCCGATCCGCAATCTCCAGGGACAGGTAACGGGCGCCGTTGCCGTGAACCAGGATGTCACCGAGTTCAAGCGTACCGAGCGAAAACTGCGTACCGCGGCGCGTTTCGATGAAACCCAGAGTCAGGCGCTGGCGCTGTTTTCCACCAGTTTCGATCGTCGGAAGATTTTCGACGGCCTGCTCGCGCTCCTGGCCAGGAACCATCCCTTTCCGGTATCGGCGCTTTACGCGTTCGACGAATGGAACGGCAGCTTCCATCGCGAGGCAACATATGGCCTTGCCGCCGAGGTTGCGCAGGAATTCGCCCTTGGCGAAGGCTTGCTTGGCCAGGCTGCACAAGCAGGAAAAACGATCCGACTTGAAACGGCCGGCCTTGTCTTGCAAACCGGACTGGCCGACTTCATTCCGGCCGAGGTTTTAATGATTCCCATCGGCTATCAGGAGAACCGTCTCGCCGTTCTGGTGTTGGCGGCCAGCAAACTGCTGGGCGAGAAAGACCACAGCTTTCTCGAACTTCTGGCATCGCAGCTCGGCGTCGCCCTGCATAATCTCAAACAGTATGGCGACCTCAAATTGCTGGCCGAGCAGTTGCGCTCAAGAAATGATGAAATAGCCCGAAAAAACCAGCAGCTTGAAGAAGCGAGCCGCATGAAGTCGGAATTCCTCGCCAACATGAGCCATGAACTCCGCACGCCGATGAATGCCGTCATCGGCTTTGCGGAAGTCCTGAAAGATGGACTGATGGGCGAGATGACGCCGCAGCAGAAAGACTGCGTCGTCGACATTTTCGACAGCGGCAGTCATCTGCTTGCCTTGATCAACGACATTCTTGATCTGTCGAAGGTCGAAGCGGGCAAGATGGTTCTCAATCTGGAACCGAAATCGGTGCCGGCCATCGCCCGAGCCAGCCTCCAGGTGGTGCGGGAGATGGCGATGGCGCACAGCCTGCATTTGACGTCCGAAGTGACCGATGACCTTGGCGAAGTCTGGCTCGATGAACGCAAGGTCAAACAAATTCTACACAACCTGTTATCCAATGCCGTGAAATTCACGCCGGAGGGCGGCGAAGTACATCTCACGGTGCGCAAGGTGGACCGCGGGTCCGTCCCGGATGGACATTTCGATCATTATCTCGAGCTGGCGGTCAAGGACACCGGCATCGGCATTGCCGCGGCCGACCAGGCCCGGCTGTTCCAGCCCTTCATGCAGATCGACAGCACATTATCGCGCCGCTACGAGGGCACAGGTCTCGGCTTGGTGATGGTGCGCCACTTGGCTGAACTGCACGATGGCGCGGTCACTCTGAAAAGCGAGATTGGGCAGGGTTCAACCTTCACAGTCTGGCTTCCCTGGCGAACGGAGGGAGAAAAGCCGGTCGAGGCCGCGAAGATCACGCGGTCGCCATCCCTGCGACAGATGGCGCCCGCGCCCGTCGCGGAGACCGACAAGCCGTCGCTTGCCCTTGTCGTCGAAGACGATGACAAGGCCGCTGATCTTCTGCGCTTGCAACTTGAAGCCGCAGGTTTCCGCGTTCTTCGCGTCGCCACCGGTGAATCCGCGCTTGAGCTGGCGGCAAACGAAAAGCCCGACCTCATCACGCTCGACGTCCACCTGCCGGGCATGAACGGCTGGGAGTTCCTGGCACGTATCAAAGTCGAGCCGGAACTCACGGGAATTCCGGTAGTAATCATATCAAGCGCTGCCGATCGGATTCGCGCCATTTCGCTCGGTGCCGCACAAGTTCTGCAAAAGCCGGTTGGCCGTGCCGACCTGCTCTCCGCGCTCGAAGCCACCGGCTTTCGCACCACAAGAGATGTTTCCCGCACCGTTCTCGTCGTCGACGATGATCCCAAGGCTGTGAAAATGTTCGACACGTTTCTTGACGGCGCCGGCTACCGCGTCCTGTCAGCTTTCGGCGGCGAGGATGGAATTGCTCTGGCGCTCAACGAACGTCCCGACCTGATCGTGCTCGACCTGATGATGCCCGAGATCACCGGCTTCGACGTGGTCGACGCATTGAAGAAAGGCCCCGAGACCGCCAGCATCCCCGTTATCGTCGTCACCGCCAAGCAGATCACCATCGAGGATCGCGAACGGCTCAACAGCGAAGTCCTGAAGATCATTGAAAAATCAGCCTTTAGCCCCGATCACTTCATCAGCGAAGTGAAACAGGCGCTCACCGAAAAGGACAAGTGACATGACACGCGTCCTGACCATCGAAGACAGCGCCGCCAACATGAAGTTGGTCGTCGTCCTGCTGGAAAGTCAGGGATACGAAGTCCTGCAGGCGACCGATGCCGA
The DNA here is from genome assembly GCA_031291415.1 of Telmatospirillum sp. Taxonomy (GTDB): domain Bacteria; phylum Pseudomonadota; class Alphaproteobacteria; order Rhodospirillales; family Magnetospirillaceae; genus Telmatospirillum. The sequence goes on from JARLJB010000071.1 coordinate 17,850, forward strand.
GGAGGGAATCCGTCTGGCCCGTGAACAACATCCCGATCTGATCCTGATGGACGTCCAATTGCCCGGCATGGATGGTCTGACGGCGACGCGACTCTTGAAAGGCGACATCGCCACTCGGGATATCCGGATCGTCGCCTTGACCGCCTTCGCCATGCGCGGCGACCACGAACGGATCTCGGCCGCTGGCTGTGATGGCTACATCGCCAAACCGATCCGCTACAAGGAATTTCTCAAAGTCGTCGCGGCGGAGTTGGAGATGGGAAAACCGATGCCCCGCGGCTAGATCGCGATGCGTCTTTGCGGAATCGCACCCGTCATTTTTCCTTGATATAACCGCCGACAAATTTAACACTTTAAATTATGTTCTATTTTTGAGTTTTATGATTATCTTGTGTTCTATCGTCTCCGCTCCTATTGTTTATTCCTGTAGAATATGGAGCTTTCATGAGCACGCAAACGCAGGCCTCGCCGGCCGCAACGGCAGGTACCTCACGTCTTCTTGATCTCATCGGTGACACACCCCTGGTCGAGTTGACCCGGTTCGACACCGGAAAAAGCCGGCTTTTCGTCAAATTGGAAAACCAAAATCCCGGCGGTTCGATCAAGGACAGACCAGCCTTGTCGATGATCACCGCCTTCGAGAGAGATGGTCGGCTGAAGCCGGGCGGCACATTGGTTGAAGCCACGGCCGGCAATACCGGTCTTGGACTGGCGTTGGTCGCCGCCGTCAAGGGCTATCGCCTGATCCTCGTCATTCCCGACAAGATGAGCCGGGAAAAAGTCTTTCATCTGAAGGCGATGGGCGCCGAAGTCGTGATGACGCGGTCCGACGTCGGCAAAGGTCATCCGGAGTATTATCAGGACCTCGCGGAACGCATCGCCAGCGAGACGCCCGGCGCGGTCTTTGTCAACCAATTCGGCAATCCGGCCAATCCCCTGGCCCATGAAACGACGACGGCGCCCGAGATCTGGGAACAGATGGGCCATGATGTCGACGCGGTGGTCTGCGGTGTCGGTTCCTCTGGAACGTTGACCGGCATCAACAATTTTTTCCGCCGTGTTTCGCCAAAAACGGAAATCGTTCTGGCCGATCCTGCCGGATCCATCCTCGTCGACGTCGTCGAAGGACGGACGCCCAAAGAGCCGGGAAGCTGGCTGGTCGAGGGCATCGGTGAGGATTTTGTGCCGCCGATCGCCAATCTGGCCGGAGTTCACACCGGTTTTTCGATCCCCGATCGGGAAAGTTTCGAGGTCGCCCGCGAATTGCTGCGCAAGGAGGGTATCCTCGCCGGCTCGTCGAGCGGCACGCTGGTCGCCGCGGCTCTCCGCTATTGCCGGCAGCAGACCGAACCCAAACGGGTCGTCACACTGATCTGCGACAGCGGGAACAAGTATCTTTCCAAGATGTTCAATGACGTGTGGATGGCCGATCAGGGCTTCGTCACCGGCCCCCGTCATGGCGATCTGCGCGACCTGATCAGCCGGCGCCACGACGAAGGCGCCGCGGTCGTCGTCAATCCGAATGACACGCTGAACACGGCCTACGCCCGGATGAAGCTCTACGATATCTCGCAAGTTCCGGTGATCGAGGGCGAACAGGTCGTCGGCATTCTCGACGAATCGGACGTCCTGATGGCGGTTTTCGGTGACCACGCCCGCTTCCAGGAACCGGTGAAAAGCGCCATGGCGACGCGGATTGAAACCATCGCCGCCGCCGCGCCCTTAAGCGAACTGGTGGCCGTCTTCGATAAGGGCCACGTTGCCATCGTCGTCGACGCCGGCCGCTTCCTCGGTTTGATCACCCGCATCGATCTCATCAACCATTTGCGCCGCAAGGTCGACTGACATGAATAAGATCGCCAAGAAAACAGCAGAACATCCGCAAGGTTTGGCCACTCGAGCCATTCATGGACGCCAGAGCCATGATCCGTCGACCGGCGCGGTCATTCCGCCGATTTACGCCACCTCGACCTTTGCTCAAAGTTCGCCCGGCGTTCACACCGGATGGGAATATGCCCGGTCGCAGAATCCGACGCGCGCCGCTTTTGAAGCATCCCTGGCTGAGTTGGAAAGTGGTGCCGCCGGATATGCCTTTGCATCAGGTCTGGCCGCCGAAGCGGCCATCCTCGATCTTCTGGAGCACGGCAGCCATATCGTCGCATCGGACGATCTCTACGGAGGCACCTGGCGACTGTTCCATCGAGTCCGGGCCAATTCCGCCAATTTAGCCGTGACCCACGTGGATTTTTCCGACATCGCGGCTATCGAGGCGGCCATCACCCCCAGAACCGCCTTACTTTGGGTGGAAACGCCTTCCAATCCCCTGCTCAAGCTCGCCGACCTGTCGGCCATTGCCGGTCTCGGCAAGAAGCACCATGTGTTGACCGTCGCTGACAACACCTTCGCCTCACCGGCCGTGCAGCGGCCCCTGGAGCACGGCTTTGATCTGGTCGTTCACTCGGTCACCAAATACATCGGCGGCCACTCGGACATCATCGGCGGCGCCGTCGTCGTCGGCGATGATACAGATCTGCAGAGCCGGATCGCCTTCGTGCAGAATTCCACCGGCGGCATCCTCGATCCGTTCTCGAGCTTCCTCGGCCTGCGTGGCGTCAAGACGCTGCCACTTCGGGTGGAGCGGCATTCCGCCAATGCTCTGGCCGTTGCCGGTTGGCTCGAGACGCATCAGGCGGTCGAGCGGGTGCTCTATCCCGGCCTGCCCAGCCACCCGCAGCACGATCTGGCCTTGCGCCAGATGAAAGGCGGTGGCGGCATGGTCTCAGTCTTCCTCAAGGCGACAGCCAAACAAACCGCCAAAGTATTGGAACATGTCAAGATCTTCACGCTGGCGGAAAGTCTTGGCGGCGTCGAAAGCCTGGCAGGCCATCCGGTCACCATGAGCCACGGCTCGATTCCCGAAGATCGGCGAAAGGCGCTCGGCATCACTCCCAACCTCATCCGTCTGTCCGTCGGCCTCGAAGACGCCGAAGATCTCATCGCCGACCTTGACCAGGCGCTGGCGCGGATCTAACAGGGAGCGAATTATTGTTGTCATTTGTGCGAAAGCGACACGGAAGAGCTGATGATTGAAATCGATGGCTTGGTAAAGACGTTCGCTACAGCGAACGGTACCACGACGGTGCTGAAGGACGTCTCGCTGTCCATCCAGCAGGGAGAAATCTTTGGCATCATCGGACGATCGGGCGCCGGCAAAAGCACTCTGGTTCGCTGCGTCAATATGCTGGAACGCCCGACCGCCGGCCGTGTGGTCGTCGACGGACGGGAAATCTCGTCCTTTTCCGGTCATGCCTTGCGCGAGGCACGCCGCGGTATCGGCATGATTTTCCAACATTTCAATCTGCTGTCGTCGCGAACAGCCTATGGGAATGTGGCGCTGCCGCTCGAGCTGGCCGGCAAAAGCAAGGCGGAGATTCGCCGCGAAATTCAGCCGCTGCTCGAACTCGTCGGCCTGACCGACAAGCAGGACCATTATCCGGCAGAGCTTTCCGGCGGCCAGAAACAACGTGTTGGCATCGCCCGCGCCCTGGCGTCCAAGCCCGCTGTCCTGCTTTGCGACGAAGCCACCTCGGCGCTCGATCCGGAAACCACGCAGTCCATCCTGGCACTGCTCAAGGACATTAACCGGACGCTTGGCCTGACCATCATGCTGATCACCCACGAGATGCCGGTGATCAAGGAGATTTGCGATCGTGTCGCCGTTCTCGATCATGGCGAGATCGTCGAGCAAGGTCAGGTCTTCGACGTCTTCACGGCGCCGAAGGCCGACGTAACGCGAAGTTTCGTGCGCGATGTCATCGATCGGCCGCTGCCGGCCCATTTGTCCGAACGGCTGCAGGCGAACGCTCCGGCGTCCGACAGCAATGCCGTGCTGCGCATCATCTTCACCGGACCGTCGGCGGAAACCCCGGTGATCGCCGATGTGATCCGCCATTACGACGTCATGTTCAACATTCTTCAGGGCAACGTCGAATACATCCAAGGCTCGCCCTACGGCAACCTCGTGGTCGAAGCAATCGGACAGCCGCAGGCGGTCCAGAATGCCATCGATTACATTCGCTCGAACAATTTACGCGTGGAGGTACTCGGCCATGTCGCCGATGCTCATCGGGCTGTTGCTTAACGGCCTTCAAGAAACCTTCTTCATGGTTGGGATCTCGGCGATCCTGTCCTCGCTGGTCGGCATCCCTCTCGGAGTCATCCTGGTGGTCACCGGTCCGGGGCATATTCTGGAAAATACGCCCTTCAACCGCATCCTTGGCGCCATCGTCAACGCCACGCGGTCAACGCCGTTCATCATCCTGATGATCGCCATCATCCCCTTGACCCGTATGATCGTCGGAACCTCCATCGGCACGGAAGCGGCAACGGTTCCCTTGACGATCGCCGCCACGCCCTTCGTCGCCCGCCTGGCCGAGTCGTCGCTTCGCGAGGTCGATCACGGACTGATCGAGGCGGCCCAAGCCATGGGTGCGACGCCGATGCAGATCATCCTCAAGATCTTGCTGCCGGAAGCGCGGCCCGGGATCATCGCCGGCGTCACCATCATGGTGGTTGGCCTGATCGGTTATTCGGCGATGGCCGGCGCCGTCGGCGGCGGCGGCCTCGGCGATCTCGGCATCCGCTATGGATACCAACGCTTCCAGCCCGACGTCATGCTGGCGGTCGTCGTCGTGCTGATCGTCCTCGTGCAGGCGGTCCAGAGCCTGGGCGATTTTGTCGCCCGGCGGCTGAACAAGCGGCTTATCCGAAGCAAATCCTGAGAAGAGCGCGATGCACTAAGGCCTGTTGACATTCAGCGGAGAGCGATTTCGGAGGCGACGAGATGGATCATTGCCGCGAAGCTCTGGTCAGTCTTCTCGTAACGCGTTGCGATGCGGCGGAAAGATTTGATTTTGCAAAAGAAATTCTCGACC
>JARLJB010000015.1 GCA_031291415.1 Telmatospirillum sp.
ATGCCCAGTCCGACGAGCGCGCTGAGGCTTTGCCAAAATTCCTCGACTACTACAATCATCATCGGCCACACTTCGGGCTTAAAGGAATGACCCCTATCTCAAGGATTCCTCTAAACAACCTGTTGAGACACGACAGCTAGCGAGCCGAATGCTCCGGATCTGGCCGCTGTTTGCCGCGACGGATTGCGCCCAGGTCGACCAGAGTTGGGGCGGCAAGAATCAGTCGCACCAGTTCTGCCTGTCGGGTCACGTCAGTTTTGCTGAAAATGCGTTTGAGATAGGTTCGCGCCGAATTGACGGTAATACCCAGGCGCTCGGCCGCATCTTCGATACGCTGGCCTTCGCTCAGGAGCAACGCCAGCCGCGCCTCGGCTTCCGTCAGATCAAAGAGCTTGGCGACCGTGTCGAGCGATGGCAGCGGTTGCCGCTCAAGGCCACTGATCAGCAGGACGGCAACGCGGCCCGATCCGGTTTCCGCCGGCAACGGGGCCACGACGACCGACAGAGGGCGGTCGGCATCTTCTCTGGTGATGCTGAGAGCATGCGCGGCGTTGTCCTCGCCCCCTTCCACCGCCTCCTTGATCAGGCGGTGTAATTCGGTGGTTTCCTGTGGTCGGTTGGAGCGGCAGATGCCGTTCTGACTCATCGACAGGCCACCGCTGCCGGCCAGGTATTCGGCTCCGAGACTGTTCATGAACAACACCGAAGCACTGCCATTGACCACCACGATACCGGTCGGCAGCCTGTTTAAGGCCGCGAGGCCGAGACTGGCCTGCGGTGACGCGGTTGCCTTGGCCGGCTCCTGCAACAGCGCTTGCGTGATACCGGCCGCCAGGACCTCGGTCGTGCTGGGCTTGGCGTAGAAACGGAAGACACTGGCCTCGTTGATCGCGGCGATCGCCGTTTCAATGTCGGTCGCACCGGTCAGGATGATGGAGACGGTGTCGGCGTGAAGCGCCGTCAACGCTTTGATCAGCTCGACGCCGGACATGACCGGCATTCGCATATCGACGACAGCGACATCGAAGGGCTGGCGGCGCTGTTCTTCGATGGCGGCCGTCGGGGACACCTGGAAAACCATATCCCATTGGCCGTTGCGGCTGCGCATCGCGCGCTGGAGACCATCGAGAACGTGCGGTTCGTCATCAACGAACAAAATGCGCGGCTTCGTCACGGTGGTCTCCCCCCTGTTTCTTCTCCCCTGCGACATCTGTTCCAATTGGAATTCAGTCCTGAGACTGTCCCCAAATGGGGATATCGAGCAACCCAGGGTCACCTTTACGCTACCCAATATGAGCGATTTACCTACATGGGCGCAAGGGTTGTTCCCGATGGAAAGATATAAGCCGCAGCGACAATTGCCCGCGATGATTGCATCGATCCCTTGCCCCTTGCTGGTGCATAGTGAAGGCTTCATCGAGTGGGGAAATCAAGCCTTCTCGGACGAATTTGGCATTCGTCCGACGGCCATGAAACACTTGAAAACCCGGGAATTGCTTTGGTGTCTCGGGGTGCAGGACCCGCTGGCGGGGATGATCGCCGAAGGAATTACATTCGATAACTGGGAGGTTCCTCCGTTAAATCAAGCGTTATCACCTCTCTATTTGCGCCACGTCAGATTGCCGGACGAAGATGGACGGGTGATCTATATGTTGATCATTGCTGACCGGCCGGATCATCTCTGCCAGTGGCACGTCGATGAGAAGGATTCCGTCGGCTGAAGACGGTCTATCCGGATGTTGTAAAACGGAAAAGTTGAATATTCCAACCGATGCCGTCACTAAAGTCGTAAAGAGGCGCCTATTCAATAGATTAGAGGGAAAAATCTCATCCCGGACGGAAGCAAATCGCTTCCGTCCGGGCCGTTGGCACTCTAGACTAAGGGCTTGGGGCGAAATAATCGCTCCAAGCCCTTAAGCCCGAGCGGCGTTTGAGCCCGCTGAAGCCGGAGGCGCAGGCGTCATATGAACCTTAGGCTTCTCCATCGTGATGGATGAACAAGTCTGGAAGACGGATAGTCGGCATGCGGTCGAAGGTTTTGCTGGTCCTGGACGGTGAGGACAAAGCCGGAATCGCCGACATGCTGGCGGTTCGGACAGGTCCTGATTTTCTGGTCGAAACGGTCTCGACAATTCCGCAGGCCCAGGACGTCATGGCGGCCGACAGCTTCGACGCGGTGCTGTTCGATGTCGGATCGGTGGCCGATGGCCGGGCCGGCGAGATCGGTGCCATGGTGGCCGCAGCTCGCGGAACACCGCTGGTTGTTCTGACCGCAACGGAGGACGAGGACGCCGGCGCCCTGGCGGTCAAGGCCGGTGCTCAGGACTATCTCAACAAGGGGCGGATCAATCCGGAAGCCTTGCGGCGCGTGATTCGCTATTCCATCGAGCGGATGCAGTTCCAACGAAAATATGACCGGCTGGCTCGCCAGAATGCCGAACGGCGGCGCATGGAGGAAGCCCTGCGCGAAAGTCAGGATCGCATCCAGGCGATCACCGAAAGTCTGTTCGAGGGCGTGCTGGTGACCGACATCGACGGATTTGTCGCTTTTTCCAATCATTCAGCCGACCGCTTGCTGGGCAACGAGACGATTCCACGCATTGCCGGCCGATATGTCGATTCGGTTTTTGGATTACGGGCCGGCGGGAAAGTCCTTCGTTTCGCCGACGGTCCGCTAAAAAAAGTCGTTGAAACCGGCCGGGCTTGGCGCGACGACGATGCCGTGTTCGAAATGCATGATGGTCGTTCTCTCGTCGTCGCCTACGCCTGTTCGCCACTGATCGAGGACGAACTGCGGAAAGGAATCATCATTTCCTTCCGCGATATCCAGAATCTCAAGCGTGCGCAACAAGACGCGCTGCAGGCCTCGAAGCTGGCAAGCGTTGGCCAGTTGGCGGCGGGAATTGCGCACGAAATCAACACGCCGATCCAATATATCGGCGACAATTTGCGTTTTCTGGGCGATGCCTTGCAGACCATGCTTGAGATGATCGAGCACTATCGCGGTTTCATCGAAAAGCATGGTCAGGGCGATGCGCAAAGTGATCGGTCCGACATCGACCAGGCGTTCATCGAGTCCGACATGGATTATTTTCTTGCGGAGATGCCTCAGGCAATTGCCCAGTCTTTGGACGGCGTCGGACAGGTGGCCCGTATCGTTTTGGCGATGAAGGAGTTTTCTCACCCCGGTGAACGCGAGAAGTCCGCAGTCGATCTCAACAAGGCCATCGAGAACACTTTGGCGGTCAGCCGCAATGAATGGAAGCATGTCGCGGAGATATCGCTGGATCTGGCTGAAGACTTGCCGGCCGTGCATTGTCTGCCGGGCGAAATAAACCAGGTTTTGCTCAATCTGGTCGTCAATGCCGCTCAGGCCATCCAGTCGAAGGGCATGAAGGACAAAGGGCTGATCTCCGTGAAGACGCTTCGGCGGGGCAGGTGCGTCTATATCGCGGTCACCGATGACGGGATTGGCATGCCGGAAAGTGTCAGGGACCGCATTTTCGATCCCTTCTTCACCACCAAGGCGGTCGGGAAGGGAACCGGGCAGGGCTTGGCGATCTGTCGGGACGTGATCGTAACCAAGCACTCGGGGGCGATTTCGGTGGAAACGGAAGAAGGGGTCGGTACGACCTTTACCATTTCTCTACCGATTGATGGCAATCCGCTTACTCCAGTGGAGGAAGCTTGAGCCGCTTCCGGATTCTCTTTGTCGACGACGAGACCAATGTATTGCAAGGCTTGCAACGCATGCTGCGATATATGCGGCTCGAATGGGAGATGCGCTTCGTCGACAGTGGCGAGGCAGCCCTTGAGGTGATGAAGACGCAAGCCTTCGACGCGATCGTCTCGGACATGCGGATGCCGGGAATGGACGGAGCCGTGTTGCTGGCCGAGGTGTCGCGCCGCTATCCGGAAACGGTTCGCGTGGTTTTGTCCGGTTTTTCCGATGCCGAAAGTGTCATGCGCACGGTCGGCCTGGCGCACCAGTTTCTGGCAAAACCCTGTTCGGCCCAGCTTTTGGTCGACGTTATCCGGCGGGCTTTCGAGCTTAAGCGGGTTCTCAGTTCGGGACGCCTGCGGGCCCTGTTGTCGGGGCTGGCCAATCTGCCGACGCCACCCGATACCTATTACGCATTGGTCGAGTATATGGGGCGCACTGATGCCTCGTCGAATGGCGTCGCGGAGATTATTGCACGCGACGTGGCGATGACCGCCGAACTCTTGAAACTGACCAACTCGTCTTATTTCAGTCTTTCGTCCCGATTGACCCAGCCGCTGCAGGCAGTGCGCATTCTCGGATTTGAAACTATCGGGGCGTTGGTGTTGAGGATTGGTATTTTTCGCAGTTTCAAGGGACTTCCTGCAACGGGAAGGCTGGTCGAGGACATCAATCGCGACAGTTTTCTGGTTGCCCGGATTGCCCGCCGGATCGCCAAGGTCGAGGGATTCGACGCTCGTGGGCAGGAGGAAGCCTATTGCGCCGGAATGTTGAGTTCCATCGGTCTTCTGGTCCTTCTCGACCAGCGGTCGGAGGACGTGGCCCGGGTTAAGCAGTCCGTCGCCGCCGGCACCTCCGCACTGGAAGCCGAGCAACAGGTTTTCGGCGCCACCCATTTCCAGGTCGGCGCCTATCTTCTGGGGCTCTGGGGGTTCAATAAGCTCGTTGTCGAGGCCGTCGCCTTCCTCGGACGACCGAGTGTCGCGCCTGCCGGTGAACTCGATATCGCTGGCGTCGTGCATTTTGCCCGCGTGCTGGCCGGGCCATCGCCGGTCTACGCTCATCCGCAGATGGGGGCGGAGATCGGCCGTTTGCCGCTCGATCGGGACTATATCAATCACCTCGGCAAGCAGAACCAACTTGAACGATGGTCGGCTGAGGCGGCGATGGAAGCCCATCAATAGGAGGCGCGAGCCTTGGTGCCGGTCGGGCCTAAGCCTCCCGCTTCTCCAACAGGGCGGAATAACTGCGGCGGATTGAGGGGCCTGGTTCGACCTGGAATCCGACCTGGGCGCCGGTGTCCAATTCCGCCTGAAACGCGGCGGCCCCGACGTGACCGCGAGGTTCTGCCAAAAGAAGCGTTCCTCCCGGTTTGAGAGCGTCGAACATCTCGCCAAAAAACGAATGCGCCGCCGGTACCTCATGGACCATCGCAAAGGCGAGGACAAAGTCCACGGTTCTGTTGAGGTCGGCAATATCCAGGCTGTCCGACTGCGCCAGTCGTGATTGCACGCGCCCCTGCAGCCCCGCCTTGACGGCGCGACGCCGAAGCACTTTCAACATTTCGGGTTGCAGGTCGATGGCGAACACCTGTCCGGAAGAACCGACCAGACGGGCCATATCGAGAGTGAAGAAGCCCATGCCAGGACCTGGTTCAAGCACGGTCATTCCCTCGTGGACATAAGGGGCCAGGATCTTGAGCGGATCCTGAAAGAGACGTCTTAGTGGCGTGATGAACGTGTAACCAAGCCACCAGGGGCAGACATGTTGCGTCATGAGGTCATGCCTTCAGGATTGCTGCCGGTTCGTGGACGCTACGCTCAATATGGTCGAATGTGTAGCCGTCAGATTTTTACAATAATTCAAATAGTTGTGGCCCAGGTTTCACATCCCGTACCTTCGCTGTGTGAATCCGGTTGTCGCGCGCGACTAGTCTGAACGCGAAGGTTGCGGTACGCTTCTTGGCAACGATAACGCGGCAGCCGTCCGATGGCTGATCGCACCGGAAGGCGGCGGGGCCTCAACAATGAAACCGCGGCCAGGGAGGTTGACGAGGAAATGACGACCTTACTGCTGACCCACCCCGCGTGCCTGCTGCACGAAACAGGTGCCTATCATCCGGAATGCGCCGATCGTCTGGTGGCGATCAATCATATTCTCGAGCATGAGGATTTCCTGTTTTTGCAGCGTGAGGAAGCGCCCCGTGCCACGACGCAGCAATTGCTCCGCGCTCATTCGCTGGACCATGTCGACCATGTATTTGCATCGGTTCCGGCAGAGGGGGAAATAAGCCAGATCGATGACGACACGTTCGTATCGTTCGGGTCGGCGGAGGCCGCGCTCAGGGCAGCCGGTGCGGTCTGCGCCGCTGTCGACGAGGTGGCAGCCAAACGCTGCCGCAATGCCTTTTGCGCCGTTCGACCGCCGGGACATCATGCCGAGCGGGATGCCGCCATGGGATTTTGCCTGTTTTCCAATGTGGCGATCGGCGCCTTGCATGCCCGTAGCACCGCCGGTTTTTCGCGGATCGCGGTGATCGACTTCGATGTTCATCACGGCAATGGCACGCAACAGATCCTTTGGGACGAACCGGGAACGTTCTACGCCTCCACCCACCAGCAAGACGCCTTTCCCTACAGCGGGACGCCAGACGAATGTGGCGGTGGCGGCGTTACGGTCAATGTTCCCTTGCCGGCCGGCAGCGGCACGGAGGCCTTTCAGAGAGCCTATAACGAGATCATCTTTCCGAAACTGCGGCAGTTTGAACCGGATTTCATGATGATTTCGGCGGGTTTCGATGGTCATGCAGCTGATCCCATGGCCGACTTTCGCCTGAAGGTCAGCGACTTCGACTGGGTCACTCGGGAAATTCTCCGGATTGCCGACGAGTTCTGCGATGGCCGTTTGGTCTCGGTGTTGGAGGGGGGGTACGACACGCGCGCCCTGGCCGCCTGCGTTGCGTCTCATGTCCGTGCTCTGATGGAGGGGTAGGGCGCCGATCAGAAGGGCCGAGGGACATAAATGTGAGCTGGAGCGTCACGCGAAGCGACAGGGGGTCCAAGGCAAGTGCGAACCGCTTTTCGCCAATCATGAGGAACAAAATGCAATTCATCGAATGGACGCAGCGAATGTCTGTGGGATCGGATGTCCTCGACGGTCATCACCGGATGATTATCGATTGTCTCAACCGCCTTTACCCGTTGATCGGCGAGGATGGGCGCGAAGAGGAGGTTCACGCCGTCCTTGCCAAGCTTGAGGAATTCGTTCTTTTGCATTTCAGCGAGGAAGAGCAATGCATGAAGAAGATCGGCTATCCTGATTGGCGTTCGCATAAAGAACAACACGACAAGATGTACGATATCGTGTTTGGGATGAAATCCGATGTCGAGCATGGAAGAGCGCTGGACGCAAAGAACCTGTTCGACATCATTTATAATTGGCTGATCCAGCACATCATGGGAGAAGACAAAAAATATGAAAGTTACCTAAAAAACCCATCCCCCGAACCCAACGTTCTGTGGACGCGGTCTAACGGCCGCCCATACTGAAGCTGAACGGGAAGTATAGTAACTATCCGGATGTCATCTGAAAAGATATGGGGGAAAGCGTGATCGGATGGTGGAAAAGCCTGACTCTTCAATCCCGCTTTATGATTATCAGCGGCGGTGGTGTCCTGATGATGGCGATAGCAGCCACCGTCATCTTCGCGATTGTCGAAACAAATCGCCTGGAAGAAAAATTTCTTCATTTTTCGCAAAATGAACTGAATTCCTTGAATTCTCTTGTTGCTGCCGCTCACGATAAACGGCGCGAGGATCGATCGAATATCGCCGTTGCCGTGTTCGACAATTGGTTCGAACGCCGTAATTCCGAATATCCTGGCAAACTGTGGAGCGTGTGGGGAGTGAAGGAGACGGCCTACATGGCCGAAAAGGACCCTGGGCGGCAGCCAAAGAAGGCCTTGGACAAAGTCGATGAGGAGGCCTTGGTGACCGGCAAGCCGGTCGGGCGGTTCATTGGGGACGCCTATCGCTACAGCATGCCGGTGATCTTTGGCGTTACGCCCGCGACCATGTCGCAGAGCTGCAAGTTATGTCACGGCGGTGTGATGGAGCAGACAACCGGCGGGGTGATGGGCGTATTTTCCAGCAGTCTCGATACCGCGGGGGAGTTTTCCGCCTTGCGCAGGACGATCCTTGGCATGGCGATTGCCGCTTTGACGGTTACGCTTTCGGTCGTCATCGTCATAAAATTCATTTTCGGTGGGATAGTTAGCCGACCGTTACGCCAGATGACCGGAACCATGGGGCGGCTGGCGACCGGGGACGTCGATGTCGCCGTGCCTGGGCTCGAACGGCGCGATGAGACGGGCGACATGGCGCGTGCGCTGCAGGTCTTCAAAAACAATCTTGTTCACCAACGGGAGTTGGAGCGCGACAAACAGGCTGCGCATGAGACTCAGCAACGGCGCTCGTCCGCGATCGAGCGTTTGACGGCCGACTTCGATCAGTCGGCCGGGAAGATTGTCCTGGGTCTTGCCCAATCGGCGGATCGCTTGCAAGCGGCGGCGGCCGGCATGAGCGACACGGCGAGTCAGACCAGCGCACGTGCCTCCAACGTTTCTGCTGCCTCGGAAGAGGCTTCCGCCAATGTGCAGACGGTTGCCTCGGCGGCTGAGGAATTGTCGTCGTCGATCGGTGAGATCAGCCGTCAGGTTGGTCATTCTTCGCAGATTACCCGCGACGCCGTGGAGGAAGCCAGGCAAACGGAGGCCGAGGTCGGGCAATTGGCGGAGGCTGCCCGTCGGATTGGAACCGTGGTCGCCCTGATCAACGATATTGCCGCCCAGACCAATCTTCTGGCCTTGAACGCGACGATCGAGGCCTCGAGGGCGGGAGAGGCGGGCAAAGGGTTTGCCGTGGTGGCCGGCGAGGTAAAAAACCTTGCCAATCAAACGGCCAAGGCGACCGACGAGATCGGGCTGCAGATCGCAGCGGTTCAGGCGCAGACCGAAAAGGTGGTCGGTGCCATCCATGGCATCTTGACGACTATCGTGGAAGTCGGCGACATCGCCAACAGTATTGCCGCGAGCGTCGAACAGCAGTCTTTGGCGACGCACGAGATTGCCAGGAATGTTGAACAGGCCGCCGCCGGTACCGCCGACGTCAGCGGCAATGTCGTCGGCGTGCAGGCTGCCGCCGACCAGGCGAGCCATGCCGCCGCCGATCTTCTTGCCGCTTCCGAGGACTTGGCCAGCCAGTCGACCGGGCTCAAGACCATCATAGATCAGTTCTTGTTGGCGGTCGGTCAAAGCTAAACGAAGAAAAATTGAGGAAAACTAAGGCCTGACGGGAGAACGTCGGGCTTTTTTTGGGATATTATGCCTTTTGGTAAGGAAAGACAGGATACCGAAAATTACATGACTGAGTGATGCTCAGTGGAAATGTTTCATTGTGTGGATAATTATTGAAATTATAGCAAGAGTGTGGACGTCTTGTTCTTGCTGAGTCATATTATTGCGCAGCGCATAGCGACTGCTCCAAATTTAGGCAGCTGCGCGAGCCGGCCCGCGGGATATCGAGAGGAGATGGTTGTGAAAGTCACAGTGATCGGCATGGGGGCTGTTGGCACGGAACTGGTGGGCTATCTGGTGAACATGTCCGAGGTTTCAGAGATTGTCGCAGTCGATAAGGCTCGTGAAAAAGCCGAGGCGGAGATCTGGGACTTCTCGCACACCACGTCGTTCATTTATGCCAAAAATCCGCGGTTGGTGGCTGGCGATTACGCCGATACCGCTGCCAGCGATATCGTCGTCATTACCGCCGGTGCCCAATTGCAGCGTGGCCAGACCCGCGACACGCTGGTGGAGATCAATGCCCAGGTCATTCGCGATATCATCACCCAGGTGGAACAATATTCTCCCGGAGCGATCGTGTTGATCGTCACCAATCCGGTCGATGTCATCACGCAGGTCGCGCTTCGCCATTCGTCCTATCCGCGGGAGCGGGTCATGAGTGCCGGGACCATCGTCGATACCGCGCGCTTCATGCGAATCATCTCGGACCATGTGCAGGTCGATCCCAAGAATATTTTCGGATATGTGCTGGGCGACCATAGCTCGACGGGGTTCATTCCTTGGAGCATCTGTAACGTCTGCGGTCTCGACATCGATACCTATTGCCGGCTCAACGACATTGCGGTGATCGACAAGGCGGAGATCCGTCAACTGGTCCTTGATGTCGGCATGGAGATTTTCAATCGCAAGGGCAACACCAATCACGCTATCGCCGCGAGTGTTTTCCGGGTCATCCGGGCGATTGCCGCCAACGAGCACTCGGTCTTGCCGGTCGGAGTTCTTTTGCAAAATCAATATGAAGTGGACGATGTGGTGATGAGCGTCCCTTGCGTCATCGGTGGCGACGGCGTGCAGAAGATCTTGAACTATCAATTCACGCGGCAAGAACAGAACGAATTCCTGGCATCGGAGGCTCATCTCAGGAAGCTGTTGGCTTTGGCGGGAATTTGACGGGTGCATGGCTGCCATAAGCCTTGTATCACGAATAATGCTTGCGATTTCTCGTTTATCAGGCCATATAGCAACCATCTTAATGCTTCGGGTTCGCCCGCCATCGTCTCTCGGTGCCGGTTCTGGTGTTGTTCCCCAAAGAATTCGGGCATTCGCGCTTATACGCGGCCATACCGGTAAGAGTGAAAAGCTGAATAATAAGGTAAACAGAGTCGACCTTGGCTAAAGAAGATCTCATCGAATTCGAGGGTGTGGTCAGCGAAGTCCTGCCTGATGCCCGTTTCCGCGTGACCCTGGACAGCGGCCATGAAGTGCTCGCTTACAGTTCTGGGCGCATGAAGAAAAACCGTATCCGTGTGTTGGCCGGCGATCGGGTGACCGTGGAGATGACTCCCTACGACCTCACCAAGGGGCGGATTAATTTCCGTCACAAGGACGAACGTGGTCCGCAACCCGGGTCGCGCCCGTCGCCGCAGCGGCGGCGCTGATCATCGAGTCCGGGGTCGATCGTCGACCCCGGAGCCGTTTTCGCTTGACGATTTTTCGCGAGCAAGACCGGCGGAACAGCTGGTGCGCGTGTGCGCGCCGTCCCATTGAGACCGCCGGCTGACCCCCCGGCAAGACATATCTGATCTGGATAGTGACCACCGGATGAGCCGCAGGTTGAAATCGCTTCGGCGATCATGGCAAGCGGTATGAGGTTGTTCTGTCAGTCGGGTATTGTCATGAAATGAAAGAAAAAAGGTAGCTAATGACAACATTCGTCGAACTCGGCCTGATCGAGCCTCTTTGCCACGCGGTCTCCGCGGAAGGCTATGAGGTTGCGACGCCGATTCAGGAAAAGGCCATTCCTATCGTTCTGGCCGGTCGCGACGTTCTTGGCGTGGCCCAGACGGGCACCGGCAAGACGGCCGCCTTCGCCCTGCCGATCCTCCAGCGTCTTACCGAAGACAAGCGTCGTGCCGGTCCCAAGGGCGTTCGCGCCCTGATCCTGACACCGACCCGCGAACTGGCACAGCAGATCGGCAAATGCTTTGCCACTTACGGCGTCCACCTTCGCTTGAAGCGGACCGTCATCACCGGCGGCGTCGGCATGCAGCCGCAGATTCAGTCGCTGCAGGCCGGTTGCGATATCGTGGTGGCGACGCCCGGTCGTATTCTTGATCTGGCCATGCGCGGTCACGTGCGGTTGGACGGGGTCGAGACATTCGTTCTCGACGAAGCCGATCGCATGCTCGACATGGGTTTCATCCATGACGTGAAAAAGATTGCGGCCCTGCTGCCCGCCGAACGCCTGACACTGCTGTTCTCGGCAACGATGCCGGTGGCGGTTTCCAGTTTGGCTGGCGGTCTTTTGCGGAACCATGAACGCATCGAAGTGACGCCGCAGTCGACGACCGTCGAACGGATCGAGCAGCGCGTGATGTTCGTGTCCAAGGACAAGAAGCGCGATTTGCTGCTCGACATCCTGCGCGGCGGCAAAGTCACGCGCGCCATCGTTTTTGCCCGGACCAAGCACGGCGCCAACCGGTTGGCCGAGCAACTGGTGAAATCCGGCGTCAAGGCCGAGGCGATCCATGGCAACAAGTCGCAAGGGGCGCGTCAGCGTGCACTGGCCGATTTTCATTCCGGACGGGTCAGCACCCTGGTGGCGACCGATATCGCCGCCCGGGGGATTGATGTCGATGGCATCAGCCATGTGATCAATTTCGATTTGCCGAACGAGCCCGAAAGCTATGTTCATCGGATCGGGCGGACGGCGCGAGCCGGAGCAGAGGGGATCGCGCTGTCTTTCTGCGATGCCGATGAAATCGCCTATTTGAAGGCAATCGAGAAAGTCATTCGGCAGCCGGTTCCGGCCGACGAGACTCATCGGTTCCATTCCGAGGCGATCGCTCATCTGCGATTGGGGCCGGCCGTCAAGCCGAAAGGCCGTCCCGGCAACAGCAGCCGGCCGGCCGGCGGCAGCCGTGGCAATGGTCGCCCGGGCGGAGCCCGTCGCGCCGCCTGATCGGTTCGACCGGAAAACTTCAGAAAACGCTGCCCCCCTTTTGGCGGGCGGCGTTTTTTTCATTACGGCTGCCTCTGGCCGCAAAATCTCGCAACCGATATTGTTGAAGTCAGGCGGCCGCTTCAGTGCCCCCGGGAGACGCTAGAATGAGCACGGCTTTGTTGGTGATTGACATGCAGATGGCACAATTCGCTCGGCCGGTGCATGACGGCGACGGGGTCGTTGCCCGCATCGCCGGGCTGATCGGTCGCGCCAGGGCCAGCAATGTGCCGGTATTTCACGTCCAGCACGCCGGTCCCGAGGACAGTCCCTTTGCCCCCGGTTCCGCAGGGTGGCAGTTTCATCCCCTGCTGGTGCCGGCGCCAGGCGATGCGATTGTCGCCAAACAGCACGGAAGCGCCTTTCACGGAACCGATCTGCATATCCGTCTGGTCGCGCGGCGGGTAAATCGTCTGGTCATCACCGGCATGAAGACCCAATATTGTATCGATGGCGCTTGTCGTGGCGCGGCGGCATTGGACTACCAGGCGGTGCTGGTCGGCGATGCTCACACCACGGCAGACAACGATATCCTCGACGCGCGGCAGATCATCGCCCACCACAATAAGACGCTGGGCGACGGATATGTCTCGGTGTGCGCCGCTGCTGATGTCATATTTTGACGGCCCAATTGGAGGTGGTGATGACGCTTGAAAATCCCGCCCTGTCGATCGGTCTCTTGTTGTATCCCGGTCTGACACAACTCGATCTTACCGGCCCTTACGAGGTATTCAGCCGGGTTCCCGGCGCACGCGTTCATTTGTTATGGAAAACGTTGGATCCCGTGCGTTCCGATCGGGGTTTGACGATGTTGCCGACGGCGACGTTGCGTGAGGCCCCGGTGCTCGATTTGATTTGCGTGCCCGGAGGGCCTGGGCAGGTGGCCTTGATGGACGACCGTGAGGTGTTGGACTTCTTGCGGGCCCAGGCTGAAACCTGCCGTTATGTGACATCCGTCTGCACCGGATCTCTGGTTCTCGGTGCCGCGGGACTGCTGCGCGGGTTCAGGGCGACCAGCCATTGGGCGTCCCGCGATCAACTGGCGCTGCTGGGCGCCATCCCGGTGTCCGATCGGGTGGTGTTCGACGGCAACCGGATTACCGGCGCCGGCGTCACCTCGGGTATCGATTTTGCCCTGTCGGTGGTCGGCCATATCGCGGGAGAGGCCGTCGCCCGTTCCATTCAACTGGCCTTGGAATACGATCCGTCACCGCCGTTCGATTCCGGAACCCCCGATCGCGCAGGACCGGCTCTGACGGCGCTGCAACGCGAAAAAATGAAGGAGTCGCAGGCCCATCGGCGCGTGGCTACGGAATTGGCTGCCGTGGCGTTGGAACAATAACGCCTGGATGGGCGGTACCGTCTCCATCCAGGCGGAGGTTCAACAACCGGCAGGCGTCATCTTACGAACTTTGGGCTGTCGCCGGATCATTGGCGGTGATCTGAATGTCGATGTCGAAGGCTCCCGCGCTGTCGTCCCAGCCAATGGCGATCTCGGCGATACGCTGCCGGGCGGCCAGAGTTTCCAGAATCCGGCGCGATAAGGCCGGCAGCAGCGTGCGCGACAACACCTGATCGATGGCGCGCGCTCCGGCGTCGCCGGTGGCGCAGCGTTCGACCAGTCGGGCGACCGCCGTCTCGGAAACCGAGAGTGGCGCGCCATAGGCCGTGGCGATGCGCCGCCGCAGCCGCTCGATCTGGATGCCGACGACGGCGCTCAGATGTTCGGGCGAAAGCGGCAGATAGGGCACGACGGTGACACGGCCGAGAAACGCCGCCTTGAAGCGCTTCAGCAACTCCGGATGCAACGCCGCCGTCAACCCGTCCATATCGGGCAGGGCCGCCCGGTTGGCGGCCAGCGCCGTCAGCAGTTCGGCGCCGGTGTTCGAGGCCATCAGGATGGTGGTGTTGCGGAAATCGACATCGCGGCCCTCGCCGTCGCGCAGCACGCCTTTGTCGAATAGCTGATAGAAGACGTCCTGCACTCCCGGATGCGCCTTTTCCATCTCGTCCAGCAGCAGGACGCCATAGGGCCGGCGCCGCACCGCCTCGGTCAGCAGGCCGCCCTCGCCGTAGCCGACATAGCCGGGCGGCGCGCCCATCAGCAGCGAGACCTTATGTTCCTCCTTGAACTCCGACATATTGATGACGGTCAGGCTCTGCTCGCCGCCATACATCATTTCGGCCAGCGACAGCGCCGTTTCCGTCTTGCCGACGCCGCTCGGCCCGGCGAGCAGAAACACGGCCGGGGGCTTGCTGGGATCGGCGATGCCGGCCCGCGCCGTGTGCAGCATGTCGGCGATGCGTCGGATGGCGCCCTCCTGGCCGACCACGCGGGCTCCCAGACGCTGTTCGAGGTCGAGCACCGTTTCGATTTCGCGGGACAGCATGCGACCGACCGGGATGCCGGTCCACCGCGCGACCACGGCGGCGACCGCCTGGGCGGTCACTTCTTCGTAGAGCAGCGGCGTCTCGCCCTGGAAAGCGGCGAGATCCCGCTTCAACCCGGCATGGCGGGCCCGCAACGCGGCAAGTCCCGCGGCTTCGCCGCCGGTTTCGATTTGGGTGCGGAGCTCCGCGATGGCATCGATCAGGCGGCGTTCCTCGGCCCAGCGCGTCTCGATCTCGCCGCGCCGGGCCGCCGCCGCCGCGAGCCGGTCGTCGAGAGCGGCGAGCGCGATGCCGTGATCGGTGCCAAGCATCGCCTCACGCTCCAGATGGGCGCGTTCCGCCTCGTCGCGGCGGATCTCGTGAAGCACGGCGTCGAGCGCCTCCGGCTTGCCGTCGCGGCTCATCGCCACCATGGCGGCGGCGGTGTCGAGCACGCTGACGCATTTGTCCGGCAATTGCCGGCCGGCGATATAGCGCTGCGACAGGCGGACCGAGGCCCGGACCGCCTCGTCGAGAATGCGCACGCCGTGATGGTGCTCGAGCGTCGCCACCAGGCCGCGCATCATGGCGATGGCGGCGGCTTCGTCCGGTTCGTCGACCTTGACCGGCTGGAAGCGGCGGACCAGGGCGGCGTCGTGTTCGATATGGCGTTTGTATTCGGCCCAGGTGGTCGCCGCGATCACCCGAAGCTCGCCCCGCGCCAGGTCTGGCTTCAGCAGATTGGCGGCGTCACCCTGGCCGGCCTGGCCGCCAGCGCCGATCAGCGTATGCGCCTCGTCGACGAACAGGATAACCGGCGAGGGCGCTGCCTTGACCTCCTCGATCACGCCTTTCAGGCGATTCTCGAATTCGCCTTTCACCCCGGCGCCGGCCTGCAGCAGCCCGAGATCGAGGGTGCGGATCGCCACGGCGCGCAATCCCGCCGGGACGTCGCCGTCGGCGATCCGCAAGGCCAGCGCCTCGACCACGGCGGTCTTGCCGACCCCGGCCTCGCCGACCAGGATCGGATTGTTCTGGCGCCGGCGGGTCAGAATGTCGATGACCTGGCGGACTTCTCCCTCGCGGCCGATGACCGGATCGATGCGGCCGTCGCGCGCCTGCGCCGTCAGCTCGACGGTATAAGCGTCGAGATTGGGCGTTCTGCTTGGCGCGCCGCCGGCGGTCCGCGGTGCGGCCGTGCCGGTAGGGGCCGCCGCCGCGACGAGAGTGTCGAGCGCCGCGATATCGAAGCCATCGAAGACCGTCGCCAGATCGGCGAACACCAGCGTGCCGCTTTCGTTCAAAGCCAGCGTCGCCAGCAAATGCAATGGTGCGATCTCCGCCGCCCCATAGCGTAGCGACGCCAGGTACCAGGCCTCGCGGAGCAGGGTGACGATGCGCGGCGAAAATGCGGGTGCCCGGCCACTGCCGGTCCGGCAGCGCTCGAGAGCGCGGTCGAGCGCCCGTTCCAGCCGCTCGGGCGCGATCCCGGTTTTGGGCAGCGCCTCCCGCACGGCGCCGTCCGGTACCGTCAGCAGGGCCAGAAGCCAATGCTCGATCTCGATCTCGTAATGGGTTTTGCCGAAGGCGCCGGCCGCCGCCGCTTCCAGCGCGCGGCGCGACGCGGCGTCGAGCCGGTTGACCAGAACCTTGAGATCCACGGAAGGATTAGCAGGCATCTTTGATATCCAAAATTGTGTCATGGGGATCCTGCGGCAAAGGAAGCGTTGCCAGCCAGGTGTCGTAGCCGAGGCGGGGCGGGTCCGCGTCGCCGCCGCCGAGTATGCAGTCGGGCACCTCTTCCCGGCAGAGGACGAGCTGCACGTCGAAGCCGAGTTCCGGGCCGACATAGACCCGGGTCAGGTCGATGATCCGTTGCAGTCCCGGCTTTCCCGGCAGATGGTCGAGGAACTGGCGGCGGTTTAAGGGGCCGAGCACGATGCGGAATTGCCCTTGTACGTCCCAGACCCGGGCGCCGGCCACGGCGTCGATGCCGAGCCGGTTATATCCATCGCCCAAGGTCGATTGCTCCTCCGTCGGGATGGCGATCCAGCGGCCGGAGAATTGCTCGATGCGGACCGGCAGGCCACAGACGTCGGCCAGCATCCGCTCCAGCGACGCGGCGGCCCGCGGCTGCTGGCTGAACAGCCCGGCAAAGAACAGCGGCACCTCGTCCTCGACGGCAAGGCGGCCTTTCAGATGGCCGGTCCCGAAACCGGCGATGCTGAAAAGGGCGGCGCTTGCCGCATCGGCTCCGGCCTGTCGGTCGCGTTCATAAAGCGCCGGCAGGCGGTAGCGTTGCCAGCCGCGGTAGAACAGCGCGGCGATGCGGTCGTTGAACAGGTCGAGAAAAGCCGTGAAGCCGGGGGCATGGTCGCGCAGGCTCTGGATCGCCGTCTCGGTATAAACCTGGGGCAGGGCCGAGGCCGGTCCAGTCAGGGTCATGGCATTGAGAGCCACGCGGGCCGGCGGGCCATCCGGCGATCCCGGTGTCGGCAGGGCGATGTGATGGATCTCGTGGGCCGGGAAGGACAGGGATTGGTGCGCCGAGAAGCGGATCGGCAACGCGATGTCGTCGCCTTGGTCGTATGGACCGCGATTGACGGAATCGGTGGCATCGCGTCCGATCATCTCCAGCAATTGCAGCGCCCGGAAAAGGTCGAAACGCTGCGGCTCGGCGCCAAGCCGGTCGATGAGGGGCGTCGTCATCGCCGGGGTCATGCCATCACCCGGTCGCCGATGCGCGCCGGCCACCGCTTCAGCACTTCGCTTCGTC
Organism: Telmatospirillum sp.; assembly: GCA_031291415.1. Lineage (GTDB taxonomy): Bacteria > Pseudomonadota > Alphaproteobacteria > Rhodospirillales > Magnetospirillaceae > Telmatospirillum. The sequence continues at coordinate 17,444 of JARLJB010000015.1, forward strand.
CCTTGGCGCGCAGGGCGAGGCGCGTAAAGGAATTGATCGAGACATAGAGGGCGAAGAAGCGTTCCAGCACGGCGCCCGGCAGGAAGACGCCCATGGCGCCGGCCCGTTCGGCGTCCAGGGTGAGATCGATGTCGATGCCCCGGCAGAGCGCCGCGACGCCGGGATGCGGCGCCCGTGCCGTCACGCGCCTGAAATCGACGGCGGCGACGGCATCGACGATGGCCCGCGTTTCCGGCGTATCCTTGAGGTCGTAGAGTTTCAAAAGCTCGCGCAACGCCGGGGCGCCGCCGGACTCGTCGAGCAGCGACAGATGGTTGAGGGTGAGGTGCGAGATCAGGCGCCAGCGTGCGCTGTCACCCATCCGCGGCCGAACCACCGCCGTCGGCGGCGTCAGGCAGGAGGCGACCTGAACCGGGCCGCCCTCGACCAGATGCAGGCGCGGATGACCGCCACCAAAGGGAAGTTGCGCCGGCAGGTCGCGGTTGAAGCAGATGGTTTCGACGCTGACGGTCCATTCGGCCGGCACCGCCGGATCGAGCCCGAGATCGACCAGCGAGAGATAGATTTCCGAGCTGTGGTCGCGGCCGCCGCGCGACCGCCGCGCCATATGCCAGAAATGGCTCTGCCGCGCCGGGTCGCGGCCATGATGGGTACCGTAGAGTGGCAGGAACTCGATGCGCTCGCCTTGCGGCGAGGAGGCGACGACCTTTTCGATACTGTAGATCTCGCGCGCTTCCGGCCGGCGGGCATCGGCCAGGACATGATATTCCGTCGCGTCATGCCCGAGGATGATCGGCTCGGCCGGCTGTTTGAAGAGATTGATGACGGGGGTGCAGCCAAGTGCGAAGGCCTGTGGCCGGACCAGGCGTTCGCCTTCCGGCCAGGTCCGATCGAGATAGAAATAGACCTCGATGCTGCGGGCGTCGTCGCGGAGCGTCTTGGCGGTAAGGCCGGAGAGTTCGAAGAACAGGAATTTTTCCGGAAAGGTGAAAAGCTCGCTTAACAGCCGGTAGCCGATGAAGGATTGCGCCGGATAGGGCAGCATGCCGTCCTCCGGCTCGAAACCGACGGCCCGGATATGCTCCGGTCCGATTTCTACCGGCGCCGGGTCGGTCAAATCGGTGACCAGCGCCATGCCGATGACATTGTTCAGCAGCAATTCGTGGAGCGTGTAGGAAAGCTCCGGCGCGCCCGGCAGGAAAAAGCGCAACCTGTCGACGCCGAGATCGCCGAAGGTCAGACCGGGCGCCGTGCAGCTGAGCTTCAACCGCAATACCGCCTTGGCTTGCCGCAGGGCCTGAACCTGTGGTGCGGCGACCGGCAGCGGGGCGAAGCTCGCCGCCGTCACCTCGACCGGCCAGATCTCGGCCGGCATGGTCGTGCGGAACCGGCAGGGTTCGCCGCGAACCGGCTCGGTCTCCATCGCCGCGCCGCGGGGCACCGTGAAGGATCCGGTGAGTTCCGCCGCCGCCGCCATCTGGACGATGGTCATGGAGGGCATCGGCGTCACGTAGTGCGGGTAAAGCACGCCGAGGAGCGAATCGGTCAGCTCGGGAAAATCGTCGTCGAGCTTCTGGCGGACGCCGGCGGTGAGGAAGGCGAAGGATTCGATCAGCCGCGCGACATGGGGGTCGTCCACCGCGCTGGCGCTTAAGCGCAGATGTCCGGCGACCTTCGGATTCTCGACGGCGAACGCCGCCGCGGCATGCCTTATCGCCGCGAGTTCCTGGTTGTAGAAGGTGAGAAAGCTGTCAGTCATCGGGGGTCGCCTTGATTGAGAAGGTCCGGCTGATCGGGTCGAGCACGGATTCGAAGACGATCGGCTCCGGCGTCGGTTCGATCCGGATCAGCGCTTCGACGCGGAAGCGCAAGATGCGTTCCTGGTCGCGATCGGGGGTGAGCAGCGTCACCGAGACATTGCCAAGTCGCGGTTCGAAGTCGCGGATGACGGTTTCCAGGGCACGGCCGAAGGCCGCCTGCCGGTCCTGCGCAGCCATGTCGATCGCCGTGAAGTCGGGAATGCCATAGCGGATGGGCGAGCGGCCGAGCTCCGGCAGGTCGCGGCCCAGCCATCCGGGGCGCCGCCGCGTGTTCAGCAGCGCCTCGAGATCGCGGCGAAGCGATCGCTTCAACTGGACGAGCGCGGCATTCCAGCCGGTCTGCCGGACCGCCGGACCATTCGTCGTCATGGTCAGGCGGTCGAGCAGGGAGGGGACGATGGTGACGCTGTTGGGCGGCATCGCGTTTAAATTCCTGTGTGGGAGGTTTCGGGTTGCCGCCGATCCAGTGTCATTCGACCGCCTTGCTCAGCCCTGTCCGCTCGAAATAGGCTTTGAACGCCGGATCGAGCGAAACGTAATGGTCGATGAAGATGCGGGTTTTGGCCTTGATCCTGGGGAAGCGCTTGACGAGGCCGACGAGATCCGCGGGATGGCCGAAGGCCTGCTCGGCATAGGTCTGCCAATCCTCTTCCAGTGATGATTCGGCCCATTTTTCCATGAAGCCCAACTCACGGACGGCATCTGAAGTATCCTGTGCGTCCGGGCGATGCCCGATTTCCCTTACGACATCGGCGTCATGCTCAGTCGCGTAGGCAAAGTCGGAAGGATTGACCGCCGCCCATCGTGCCTTCGGTGAGGGCCCGTCATAAAGCGCGAACAGGGCGAATTCATGATGCAGCGTGTCCGCATCAAAGGCTGCGATGCCGCTGTTCGCCGCGTCGCGCATGCCAACATAGATCGCTCCCGAAAAGATCATGCCACTGCTGCTGTACCCGTTCACCACAAGTGACCGCACCAGGAAGATCGTTCCGATGTCGTGCCCCATATATTTGCGGACAAAATCGATCGGATAGACCGACAGGGCGGCGTTTATCGCCCGCAGTGCCGGGACAACGTCGTTCGCGACGGCAGACTCCAACCGCCAAGTATTGGGAATACTATCGGGGATACCGTCGAGATGCTGCACGAACTTCGATGGATCGCCCGTGTAGCGGATCTTCACGTTCCAGGTCCTATTGATCGTCTCGGCCAGGGCCGACGCAGCGGTCTTCTCCGCTTCCGTCAGTTCTGTGCGGACAAGAGTGTGTTCGGCAGAAACATCCTGTCCACCAGGCAGATGCCACAGAAACAGGCATATTATGACGGCCAGCATCGACACAGCGGTCCACGACAGGATGCGAGCGATCCGCAGCCGCCTCATAGGCGGAATGGCCATGATCCGGTCGAACAAACTCCTCTGCCTCATGCGTCCATCCGCAGTTGTCTGGTCCGCGCGGGGTGGCACGCGGGGTGGCAGTATCCAAGGATTGAAGATATCCGCAGCGGTTACCAAGACGACCGTCACCGCGCTTCCGGCCAGGAACCATGCGCCAGCGGATATTCCAAGCACCCCGCCGCTCAATGACGGTAGCGCCCACAAACCCAGGCGTGCCGAGACTAGCAACAGCAGCCACTTCACGACGATCTGGATGCGGCAGATCCGTGTCCATTTGGCGTCTGGAAAGGCCCTGACTCCACCAATTAAGTTCCAACGCCCCGCATTCATGTACCCGGCTCCAGTCGCTGCTTTTCCATCATCGCCCCCATACCCGCCGTCCCCCCAACCGCCGCCAACCCAAATGCCGCGACAGCATCCGCGACGCCACCAGTACCTACAGAAAAAACGACAACGACTCCAACCATCACCGCCATTCCAATCATTCCCCAGGCACCTGTTGGTATTGCAGGGAGCGCGCCGCTCGATGGCGGTGATTGCGATGCGTTTCCGGCCACTCCGGGCTGCGCGTTCTTCGTCAAGCCCGACGATTGCGGCACTCCGGCCGGGGCGAACTGCGTCGCTGGTGCAGTCTGTTCCTTCGTGCGTTGTTGATCGTTGAACGTGATCTCAAGATCGACGCGCAGATCGCCGGAAACATAGGCATAATCGCCCATCCGTCCTTTCAACGTCGGAAACAGGATGCTGGCCTTGCCGACCGGCTTCCCATCCGGCCCCACTGACCAGGTGACCTTGGTGCCCGGCCCGTTGGCGCCAGCCCGTGTCGTCATCGAATTTTCGAACTTGATGGTGCCGGAGGCCGCGTCGAACGAGATCTTTGCTTCCGACGTCAGTTGCGACAACGCGATGTTCGCCTGTACCTTCGCGGAGGTTTCGGCGCCCTTGTCGCTGTAGGTGACCAACGCGACCTTGCGGTTGCGTTGCAGAAGGACAGATCCGACCAGTTTCGCCGTCGCCCGCCAGCCTGGTCCTTCGACGCTGTAAAGCTCCTGGTCTGGAAAGCTGAAGCGGAAGGGAAAGTCCGGTACCGCGATCGTTTCGGCCGGGTTGACCTTCGGGGGCGATGCCGTCGGCCTGCCGATCGCTATGCTTGGCTTGGCTGCCACGGCGGCCTGCGGGGCCGGCGCTGAGAGGGCGTAGGGGTGCATGTGCGGCCGCAAGGGCGGCAGGAAAATGATCTCGCCCGGATGGATAAGGTTCGGATTGACTAGGCGTCCGCCGCGCTGGCGCACGATCTCGGTCGCGTTGTTATAGGCGTAGATCGACGGCCACAGGTGCCCCTGGCCGAAATAGTGCTTGGAGATTCCCCAGAGCGTATCCCCGGATTTGACTCTATGCATTGTCGCCACGATCGTCTCCCTTGCCTGATTCGCCGGAGCGGCTTGCGTTCAAGCGGAAAGCCTCGCTGATCTCGTCGTGAGATAAATCTATTCACACCATGCGGAAATAGTAGTTCTTCCTTTTATATAACAATAGTTATATATTCTGTTGATTGGAACCTCTATTGTATTTTTATCTCTGTATTCACAAAGAAGAGTCGTCTGTCTACCGGACGATCTGTAGCCTCGGACATCCCAAGCAGTACCATTTTCATTATCCGGAACAAGTTCAACGTTATCGGAAACAGGTCCGTCGAAAAGTCGCGCATTCTCAAGGCGATTGCGTGGGGTATCCACGAATTTCGGGCAACCGCTTGATTCGGCATGCGCAACGGCAGGTATTACAATAAGAAAAATGCTAAAAAGTCTAGTTGATGACATAATATTCGTCTCCATTATTTATCTTCTTGCTAGGGCTGTTAAAACGGATTGTTCTCTTGTGTACGTCCTGTCTTTTCCCGTTAGTGATCCACTGATCGAGAACGACGATACCTATAGCAGATTTGCTGATGAATATCGCGGCATGAGATGTGCCGTCTTTACGAGTTCCATATACGCCATTACTATCAAAAGTGGCGATCACGGTGCCGGGCGCAATAAAGTTCGTTGATTTTACGGCGTCTCCTCTTCGCCATACCGACCGTCGGTGGCGCTCCGGACGCCTGACGGACAAACGCGACACACTGGCCGTCACCAACAGACCTTCCTTCATAGGATTGTGCGTTTATCGAGATATAAGACATCTAATATTCCGTAACATGTTGTGAATAAAGTGTAATTGTGAATTAAGTTGGATGACGGCGGCTCGTTCTGAACCGCCGTCGTGAGTATTTGGTACAGAACTATTACGAAGCCTTGGTGGTCGACAGATCGTAGGCGGCGATGACCGGGGAGCCCGCCGTGTGCGAAGAATCGAAGGGCGTGTACTTCATCTCGACCTTGGTAAAGTTGAGCGTGATCGTCTCGTCCGGCCGATCGTTGGAAGCCGAAATGTCGTAAGACGAGATCAGCGTGTTGCTCAGGGTGAATTCCATATAGGTGTCGCCGGGATTGCCGCTGGTCACCAGATGGATCTTGGCGGTGACCCCCGAACTGCCGCTGGTCGCCTGGGAGAACAGCTTGACCGACGAGCTGTCGCTGGTCTTGGTCAGCGTCACGCCGCCGACCGACGGCTCGGAGCCCTCGCGGTTGGCGGTGGCGCCGGCCAGTGTGTTCATCGAACGGGTGACGCCCCAGTTCAACGATTTGATGTCGGTCCACCCCGTATGATTCTGCTGGGTGGCGTCGCCTTGGATACCGTCGATCTGCAAATAGATGGGCATGCTGTATTCCTTCCTCTGTGTGTTTGTGGTGTGGGGGTATCAGCGCGATGAGTGGTGTCTCCCATCACGCCGGGGTACCGACGAGTTCGGTCACCAGCCGGAAGCTGGTTTGTATCTCGTCGAGTTGGAAATGCGGTTTCAGATGGATGACGCAGCCGAAAGTACCGGGCCGGCCGGCAACGTCCCTTACCTGGACCTCGGCGTCGCGCAAGGGATAGCGCGCCTTGACCGCGTTGGAGGCGTCGTCGTTGGCGACACAATAGCCGCGCAGCCATTGCCTCAGATGGTTCTCGAAATCGGTCGCGGTGGCGAAGGAGCCGATCTTGTCGCGGCCGATGGTCTTGATGTAGTGGGCGAAACGCGAGGCGCAGAGCACATATTGCAGCATCGCCGAAAGCCGCGCGTTGGCGGTGGCCGCCGCCCGGTCGTAGGTCTTCGGCTGGTGAATCGACTGGGTGCTGTAGAAGACGCAGGCGTCGAGATAGCCGACCCGCGACAGCGGGATGATGCCAAGTTCGCTCAACTGCTTTTCCTGGCGGTCTGAGATATAGACGTCGAGTGGCGCGTTGGGGATGGCGTGGCGCCCTTGCGAGTCGAAGACGTGCGAGGGCAGCTCGGAAACCAGTCCGCCGCCCGCCATTTCATCGGGCGCGCCGCGCAGGTCGGCGAACCAGCCGTAATGGTCGAAGGCGCGGATCACCACCGAGGCGAAGGCGAAGGCGGCGTTGCCCCAAAGAAACTCGTCGGCGTGCGGGGCGCCGGCGATCTCGCGGAAAGGGAAGCCGTCGACCCGGCCCGGATCTTGCCGATAGGGTTCGCGCAGCAGAATGCGCGGCAGGGCGATGCCGACGAAGCGGGCATCCTCGGCTTCGCGCAAACTCCGCCAGCGGGCGAAGTCATGCCCCTCGAAGGATCGCGCCAGGTCGAAATTCGTGGCAAAATCGGCGAAACGGTCGAGACCGAAGAGCGCCGGAGCGCAACTGGTGACGAAAGGGCAGAAAGCGGCAGCGGCCACGGCGGCGATCGCCTTCAACGCGCCGACGTCGTCGGTGGGATGGTCGGCGCCGCGTTGGTGGCGCACATAGTAATCGCCGATCAGCAGGCCAAAGGGCTCGCCGCCTGGTGCGCCGAATTCATCGCAGTAAACCTTGGTGAAAAGCTGGCTCTGATCGAATTCGATGGCGCGTTCGAGATCGCGGGCCAGCTCGCGCCACGACACGTCGAGCAGCCGGATTTTTACCCGTCGCATCGAGGCGGCGGTGTCGACGAGAGAGGACAGCCCGCGCCAGGATGCCTCCAGGCGTTGAAAACGCCGGTGGTGCAGGATGGCATTGACCTGGGCCGTCAGCATTTTGTCGATCGCCGCGATCAGCCGGTCGATCGCCAGACGCCCGTCCGGATGGCGCATTGCCGCCATGGAAAGGCTCCGGCGATCGACCGGCTCCGGTACGGCGTCAGGCGCGGCGGCGACCTGCGCCGCCGCCAGGGGTGCCGCCGGAGCTGTCGCTGGAGCTATCGCCTCGGGGGCCTGTCGCATCAGAGTTTGCTCGGAATGCGTGCGACCATGCGCAGGGAGGTCGTCAGCTCCTCCATCTGCAGCCAGGGTCTGAGCCAGGCGATGGCATTGTAGGATCCGGGCTTGCCCGGAATCTCCTTCACCGTGATCTTCGCCTCGCGCAGCGGGTAGGACGCCTTCATTTCCTGGCCGGCGCCCTCGTTGGCATTGACGTAGTTGTTGATCCAACGATTGAGCCACGACTCGCAATCCTCGACTTCGAGGAACGAGCCGATCTTGTCCCGCGCCATGACCTTCACGTAATGGGCGAAGCGGGACGTCGCCATGATGTAGGGCAGGCGGGCCGAGATCGCCGCATTGGCGGTGGCGTCCGGCCTGTCGTACTTCTTCGGCTTCTGCGTCGTCTGGGCGCCGAAGAACACGGCATAGTCGGTGTTCTTGTAGTGACAAAGCGGCAGGAAGCCCAGTTTCGCCAGCTCGCCGTCCCGCCGGTCGGTGATGCCGATTTCGGTCGGGCATTTCTGGTCCGGATCGCCGTCGTCGCTGACGAAGATGTGGGTCGGCAGCATCTCGACCTTGCCGCCGCCCTCGGCGCCGCGAATCGCCGTGCACCAGCCGTATTTGGCAAAAGCCTCGGTTGCCCGCGTGCCCAGCACATAGGCGGCGTTCATCCAGCAATATTCGTCATGCTCGAGCGCCAGGGACTTGCCGTTGCCGTCGAGCGGCGTTTCCTCGTAGTCGAAGTCGTCGATCGTCAGCGTCGCCGCGCCATAGGGCAGCCGAGCCAGCACGCGCGGCATGGTGAGGGTGACGAAGCGGCTGTCCTCGCTGTTGCGGAATCCGCGCCATTGGCCGTATTCGACCGAATCGAAGATCTTCTCGAGATCGCGCGGCTTGGAAAGTTCGCGGAAATCCTGGAAGCCGAACAGCTTCGGACTCGCCGCCGAGATGAAGGGCGCGAAAGCCGCGGCCGAGACGCTGGAGAGACTGGTCAGCATCTGCACGTCCTCGGGGTGGTTCGAGAACTCGTAGTCGCCGATCAGCAGCCCGTAAGGCTCGCCGCCGGGCGTGCCGAACTCGTTTTCATAGAGCTTCTTGAAGAGTTCGCTCTGATCGAACTCGACCGCCTTGGCGAGGTCCTTCATCAATTCGCGTTTACGGACGTTCAGCACGCGGAGCTTGAGGTTGGCGCTGGTCTCCGTATTCATGACCAGATGATGCAGGCCACGCCAGCTTCCCTCCAGTCGCAGAAAATCCGGATGGTGCATGATCGCCGCCAACTGTTTGGAGAGCTGCGCGTCCAGCGCCTTGACGGCGGCCGTCAGGGTGACGGTCAGATTGCGGTCGTAGCTGACCGTGCCGGCCAGGGCCTCGTCGGTCAGGGTGCGCAGCAGTTCCTCGACGCGGGCCGGTTCGGTCTGCTTGGTGGCGCTGATCGCCTGGTCGAGCAGGGATGGCGCCAATTCGGACGTTGCCGTGCTTTCGGCGGTTTTCAGGGTTTCGGTGGCCATCACTTTACCTCCTGATCATCGCCGCCCAACTGCCGGGACAACGCGCGCAACTGCTCATTGTCTTGCAGAATGCCTTCCAACAGATCCTCGAGCTGGGTCGAGCGGTCGGCCTTGGTCAGCAGGTCGCGCAATTGGTTGCGCGTCTCCAGGAGCTTTCTCAAAGCCGGCACCTGCTGGACGATCTGACCCGGTTCCATGTCCTCGAGCGACGAGAAGGCAAGCTCGACTGCCAGTTCACTGCCGTCGCCAGCCAGTTCGTTCGGTACCCGAAGCGAGAGCGTCGGCTGCATCCGCGCCAGGATCTCGTTGAAATTGTCGCGGTCGATCTGGACGAACTTCCGGTCCTTCAGGGGCTTCGCGTCGTCCGACGGGTCGCCGGAAAAGTCCCCCAGCACGCCGACCACGAAGGGCAGTTCCTTTTCGACCATCGCCCCTTCGGTCTCGACCTCGTATTTGATATGGACCCGCGGTTTGCGGACCCGTTCGAGCTTGTCGTGAACACTTGCCATCTTCATTTCCTTTGTCTTTGAGTTTCCGGGCGTCGTCGTCAGGGTTGCGCCGGCGGCCTGATGCCGGCCGCGGTGAGCAGGGTGTGGCGCGCGGTCTGGTCCTGCAGCAGCTCAGCCAGGAGCTCGGGCAGTGACATGCGGCCGCGCCGGACCAGATCTTCGATGGTGTAGGACAGCGGCGAATGCGGTTCGGTCCGGCGGAAGTAGCGGCCGATCTCATCGAGGCGCAGCAACGCCTCTTCCCGGCTGGCGATGCCCTCGGCCGGCGGCAATACGTCCGCATCGGGGCCGGCGGCGGCCGGCTCCGCCGGACTTTCGATTGCCGTCGGCACGGAAAGTACCGGCGTATCCCGATGACCGGCCAGGAACACCACCGCGTCCTCGACCTCTTCCAGGATATGGGCGATGGTCGAACTCGGCGGTGCCTCGGTGCCGCAGAGCGCCGTCAACTGTCGGTCTAGCGTGGCGAAGACCTCTCGGCAGGATCGGATGTCGTCGATCAGGCGGCGGTTGTGTTCGGCAGGCGCCGCCGTCATCCGCCGGCGCAGATCGTCGAGGCTGGGCGGCGCCGTCCGCCCCGGCCGCGGGCGGGCATCCGGCGCGCTGGCCGCCCGCCGGGCCAATTCGTAATGCCAGAAGGCGATGGGTGGCTCGCCGCCATCGGCTGGGGAAAGTGGTATCTTGCGGATCGGCTGAATAAGCGTGCCCTCGGTGTCGATGCCGTTGAGACCGCTTAAAGGGGCTAAGCGAACGGCCATGCCGTCTTCGTCCGGCATTGGCAACAGATGGTTCCAATAGCGTTCGACCAGACCGGAGATCAGGCGGAAACCGTCGTGCAGGCCGGCGAAACCGCCAAGGCGCACCTGGGCTTCGGTCAGCCAGACGGCAATTTCGATGTCCTTGCTGCGGGTCTCCAGCAGGGCGACGGCCATCTCGCGGATATGCTGCCACTCCGATAGAGAGGACTCCGCCTCTTCGTCGGCGTCGGCGCGCCGTTCGATGGCACGCGCGCTCGACCGCAGATCCCGCAGCAGGAAATATTCGGCGTCGCTGCCCGGTTGCAGGCGTAAATCGACACCGCATGGTGCTTCGTCGCTGATGGGCCGCAACAGATCGGTAAGAGGCGAGACCATTTGCATGGGAAGACTGTCCGCGTTCAATGGAAAGGGGCCAGAAAGCGTCGTGCGCTGCGAAGATGCCGGTCCAGCCAATGCCGGAGCTCATGCCGTGGTGCGGCGGCGGACGGCGGGTCGGCCAGCGGACGCAACAGCATCGCGAGATCGGTCGGCCGATGGCGCGGTTCGGGGCGCAGCATGCGTTCGACGAGCGGGCGCAACCGGTCCGGCACGGCGTCGAGAGGCGGCACACGGTGGCGGGCCGCCACGGCCTCGGCCATGCTCTGGCCCATCGGCAACTTCTCGCCGCGTGCGGCGGCGGCGATGAGCAGGCCGAAGCTGTAGATGTCGGACGCGATGCCGACGGCGCCGCCGAACATGCCGAGCTGCTCGGGCGAGGCGAAGGAGTATTTTCCTGAGAAATCAAGGCCGTCGTGGGACGTTCCGCCGCCTTGGAGGGCGCTGGCGACACCGAAATCGACGATTTTCGCGGCGGCCGGATTGTTCCCCGGGAGGAGGATGTTGTCCGGCGAGATATCGCGATGCACGACGCCGGCGGCATGGATCGCACCCAGCCCGGCGGCCAGGCGCCGGACCAGCGCCTCGAGCGATGTCAGGCCGAGCGGCCCGCGCCGCATCACATGGGAAAGCGAGGGGCCGTCCAGATATTCGAGCAAGATCATCGACCGGCCGTCGGTGTCACGGAACAGTCCGGCGCAATCGACCACGGCATCGTGCCGGATACGGGCGAGCAGGCGTCCTTCCTGCTGGAAAAGGCCGACCACCTTGGCGTCGTCGCGGAATTCCGGAACGATGACCTTGACGGCATGGTCGGTCTTGAGGTCGCGGTGGCGGACGCGGTAGATCTCGCCCATGCCGCCGCGGGCCAGCAGGGTGCGCACGACGAAGGTGTTGAGGATGAGGCTGCCGGCGGCGATCGAACCGTCCCGCGCCTCTTTGGCCGGTGCTTTTTCCGGCGGGTCTTCGGGCTCCACGTCTTCGGAGGATGGAGCCGGGTGCTCGGTGGTTCCGATGTAGCGCTCGAGGACGGTGCGGGCCGTGCCCAGCAATTCCAGGGCCGCCACCTCGTCCAGCCCGACTCGCCGGGCTTCGGCGCGGATGGAAGAGATCAACCCGGCCAATTGCCGTTCCAGCAGGGCGCGCGTCGCCGGTTCGGTGGGGGCCGGCGCCAGGAATTCCGTGGCCTCGGTCGGGGCGAACCGCGTCAGTTCGTCCGGGCTCTCGAGGAACAGGGTCAGCTCGTCCGGTTCGATGATCTTCTGAGCGGCGGGATCGGTCATGGCGTGCGCTCCTTCGCCGGCACGTCGACGACGACCGCCGTCAGATTGTCCGGGGCACCGCTGACCAGGATGTTTTCGATGATGGCGTCGACGGTTTCGCGCGGCGGCGCCTGACCGTTCAGCAGGCTTGCCAGTTCGCCGTCAGACAGCACCTTGGTTACGCCGTCACTGCACAGAAGGAAGCGGTCTCCCGGCAGCAGCGTATCCTGCACCATGTCGATCTCGATCTGTTCGACGGCGCCGACGGCGCGGGTGACGACGGTGCTGCTGCGCCGCTGGGGGGTGAGACCAGCCGCCACATGGTCGGAGGTCAACAGGCGCAGCGTCTTGCCGCGCAGGAGATAGATCCGGCTGTCGCCGATCCACAAGCAGGTGAAGCGGTTGGCATAGATCAGCAGCACAACCGCCGTCGAGGCGATCAGCGCCTGCTCGCCGTAACTTGCGGCCTGGGCGCACAGAGCCTTGTTGGCAATCCGCAAGGCTTCCCGCGCGTCTTCGACAAAACCGCGGGACGAGAGCGGCGGCAAGACCTCGTTCAAGGCCTCGACGACCGCTTCACTTGCCACATCGCCGGCGTCGTGGCCGCCGAGCCCATCGGCGACGGCCCAAAGTCCGAGATCTGCCCGCACCAGGAAGGCATCCTGGTTGAGCCGGCGCTGGGTGCCCGGATGGGTGCGGCCATGCGAGGGCATCTCGATCAGCGGCTTCAGCAGCAGGATCGGCAGATCGGTCGAATCGAGTTTCAGCGTCGTGTCGGCCGGACGCTCCCAGCCCCAGCGCTCCCAAAGACCGTCGAGGAACGCCGCGTAGTTTTGCGGCGCCGGCAGACCGGGCGCGATCAGGAGGGACGAGGCGACGCGGTCCGACCCGCCGGTCCACCACAGGCTGAAGCGATTGTGAAAGCCGATCAGCACCTGGTCGAGAATATGTCCGTAAGTCTCGGCCAGCTTGCCGTCTCCGTCGAGTTCGATGCGAAAGCCGCTGCCGTTTCTGGAGTCGCGCGCCGTTTCGTAGGGCGGCATGCCGAGGGCTTTGGCCGCTTCGTCAAAGGCTTCGAAATCGAAGATGTCATCGAGCGAGCTCAAGGCCAGCGCCTCGACCATGTCGAACCAGCTCCGGGCGTCCTCGATGAGACGCACCGGCGCGACACAGCCGGGGAGGGCGGCGGCCAGCACAAGCGGAAAATAACGCCCGACCCGGTCGACGCTCGGCATCAGGACGCCGGCCATGGCGGTTTCGCCGCAGACCCCGGGGCCCAGGATGAACCGCCAGATCGGCGTGCCGAGATAGGTGGGCAGCCAGTCGTCGCCGAGCTGGCGCCTACTGGTCGCGATCGAAAGCTGCAGCCAGTCGTCGAGGGGTTTCACCACCGCGGGCGCCAGGCGCCTGGTGACGAAGTCGCCGCGTGCCGGGATCTTTCCGAAGAAACCCGGCTCCTGCACGCAGGTCGCGTTATTCAGAAAGACGTCGGACAATGGAAGCTCCTCAACTCGTTTAACGTGAAAGGATTGAGCGTGCTGTTCGAACGGATCTCGTAGCTGACGGTGTGGCCGCCGGCCTGGAAGGCGACGCGGAAGCGGTCGTCGCCAAGGCGCGTCACGGCGCCGTCATCGATCAGATGGAACAGCGACCACGCTCCGGTCTTCATGACGGTCGGCGGCGTGCCGTCGGGCACTTCGAAGACGATCTTGCTGAGGCCGGTCGGATCCTGATCCGGCCATTGGAAGGTGCCCGGCCACTGCGGTCCGTGCTGGTACTCGAGCTGCTGGCCGGAAGTGGCGAACAGCACGCCGGTGGCCTTGGGGTCCAGCGTCGTCGGCGTCACCTGGAAGGCGACGCGCGGCTGCTGGCCGCCGTCGGGGAAGAAGCTGTCGCGGATCTGGGCGGCCATCTGAAAATCGGCCAGGACGCTGTTTGAGATACCGAGATTGGTGCTTCCGACCTTCTGCCAGTGCCATTGCTTGCCGGAGGTCGCGACCAGAGGGCGCAAATGCGCCTCGAAGAAGCTGTCGAGCAAGCCGCCCGGAGCGAACAGCCGGGCGAAGTCGCCGACCGACACCTCGCGGGTGCTGTTCTTGGTGAAGGGGTAGCGGCCGTTGACCGCCCGGGCGCAGACGTTGCCGGCCGAGCCTCCCCAGATGTCGGAAAGCTGGGCGCGGGCGCCGCTGACCGAGACGCCGGAGACACTGTTGGCGACGGCGGCGATCCAAACCGAGACCGGCGGCGGAAGCTGCGGCGCCTCGCTGGCCAACTGCTGTACCGGATCGGTGCCGACGCCTTCCGAGGTTCGCTTCAAGAGGATCGCCTGGCCGCCCGCCGGTGCGCTGGCAACGCTTCTCATCTCCTGATAGGCCAGGCCCATGGTGCGGATCAGGTCGTCGATCCGGGCCGGCGCGCCGTTGGCCGGCGTCACCAGATCGGCGATCGGCTGGAAGTGCTGGGTTACCGCCGCGGCGCCGGGCGGAGTCTCGGACAGGCCGGCGGGTGGCGTGCCGATCTGGGTTTCGGCGGCGATGCCTCTCAACAGCTTGAGGAGCGGCATATCCGGGCTGGAAACCAGGTTCAGGAAGGCAATGGTCTGTTGCATGTCGCCCAGCGGCACGACGCGCAGATCGTTCAGCATGCCGTCCCAAAACGCCGTGTAGTCGGCGAAATAGAGCTGCAGCACGTCGTTGCGCAGGCTGTCGGACGGACGGGTGCCCGTCGCCTTGTCGCCGCGGACCCAGCTCTCGTTTTGGACGTCGGCGATGACGGCGGCAAGCGAGGGCAGGAAGGACACGTAAAAGCCCTGATAAGTGTAAAGGCCGGGAATGCCATCGGTCAGCGGCTTGCCCGAGCCGCGCGTGAAAACGCGATCGGCGGTGGCGCCGGCATGGTCGACCGGCCGCCATTGCGGCGACTGGTTGGCGGCCTCGCGCTCGCGGGCCAAGGCGTAGATCCGCGCCGCCGGCGTCAGCTTCTCCAGCGTGCGGCGCGATTGGGCGATGAGGTTGGCATCGAGCGGAATATCCGCCATCGGGCCGGAGAGAAGCGCGTCCAGATGGTGTGCGAGATCCTCGCGCCGCGTCCGGTACTCGTCGCCCGGCCACGCCGTGGCCCAATCGGCGATCATCCAGCGCCGCACGGCCTCCGCATCCATCGGTCCGCGCCCGCCCAGGATCAGATAGACCTTGAGGGCGGCGGTGACGTAGTCGTCATCGGCTTGATGCGCGCGGATCTGGTTCTGGAGATGCACGAGAAGCCTCGGCAGCAGCAGACCGTTGAGGGCCCGGCGATAGACCATCTCACGGATCGACAGCAGCTTGTGGCCTTGGTAAAGGCCGAAGGTCAGCCAGTGGCCGGTGGCGCCTTCGGTATTGTGCAAACCGGTCGGCAGCGCCCGCAGGATGTTGAGTGGCGGCAAGACGCGCGACAGGTCGTCTTCGGCGACATCGGTCTCGGAAATGCCGGCTATCGCCTTGCCATAGGCGTCGAGCTCGGCGTCGATGTGGGCGACCTGCCGTTCGTTGGCGTTGTAGCCGCTGGTCCAGGCATAGGCCAGGACCGCCAGAATAATGGCGGCCGTGGCATAGGTGGCGACGCGAATGCGCCTCCGGCGCTGCTCGATACGCGGATTGAGACTGACCACGGCGGCTTCGGCGAAGATCACATCGTGGAACAGTCGGGTCAGAAAATAGCTGCGGCCCTGGCGGTTGTTGGCCGGCAGGCGCACCGGATCGAGGCCGAAGGCCGCGGTGATTGCCGCCATGGTCCGATCGATGGGGGCGCCGACCTGCACGCTGCTCGAGAAATAGGTGCCGCGCAGCAGCGGCGAAGGTTCATAGGGTGTGGCGCGGAAAATCTCGCTCAAGACTTCCTGGGTGGCGTCGGCAAGGCCGGCCACCTGGTTTGGGAAACCGTAGACCAGGCTGCGGCGTTCGATATCGGCTTCCTGCTGGACGCGTTCCAGCAATTGCTCGTTCAGGCGGACGACCAGCCCGTCGAGTTCCGCCGGGAAGCGGCCGACCACACCGGCCTCCGGTGCGACGCCGTCCTCAAGCGGGTAGGTCACGCCCCAGACCTGTTCACGTTCGGAGCGGCCGAGTTTCTCGAAGAATTCGACGAAACCGGGCACCAGATCGACCTTGGTGAACAGCATATAGACCGGAAAGCGGATGCCGAAGCGGTCATAAAGCTCGTTCAGGCGCTGGCGGATCGCCCGGGCATGGGACAGGCGCTCGGTGGGGTCCGGCACCATCAGGTCGGCAAGACTGATCACCACGATCGCGCCGTTGACCGGCTGACGCGGCCGGTAGGTCTTCAGAAGGTCGAGGAAGCCCAGCCACGCCGTCTGGTCGTGATGCGGATCGCTGTCCTGGGTCGTGTAGCGGCCGGCGGTATCGAGCAGGATCGCTTCGTCGGTGAACCACCAGTCGCAGTTGCGCGTGCCTCCGACGCCTTTCAGCGGGTCGCGTCCCATGGCGTTGGAAAGCGGAAAGGTCAGGCCGGAGGTCTGCAGCGCCGAACTTTTGCCGGAACCCGGCGGGCCGATCATGATGTACCAGGGCAGCTGATAGAGATAGCCGCGGGCGGTCCTGAACCCCGCCTTCTTGCGCAGCAGCAGAAGGGCCTCCTGCAGTCTTTCGCGCAGTTGCCGCAGTTCCTCGGCCGAGGCGGTATCGATGCTGTGCTGCTTTTCCTCGTCGCCAGGTCCGGTGAGGTCGTTGATCATGTCACGGTTGGTCTGATGCGCCCGAAGATTGATCTGCAGATTGAGAGCCGCCCAGATGGCGAAGATCGCGACGCAGGTGACGAAGCGGGCAAAATCGGATTCCAGCGGACGATGCTGTCCGATGGCGACCAGCGCGCCGAAGAACCAAACGGTCAGGGCGAGGCCGACCGCCCAGATCAGCGACCATGTCCAGCGGGCGCGCAACGTGCGGAACAACGGCAGAATGAGGGGTTGGATGGTTGCGATCATGGGGTCGGCGCCTTGGTGCGATTGGTGAGGACAACGTCGATCCGCCGGTTTGCTTCACGGCCCTCGAGCGTGTCGTTGGAGGCGATAGGCCGGGTGTCGGCCATGCCCTCGGTGGTAATCCGCGATATGTCGGCTCCCGGTTTGTTCGTCCCCGCGTTGTTGGCCCCGGCGTCATTGGCCCCGGCGTTATTGGCAAGACGGCCGGCGATGATGGCGCCGACGGCATCGGCTCTTGCCTGCGACAGGTGCCAGTTCGACGGGAAGCGGATGGTCCGGATCGGGATATTGTCCGTGTGGCCGGTGATCAGCACCGTGCCCGGCAGGGTGCTCAACCCATCGCCGATCCGGCGGAGCAGCGCCACATAGGGCGTGTCGACCGAGGCGCTGCCGGAATCGAACATGCCGGCGTTGCGGATGCGCACGACCGTATCCGATCCTTCCGCCAGCACGGAGACCAGACCCTGGGCGATTTCCGGCGCGAGGAACGCCCGCAGTTGGTTGAGGCCGTTGGCAACGGTCGCGGTCGGCTGCGTCGGCGCGGCGTTCCTGATGCCGGGCTCGCCCGCCGGCGGCAGGTGCGCGAGCTTTGACAGAATGGTGTCGGAACCGGCGTTGAGGGCAAAGCTGAAGCCGGTTGCCATCAGCGTGACGACGATCAGGGTGGCCGCCATCACCGTCCAGAACTCGATGCCGGGGCGCAAGGGCCTGTAGGGCGCCGCCACGCCCTGCCAATGCAGCGACAGATCGCGCTCGACGTCGCCTCGCCGCTGGGCCAGGACACGATAAAGACTGTCGCGGATGCGCGCATGCTCGAGCGCGCCTTGCGGCAGGACGCGCAGCCGGCCTTCGAACCCGAGCGAGAGGCAAAGATACATCAGCTCCAGCACCTGGCCGTTGGCCGCCGGATCCTGCAGCAGATGATTCAGCAGATCGAAGAAGCGTTCGCCACCGCTCACATCCATGTGGAAGGTGCTGACCATGCTGTTGCGCGCCCAGCCGCTGTTGCCGCCCCAGGGCGTGTTCAGCACGATGTCGTCGACCATGGCGCACAGCGCGTAATGCGCGGCGCGCGCCGACTCACTTGGCACCTCGGTGCCATGGGCGCGCTTCTCGAAGGTCTTGATCTCGCTGATGACGCGTTCGCGCAATCCTTCGACATTGCTCTGGCCGGCGGACATCCGCAGCCGGCGCACCAGGCCGAGGATCGGTCCGGCGGCGGCGACCAGCGGATTGAGACCGCCCAGCGTCATGTCGAGACCATCTTCGGCGCGATAGTCGGACGGCGGCGGCATGACCGGCGCCGTCACCGCCGGACGGCGCCCGCCCGGTGTCGGCTTGAGGATGGTCGGCTCGTAGGCGGGTTGGCCGTAACTGCTTGGGTAGGAATTCATCGGTTCAGCCCTTGATGGCCCAGAGTTCCATCGCGATCTGGGCGAAATCACCCGCCAGATGGATGGCGATACCGCCGGATTTCTGCAGTTGCTTGAAATGCGGACTGCTGCGGTCGAGCTCGAAATAGACCTGTCCGCTGCGATAGGGGAGCTGGCGCGGCGCGACGGGCAGCGGCCGGACGGCGATGCCCGGAAGGGCCACGTTGACGAGCTGGGCGATTTGCTCCACGGGGCCGATCTTGACCTGGTTGGGGAAGACCCGCCGCAGATGCTCGACCGGCATGTCGGCGGTCACCGCCAGCACAAAGCAGGCGTCGAACAGCAGGGCGCGGTCGGCGATGACGCCGACCTTGATTCCGTGTCGGCGATCCTGTAGCGGCACGGCGACGGCGCTCTGTTCGAGGACGGCGGAAAGCGAGGCTCTGAGATCGCTGAAGAGTGGCCGGAAGGTGGCCTGCAGATCCTCGTGCCGGTAATCCGGAAAGACCGCCGCGCGCTTGGCCTCGGTGGTGAAGGTCGCCAGTTCGCCGGCGATCTCGACGCAGAGCCGGTAGAAGCGTTCCGGATGCAGCATCGGCGCGGTGGCGAAGTAATGGCGCAACAACGGCTCGTAACGGTTGACCGTCTTCAGCAGCAGGAAATCGGCAATTTCGGCCGCTCCCTTGGCGCTGGGGTCGGAGAGCCGGCCGGCCAGGGCTTCCGCCCGATGCTGGATCAATGCCTGCAGTTCAACCAGGAAGGCGAAAAGCGGACCTTGCGCGGCGACACTGAGAGCCGGCGCGATGAACTGGTCGTCCAGAATGATCGCCCGGTCGGCCCGGACTTCGACGACGCGGGCCAGGGCGATCTTCTCATATCCGGCGAGCGGTTGGGTTTCCGGGGCGAGACGAAGGCGCAGCCGGCCGACGTCGATGGACGCCGTGACGCCACTGCCGAAATTGGCGTCGTCGGCCTGATAGCTGGCCGGCACGAAGCGGGTGACGGCGTCCTCGCTGTTGGCCAGGCCGATCTCGGCGCCGCCCGGCTGCCGCACGGGCAAGATCAGATAGATGAGGCAGTTCTTGGTCGTATCGAACAGTTCCAGCGGCGGCGGGTGATCCGCCTCGTCCGGAATCGAGAACGGAGTTCCATCCGGCAGCACGCCGCGGCAGGAGGTGAGGGCGAATTTGCCGGTGCCGAGCAGCTCGCGGTTGATGGTGAGCTCGCTCAGTCCCCAGGCGAAAGGGGCGAGATGTTCGGTGCGAGCCCTCAGCAACTGCTCGACATGGCGATCGGCCTGTTGGAAATGCTGGACCCGGAGAAACATTCCTTCGGTCCAGACGACGCGGTTGGTGGGCATCATGGCCTTCGTCCCCTCCTTACCGTGCCGCGCTGTTGGTGACTTGAAGCCCGGTGGCGCCGATCGTGACGTCGAGCGAGATGCCCTTGTCGTCGGGCACTACGACGAATTCGCGCCAGTCATCCTTGTCGATCGCCCGGTAGGCGGCGACGACGCCGACGAAATGAACCTTGTCGTTGGCCGGGATGGTCATCTGATGCTTGTCGCCCGGCTGCAGGATGAATTCGTCGCGGCCGATCTCGTCGTCCCCAAGGGTCTGGGCGTCATGCAAGATGAGTTGCATCGGATCGGCGACCACGAACTTGTCCTTGGCGGCAAGCTGGTAGACGCGCGTGACGATCGGGGCCGGTTGGCCGTCCGGGTAGGGATTGACGTTGGCGGCGGCGCTGAGCGAGACGGGGATGGCCTGATGATGCGGGCCGTCGTCATCGCGACCCAGGCTGCAGCCGGTAACAAGGCCGCAAACGGAAAGAGTCAATAATATTCCCACGGTTTTCGAGTATAAAATCATGATATCTCCCCCATTCGACTGGTTTCGGCTCACATATTTCTGAATTGTTTGGAATAGGCTTCAGAAAATTGACTGCCGAGTGGCGGTCCGGATGCCTGATCGCCGGATAGTCTTTGGTGGATCTGCTCGTACTTTTCCCAGCAGCGGGCCTTGTAGATCTGCGGCAGGACGGTTGTGCCGACCGAGGATTTGACCACTTCGGGCGAAAGCTGTTCCAGGACATCGCCGACGACCGCTTTCATTCCGGCGATCAGGGCGACCTCGTGGGCCTTCACGTCGCGCATGCTTTCGCGGATTGCCTCCGGCGCTCCCATGAATCCCGGCACGCGGCGGCCGAGCAGCACCGACAGCGTGCCGTCGAGATTGGCGGAAAATTTCATCGGGTTGTTTTCCTTGGCGCGCAACAAGGTGTGCTCGATGCGGAATTCGGATTTGAGGAATGCCCGGAGTTCCAGCAACTCGCGCAGTCCACCGACCGCCTCGCGGAAAGCGAGGCCGAGTTTCTCCATCATGGCAGCGGCGTCGGCCGTCTCGATGGCATCGGGCGGCAGGCCGGCGCCGCGAAGGAAGCAGCTCAGCAGGTCGTCGGCAGGCTGCGCAGGCATTTCGGCGGCGGGCTCGTGCGGCGGCGATGGGAGGGGAACCTGGGCCTCCTCGATGGCGCCGTCGGCGACGCCGAAGCTGTTCGCCTCCCGCCTGTCCCAATCGGTCGGAATGGTCGAGTGCGCCACGGACGGCAGTGCGAAAGAGGCGCTGGTCGCCGGGGAATTGGTTTCGATCTCGATGGGATCCCTGCCAAAGGCCGGGCGGGGGCCCTTGCCCCCGAAGGCCGGTTCGGCAATCGCGCCGCGCCGTTCGGCCAGCATGGCGGCAAGCGGCAGCTCAAGGACGGTATTACCGGACAATATTCGCGATACCGGTGTCGCCGATTCCGTCGTCTGGTCGGCCATCCCGGTACCGCTGGCCCGTTGCCCCGACATTTGAGCCATCGGCGTCTCATCCATCGGCATCTGGTCTATCGGCGCCTGGACGTCGTCAAAGGTCGGCGTATCGGCTTTGCCGATTTCCAGGCGCAGGCAGCAGGGACCGAGATTGATCTCGTCGCCGTCCTGCAATGCCTGAGCATTGCCGCGGCCCAGCGGTTTCGCTGCGCCGCCGATGAAGACGCCGTTGGTGCTGGTGTCGACGATGTAATAGGTGTCGCCGCGCAATTCGATCCGGCAATGCTGCTTTGACAGATGACGCTGCGGGTCGTTCACCACCCAATCATTTTCCTCGCCGCGGCCGATCGTGAAGTTGGCACCGTCGCAAATCCTGGTTTCACCTTCTGTAAAGGAGCATGCGCCGGAATCCAAAACACGTAAGACTATGGCCATAGTATCCTCGTAAGACTCAAAAGAATCCATACGCGATAGATCAGCAAAAGGCATGATCCATCGTGTGTTATTGATACACTTTTTCAATGCATCAATCGTTTACTGGTCCAACAAGAGCCGGTTGGTTCACAATTTAATGCATTGAACCAATATGACGTCATTATTAGCTATGACACCGGCCAGGAGATAGAGATCCGCCGTTACCTGTGCGTTTCGCCAAACATAAAAATGTTATGATCTACCAGTCAAGGGAAAGTTTTGTGTATATATCTAACGTATTGATCGATAATTAAAGTCATTGTGATGATATAAACAGAAAATAACAGAAATATTACTTAATTATTATAAAATTATCACAGGTATAGCAATACAGTTACACTGATATGTTTGTCTTCTTGACATGGGTAGGAATTTTTTGCCTAGTGATATGGTCTCGACAGTTTTGGCCATCGTCAGTTTCGCTTTCGCCCGAATGGCGGCGGGGGACGGCGGATCTCTCCGTGCTTGAAGATGACTCTGTCAGGCCGCCCTATAACGACGATCTGGTTCTGGAGGGGATGGATCGTCGAGCTGGTTTAATTCCGATCAAAATAGCGCTATTACAGGTAGAGTCACACGTTTATTATTATATTATCACTATAATGTCACAGGATATATCTATGTATTACTTATGAGCGTATGTGACAATTTTATTTATGCAAACTGTCCACTTGACTTCTGTTGTCACATACATTTTTACTAACTCACGTAAGGTGATCGCATCCCGATGCCCAAATTTGCCGCCAAACCCCATTCAGGATCGACGCATGCTATCGGTCGGCAGGCGCCTCGGCCCGGGTCGGCTGCTTTTGAGAAACCTTTTGTGGCGTGGAAGCGATATCCAAGCCGTTCGTGTTTTCAGTGTGGCCTGTCGGTGTGATTGCCCGCTTGGGTAGTGAGACGTTTTAGATGAGTGGGGGGATCGTGACGCGTGATGTGACCGAAACGGGAGTGCGATCCGTCACGCTTTCAAGCTGCCGCGACTATCTTGCCGTACGGGTTCAAATCGTCGGCGCCACTCCTCAAAGTGAGTATGACGAAATCCTCTACCAGGGCGTTTCGTGTGCCGTGCGTCGTGATTCTTACACGAACTGACAAAGACAATAAACTACGATAAATATAGATTGAATAATGTCTTAATTATAGATAATAGATCAATGTATGACGGTGTTCTATGCGTGGAAAATTGTTTATATAGAATCGTATATGTTGTTTTGTTCTGTATTAGTTATTGAGATTATTTTACTACCGATCCACAGGGAACATCCGAAGGGAGCGCGTGGCGGAGATGGGGCGCGCCCGGGAATCGGTGGATGGCGTCAAATGGTGGGGCGAGTAACGCAACTCGGCGGAATTATGACGTTTTTCATGCCCTGGGCGCGAGATTTGTGAGGAAATGAATGGACGGCTTTACTCAAGATCAGCGCATTCTGTCGATCTCGACGCCTCTGGGGCCTGACCGGCTTCTTTTGGAAGTGTTCGAGGGTGCGGAGGAAATATCCAAGCCGTTCGGCTTTTCCGCCACCGTGCGGTCCCTTGACGACGACCTCGATCCCAGCAGCCTGATTGCCCAGAAGGTCACGGTGCAACTCAGATTGCAAGACGGACTCTACCGTCCGTTCAGCGGCATCGTCGCGGCGATCGATGCCGGTCATGCC
This sequence comes from Telmatospirillum sp., assembly GCA_031291415.1. Classification (GTDB taxonomy): domain Bacteria; phylum Pseudomonadota; class Alphaproteobacteria; order Rhodospirillales; family Magnetospirillaceae; genus Telmatospirillum. The sequence continues at coordinate 40,647 of JARLJB010000015.1, forward strand.
GCCGCCGGTGGGCAGCGGCATTATAGCTTGCGGATCGTGCCGTGGCTGTGGTTCCTCACCCGCACCAGCGATTGCCGCATCTTCCAGGGCAAGACGACGCTCGACATCCTTTCGGAGATTTTCACCGAACACGGCTATCGCGATTTCGATTTCTCGCGGGCCGGCACCGTCGTCTCGCGTGACTATTGCGTGCAGTACCGGGAGACCGATTTTGATTTCGTCTCCCGTCTCCTGGAAGAGGATGGACTCTACTATTATTTTCAGCACGAGGTTGGTAAGCATACGATGGTGGTCGGCAGCCAGGTCTCGGCCTACCAGGCCAAGGACGAGGAGCCAAGCATCCCATTCAGCGCCGGCTCGGCGGACACCAATCACATCACCGAATGGCATCGCCGCCACGCCTATCAGGCGACGGCCTGGGCGTTGAAGGACTACAATTACCAGACCAGCAGCCTGCCTTTGGAGCAGCGCACCCCAACCCTTTCGACCTATCAGCAGCATCCCCTGCATGAGCGTTTCGATTACCCCGGCCTGCACGGCGACGCAGCCGGCGGCGAGCGGCGGGCGAAGCTCGCCATGCAGGCCGAAGAGGTCGAGCGGGAGATGATCTCGGCTGCCGGCGATTGCCGCTCGCTCGCTCCCTGTGGCCGTTTCCAACTGACCGGTCATCCGGTGGAGTCTGAAAACGGTGACTATGTGGTGTTGTCGATCTCTCATTCTGCTGCCGACATGAGCTATGAGAGCGCTGGCGGCACCACCGGTTACGACAACAGTTTGCTCTGCCTGCCGGCGGCGACGCCTTACGTGCCGCGCCGTGTGACGGAGAGACCGGTGATCGCCGGTTCGCAGACCGCCATGGTGGTCGGACCGGAGGGCCAGGAGATCTATACTGACGCCTATGGACGGGTGAAGGTTCAGTTCCATTGGGATCGCCGGGGCGGATCGGACGAGCGAAGCTCCTGCTGGATGCGCGTCGCCCAGAGCTGGGGCGGCGGTGGTTTCGGCGCTCAGGTGATCCCGCGCGTTGGCATGGAGGTTCTGGTGACCTTTCTCGAGGGCAATCCGGATCGCCCGCTGGTGGTCGGCGTGGTGCCAAACGCGTCTACCATGCCGCCGCTCGACCTGCCGGGAGAGGCGACCAGGACCACCATGCGGTCCGCCAGTTCTCCGGGGGGTGGCGGATTCAATCTGTTCACCATGGAGGACAAGGCCGGCGCCGAGGAAATGGCGTTCCATTCGCAAAAAGACCTGTCGATGGTAGTCCAGAACAACAGCTTCGAGCAGATCGGCCAGAACAAGGTCATCGCCGCCGGCGCCCTGGCGGCGATCAAAGTCGGCGACAGCACGATTCAAGTCACCGAGGACAGCATCGAGTTCGTCTGCAGCGGCAGCACCATCAAGATGGACAAGAGCGGCGTCACCGTGAACGGCCAGACCATCTGGCTCAACCCGAGCTGAAACGGAGATATCCATGCCCCTTCTGTCCAGCCTGATAGAGCCGGGCGCCATCGGCGCCAGTCTCGGCATCCAGCCTTACACGCCGACCGCCCTGGCGACACCGGCCGTGGGTGCACAGGCGTCCGATCCGGCCTCGGCCGACAGTCTTTCCTCGCTCGCATCATCCGCGGTGCAAGCGCTGGGCGGCGGCGGCGAGGGGGCGGCGGCAAGCGCCGGGTCCTCGACGTCCGCGTCGTCCGCCGCCGCCTCTCTTCTTCCGTCATCGGCCAGCCCATCGGGCGATTGGGCCGCGTCCGTTCCCGACATTCCGTCGCCGGGGGACGCGGCCAGTTCCGCCGCCGTTCCGGCCGCGCCATCGGCTCCATCGGTGCCGGCATCTCCCTTGCCCGCCAGTGGCGCGGGCGCCGCGGCGCAATCTTTTGTCCCGACCCTTGCCAGCCAGCTCGAATGAACTCGTCGGCCTTCCGGCCTCGTCGTTTCAGGAACAGCTTTCCATGCCGCAAATATGCCAGAACAAGGACTTTTCGTTTCACGTGCCCGAGGAATGGGGCGGCCGCAGCATGGCCGCCTGGCCGGTGCCGCCCGAGCCTGTGGTTGAATGACGCGAGCCCTCACTGATGATTGGCGAATACCGTTCGTGACATCGCCGGTCCTGATTTTTGCCGCCGGCACGGCTGGCGGGTGTGGTTGTCCGTGGAGAAGACGTCATGTGGAATGACGAGGTCATGCTGCCCTCCGGGTACGTCGTGGTTCGACGGCAGCCAAAGTTTGGCGGGCATTCTTATTTTGGCGTGTGCTCGCACAACTTTTTTGACCGTTACTTTGTCGTGGAGGCGCTCATGCCCGCCAAAGATGACGTGTTTGCGATGTCCGGGTTGCGGTCGCTGTGCGCCGATTCGTGCCGGCCTTTTATGATGTCGGATAGCGACGTGATCGATTTCGTCGCTCGCAAGATCGAAGACAATTCGCTCCTCATCTTGCCGGCCCCAAGGTCGCCATTCGTCGCGATCACCGCGGAACAGTTAAAGAAAATATTCGAAAGGGCCCATCTCGATTATTTGCGACGGCTGGCGGGCGAATTGAACCGGGATCTGGCGAAATACCAGCTCAACACCATTCTGCGGATGGCCCATTTCCTCGCCCAGGTTCGCGAGGAAGGCGGCCCTGCGCTCAAAGCGAAGGAAGAGAGCTTGAGATACAACAAAGCGGCACTGGATACCAAAAGCTACTATAAGAACCATCCTGGAGAATCCCAGGCGGATGGCTACGAGAGGGACCCGAAGACCAAAAAAATATCGCGCCCAGCCAATGAGGAGGCGATCGCTAACAAGATCTATGGTCCCGATCGCGACCTTGGCAACACCAATGTCGGTGACGGATGGCGTTATCGCGGCCGGGGGCTCTTCCAGGTGACGGGGCGCTACAATTACGCCAGGATCACCCAGAGGTACCGCGCGCTTTACGGCGACGGTGGCGTCGATTTTGAAAACAATCCGGACCTGATGATGCAATTCCCCCATGACGTGCGTTCCGCCATTTCGTTTTGGGGCTTGCATGGCTTGGCGCGGCTCGCCGATCAAGGCGACAGACCCACCAATGTCGATAGCATTACGAAGATTATCAATCTGCACACCGACAGCTATGTCAAGCGCCGGGAACATTTCAGGGTGGCCCTCAATGCGTTGCGTTAAGTTTATTCTTCCGGCGATAGTGACCGCCACGCTTGCGACCGGCAACGCCGCAGTTGCCGGTGGACGGGAGGCGGCCACCCTGTGCCACCCGGACGAAAGCGTCTTCTTTTCCTGTCCGCTCGGCAAGAAAACCGTTTCGCTATGTTCAAGCGGGAAGCCCGACAAGATAACGGCGCTGACCTACCGCTATGGCATGAAAGACCATGTCGAGAACGAATATGTCGCCATTCCCGATAATGGCAATCGTTTCCTGGCGGACCGCGAGCCAGCCGCCCGGGGGGTCGAAGTCACAAGCGTCTGGTTTAACCAGGGAAATGTCAGATATCTTGTGACGCAATGTACTGGCGACTGCTCGCATGATGCTGGCCTGACGGTGCTTCGCGACAACAAAATAGTGACGAACAGATATTGCGATGGGGAAGAAAAGCCTGGGGGGGATATGGCATTTTTCAGCCTAAAAATATTAGACTACAACGATACTCTTGACGACGCCAAAGCGAAAAGGGGCGACAACGGTGTGCTGTCGCATACGGATCTGCTCCTTGTTGTCAATGGCGAGAACAATCAGGTTGAACGCATATACCCGGTTCCAGAGCACTGACGGTTGGTGATGCGTCAACATGGCGAGGTTCAACCGGCGTCGGAACCATTTCAGGGTGGCCCTCAATGCGTTGCGTTAAGTTTATCCTTCCGGCGGTACTGATTGCCGCTTTTGCGGCCGGTAGAGCCGCCTATGCCGACGATCATTACCAACGGTTTCGCCAGACCCTTTCAGTGTTGAAGGGGGAGGCGTCCGAGGAACAGCAAACCAACCCGGCAGCGGCCACCCTGTGCCACCCGGACGAAAGCGTCTTCTTTTCCTGTCCGCTCGGCAAGAAAACCGTTTCGCTATGTTCAAGCGGGAAGTCCGGCAACATAACGGCGCTGGCCTACCGTTATGGCACGAAAGACCATGTCGAGAACGAATATCTCGCCACCCCCGACAATGGCAATCGCTTCCTGGGTGACCGCGAGCCGGCCGCCCCGCGGGCCGATGTCACAAGCGTCTGGTTTTACCGGGGTAATGTCCAATATTTGGTGACGGAATGTATTGGCGGGAGGTGCCCGCATGACGCTGGTCTGACGGTGCTTCGCGACGACAAGATCGTGATGAACAGATATTGCGGAAGAGCAAAAGAGCAGGGGGAAGATTTGGCATCTTTTGATCCGGAAATATTAGATTACGACTACAAATTAGATGAAGCCAAAAAAAATGACGGCATGGTGTCGCATACGGATCTGCTGCGTATTGAGTTCGGGGGCAATGGGGTGGAACGCATTTACCCGGTTTCGGCGCCCCCTGGCGGTTGGTGATGCACCGACATGGCGAGACCAATAAACGTCCTCAAGCGCGGACAACAGACAGGAAAACGGAGCCATCGCAACTCCTCACGGTCTGAGTTGCCGACCAATGATTGTAACTGGGGCATAACCCCGGGCAAAATCGCGAGAACATCCTTCGAGACAGCGCTTCGCGCCTCCTCAGGATGAGGCAACGTGTTGAGTTTTCTCATGCTGACGAGCCGCCAAAGGCGGCGTCTCGAAGCATCACCGGTATTCGGACAACCTTCTGCCCGATCGTTCCATCCCGCTCGTGGTCGGCTTTTCAGGAACAACCTTTCATGCCGCAAGTATGCCAAAACAAGGATTTTTCGTTTCATGTGCCGGAAGACTGGGTTGATCGCAGCATGGTCGCCTGGTCGGCGCCGCCCGGTCCGGGCAAGCAGATCGTGCCCAATGTCATGGTCGCCTATGACCGGCCGCGGGTTGAGGAAACCCTGGGCATCTATGTCAACCGGCAGCTCAAGGATTTGATGGCGCGGGCACAGAAATTCCATCTGGAGACCCGGCGCGACGTCATGCTCGCCGGCCGGCCGGCGGTCGAACTGCTGTTCCAGTGGGATAGCGGCACCGGCGCGATCAAACAGCGCCAGATCTACAGCCTGCTGCCGGACGGCCGTTCGATCACCATCGTCAACACCGCCCGGACCCAGGAATTTCCAGCCGTCGACGCGAAATTCCTCGACATGCTGAACAGCTTCGGCTGGGCGCCGCCCGAGCCGGTGGCTGGATAAAACGGTAAGGATGACCTGAATTGGAAGCGGCTTTCGCGGCAGCGCGTCTCGGTGATCCGATCCATCACACCAACAAGCTCGCCGGCTTTCTGATCGGCGGGGCGTTGTGCATCGGGGCGGCTCTGGCCGTTGCCGCCGTTGTTTTTTTCACCGGCGGCGGGGCGCTGGCCATCGCGGCGGCCGCCGGCGGCGTTCTCGGCTTCACCAGTCTGGCCGCCGAAGTCGGCAGCATGATCGGCAAACTTTCCGGCAGTACGACGGGCAAGATCGTACAGGGATCGGCCAACGTCCTGATCAATGGCAAGCCGGCGGCCTATGCGGTCGACAGCAACGCCTCCTGTTCGAAGGACGGCGGCGATCCGCGGAAAGTGGCGGAAGGCAGCAAGACCGTCTACATCAACCAATACAACGCCGCTCGCAAAAGCGACCGCCTGGACTGCAGCGGAGTCATCGCCGAGGGTTCGCCCAACGTGATCATCGGCGGGCCGCCGCTGCAGCGTCTGGCGATCGAGGATGAGGTGCCGGACAGCCTGCGCTTCTGGGCGGAGGTGGTCAGCTATGCCGGCATGGCGCTGCAACTGGCCTGCGGCATCGGCGAGGCGATGCTGGCGGCCAAGCTGGCCGCCAAGGAAACCGAGGAAGTGGCCGGCAAGGAGGCCGCCGAGGCGCTGGCCAAGGAAGGCGAGGGGGTCGTCGCCGCCGACAAGGAGCTCTGTACCTCCGAGGGCCATCCGATCGATGTCGCCACCGGCGAGGTGTTCAGCGAGCATACGGATTTTCAGCTTCCCGGACCGTTGCCGCTGGTGTGGTCGCGCTTCTGGACCTCGCGTTCGCCCCTCGAAGGAGAACTCGGCCACGGCTGGCATCATGGCTATGACTGGGCGCTGCGCTGGATCGAGAGCGACGGCGTTTTCGTTGCCCGCCTGAACCAGGGCCGGGTGGCGTTCTTCGCGCCGCCGCTGCCCGAGGACCCGAGCTTCAACCGGACGGAACGGCTGATTCTCGAGACCGATGGCCGGACCTATTGGCTGCGCGATCTGGCCGGGGTTTCCTATCTGTTCGGCGCGGCCAACCACCGCGGCCTCCGGCGGTTGGCCCGCATCGCCGACGCCAATGGCAATGCCATCGCCTTCGCGCGTGACCCCGATGGCGGGATTCTCGCCATCGACGACAGTGCCGGCCGGCGGTTGACCGTCGAACGGGATGCGTCCGGCCGGATCACCGGCATCGACGCGCCGCATCCCGAGGACGACGGCAAGACGCTGCGCCTCGTGTCCTACGCTTATGACGCGGCGGGCGATCTCGCCGCCTCGCGCGATGCCCGTGGTCACGGATTCGATTATCGCTACGACCGCCACCTCCTGACGCGGGAGACGCGGCCGGGCGGTCTTGTCTTCCATTTCGTGTGGAACGATCCGGCGCTGGGCCCGGCGGCCCGCTGCGTCGAGAGCTGGGGCGACGGCGATCTCTACCGCGTCCGTCTGGCCTACGACCCCGAGGCGCAGGTGACGGTGGCGACGCGAGGTGACGGCGGCGTCTGGCGCTATCGCTACGATCGCCAGGGGCTGGTGGTGGAGACGATCGATCCGCTGGGGCAGACGACGGAGCGGCAATTCGACGATCACTGCAAGCTCCTGCGGGAGACCGCTGCGGATGGCGCGGTTTCAGCCTTCGGTTACGACGGTCTGGGGCGCCTGATCCGACGCACCGACGCGGCCGGCGGCACGCTGCGGATCGACTACCCGCTGGGCAATCTCGCCGGGATCGGCCAGGCCCATCCGGGCCGCGTCGTTACGCCGGACGGCGCCGAGCACCGCTTTTTCCGCGACGCGCGCGGCAATCTCACACGCTACCTGGATCCCACCGGGCGGGAGCGGCGCTACACCCGCGATACGGCGGGCTTGCCGCTGGCCATTCATGATGGCGTCGGGCTGTGGCGGCGCTTCGTCTGGACGCCGACCGGCGATTTGGCCGAGATCGCTACGGCGCGCGGCGCGCGGCAGCGCTACCGGCATGACCGGCTGGGACGGGTGGTGGCGCTGCGCCGGGGCGACGATGCCGCCTTGCGGTTGCGGCACGACTCTTGCGGCAATCTCGTCGAGATCCAGCGGCCGGACGGCGGGACCGTCGCCCTTGACTACGACCCGGAGAACCGCGTCACCCGGCATCGCGATCCCTTGGGCCGTGAGACCCGCTGGCGCTATGACGGACTGCCGGTGCCGGTCGAGCGGGTGGCGGCGGACGGCGAAAGCTTCCGCTATGCCTATGACGGCGAATTGAATCTAACGGGGCTCGAGAATTCGAAGGGCGAGCGCTACGGCCTCGACTACGACACTCTCGGCCGCTTGACCCGGGAAAGCGGGTTCGACGGGCGGGAGATCGCCTATCGTTACGATGCCGGCGGCCATTTGGTCGAGCAGCAAGATGTCGACCGCTCGACGCTTTATCGCCGCGACCGGCTGGGCCGGCTGCTTGAAACCCGTTTTGCCGACGGCAAGACGGAGCGTTTCGCCTGGGACGCCGCCGGCCGGTTGGTCGAGGCGGTGTCCGGCGCCCGGCGGGTGGACGTCACATACGACGCCGCCGGCCGCCGGCTGACGGAACGTCAGGACGCCCAAGTGCTGCGTCACAGTTATGACGCCCGTGGTCGGCGGATCGAGACCCTGCTGCCCGATGGCCGCAAGATCGATGTGGCCTGGGGCGAGGACGATCTGGCGGCGGCGGTGGGGCTGGACGGCATGGCAATCGCCCGCTTCGACCGGGATCAGGCGGGCCGCGAGGTCGAACGTCTGGCCGGTTCGGTCCGGCAAGTCCAGGCGTTCGATCCCGAGGGCCGCCTGATCCGCCAGGAAGGCCGGCGCCGGGCCGGCGGCGAGGCGGTCTTCGTTCGCAGCTACAGCTATGACGCCGCCGATGCGCTGACGGAGATCGCCGACGCCCGCTGGGGGGCGACGCAGTACCGGTACGACGCCTGCGACCGTTTGCTGTCGGTCGAGGGGACGCAGCCGGAGACCTTCGTGGTCGATCCGGCCGGCAACATCCTGGCCTCCGGCCCGGATGCGGCGTTCTGGGGCGGCGTGGCGACGGGCGACCGGCTGCTGGTGCATGGCGACCGCAAATTCGACTACGACCGCTACGGCAACCGGGTGAAGGAGTGGCGGGCGGCGGGCGGCGCCGTGACCCTCGACTACCGCTACGACGCCGACAACCGGCTGGCCGAGGTGACGGAGGACAGCCGGCTCGGCCGGCGGGTGACGCGCTTCGGCTATGACGCCTTGGGTCGCCGCGCCTGGAAGGAAAGCGCGCATTGGCCGAACGCCGCCAACGACGGCGCCGCCGAACCGGCCTGGCACCGCACGACGTTTCTGTGGAATGGCGACGTGCTTCTGGCCCAGTCCGACAGCCCGGCCGATCCGCTGGCTACTCTTTACCTGCACGAACCCGGCAGCTTCCGCCCGCTGGCCCAGGTCAGGCGCGACGATCCCGGCGGACCGGCGGCGATCTATCACTATCACCTCGACCATCTGGGCACGCCGAAGGAGCTGACCAACGACAACGGCGACGTGGTCTGGTCGGTTCAGCTCAAGGCCTGGGGCGGCCTCGGCCGGGTGGCTGTGGACAAGATCGACAACCCGATCCGCTTCCAGGGCCAATATCACGACACCGAGACGGGGCTACATTACAACCGGCATCGCTATTACGCGCCGGAGGAGGGCTGCTTCATCCAGCAGGACCCGATCCGGCTGGCTGGCGGGGCGAATATTGCCGCCTATGGGCCCAATCCGGTAGCGTGGGTGGATCCGTTGGGGTTGACTGGCGCCCCTATCCAGGCTGGTGAGATAACCACATACCAAGATTTCGTGGACAGGTCCGTTGTTGGAGATAACCTAGAGGGTCATGAGCTCTGGCAGCACGCGAACTTGAAGGCGAATGATCTTGCAACGACGCGACTTTCTACGCCAGCGTCGCAAAATAACCCTGTCATAGCCTTGGATCGTGGCGTCCATCAGCAGGTGAATTCAGCTCAGCGTGTCTTCGATCCAACCACTCAGACTCCATCTGAAAATATCCGCGCCAATGCTGATATACTTCGCGACAAGGGAGCGGCTCCAAGCAGTACGATCGACCAGCTTGAGAGAAACGCAATAGAACATTCGAAAAGTTGTGGGATGTGAAACATGACAGAGTCTGAAATAGAAAATGATTTATCGGATATTGTTTCAGAAGATGATCTTCAGGTTAAGCTTGATAATATTACGAACGGTTGGGTGTCAAAATCGATTGGTGTGGAGTCTGTTGATCCTATACTGAAATTTATGGAAGACCACTCACTTTGGGATTTTGGTACGCCAGGGCCTTTAGTGCATTTTGTCGAACGATTCTATGGCAATGGCTATGAGCTGCGGCTTGTCGAGTCTCTAAAAAGGCGACCTACAGCCCATACTGTATGGATGTTAAATAGAATCATCAATGGAGAAAAAAATGCTGAAAAAAAGAAATATTTCCTAGATGTAATGAAAGACGCAAAGTCAAATGTTTTAACCGATCAAGCTGCATCTGTGCAGATTGATCGCTTTCTACGCTTGCATCCCGAATCACAATGAAATTCGAGATTTTTGTTTCATGGCGACCACAAATTCGACTATGACCGCTACGGTAATTGGGTAAAGGAGTGGCGGCCGCCGGACCTGGAAGGAAAGCGCCCATTGGCCGAACGCCGCCAATGACGGTGCCGCCGAACCGGCCTGGCACCGCACGACGTTTCTGTGGGACGGCGACGTGCTGCTGGCCCAGGTCAAGCGCGACGATCCCGGCCGACCTGCGGCGATCTATCACTATCACCTCGACCATCTGGGCACGCCGAAGGAACTGACCAACGACAATGGCGAGATCGTCTGGTCGGTTCAGCTCAAGGCCTGGGCTGTCTCGGCCGGCCGGCTCTGTGCGTCCGTAGGACCTGCAAAATGAGGTGTTGCAATGAGTAAATTTATTTCCTTAGCCGACATCCTTCTACAGAAAACGAGCCATGAGGGCTGGCTCTATCTGCCAAAGAAGGTTTGGACCCTTGAAACAGAAGGCGTTTTTGTCGATCTCGATGACATTCCCGCTGGTGAAGAGCCGACTTGCCGGCTACCGTGAATCCGGATGAATGGCAGGTTACAGTCGATGCGGCGACGATTGAAGACATCATTGACAACGCTCAGCAGCAAATTAGTGGAGCGTCTCTTGATGATCTGTTTGCCGCGTTTACCTTCTATATAGAAAATGATGCCTTCAAGGTATTTTAGAGTTTAATTATTACTTTATTAAACGGATTCGTGACTTTCGACCCGTTGGGACTGGTGTGCTTTTCTGGTAGAGCAGAGAGGGCGGCAAAAAGAGTTTTCCTGGTATCGGTACGACGGAAAACGGAGGCCCCACTTTTAAGAATTCTCCTTGCTTGTACGAAGCAGGTGATGGACTGAGCTGTATCGTAAATACAAAGTTAACGATTTGAGTTTTGGGTCGGGTTCTAAAACTACAACGCACCGTTATCTCTAATAAAGGTATGTAATGTCTCTCTATTTCGGTTCCATATCCCAATTTATCGGGATTATGGTCGGCGTTTTCATCGTTACCTCTGTTGTCTTCGGAAATCGCCGCGTCGGGCGTGCCGGCAAGGATGAAACCGCGAATGCCCGGACGACTGGCCCCCGCGATGGGGAAAGCGCGGTTTTCATTTTCCGCCGCAATCGGTTCGCCGGCAAAGCCAAAGGGGGCGATGTCCTGGTCGATGGACGTCCGGTCGGTCAGTTGCGGGGCGGGACCTATTACCGCCTGGACCTGCCGGCGGGGGTGCATGTGGTGCAATCCCGGCCCGGGCAGGCCGGTATCGCATTGAGCTGTGTGGCAGGGGCACGAGTCTTCGTCGAACAGACGTTCAATGTGGGGCTGGTCGTCTCCGACGTCGGCGGATACGAACGTGTGGACGAAACTGAGGGCGTTCGTCTTCTCGACAGGTGCCGCCTGTTCAAGCCGACCGGACAGGTCGGAGGACGAATGTCGGCCAGGGCAAAGGTGCTGTTCGCGGTCGTCATCTGTTTGGTTGCCGTCCTCGTTGGTTTCGCGGTGTATTGCGCGAATTCCCTCAGCAGGACCGGTAAGATTCCGGCGCTCGTTCTCGACCGGCAGCACGCCGCTCAATCCGTTGGAGGCGAGTCCAAAGGGCTGTGACTACGGATGCGGCGGGCGCGCGGCGCCCGCTGACCAGGTCCGGCAGTCAGTGGCGCGGCCGCGCCAAACCTATAGCCGCCAGGGCGGGGATCCGGCGGCCAGGTCCGACTTGGGTGCCGCATCCCTGGGAAATGTACCAGGGCAACGAATCCAGGTTAACGGGGATTTAATCCGAGGATTTCGGCGAGATATTCGGTGTTCCACCCCGCCACTTTTCGCCTGCGTTTGATACTCTTTTTATCGACGACGGCCCGTACGAGATTGATTGCAAAGTGG
>JARLJB010000072.1 GCA_031291415.1 Telmatospirillum sp.
GCCTTCATCAATCAGCCGGTCGAAGTCGCCAGCGTGCGCCCGGAGCTTGCCGCATTGGTCGGCCTGCCGGGCAGACGGCCCGATATCGTCATGCGCTTCGGCTACGGCCCGACAATGCCGTGGTCGCCGCGCCGACCAGTACCTGAGGTCATAGCGCCATAATGGTCAGCACGCTTCCGCCCCGGCGCGGCGATCTGCCGGGTGCCGTCATCGATCTGGCCATGCGGCTCGACGCGAAGGGCGGGCCCTCTGGCTCGCCTGATGGATCGATCGTCTCACTTTCTCAGACCGGCAGGATGCTGCGCGCGCTCGGCAAGGACGACTGGATGTCCTTCACCGCCCGCCAGACAATTGAGACCGGCGCTTGCAACTTCGCATGGCACGCGCGATTTGCGCCGCTCGGGCTGGTCTCTGCCTGCGATGCCCTTGAGAACGGCGTGGGTCGGCTCGACGTCACGCGGCCTTGGGCTTCATTCCCATTGCCCGCACACCGCACACTGCAGCGCTCATGCGTGGCGAATTGTTGCGCTACCTCGCCGAACTCGCTTGGGCCCCAGACGCCATCCTCGAAAACAAGGCCTTGCGCTGGCGGGAGAGTGGTTCTGGTGACCTGATCGTCGGCGCCGGCGATGGCCCGTCGGCAGTCGAAATTTCTCTGGGGCTCGACAGCGACGGACGGATTGCGACGGTTTTCGCGCCTGATCGCCCGCGATCGGCCACCGAGCCGAACCTTCCCACGCCTTGGCGCGGTCACTTTTCCGACTATCGGCTGCATCTCGATCGATGGCTCGCTTTCGCTGGCGAGGTTGCGTGGGAGATCGACGGAAAAGATGAGGTTTACTGGCAGGGAATAATTGAAAGCTGGGCGATCAATTCTTTCAGATAACACCGCTGTGGCAATCTAATGCGCGGGTGCAATGGTCTCGTGGCCTTCCGCGAAAGCAGGCCCCTCGTTGACGGACTCATCGGTTCCCATCTTCAACGTTGCTTTGCTCAACCGGGTTCTCAGTTATCGGTCGACTTACAATACGATGACTATCGAGGTACGGTCGTCGATCAGAATTTACCCGCCGCTTCGAGCGCCAAGCGAATGGTCGTCAGAGGAAGCACCAGCTTGAGGGGCATATCCTCCAACCGAATCGCACCATAGCCTTCGTACCAGGCGGCCGCCCGCTCGTTCTTTGCATCGATGACGAGCAGAATACCTCCAGCTTCTGCTGCCACACGCAGGCATCGCTTGCCGGCCGCAAGCAAAAGCTGGCCACCGAGCCCCTGCCCTTGCATATTCGTATGTGTTGCGATCCGCGCAAGCTGGAAGCCGCCAACATCGTGCTGCGGCAGCCCCTTGGTGACGGACACCGGCAGAAGCTCATGGAAAATCGAGACCGGTGCCAGACTGTAGAACCCGAGCACTCGCTTGGGATTGGCATCGTCGATGGCACAGAAGGTTTTCGAGCTTCCCGCCTTATGATTTTGGCGAGCGTGCTTGTCGAAAAACGCGTTGAGTTCGGCATCACCGCAATCGAAACCCTTCCGATCGTGCGATTTCGAAATCGGCTCTTCATGCCATTCGGGCAGGCTCATACAGACCTAGGCAAAGCCGCAGCCGCTGTACGCAGCTTGTCATTCGGCACCGGTGGGTTTTCCAGCAACTCGAGCACGCGCGCATGGTCCCGTCGGGATAAATTGACCCGCTCGGCCTCCTCAATCACCGCATCCGCCTCGCGGAGCGCCAACCGCAGGACAAAGTCCGTCAAATCGGTATTACGCAGGCTCGCCGCGCGCAACAGCCGGGCTTTCTGATCCCCCTTCACACGGAGGTTCATGCGTTCGCTATCCTGAACTGCAACGCGGGGCATCATCGCTTCCTTTCTGTACTCATTTATAACGTACACCAATCGAGCCTCTCTTTCAAGGTTACGCACCTTCAATGCGTACATCTGGAAAATCTGGTAACTTCGAGCATCAGGGCATCACCCACCGATCGGGCTTTCCCCATATTTGCGAAGCACGTCATCGAACGCTTCGCCCATCAGGGCCTGCAGGCTGAGACCTCGCTTGCGGGCACAGACATGCATGGCAAGCGACATTTCGAGCGAAAAGTAGGCGGCGATGGCTTTACGTCCGATACGACTGGGCACTAAGGCAGGCACCATATCGGCGCAGCTTGGAGATGAGCCAAAGCCCGCAGCCCGGCCTCCAGATGGATCTGGCGCATTGGCGCTGTCGCGGGACTTGTCGGCAAGATTTGCAAACCGGCTCATGGCTTCACACCTCCTCATGTACGCGAGTGGGCATGTTCACATGTGCGGCGATCCAGCGCGATTTGACGGCCATTTCAGCGGTCCTGTCGCATGCCCAGGACGAAGGCAGGGTGGAACGGAATGCGGCCCTCTCGGTGAACCGTTGGCGGATCCCTGAACGGCGTGACGCTTCGCGGGCTGGTTCTTGCGGTAGATTTTTTCGATCTCCCCCTGACGATCCGGCTCTGCCGTTCGTCTATGCATTGAAACCGGACGTGATCCGCTTCGTGGGGAACGGGGCGGACGACCGGACAGGGGAACAGATGACATGACATGGAAATCGAACTCCGGGCTGTCGATGCCTGCATTGATCGTTGCCGCCGCCGCGATGGCCGTGCCGGTTGCGGGCCAATGCCAGCCGCGTGGGTTTAATATCCCAGTTCAGCCTCTTTCGGCGGCGCTTCTGGAATTCTCGCGCCAGTCGAGCGAACTCGTGGTGGTCGCCGGCGCACTGACGACCGACAAGCGCTCGCACGCCGTCAAGGGGCACATCGAAAGCGAGGCCGCCATACGCGAAATGCTGCGTGGCACGGGCTTGCTCGCCGTCCGCAATCCGCAAGGGGGCTATCGCGTGGTGCCCGGTTCGCCTCAACCCGACC
>JARLJB010000073.1 GCA_031291415.1 Telmatospirillum sp.
CAATCACCGCAATCTGACCTCCGCGATGATCGACAGCCGCGACTTCCTAGCGGCGAAGAGGCGCGCGGCGAACCAGGTGCTCCTCCCCCCGGGTCCCAAGGTCGCACTCACCGGCGGGCTCGACTTCAACGATCACCGGCTGGTCTGGGCGAAGCTCGATCAGGTCCACGCCAAGCACCCGGACATGGTGCTGCTGCACGGCGGATCGCCCAAGGGCGCCGAACTGATTGCCTCCAAATGGGCCGACAATCGCAAGGTGCCGCAGATCGCCTTCAAACCCGACTGGACGAAGCACGCCAAGGCCGCGCCGTTCAAGCGCAATGATGCAATGGTGGAGACCCTGCCGATCGGCGTCCTGCACTTCCCGGGCACCGGCATCCAGGACAACCTCGCCGACAAGGCGAAGAAGCTCGGCATCCCGGTCTGGAAGTTCGGCGGCGCGTGAGCGCCGCCATCTTCCACCCTGACTCTTCCGGATAGGCGAAAGAGTTCAAGGCTGCTGGCGCCAGAACTGCGTGCTGTAATTGTTCAGCCCGCGACTGTGAGAATCGACTGTCGCTTGGAAGGTGTCCGGAATCTTGTCTCCATCACCCCCTTCCCTGAAATAGTCCCTGACCGAATAGAGCGCGCCTCTCAATAGGCGCTCCCAGGTTTGATACAGCCTGTTCTGTAGATCCTGCTCCTGCTTGGCGGCGCTCGGCTTTCGCTTGGGGGCCGGTGTCGTATAGTCTGGACGAAGATCGACATCATGGACGAACGTTACGCTGCCGAACGTCCACTCGTCACCGACAGTCCGGCGCCACCGATAGCTCACCCTCACACTCAGATGTTTGCTGAAGCGATGAGGCGGCATGATCTGGTCATCGACGATGAAGAGCTGCGCTTCCTGCTGTTCGGTTTCCATCCGGCGCTTCATGGCTCCCACGGCGAAGGACAAATCACTACCCGCGCGTCGTAGAGCGCTTTCAGTCTCTGCGCGCTTTCGTGGCGCCTTAGCCAAGTGGTGTTTCGCTAGCGCCTGTTCGAAGTAATGGAGTTTTGTCGTGATGTACGGACCGCAGCTTATGAGAGGGAGACGATGCAGATCGCCCGATCGTTCTTCCCGAATCGCCAGGTCAACAAGCCTGTCCAGCTCGTTGGTGTCGATTACCTGAAGGGCATTCTGTTGATCGCGGGGGATGTTGATCTCTCCCATACCTTGCTCCATCAAATTTTGCCTGTCGCGACTCGAATAATTGTGAGGACCTCTGCCGCACCTCGACTCACAATCCATCCTAGCCGATCAGCCGTCGCACTGTGACGGCAACGATGTTCCAGCCGAAAGCTACGCGGCCCTGACAGCCGACTCCTGCCGGCGGGCGCCACCCCGCGTCTATCAGCGCTGATCCTTGGTCCGGCCGAGGGCCTGACGCCATCAACCCTTAAAGGGTCGGCTTACGCGAAGCGTGCCGCCGCTCCGTCTTTGCCTTCGCGGTGATTGCGGCCCTCGGCCGAACACATCGGGCGCCTGTCGCGCGGGGATGGTCCCCGCCTCAGCACAGGAGCCGGATCAATGTCTCAAGCCCTTGCATTCGCTAACGGCTGGAACCTCGCCATCACTCTCATGGTCTGCGTCGTCGTCTTTCAGGCTGACGCTGGCAACTTCGGCGTCATGCTGGCCGCCGAATATGACGGCGATCCCGCCGCCGTCATCCACGAATTCGACCCCTTCCAGCGATGAAGGGGCGCATCCCCACGAAAGCTGGACCGCACAGGGCCAGCGGGATTTCCGCTCCCGCTGGCGCCTGTTTGCGGCTATACTCACGGTCGCGCCGAGGTGGTGGTGGAAGGCGCGACCGTCAGACCTTTATCTCACGGAGTACACCGCCATGATCATCTTCGGACCACTCCTCGTCATCGTCGGCATCGGCTTTATCTGCTGGCTGCTGTTCACCCTCGCTGTCTTTGCGCTGCCGTTTTTCGCCGGTCTGACGATTGGCATCTGGGCCTTTCACACCGGGGCCGGCGTGCTCGGCGGCATTGCCGTGGGTCTTGTAGCCGGCGGCGTCACCTTTGGCCTTGGCCAGCTCGCGCTCGCCGTTGTGCCATGGGCGTGG
>JARLJB010000074.1 GCA_031291415.1 Telmatospirillum sp.
GCCTCAGGCTCATTCGACATCGCGGTCACTGCACCTTAGACGAGCAAAGTTAATTTAAACACAAATCCTATGAATCAGCGTCGCTGATTGACCCCGCTGCTTTGCGGGCAATCAACGACTTGGCTGACCGGTCGGTCTCGAACCCCCACACCGAACAATAGAAACCCCTGCCGACACTTAGGCAACATACAGAACCAGTCGAAGAGCTCGGCGGGCGCGGTGCCGTGATCGAGACCCGACTCGACCGAGACGTCTGCGGCTATGCCTGCGTGGTGAGGACGATCAGACGTTGGTCTCGCTTCGGCACTGGTCACAGATTCGTGCCGAATGCACGCTGTCCCGGTGAGATCGGCCAACCGGGGTGCAGGAAACGATGAAACTGACACCATAAGCTGCATAACTGATGAAGCCGCCTGTTGCGTGCGAAATACGTGCATAGGTGTTATTGCGTCTCCAATCGTATACCACTTGTGATCGTACGTATGAATAATTATGCATGTGTATCCGCGCTCACTCACAACCAGTGCGGGGCTGATCAGAAGTGCCATTTATCTTGTAAAATCAAATGAGAACGATGCGCGCGGCGGTACCGTTCCGCGTCGCCCAGGCATTTGCTGTTCACCAATTGTTAACCATAACCATCAAATTTCGGTGGGTGCATAGACCCGGCTATCGATTCGATTTCTACCCGCAATGCGCGTGTTTCCGGAGCCGATGTCTAATGTCCCGAACAGTTATGGCGAGGACCGAAACTGCCGGCCTTACAGGGAGACGCACCATGTCATACAAGAATTGGCCGATCATTTGGAAAGTTGTGAGTCTCCTGTTGCTTCTTGGCGCTGTCAGCCTGGGTGGTGCGTACTACGCGACGCTGCAGTTTTCAGTGATCGACGACATCAACGAAGTGATCATCGTCGGTCCTGCCGCAGCCGCCACCAACAATGCCCGCGCCGGCCGGTTCGTCATGGCGGCGCAGTCGGCCATCTATCAGAACATCGTGGCGACGACCGAAGAAGGCAATCGTGCTGCGACCCGCGACCGCGAAGCCGCCATCGCTGGGTTCGATGAGCAAATGGCCATCGAGCGCAAGGCAGTGCCGTCCCACGCCGACAAGATCGATGCCATCACGCGCCAGTTCCGTTCGGCCTTGACCGGAGCCTGCGGCGACGTCATCCGCGTAGCCAACGAATCCACCACCGCCGAAGGCAACGCCAAAGCGGCGGCTTTGATGGAAAAGGACTGCAAGCCGGCTCTAGCCGATACGATCAAGAGCATCGCCGTGTTGACCGACTCGTTGATGACCGAGCGCGACAGGCTGAACGCGGAGGCCAACGTCGTCGTTCAGTCGAGTACGCGGACGACACTGGGTGTCATCGCCGGAGCGATCATTGGCATCGTCGTCCTGGCGGTCTTCCTCGTCCGCTCCGGCGTGGTCGCGCCGGTGCGGGAATCGCTCGTGACCATGGCGGCGCTCGGGCGCGGCGAACTCGCGGTTCCGATCACCGGCACAAGCCGTGGGGACGAAGTCGGGGCCATCGCCAAGTCGCTGGAAACGTTGCGCGGCCAGCTGCAGGAAGCCGAGAACCAGCGTCAGGCGCAAAAGGAGCGCGAGGCGACGGAGCGCCAATTGATCGTCCGTCGTGAAGCGCTCGCCAAGGAATTTGTCGAGCGTATGCAGGATCTTGCTGCCGGCTTCGCCAAGTCGTCCGGCGAAGTCGCAGACGCCGCCAAGAACCTGTCGGCCACAGCCGAAGAAACCTCGCGCCAGGCCCAGTCCGTTGCCGCCGCCGCCGAGGAAGCCGCGACCAACGTGCAGACGGTCGCCGCCTCGTCGGAAGAAATGGCAGCATCCGTGCGAGAAATTACCGGCCAAGTCGGGCATTCGGCCAAAGTCGCGGATACCGCCTTCACCGAGGCCGAAGCGTCAAACGCCCGTATCGGGGCA
>JARLJB010000075.1 GCA_031291415.1 Telmatospirillum sp.
CAGTGCCGAGGCCTCAGGCGGAATGCTCGTCGTCAATCCGATCCCCAACCCAGAGGCGACCAAACCGACCAGACTGCTCGGCGTGCAGTCGTGTGACGTAAGATTGATGCCGTCTCCGAGGACTTGCCTTAGCTTTGCGACGCCGTCGGCAGCGATGTCGGCGGATGCGACATGAAGCGGGCAGGCTCCGAGGCGAAGGTGATCGATCACCTCACCATCATCGAGCCAATCACCAGGAATTACGGCAAAGAGGTCTCCGACCAAAAAACGCCGAGCCGAAATCCCCTTCGGCAGTTCGCGCCCACGTATGAGGCCGAGTTGAACCTGCCCCTCTTGAATGGCAGTCACGACCTCACAAGCACTACGTTCCACCAGAGTGATCTGGAGTCCGGAATCATCATCCCGGAGCGCAGTCAGGATCGGCTGAATGTGTGCGATGGACAGAGCCAGATCTAATCCGAGCGCGAAACGACCGGCGTTCGCCGGCCGGAACGACCGCGCCTTAAGTGCCAGGCCGTCGATTGCGTCGAGGATGGTCAGAATCTCGGGCATCAGATGTTCGCCCACTGGGGTGAGCTTCGCGCCAGTTGACCGTCGATCGAAGACCTTGGCCCCGAGGCTTTCTTCGAACTCGCGAACGCTGCGACTGATCGCCGACTGCTGCACGCCGAGACGTTCTCCGGCCGCTCGGAAACTTCCCGCCTCTGCGACAGCGATCACGTGGCGCATCTGCGGGAGCGAAATCGCCATCGGTTACCCCTAGAATTTGGAAGTGCAGGCCGGGCGGACTCTAAAGGAATTGTGAGTTTGTGAACCTAACGTGGCCAAATTGGTATAAACTTCTGTCGTGTCCTTCCATGGAAAACCTTACTCCCGCAAACTCGTCGCGGAAATCGTCCTCACAGCGATGGAGCAACACCTGCGCGGCACCTTGGTCGCCGCACCGCGCTAAAGCTGGCGGCATCGGCAACCCCGCCTATGTGGCGCCCATGGTATCCGTTTCTCCGACACTTGAGTTTAGCGTCTTTCGCGGCCGCAGATTACGCAGCATGTATGTCCATGCGGAAGCGTGAGGCACCGGGCCTGGGTTGATTGAAGTAGTAATCCGAAGAAAACTACTCAACCTCGACAGCCACCGCGATAAACAACTCAAAAAGATGGCGACACGGCCTCGGTCGTAGTGCCCAAGGAGGCGGCAATGGCAGATAGCAAATTCCTTACGCCGGAAGAGGTGGCTGAGCGCTATCGTGGCGGCATCTCGGTCGGGACCCTCCGAAATTGGCGCGCGATGCGTCTGGGTCCCTCTTTTGTCAAGGTCGGCAAGACCGTCCTGTATCCCGTCGATGATCTTGATACGTGGGACGAGAGGAATAGAGTGCAGTGCTGTGCATCCAAACGACTCATTGAGCGGCCGGGTGATCAGGCGTGACGATCACGAACGGGCACGGTCAACAGATCCCAATAACCGGCACCACTTGCATCAAAGATCATGGTTTCCCTTTCAAATTCAATATTTTGAACGCAGCGTCGGTGTGGTGCACAACCACCCCTCCGGCGACCCGACGCCATCGACCGCCGACATCCAGATGACGCGGCAGATCGTCGAGATCGCCAAGCCGCTCGGCATCGCCGTGCACGACCACATCATCATCGGCCGCGACGGCCACGCCAGCCTGAAGGGACTGAAATTGATGTGAGCGAAGGCTGAGCCCGCGCCCCCGACATGGCGCCATCGCCGCGGTTGTCATCCCGGCGAAAGCCGGGATCCACTCGCGTTTCAAGCGGTTAAGCGCATCGGCAGGTCTCGTTCGCCGCCACAGGCGCCTTCTTTACGGCTCGGGCCATTGGATCCCGGCTCGCGCCGGGATGACACCGTGGGGGAGACAACCGCAGCCGCCGCGCCGTTCCCAGCAGCCCCCCTACCCCACCGCCGCCTTGCGTTTGGCCTCGATCTCGTCGATTGCCGCGACGACGGCATCGAACGTCAGCATGGTCGAGGCATGGCGCGCCTTGTAGTCCCTGACCGGTTCCAGATAGCGCGCCTCCTCGAAGCGGCCGTCCGGCGGCGGTCCATTCTCCTTCAGCATGCGGCGCATCGTCTCACGCGCGGCCCGGAGTTCGTCGGCATGGGCTCCGATGACGTGCCGCGCCATGATCGAGGACGACGCCTGACCGAGGGCGCAAGCCTTCACGTCATGGGCGAAATCGGTGACGACGTCGCCCTCCAGCACGAGGTCGACCGTCACCGTCGAACCGCACAGGCGGGAATGGGCCGTGGCACTGGCGTCGGGCGCTGCAAGCCTGCCGAGCCGCGGGATGTTGCCCGCCAGCTCCAGGATCTTGGCATTGTAGATCTCATCAATCATGGCAAAGCAGTTATGATACCGGGATCCGTCCGCCGCAAGCGGCTTACGCGGAGACGCTTTGCGGATTATATAGGGGATCCGGACCGTGACGACAGCTGTCGGCGGCTAGGCAGTTCCGCGTTGGGTGCGTCTACCCGGGAACTGGAAATCGCGAATTCCCATCCCACATAGAACCAGGGTCCCCACGCGGCCGCCCCGGTCTGTGGTGCTGCGGCTTGACCTTAGGAGCGTTTGCTAGTGGATGCGATCGTGAATCTCTCTCGGCGCGGCCCGGACGATGCCACTCGTCGGCCGACGCGCGAGGAAGCCGAGGCAGCGGTGCGCACGCTCATCGGGTGGATTGGCGACGACCCCGATCGCGAAGGGTTGAAGGATACGCCCTCTCGCGTTGTGAAGGCGTACGAGCACCTGTTCCGCGGCTACCGCGACAACGCGGCCGACCACCTCGACACCGTGTTCGAGGATGTGCAGGGCTACTCCGACATCGTGGTCTTGCGCGACATCACGTTCGAATCGCACTGCGAGCACCACATGGTGCCGTTCCTCGGCAAGGTTCACCTCGCCTACTATCCGTCGAAGGGCGTCGTCGGCTTGTCGAAATTCGCCCGCGTGGTCGAGACCTACGCCCGTCGCCTGCAGACGCAGGAGGCCCTGACCGCGCAGATCGCGCAGGCGATCGAGGAGAACATCGAGCCGCGCGGCCTCGCCATCCTGATCGAGGCGCAGCACCTGTGCATGTCGATGCGCGGCGTGCAGAAGCACGGTGTCTCGACCATCACCACGCAGTTCACCGGCGTGTTCAAGACCGACCCGGCCGAACAGGCGAAGTTCATGATGCTCGTCGGCGGCCACCGCTGACGGCGGCCATCAGGCGCAACCCGAGTACAGGCCCTTGCCATGACGACGTCCGAACGCGAGCCGGCGCCCCTGGCCGGGGCACCTCGGTTTGCCGCCCCAGGCGACCATGACGCCGTCGAACTCGGCCAGCAGCTGACGCCGCACTTCGATGCCTGCGGGCTCGTGACCGCCGTCGTGCAGGACGCGCAAACGGGCGAAATCCTGATGCTCGCCCACATGAACGCCGAGGCGCTGGCACAGACGATCGAGACAGGCATCGCCACCTATTGGAGCCGGTCGCGCGCAAAACTCTGGGTGAAGGGCGAGACGTCTGGCAATGTGCAGCGCGTGAGCGAACTGCGCATCGACTGCGACCAGGACGCGGTCCTTTTGAAGGTGACCGTCGACGGCCACGGCGCCTCGTGCCATCGCGGCTACCGCTCGTGTTTCTATCGAACGATCGAACTCGGCCGACCGGTGGCGGTCGGTGCGCGGCTGGCGATCGTCGAGGAGGCGCCCGCCTTCGATCCAGCGAGCGTCTACGGCACACCGCACGGGCATTGAGGCAGAGGAGCCCGTGTTCGGGCCTTCCACACGGTGTCATCCTGGTGAAAGCCAGGATCCACTCGCGGTTCGTCAAGCGGGCCGGGTGGCAAGGCATTTCCACCGCAACAAGCGCTACTGTGGTTCAACGATCAATGGATCCAGGCTTTCGCCGGGATGACACCGGATAATTGGGAGGGAATCCGCGAATGAGGTCAAGCACCTCTTCGCTCGTAATTGACGAATACTTCGGTCGGCTCACCAGTGTAGCAGCGCCGGACCGATCCCACGCCTTACTTCTGCTTCAACCGCGCCAGCAGAATTTCCACCTGGATGATCTCGGCCTGCAGCCGTTCGGTCTCGGCCTTGACATCGTCTTCGCTGAGACCGGTATCGGCGGCGATCGTGGCAACGTCGCCACCGGCGACAGCCTTGGCGACGAACCTGTTTTCATCGTCGTTGAGACCGGTCATCTTCAGCGAGAACACCGGCCCGCGCTTCGAGGCCGTCGGCGCCGGCTCGATCTGGATCGTCGTGCCCGACAGCATGTTGGCCTTCTTCGCCGCCTCGAACAGTCGGACCACCCAGCGCGTCGGCCGGTGCAGGATGATGACCTGCGGCTTCAGCGCCAGAATGCGCTCGATGATCCACTTGGCGTAGCCCGAGATCAGGAGCATTGCATCGTCGATGTGATAGCTGGTCGCCGCGCCGAACAGGTCGCGCACGAACGGATCCTCCGACAGGAAGACCGCCAGCCTATCGTCCTCGTTCGCTTTCACTGCCTTCGCTGTCTTCGACATTTTCGACCCGTGGTCACGCTGAACAAAAGAAACCGCCCGAGGCGTTGCCGCCCGAGCGGATCCATGTCTGGGGCTCTCATGCGGCGCTAACGCATGACTAGCCGAAAATCGTTAACTTCATCCAACGCAGTGCATAGCATTTGACCGATCAGGCGAGATATTTCCATTATACATACCATCGCGTATAGATCGGAAACACAACTACCTCAGGACGTAGCGATATAGGCGCGGATCTCGGCCGCCTCGCGCTCCGCCTGCTCGATCTTGAGCTTGACCACGTCGCCGATCGAGACGACGCCGATGAGGCGGCCGTCGCGCACGACCGGCATGTGGCGGAAGCGGCCCTCGGACATACGGCCCATCACCTGTTCGATGGTGTCCTGTTCGCGTGCGGTGACGACGTGGCGCGACATCTGCCCGCTCGCCGGCATGGCCAGGACCGCAGCCCCCTCCT
The DNA here is from genome assembly GCA_031291415.1 of Telmatospirillum sp. Classification (GTDB taxonomy): domain Bacteria; phylum Pseudomonadota; class Alphaproteobacteria; order Rhodospirillales; family Magnetospirillaceae; genus Telmatospirillum. The sequence continues at coordinate 5,001 of JARLJB010000075.1, forward strand.
GTGCGATGGCCCGGACGATATCGCGTTCCGACAGGATTCCGTCGATGTGCATGTCGCCGTCGGTCAGAACGACC
>JARLJB010000076.1 GCA_031291415.1 Telmatospirillum sp.
CGCTTCGTCAGAAAGCCGCCACAGCCGCCGGAACTGCCGGATGCCGCCTGGATAAATCCGCCAGATAAGAAGGCTGCGGCTTAGAAAATAGGGCTTAAACTCAGAGCGGAACCTGTCCGGAAATCATTGACACGTTCCGGGACGCCAAGTCAGAGATGTGTTGAACATGTTGTAAATCACCCATGGTCAAAACGGCGACCTCGGGAAAAAGGCGAACTCACCACCGTGATGGCCGGGGATCGGAACGGCCGCGCCGAAATCGTCACCGATCATGGAGAAATCCACAGCATGGACTCGACTGCGAGCTTATGCGAGCGTAGCCAAGGGTTTCGGAGAAACCCGCTCGGCGTTTGAGGGTGCTGTGGTCGGTTCCGATCACCGCAACTTGATATAAAACGCTCCACCAACCAAGCGGCAAAGCGCTGACGGACAGGCCGTGCACGAAGTCCTTCCGGCGCAGGGCAAGCTCCTGCTTAACATCGCCGATTTTTTTTAAACTTGAAGGCCCTTGACGGTTTCCTGTTGAACTGGACGTTACGAATAAAAAATCCACAAATCGAAATAACTTACAAATTGCTGAGTTTTTAAAAACATATCTCTGACGTTATGCGTCATTAATATTTGAATTATATAAATAGATGTGTTGTGTGTTATCAAGTTTTTGAATAATTGAGTGCATTGTTTTTTCAATCATATTCATAGTATTCGTATTTTTAAATGATCTTCTAATTCTGAAAAACCCCCAGATTGCCAATAGAACAATCCACGTGGCGCCATATGTTTTTGCCATAAATCCAAATGGTAATGATAGCGCCCCCATGAAATTTATACAAAAGTTATTGTATCGAATATAATCATCGTCATGTAAATTCCATATTTTATTTACATTTTCATCATATATAGCATAATGTATTTTATCAATTTTTTTGTCTTTTTCGTACAGATGTCGCCCTTCGAGCGCAAAATAGAGTATTCTATGACCTGCGCGAAGTGGTACATCTTTGTTAATGCGAATATGGTGGTCATTGCCATCATTAGTTCTTAACCATATGTCACGCACGATTTCTACATGCGAGATTATTTTTGTCATTCCACCACCAGTACCATCAATTACCACTGTTCCGCCCCCTCCACGTATATGGGTGTCACTGCGTTGGTCTGTCTGAAGAACAGTGGCTGACAGGACGTGAAACTTCCAGTCTGTCCCGGTAACGGGGAATGTATTTATCATTTCTGTCATAATTTTATGCGATTAAGCGCTGACACGCAGTCGCCGCAGACCGTGTTGCCAAGGAATGAAGATAGGTCGCCGACTGAAGTCGGCGGCAACCTGAACAATAAGTGGCGTCCGCCGGTGAAAACGAACATGCACCTCGGAACCAATGGACGAGACGTCAGCCGGTATTTGGGTCAATTCAAGAAAGCGGTGCTCGGCCTGTGTTTCGGTGCAAAAGCCATCGAACGAGAGCCGAAAAAGGCCACTGGCGAGCACCATACGGGTGGGATTGTGAACCGCGCCACCAATGGTGACGGGGATGGGGATGGGGATGGGGTATCGTAATTGTTCAGAGTTCTGTGTTAGTGATATTTTATCACGGCCGGACAGCCGGCGGCCGATTGTTTCTGAGATTTTATCTGTTATTGAACAATGTTTCTTTTGTGGTAACTCCTGTCGGTCACCAGCGATATTGGTCGGGCACAAACATCTGATCATCCATTCAGCTTCGCGGATGTGAGCCCCTAATGCAATAAGGTATTCGTCTACTGATGAAAATGTAGATGTTCGCGTAAGCGTAATTGAGCGAATATTTTTCTGATATAGTGTCTTCAGATGGTTTATTGCCGATCTTTCGCTAGACACTTCTTTGCAAAAATTACCTATAGTATCGGAAAGTCGTTTTTTCGTTTTTGGAAATTCTGGACGATCAAGGTTTTTGTTCTTTCGACAAGCAACATCTAGCCGGTGGTGCAGAAATACGCGTTTGTCTTTTTTGACGCCAGGTTTCATCTCGTCAAGATGCGCTGCAAGGGCATAATAACTTTTTTCTTTGGTTTCTCTGTCTGCGTTCTCCATATCGGCACGTAGACGTTCGGCCTCATCAAGCCACTGCTGACAAGCTTCATTCTTATGGAGTTTTGACGCTTTTGGCGTGTTGCCCTTATTCACGGTGGCACTGCTTTTGGTGAGCTTTCGCAGCGCTTTTGCCTCGGATTCTATAGGGAGTTTCAACGTGCCCATGGTTAGCCTTCCATTCTCCGCAGCCGGTGGCAACCGAGCGGCCAATTTTTTACGCTCTATGGTCACTCCGCCGCTACGTTCTTCACTGGCATGGTGATCACTCCGCCGCCGGTGATAGATAGTTGCTTCGAGAAAATTTCCGCACGCTTTCAAGCCGCCGATGGCGCATTCCGGCGGGATCAGCCGCAATCATAGTCAGGTAGTTGCGGGCAGTCAGATCCGGAGATGTCCGCCCTTGTTCCCAGTTGCGAACGGTGGCGACATCTAAGCCGTAAGCCAACGCAAACTGTTCTTGCGACAACCCAGACTTTTCGCGAACCGCCCGTACATCAAGGGTTGCTGGCGGCTCGGCAATCAATGCCTCGATGCCACAGCCGGCGAGCTCCGCAATCAGATGCACAATATTTTCGACCATGGGCACTTCGGTCACAAGGTCCGGTTCGCCTTGAACCAGGCGTGTCATGAGCCGATGCGCTTGTCCCATGGGCATGTGCCTTTTCGCCAGGGCGATCGCCGCGCCCGGCGTGTTCGGATTAGGACTCGAAATGGCGACGGAGAGCCGCGCGGGTGAACCGGAGGGCACGCGGTCGATGGCCTTTACCTGCACCCGAGGTCCGAACCGCTCCTTCAACGACGATTTCATCGTATTCCTCCAACGTCAGTAGGATCGCCCACAAAAGAGCGAACAGGCGTCGATGTCCAAACTGTCTCGGCCCCACATTCTCGCCATGCAAATGAAGCTCGCATAAGCGGAGGGTAGGGGGCTCATCCTCAATTCGCGCCATGGCCTGCAAAGTGCCGTCCGGTGTTGATATTTCGGCGGTGACAATGGGATCATCCGTCAGGCCATCGAGCAGCGTGATTGAGATATCTTTTTCAGTCCACATATACGCTATCCGCGTAGTAGTTTCAAGGGTTGCTCATCCGAGCTTTTTGGCGAGGTCTTCGGCTCGGAGATGCGTATAGCGCTTGAGCATCTGCAACGTTTTGTGGCCGGTTACGCTGGCTGCCTCCATCGGATTCAATCCCTTTTCGAACAGGCGTGACGTGGCTTCATGGCGCAGATCGTGGAACCGTAAGCCGACGATTCCGGCCTTCTTGCAGGCTTGGCGAAATTCATAAACCACCTGATCGGTATCCGTTGCGAACACCGGCCCGGCCCGTAACGGTACAATGCCGTCGATGGCCGGTGACAGATTCTCAAGCGCCTTGACCGCCTCGGTGGATAGGGGCACGTCGCGGGCCTCGCCGTTTTTTGTGTCCAATAGCTTGGCGACCTTCCGCTCAAGATCGACGTTTTTCCATTCCAGGCCGATCAGTTCGCCTTGGCGCATTGCTGTCGCCAGCGCCAAGCGGACGAGGGGGGCAAGCCATGGCTTCCGGGCAGAACAGGCATTCAACAGGCGCTGTTCCTCGGTCAACGTCAGCGTCTTGCCGTCAACCACCACCTCCTCGAGGTCTGGTGATAGCCGCCGATCGCGGGCGCGGGCGGCAGCTGGAACCCGAATCTTATCGATGGGGTTGGAGAGGCTTTCCATTCCCCATTCCCGCATGGCGATAGAAAACAAGTGCGAAATCACCGCCAGATCGTTCCTCACCGTGGTTGGACTGGTGCCGCTGGCTAGGCGCTTATCCCGCCATTCGGCCATGTCGGCGCCCCGGATCGACGCCAAGGAGCGAGATGCTAGGCCGTCTCGCCCCCAAGCTGCTAGGCGCAGCTTTTCCTGCCGTGCGCCTTTCTTGCCGGGGGTCACTTCACGTTCATAGCGTTCCAGCGCTTCCTTCAGGGTGGTGTTTTCGGCCTCGGTCCGGTCGACATACACGCCTTTGTCCATTTCGCCTTCGGCGATGCTGGCGAATTTATCGGCCTTCGCCTTGGTGTCGAATCGCTTGCAGACAGGTTTATAGCCCTTTTTCCGTATTTGGACTTCCCAGCCGTTCGCGTGCTTTCGGATCGTCGCCATGGGTCACCACACCACCGTTTCTGTGGCAGTGTGGTAGTATTGTGGTAAAAGTCAACGGTATTTATGTGATAATGAAATCGTGTGGCGGAAAACAGCCATTAATGTTTTATCATTGGAGGGCGTTGTGGTGGTTTACGACGCCTTGCTAAACCGTCGTAGCTGTGCCTGATTTTGTGCCTGCCGCGCCCGAGGTTATCAGGTCGTCCTGCGACCCCACGCGGGGGCGAGCTGCCACTCTAGCCGGTATCTGGTCGATGTTGCAGCAGTGGGTTTCAAACGTCGTGGCGACCACCTCTGGATCGTCCGCCCAGGACTGGCCGCGCCGCGATCCATGGAGGCCGTTCCACAAGGCGGTAAATGCTTCGGTGGCGGATTTGTATCCATCTCCATCACCTCCGTCGAAAAAGCAGCGGAGTCCCCAGATGTCGATCGTACCTTCCCCGAAGCACTCGACGCCGACCAGGCTGTTCTCTTCGACGATTCCCTCGGTCAGGATGTCATCGTGGGAGATATCTCGGATTCGCTGCCGCCGCACCTCTGTCACCACCAGCGTCAGGCGGGAAAGGTGCCTTGGCATATGAATGCTTGGGATCAGGCGCGGCGCCCCATGTTCGGCCGGTATGTCTGCCGCATAGCCGAACGTTTCGCCGAACGGGCCACCCTCAGTGAAAAAGTTTTCCCGGATCCAGATCCTGTCTCCAGGCCGGACCTCCTGCCAGATCGTCGGGCGGCAGAAATACGGGACGGGAGTGCTACCAATATTCTGATAGATGATCTTTGCTCCGGGCGGCGGTGTTCTATTTCCCAATAGCACCGGGGCTTTCCACGCTGGCCGCCGGTCCTGGGTCTGCCTGCCGGAGAGGATATTGCGCACCGCAGAGGGGCGGGCGAGCATCGGGATATCAGTCATCGACGTCGAACATGCCGATGTGAGTTTCTGCGGGCAGCAGACGGAGACGAGGGAGCCTCGCATGGATTGACCCAAACCAGATATGAAGATGCATCCCACAAAATCACGCCGCCCGTGACGAAACCTCGCCGTCGATCCGCTCCAACCATTCCGTGCGCAGCAGTTCGCCCGGGTGGATCGGTTCGATGGTTTTGGTACCCGGCTCGATGATGTCGTTAAAATCGACACGGCCGGCGTCCAGATCTTCACGGCGAATGGTCATATCGTTTTCCTTCAATGGTCGTCACAAAATGCAACGTCGAATGCATCGCCGTCGCGGAACACATGGCGGACGAGCGCTTGTCTTTGAAGGTCTTGATCACGGGTCTCGTTATATATGCAATGCGTATATATATTCCAGCTGCGGCAGTCCCGGTATCCTTGCCGGTCGGGAAAGAGCGATGCCGCGGGGCGGGGGCTACTCCAATTCCCTCATCTTTAAGAAGACCCACTGATCGGTCGTCTGCTCCTGAGCCTCGACACCGCGTCGACGATCAGAGATCGCGATTTTCGGAAGATTCTACGATGCCCGGATAAGATGGTTGCCGAATTGGTTGAAAAAATTGGCAGGCAGGCCGACGCCGTCGTCGGCCTGCCATGGATCCGAGGGACAACGGAGACTGACATGATGAAGAGAGTTATTTTTACCGGGGGAACCGGCAAGGCCGGTCGGCATGCGGTGCAGTATCTGCTGGCCAAGGGCTATTCCGTTCTCAACCTCGATCTCAAGCCGCTCGACCTGCCCGGCGTGAACACACTCATCACCGATATCACCGACGGTGGCGCGGTCTTCAATGCGCTCACCACCCATTTTGGTTTTGAGGGTTATGACGAGGGACAGCGGCCCCGCGCGCCCGACGCCGTGGTCCATTTCGCAGCCATCCCACGGGTGATGATCGTGCCTGATAACCGCACCTTCGCCGTCAACACCATCGGCACCTACAATGTCATCGAGGCGGCGATGAAACTGGGAGTTCGTAAGGTGATCATCGCGTCGTCGGAGACGACCTACGGCGTCTGTTTCGCCGAGGGCGACAAGGATTTCCACGCCTTCCCGCTGGAGGAAGACTACGATAGCGATCCCATGGACAGCTACGGCCTCTCGAAGGTCGTCAACGAAAAGACGGCCCGCGCCTTCGCGATGCGCTACGGCGCCGACATCTACGCGCTACGCATCGGCAACGTGATTGAGCCGAATGAATATGTGAACTTTCCCGGCTACATTGCCGACCCGATGTCGCGCAAGCGCAACGCTTGGAGCTATATCGACGCGCGCGACCTGGGCGAGATTGTTCATCTCTGTCTCGAAAAAGACGGTCTCGGCTACCAGGTCTTCAACGCCGTGAATGATACCATCACCGTCGACATGCCGACGGTGGAGTTCCTGGCCAAGTACTGCCCGAACACGCCCATCACCCGCCCGATGGGCCTCCATGAGGCGCCGCTTTCCAATCGCAAGGCGCGCGAAGTTCTGGGCTTCCGCGAAGCCCACCCCTGGCGCAATTATGTCAAACTCTGAAAATCGATGACCTGAAATCCCTGGCGCAGCGGTATCCCGTGGATCGCCGGCCGCCTTGCGCTATTTATCGACGGAGAATTTCCGATGCGTGCAGGTTTCGCCGCAATGCTGGTTGTCCTGACATGTCTTGGCGCCCGGCCTGTCCTTGCGGCCGAAGTGAAAGTCGTGACCGTTGGCGCCTTCCACCCGATCGTTGCCGCCCTGGCTGCCGATTTCGAGCGCGGCAGCGGCGATACGCTGGTCGAGGTCCACGACACGGCGGGCGCACTGTTGCGGCGCATCGAAAACGGTGAGCGTTTCGACCTCGTCATCCTCACCTTGTCGGCGATCATTGATCTGACGGCCCATGGCAAACTGTCCGCCGGCCAGACCGCTAGGCTTGCCCGGGTGGGCATCGGCGTGGCGGTGAAAGAGGGCGCGCCGATGCCGTCCATCGGCGATGTCGAGGCCTTCAAGCAGGCGCTGTTGGCGGCACCCTCCGTTGCCTATATCGATCCGGCAGCCGGGGGGTCGAGCGGCATCTATCTCGACCAACTGTTCGGCCGGCTGGGCATTGCCGGGGCGCTCAAGGACAAGGCGGTCCTGGTGCAGGGCGGTCTTGTCGGCGATCGGGTGGTCGCCGGCGATGCCGCCATCGGCCTGCAGCAGATCAGCGAATTGCTGGCCGTCAAGGGCCTTCACCTGGTCGGCCCGCTTCCCGAGGCAATTCAGAACTACACCCTTTATGCCGGCGGCGTCAGCAGCGAGACGGCCCATGCCGAGGCGGCGGAACGGCTGCTCGATTTCCTGCAAAGCGACGCAGCCATCGCCGTACTGAAGGCAAAAGGCATGGCGCCGCCGCGGGACTGAACAGTCCCGTTAGAAAAGGACAGTTTCACCGCCACTCCGCCTTACCTGCCTGGCAAGCCTCCGTCAGGACGGGAACAGCGCCGGAAAATCCTTGAGCAGGCTGTCTCGGGCCCGGATTCCGGCGTTTGGCTCTGCGGGCCGTTCGTCTTGAATCAGGCGCGCGAAGACCAATGTGTCGGCGCCTTTGGTTGCCCAGCCGACGAACCATCCATAGGCGTGGGCCGCATCGTATTTTCCGTTGTTCCCCGGTGATCCCGTTCCCGTCTTGCCGTGAATGTCCCATCCACTCGGAAGAGCCGCGATCTCGGTGATGCGATCCGTCATCTGGAGGGCCCGGGCGGAAACCGGCAATTGACGGTTCACCACCTTCGCAAGAAACGCGATTTGCTCGAGAGGCGAAATCTGCAACGTCGAGTTGATCCAGGCTCCCATCATGCCATTTCGGTAAGCCGGTTTACCCGATACGTCGGTATTCCCATAGTCGAACGCCGTCGTATATCGCTGGAAGCGGTCCTGTCCAAGGGACTGAGTGACCTGCTGCGAGAACCAGACCACTGACAATTGGAGCCACCGTGCAGGGTCCGCAGGCTGCCGCCAGGGTTCGCCACCCCAATCGGGATAGCCGACCCGGTAGGGCAGCGTCGGCGTATGATCGTCTTTCAGAAAACCGGAATCGAACCCCATCAGGCTGATCGCGATCTTGAACGTGGACGCCGGGGTCACCCGTCCGGCGCAATCTCCCTCCTGAACCAGGATCTTTGCGGTGTTGGCATCGGCGACGACCGTGCAGATCGTGCGGGCTTCCGCCTTTGAGGCGATCAGCCCCAACGCAAGAATAGTTAATGCAAGATAATTCAAACGCATTATTTGACCTCATACGGTCGTCGACGCGCCGGGCACATCGTTTTCTCCACCCAGGCAATCGTCGCCATTATGATGGGCGACGTCTGGCCCACGAATAGATGGCCCAGCCGGGGAACCATTACAGCGGCGCCATTTTGACCAGCACCGCCGGCAGTGTGTTGAGCGCGGCATTCGCCGCGAAGCCGAGGGCGAAGGCTTCGACATAGTCAAAACTGCGCGCGCCAAAAATTGCCGTCTTGGTCTGATAACGCCAATAATAAACGACGAGGGCGATCAACAGGGCAAAGGCAAAACGCAGGTTCAGGAAGTCATCGGCCAGACTCTGCGCACGCGAAATGGCCGAGGGGGCGATGAGAATGCTGGTGGCTCCCTGCCCAAGCACCGTTCCGTCCGGTTCGATGCCTCCCGGCTGGAACGACGTGGCGGCGACCACGGACAAATGGGCGGTGAGCGGCGTGGCATAGGTGTGGGTGATGGCCCGACCCTGGCGAAGCTGTTCAGCGGTGGCGAAGAGAGGCGGCGAGCCGTCGCCGAAGCGCACGGCGAGCAGGGTTCCGGCCCCCCAGACCGGGTCCGCATGTTCGATCGAAAATGCCAAAAGACGCCCCGTGACCCGTTCGTCGGAGGGTGTCGTCGGGGTCAGGCTGAGCAGCCGGGCCCGCTGCAAATTCGCCTCGGTGACGGCCGCCGCCGGGCCAACACCCGATTCGCGGGCGAGCCGCATGCGCGTGAGGGCTGGCACGTCGAGATCCGTGATATTGGCGGTCAGGATCTCTCCCGATAGCGCGATGGCGCGCGAGCCGAGGTCAAGCAGCGGTGTCATGCAGTCGGAGGATACCGTTTCGGCGTCGGGCCCCCGGCGTTGCATGTCCAGGCGCAGCTGGTCGAGGCGCCGGTCCCACGCGTCCAATTCGGCGCCCGCCGGTCGTTCCCGAAGGCTGGCCTCGATGCCGGCCGCATCGTGTTGCAGATCGTTGAAACTGTCGAGGCAAGCCTGGTGATCGATCCGATCGCGCGCCTCGCCGGCCAACCGCCCGCTCCAGGCGGTCCACAGATCGAGCAGGCCACGGTAGGCCGGTCCGACCGACGCGAGGTCCCCGGAGGCGACGGTCCCGGCAATGGCGTTGATCGACTCATCGAATTTGGCGCGGGTGGGTGCGTCGGTCACGCCTGCCGCATGGGCACGCCACAGATCGAGAACTTTCCCCAGACCAGCTTGTTTGGCGGGCAAAGAATGGTCGGGGGCGGCTTGCAGTCTTTCCATCAGGGCGTCGATGTCGCCAGTGTCGGTCGCCTGGTAGACAGAGGCGATCGCCGCCTTGAAGCCACTGGCGCGGACGGCGGCCGTCGCCCGGGTCATTGCCGTTTTTGCCAAGTCCAGTTGATGGGCCGCTTCCGCCCATTCCGCCAGCCAGGCATCGCCATCCATTTTCGCCGATGCTGCATCGAGAGTGGCCAGGATCGACAGTCGTTGGCTGTCGGGGATGTCGCCGCGGACGAGGCGAGCCCGAAGCGTGGTGTCGGTTCCAAGCATCCAACCAGCCTCGACACGGGCGCCACGGTATCCCCGCAAGCCGGTGTTCAAGGCCCGGACCGAGCGTCGGAGCCATGTCCGGGTGTTGATCGCCAGATCGCGTGCCGTTTCACCTTCGCCGGCGCCATAGGCAAGTCGCGCCCGACTCAACGCGCTGGTGACCTCTTCGGACAGCCAACCCATCGGCTGTTGCAGAAAACGGACACGGTAACGCTGCAAAAAGGCGTCGAGCTTGCCGGCCAAGCCGGGCGAGGGGGCGCCGACCGACGCTTTCGTGAGCAGGGCGATCTGCTGCAAAGTATTTTGCAGTTCCATCCAGTCATGTTCGAGATCCTCGATTTCGGCGGCACCTGGTTTGCGTCCAGCCAAGGCGCGCCGGATCTGGTCGGCGCTTGCGGTCGCCGCGGCGAGGCTGGCGTTGGCATCGGCGATGCGATGGTCCTGCACCGAAACGGCGCGTCGCGCGGCGAGGGAGGCGACGGCGGCGTCGAAGTCTCGATCCATCTCAGCCACGTCGCCAAACCGGCTTTCGGGAGCCGGATTTGCCTCGAGCCAGCGATGGATGTCTTGACGGGCGGACAGGGCATCGTGGAGCCATGTCCAGATCTCGCCTTCGTTCTCAAGGAAATTGACGACGCCGAGGCAAAGCAGACCGAAAAGCATGGCGGCGATTCCCCAGGGCGGGGATGCCGGAACCTCGATCGAAAAGGGAATCGTCAGACTGTCGCCGCCTTCGACCAGGACATGCGCGGCGGTCGCATAAGCGCCGGGCCGGGCCGGGAGATGACCGCCGAGTTCCAGCGTCAAGGCGCCGCCGGGATCGATCGTCATGGCGGCGCCGGGATCGACAGGCCGCAAGGACAGATCCGCGGCGACGATGGTGCCGGCCGCGTTCGTCTGGACCGGATCGGGTCCGACGACGTGCAGAAGACAGGCCGTCGCGGCCGCATTGACGATGCTGAATCGGATCGGGCGCATCCGCATCAGGCGACGGCCGAATGGACCCGCCCAGGACGATTGGCGGACGACAACGCGCTTGGGACCGGTGATCTGCGGTGCGGCGGACTTTGCCAATGGCCTCATCCAATATGTCATGGACCGGCATTACCACCGGTTGAGGATGCCGAGCCATCGTCGTCATGACAACGAAAATCAACCATAGGAAGAAAAATGAAACGCGGTAATTGCCGCCATCAACATCACTCTTCCTTGGTGGTCTCTCTTCTTCCACGACATGGCGCCGCCCGGCTACGCCGTCCGCACGCCATGCAGGAAATTGCTCACCGTATCCTTGAGTTCGTTGGCCTCGCGCGCCAGGGCTTTCGTCGAAGCCAATACGTGGCCGGCGGCGACGCCGGTTTCGGCTGCGGCTTCGGTCACGTCGCCGATATTGGCCGACACTTCTTGCGTTCCGTTGGCTGCCTGCTGGACGTTACGGGCGATCTCACCGGTCGCCGCCGACTGCTGTTCAACGGCAGCGGAAATGGCCCCGGCAATCTCGTTGATCTCGTTGATTCGTGACACGATGGCGCCGATGGCGATCACCGCTTGCTGGGTCGATGCCTGAACCGCGCCGATCTGACTGCCGATTTCTTCCGTCGCCTTGGCTGTCTGGTTGGCAAGATTCTTGACCTCTCCGGCGACCACGGCAAAGCCCTTGCCAGCATCGCCGGCCCGCGCGGCCTCAATCGTCGCATTCAACGCCAGAAGATTGGTCTGGCTGGCGATGTCGTTGATCAACTTGATCACGTCGCCGATGCGATCCGAGCTTTCCACCAGGCCATTGATGGTTTTGGTGGTGCGGCTGGCTTCCTCCGAGGCGGTTTGCGAAATCCTGCTCGATTGCTCGACTTGATGGGCGATCTCCTTGATCGATGACGAGAGCTCCTCGGCGGCGGTGGCAGCGGTCTGCACGCTGGCCGACGCTTCCTCGGTCGCGGTGGCGACGGCGGTCGCTTGTTGGCTGGTCCGCTCTGAGTTCGCTGACATCCCCGATGCCGTGGCATCCAGTTCGGTAACGGCACTTGCCACGATCTCCAGTACGTTGGAGACCTTTTCATCGAATGCCTTGGTCAATCCTTCGATGACCCGGCCGCGAGTTGCACGCGCTATCTGCTCGGCCTCCTGTTCGGCCGCGAGTTGTTTGGCCCGTAGCAATCCCTCTTTGAACACCGCCATGGCCTTTGCCATGTCGCCGATTTCGTCGGTGTTCCCGGTGGCCGGTATGGTGACGCCAAGATCCCCTTGCGCCATGGTTCCCATCGCTGCCGTCATCGCCTTGACCGGACCGCCGATGCCACGCGAAATAGCAAATGACAAGGCTGCGCCGAGAAGGATGCTGACAGTGCCGATAACGGACGCCGTCAGCACGATGAAAGCGATCTTCTCGGCCGCCGTGTCGACACTTTCAGCGGCTCCTTTCCGATATTCCTCCGCCACGGTTGCGCCGATATTTCCGACCTCGGCATAGGCCGCAATAGCGTCAGTGACAACGGCCTTGGCATCGGGAGCATCGAGACGTCCCTTGAAATTTCTGAGCTTCGCCAGGTTTTCCTCGTCGACAGCGACTTTTCTTTGCAAATTTTCGACCAGAGCGTGGCGGGCCGGGATTTTGGTCCGAGCAAGCAGGTCGGCTAAACGATCGTTGGCGAGTTTGAAGGCGGCCTGGGCTTGCTCGAAATTCGCGTCATCGCCCGTCACCAGAAAAACCCAAAGGCGTGAATTCGCTTCGGCAACCTGTTTCTCGACCTGCTGCTCAAGGATCTCGTTTCCGGTGCGGTTCACCACGAAGTCCAACTGCACTTTTATGCTATTACCCGAATAGATTGAAAATACGGAAAGAAGGGAAACCGCAAACATCAGCGCACCAAAGCCGAAGTACAAACGAGCGGAGATTCGCATTCTGTTAAACATAGCTTCGCCCCTCCCCATAACTATTTTATAATATCCACACTGTCTCGATTTTGCGCGTTTATCGCATGATAGATAGCCCCATTTGGGGACGGCTTCCGCACGAGTCCCCGCCTTGGCGTCGAGAGCAGCTTGGGCGACGACGGCGCAATGGCGTGCGAAGCTTGTGCACCACCTCACACATGTCTTGGTGCGCGGGAAACGGGAAGAGTGTCAGTCTCGTTGCCGAGAGTAACGTCTGCCGCCAATATAGGCGAGACCAAGAGGACTATCGTCGGTACGGTGTTGCAAAACTTGACGGCGACAAGGAAACAGTATGTCAGCAATGATAGAACGAGAGTCCGGTCGAACGGTATTTGGCGCCGATGCGCGTGGATACACCGACGCACGGCCGGATTACCCGGCTCGCGTCTACGAGATCTTGCGTGACGTCTGCCATGCCGGCCCGACGGTTGCCGCCTTCGAGATTGGCGCTGGCACGGGGCAGGCCACTGGGCCGCTTCTCGATCTTGGTTGCCGTGTCACGGCCATTGAACCGGACCCCCGCCTGGCGGCGGTGCTCGGCGACCGATTGAAAGAACGTAGCGCGCAGTTGGACGTGCATGTCGCGCCCTTTGAGGACGCGAGTTTGGCCAGTTCCTCGTTCGATCTGGGCGTCGCTGCGATGTCGCTGCATTGGCTTGAGCCAAAAGCCGCGCTTGCGAAGGCGAACGATCTCCTGCGTCCGGGCGGCTGGTGGGCGATGTGGTGGACGGTCTTCGGCGATCCGACTCGCGTGGACGAGTTCCATGATCGTACACAGTTTCTTTTCAAGGGGTTGGAGCGGAGTCCTTCGCAGGGAGATGATCCGCTCATTCCATTCTCCCTCGATAGAGACCGCCGGATCGCGGAGTTGGAAGATGCTGGATTCGAATCGATTTCCTTCGAGGAAATCCGCTGGACGCCAACGCTCAACAAACAACAGGTCCTCGCCCTGACGGCTACCTTTTCACCGGTCGCGCGCTTGCCGAAAGACGAGAGAAAGTGCTTCCTCGACGAGATGGGGCGTGTTGTCGACGAGACCTTCGGTGGCCGTGTCTCGCGAAACTTCGTAACAGCGATTTATACGGCGGCCCGCCCCGGGAGGTGACTGCGGCTCGCGACAAGGAAAGAGACGAAAGATCAGAAAGTAAGCAAGCGCTGCACCGCGGATCGGCGGAGAACCGGCTATGGTGTTTTCATCATGAAGCACAGCACCGAGCGCGATTATCATCGGCGGATCGCCCGTGTCATCGAGACGATTCTCAGAGATCCTGCGGCCCCGCACACGGTCGACAGCTTGGCGTCGGTCGCCCATCTCTCGCCCTTCCATTTCCATCGCATCTATCGCGCCTTGACCGGCGAAAGCATCGCGGCGACCGTTCAGCGTTTGCGACTGGCCCAGGCGGCGCATCGGCTCACCGACACCTCCGACTCGGTGACCAACATCGCGCTCGATGTCGGCTACGACAGTCCGCAGGCCTTCGCCAGGGCCTTTCGCGGATTTGCCGGTGTCAGTCCGAGCGCGTTCCAGATGCGGCAACGACATCTGGCGATCTCGGCTGAGGAGGGGGGCGTCAAGGCACGCCAGGAAGGAGCGTCGGCTGTCGACTTGCCGATGGTCGTTCTGACGGAAATGCCGCCGATCGATGTCCTCTGTCTTCGCCACGAAGGTCCGATCGCCACCATTCCGCAGACCTTCCGGACGCTGGTGCGAACGTTGTGCCTGGACCACGGTTCTCCGGCAATCGAAGGCATGATCGGCATTTGCTCCGGCGATCCTGAGGAATGTGGCCAATTTCGTTATCTGGCAGGACTGATCGCGACAACGCCTATCGAAGCGGCCGGCGCCGTCGAGGCCGTGCGACTCGAGGGGGGACTTTACGGCGCCCATCGTTTCGTCGGTCCCTATGCGCTGATCGCGCCGACCTTTCGCGCCTTGTTCGGCGGTTGGCTGCCGCAAAGCGGCTACGAGCCCGATGATCGGCCGGCGCTGGAACTCTATTGCAAACATGGGTCTTCTGGTCATCAGAACGACCGGGTGACCGACCTTCTGATTCCCATCCGAAAGGACTGAAGATGCATTGTCGTTGCCTTGCCGCCACGGCCCTTCTTGCCGCCTTATGGACAAACACCGCCTTGGCCGTGGACGATGCGGCATCCTATCACGTGGGCGAGAGCCAACGGCTGTTTCACCCCGATGTGCCGCGTCACTGGCGCGGCGCTAAAACCGAGGGTCTGTTGACCAGGGTGTGGTATCCCGTCGATCCGAATGTACCGGAAACATCTCATGAGATCGGCGCTCCAGGGTACCCGATCTTTCGTGGTCATCCGGCCGCCGACAACGCTCCGCTGTCGTCCGCGCACGCCACCTATCCGCTGCTCCTCTTGTCACACGGCACCGGCGGCAGCGCCGATAGTCTCGACTGGCTGGGGGCGGCCTTGGCGGCCGACGGCTATGTCGTGGCCGGGGTCAATCATCCGGGTAACAACGCGCTGGAACCGGTAACCCGGCAAGGATTCACCTTGTGGTGGGAAAGGGCCGTCGACGTCAGCGAGGTGATTGACGGCATTTTGGCCGATCCGGCCCTCGGGTCCCATATCGACCGGGAACGGATCGGCGCGGTCGGCTTCTCGCTCGGTGGCTATACGGTCCTGGAACTGGCCGGGGCACGGACCAATGTCCAGGCATTCGAGGACTTCTGCAGCTCACCGGCAGCCGACGCCATCTGCCACGCCCCGGAGATGGATGCCCTTCATGACGACCCGGCGGCAGTAGTTCCATCGGCGGAAACGACAGC
Organism: Telmatospirillum sp.; assembly: GCA_031291415.1. GTDB lineage: Bacteria > Pseudomonadota > Alphaproteobacteria > Rhodospirillales > Magnetospirillaceae > Telmatospirillum. The sequence continues at coordinate 15,648 of JARLJB010000076.1, forward strand.
GTCCTTGGCGCGGGCCGGGGTCTCGTATCGGGATACGCGAATCAAAGCCGCGTTGGCGATCGCTCCCGCCCTGGGAATGGCGTTCGATCGCGCATCTTTTTCCGAAATCGACATCCCGGTGACGTTGGTCGCCGGCACCGCCGACGTCACCGTGCCGGTCGAAACGAATATCCGGCGCATGGCCGGATTCCTGCCCAAGGCGAGCGTCGTCATGCTGCCCGGCGCAACCCATTATTCCTTCCTCGATGTCTGCCTGCCGGCCGTGGTCGATCAACTGGCGTTGTTCTGCAAGGATAATCCCGGAAACGATCGCGATACGGTCCATGCAAAGGCAATCGAACAGGCGCACGTCTTTTTTGCCAAGGCGCTTCGCTGAGGAGTTATTTTTTGGTCAGCGCCGTGAATATCGCTTGGCCGTCCGGCGCGCCAAGGCCGGTGCAGGCATCCCAGCCTTTGCCGGCGCGGTAACCGACTGTCGATCCTTTCGCAATGTTGCTGCCGGTCTTGATGTCGCGCAGCAGACCGGGCTTGGCATAGAGTTGCGGCAGGAAAAAACCGACCGGCTGTGCGGCCTGCTGATTGATCAACGCGACAAGGCCGGCCCAGAGAGGCGCCACGGCGCTGGTGCCGCCGACCACGGTCATCTGGCCATTGACCACGATGTCATAGCCGGAAGACGGGGCGGCGTTGCCGGCGATGTCGGGAACCCCGCGTCCGGCGCGGCCGCCATTGACGCTGGCCGGCAGATGGGCGTCTTGCTGAAAGCCCGGTATCGGGAAGACGTCGCTGATACCGCCGCCGGTGCCGCTGGTGCCGTCGTTCCACACATGCTCAGCCGTGATCACCTGGTTTGTCGTGGTGATCGTCGTCCCGCCGCAGCCGATCGCCCACGGGCTTGACGCCGGAAAGTCGACATGGGCTTTACCGTCTGTCTCGCCGTCTTCGGCCAGATTGTCGCCCGCGGCCGCGAAAACCGAGACTTTGACCGTCGCCGCGTCCGCAAGGGCGCTATTCATCGTTTGCAGCGCCTGCGGAGTCCAGCCCGACTCCGGGCTGCCCCAACTGATCGAGATGACACTTGGCCGGCGCTTGCCGTCATGGGCCGCGGCGGTCACGGCATCGACGAATCCGGCGTCGGTATTGGGTGCGAAATAGACGGCGATCGTCGCGCCCGCCGCCACCCCACCGGCAACCTGAATGTCGAGCGCCACCTCGCCGTCGGCGCCGTCGTCCGGACTGGGACGATTGATGCCGCCGTCCACCGAAACAGCCTCGACACCGGGCGTCGCTAGCCCCATCGCCTGGAATGCCGCCTGTGTGTCGGATGCCTTGAAACCGCCGCCAAGTTCGATCAGGGCGATGCATTGACCGGTGCCGCTGGCTTCAGTCGGGAAGCCATAGAGCGATCCAACCTGGTTCGGCAGATAACCGGGCAAGGTTGCCGCATCCTTATGAAAGACGAGGCGGGGTTTGGTGACCGGTCGGCTGTCGAGTCCCAGCACTGCCTCAACGATCGGCAGCAAATCGACCGGCAGATGCAGAGATCCGGTCCGCCCCCGAAATCGCTGCTTGCCATCATGATAATGGCTGAGCTTGGTGCGGAACGCCGCTTCGAGTTTGGCAGCCGAACCGGCCAGCTTGATGAGCCGGCGCCCGGGTTCGACACTGACGACGGTCAGTCCGGCATCATGGGCAAATTCCGTGACGAGAGCGATGTCGTTGGCGTGCTGCGCTGTTCGCCGCAGCATCATGTCCTGACGTGGTTCGCCGGATAAGGCGATGTGCGCCGGTTCCTCCGAACGGGGTTTCAGGTAGAGGCTGATTTCGATCGATTCGTCGGGCGAGATGTCGCCGAGGCGGGTTGCCATCGGTTCGGCGCGGCGGCTGTCGCGGAATTCGGCGTAGCTTTTGCTGACCATTGGTAACTCCTGAGCGGAATGGAAATCATTGCGCGGACGTCGTCACCCCTTGTTGCCGGACAAGGTCGGCATTTCGTTGGATTTTTTCGATGTGTTTTCAGTATTCCAGGCTATCGGCAAGAAGCCGCCGAGATCGCTTCAATCACGCGCTGACCGGTCTTGTTGAAATCCGGAACATATTTCAATAGATGATCTTTTGCGGCGCGAAAGCCACTGTCGTCGTCTGTGTCGTCTGCCCATCGGGATAGAGCCCAAAGACCAGAGCACCGGCCATCAGGACGGCGGAAAAAACCAGCTTCAGAACAAGACTTTTCGGCATGACCATCGCTCCTTGGGGAGTCTCTCATCTCTCTATGAGAACGACCATAGAGGCCGATGGTGGCAAGATAATGGCGCGTTCGTTTCTTTGTGTTTCGTTGGTTGACTTATTGTTGGTTCGGAAGTGGCAAGCGGGAAGGGGGGGGGCGGTGGTCGCGGCCATTCTGATGCAGCACTGGGGCGACTGTCGTCGAGCAGCGCCGCGAATCCGAGATCATTGGGGTAAGTCGCGCAGTTGGTCAGGATGATGACGCCACGTCGACCGTAAACCCGAAAAAAAACTCGCATAGCCGCAGCCCGTTTTGGCCGAGGCTACCAGTCCGGAGCCAAGCAATCCGAGGGGCAGATTGAAATAATTTAAAGAAAGTTTATTGTCGCCAAATCCACAAAATATGTAGTTAATTTACAATTATCTTACAAAGGGGGAACAGCGGGTGTCGTCGGTCACGCCCGCTTGTTTTCCATGGTTCGTCCGGACTGGTCCTGCCAGATTTTCTGGCGTCCACATCGGGCCCGACGATGCCCGATGGAGGTGCTCTCTTTAACGTATGGGGCATCGACAAGCCTGTTACCGATGCGCGGACGATAGGCGTTGTCAGGCCGCGACGAGAACGGCAACTTCAACACCGTAGCCAACGATGACGGCGCCGATGACGGCCAGGACATAGAGGAATTCAACGGATCTTTTCATTTTGGTCACCCTGATATGTAGTTTTTTTACAACACGAGACGTACTCTATGCCTCTTCATCGTGTTCAGGGTATGCAAATATAGCGCACCTCGTGGGCGGTGCCCGCAAAGCCGCAGTTTCTTTGTCGGATTTTTGTTCATACCTAATTGCGGTGATCAGAACCGATCATCGGCCCTGAGACGCCGCAGGTGTCCACGAAATCCTGGGCGGCAAAGGCTTCGAAAGCGTCAAGCGGCAGCGGCCGGCTGAAAAGAAATCCCTGGTAGTCGCGACAGCCGTGGTTATCCAGGAAGGTCCGTTGAAGTTCAGTCTCCACCCCTTCGGCGATGACGGTCAAGCCCAGGCTTTGCGCCAGAAACACGATGGTTTTCGCGATGGCGCCGGAATTGGGGTCGCTATGAACGTCGGTGATAAAGGAACGATCGATCTTCAACTCGCTGAGCGGCAGGCTTTTCAGATAAGCCAGCGAGGAGTAGCCCGTGCCGAAATCATCGAGGGAAAAACTCAGGCCGCGTTCCTTCATTTGTCCCATTTTGGCAATGGTGTCGTCGATATCCTCGATCAACATGCTTTCCGTCAGCTCAAGCGTCAGTTTCGTAGGATCGGCACCGATGGCGTCCACCGTCTCCAACACCCTTTCGACAAAATCGGCCTGCCGGAATTGGCATGCGCTGACATTGACCGACACTGTGAGGTGCGCTGTTCCCTCGCGTGCCGCCCATTGGACGAGTTGGCGACAGGCGGTCCGCAAGACCCACAGTCCCAAGGGCAGCATAAGACCGGTTTCCTCGGCCAAGGGGATGAAGTCGGCGGGAGATATCAGACCGCGATCGGGATGCTGCCACCGCAGAAGGGCCTCCGCGCCCGTCAACCGTCCTTTACCGTCGACCTGGGGCTGGTAGTGCAGAACAAATTGCTCCGTCTCGACGGCAGTTTGCAGTTCGTTCGCCAAAACCGCGCGGGCCGTGGCCGCCTGTTGCATTTCCGGATCGAAAAAACACAGGGAATTGCGTCCACTGGTTTTCGCCCGATACATCGCGAGGTCGGCATGCTTTATGATGGCATCGACGTCGTCGCCATGGTTGCAAAACAAGGTGATGCCGATGCTGGAGCTGCTGTCACATTCATAGGACGTGATCTTGTAGGGCTCGTTGAGCGCCGCCAAAATCTTATCGCCGATGGTCCGAGCCTGAACGGCCGCTTCATTGCGATTTGCGCTTAAGTCCTCCAGCATCACAACAAACTCGTCGCCGCCCAGGCGGGCCACGGTGTCGCTTTTTCGGACACAGGAAATGAGCCGCTTGGCGGTCTGCTGAAGGAGCAGATCTCCCTTGTCGTGGCCCAAGGTGTCGTTGACGGTTTTGAAGTTGTCGAGATCTATGAACAACAATGCTCCGCCCCGTTTGCTCCGGGCGTTGGCTACCAGAGCCTGGGTCAGGCGATCCATCAGCAGGCGGCGGTTGGGCAACCTGGTCAGAGGATCGTAAAAGGCGAGGTGCTCGATCGCCTCTTCCGTCGCCTTGCGCTTGGTGATGTCGGTGAAAGCGCCAACGTAGTGAGTGACTTCTCCTGCCGGATTTTTTACCGCGGTGATGGTCAGCCATTCAGGGTAGATCTCGCCGTTCTTGCGCCGGTTCCAAATCTCGCCGCGCCACATTCCGGTTTCGGCGATCTTCGTCCACATGGCGTCATAAAATGCCTGGTCGTGACGCCCGGATTTGAGCAGCGTCGCCTTATGGCCGATGGCGTCTGAGGGAGCGTAACCGGTGATTTCGGAAAAGGCCTGGTTGACCCGCAGGATCGTCTGATCGGACGTGGTGATAACCATGCCTTCCTGCGTTTCGAAGGCTGTGGCCGCGACACGAAGATCCTCTTCGGCCTGTCGCCGTTCTGAAATATCTCGCGCGGTCAGGATGATTTGCGTGACAGCGCCGGTCGCGTCACGGACGCCCTGAACTTTTGACTCGACCCAGGAATATCGACCGTCTTTGTGACGGCGGCGAAAGGTGAGCGTGCGAACTCCCTGTTCTTTAAGGATTTGCGCGATGACCGCAGGGAACAGCGCGACGTCGTCTGGATGCGTGAAGTCGATCGCCAGGCGTCCGATCAGATCGTCCTCAGTCTGCCCGAAAAGGGTGACGCTGGCCGGCGAGACGTAAAGGTAGCGTCCCTCCAGATCGAGGCTGGCGATCATGTCGGAACAATGGTCGGCGAGCAGACGGTAGCGAGCCTCGCTCTCCTTCAGTTTGTCTTCGAACCGTGTCTGGTCGATGAAAGTGTCAGTAGCCAATGCCATTTCCACCGCTGGCCATCCTTCGTCGAGAGCGCGGCCGCGTCGCCGTGATGGCGTGGCCTGTTCAAGCGATAAATTATGACGACCGTGAACGCCGCGGTATCCCCATTTGAGGACAGCGGCAACCATCGATGGTGGCGAGAATCCGGTCTCCGGACATCGTATTGCGGGAAGGAATGATAAACCGGGAGTGTTCTGGCGCTTTGTGGAAGGCGCGGTTGACGCTATTCTACCGACAATGAGTAAAAAATCTTTCATCGGCGCCAAGTCGTATGGAAGGACGTCGGGAAAAGGTACGTCTCCAGTGAGCATTCGCAGGTCCAGCAGCAGGCGTTGGGACGAGGCGCCCGGAAATAATCGGTACTCGAGACTTGTCTCGACGATTTTGCAACCTGGGCGTGTTTTGTGGGTGATGGTTTCGGTGATTGCGCTGTGGTGCGTGATTGCCTGGTTTTGGGCGGACGCGATTGGTCAGGCGCGCGAATTGCGGTTGATCGAGCGTGAACGGGACGCGGCGCAGTCAGGTGCCGCGACCATGAGCGCCAATATCGGGCTTAGCCTGGCACACCTGCGGAGCATCCCGGCCATGCTGGCCAAGGATCCTGCTGTGGTTTCGATCCTGTTGCGGTTTGGTCCCGATGTCACCGCTTCGACATTGCCCGAGGCCAAGCGACGCGAAATATGGCAGGCGGAGCCGCATTTATCCGATCTAGCCCACCGCTTTGAAGAAATCCTGGCCGACGTCGGAGTCAATCAGATCTGGGTGATGAATGCCGCCGGTGATTGTGTCGTTTCTGGTGGCTTTCCACCGGCCGGTACGGCGACCGGTGTGAATTATATCGATCGGGAATATTTTCGTGCTGGTCAGAGGGGCCAAAATGGCCGCCAGTTCGCGGTCGGTCGAACAACCGATTTGCCGGGGCTTTACTACTCGTCGCCGGTGACGATGGCCGGACAATTTCTGGGTGTCGTCACGGTGAAAATTGAATTGGATAATCTTTCCCAGTTGGTGACCGATCCCAATACCTTCGTTTCCGATGAGAACGGCATCGTCATTTTGGCCGGCAACAAGAATTTGATCATGCATTCGGTGCCTGGAGCCAAGGTCGGCGACGTATCGGTGGACGATCTGAAAAATCGCTACAAGCGCACGATGTTCGCCCCCCTGGGAATGACGCCGGTCGCGCTGGCCGGTCAACCTGATCTGGTTCGCTGGAACGACAATCCGACGCCCTATGTTTTTTCAGTGCGGGGGCGGTCCGACGACATCGTAACCATTCATGTTCTCCGGAGCGTTGCCGGGGCCTTGGCTTTCCAACAGGAACGCCTGTGGTCGTTCCTGTCGCTGTCGGCGACGGGAGGCTCGTTGCTGGTCTTGTTGGCCGGTGCGGCGATCTATTTGCGAGGCGGTATCGAACATGGACGTGAAATGGCGAGAGCCAACGCCCGGTTGGCGGACCTGAACGCGAAATTGGCCCAGCAGGCCAATACCGACGCCCTGACGGGATGCGCCAACCGCCGGCAATTCATGGCGGCTCTCGAGGCCGAACGGCGGCGCAGTGGCCGTTACGAGAGCCCGTTCAGTGTGGCGCTTCTTGATCTCGACCATTTCAAGACCGTCAATGACTACCATGGACATCCAGCCGGAGACGAGGCGCTGCGGCATTTTGTTGCCGTTGCGACTGGCGTTTTGCGATCGACTGATGTGCTGGGCCGGTTTGGCGGTGACGAATTTTCCATATTGATGCCGCAGACCAACGCCCGGGCCGCCATCCTGCTGGGCGAGCGGATTCGCGCCGCGCTGGAAGCGTCGCCGGTGCGGGTCGGTGGGAAACAGATCCGGCTGACCGTCAGCGTCGGCATTGCGCAGTGGAGCGCCGAAGACGATGAAACGCTGGAAGATCTGTTGGGGCGGGCCGACACTGACCTCTACGCGGCGAAGGGAGCCGGGCGTAGCCTCTCCGGCGCCGACGATGATCTCAAGATGGTAGACGGCAGCAGCTAGAGCAGGATTTCGCCTACGAAACCGCGCGGACGTTCACTTCCACCGCCATACCGATGAAGGCATCGGTCATCCCGACAAAACTGCCGGCGACCGGGACCACCTGCGCGATGTCGCGAGCCACCGCGACCGGGATCAGGTTGAAGCCACCGACGGCGCGGTTGGTTGGATCGAAGGTGATCCAACCGGCGCCGGGCACATAGACTTCCGCCCAGGCATGCGTCGAGCCGGGGCCGGAAACGCCCACTATCCCGGTGCCAGCGTCGGGAACGAAAAGATAGCCTGATACGATACGCGCGCCGAAGCCGAGACTCCGTGCCGCCTCGGCAAAGAGGACAGCGAAATCCCGGCAGGATCCCCAGCCGCGGTCGAGAGTCTGCAGCGGCGTCTGTGTACCCTCGTCATCGCGGCTTTGATAGAGAATCCAGGCGGAGATTCCGGCGCACAGATCTTTGAGAAGCGCCAGTGTGTCGGTTGGCGTGGCGCGTACGAATGCTTGCGCCCAGGACCGCAGCCGCCCAGTCGGGTCGGCATACTGCAATGTGGCCAAAGCTCCGAGATCGGTCCATTCGGCATCGGTGTAGCGAAATGGAAAGCTGACAGCGGAAGCGGCGACGTCGAAAATCGGCCAGGCGACAGTATGCAACTCGAGGTCAAACCAGCTGTTCACGCACAAGCTGTCGGCCGGTGTGGAAAAACTCGTGGTGGCAACGGCGTTGCCGAAGACGTCGTGAGCCCAGGTGACGGCTGCCGGCGGCGTGATGTCGAGATCTCCGGCGGTGACGCGGAGATCCCGGCTTTCCCGTGGGCGCAGCATCAGTCGATGCGGTCCAAGGGCAACCGGGTAACGGTAACGATAGGTCGTCTTGTGCTGGATATGGAGAGCGACCATGTGACACTCCATCGATTGGTTTTGCTGCGAAAAAATATCCTGTGAGACGAAAAATATGAAAATAAAATATGGTGGAGACTGAAAATATTATTCCGAATTTCAAGAAAGAGTCATTTCATCCTTGATTTGTTCGGCGCCGCCATCCATATCCTGTGTGTCGATAGACGGCGGAATGACTTGGTCCCGCGTTAGCGAAAACAGCGCAGCACTGATAATATTCTCACCTGGATATACGATTTCGATTGCTCGCGGTCGCGAGTGAATAACACTTCTGTTTGTGAAAGAGTTTCCTAATGACTACGGGAACCGTGAAATGGTTTAACGCCCAAAAGGGTTTTGGTTTCATCGCGCCGGACGACGGCGGCAATGACGCCTTCGTCCACATCAGCGCTGTGGAGCGCTCCGGCATCGGCGAATTGCGCGAGGGCCAGAAGGTCGACTTCGAGCTCGTCTCCGATCGCAAGAGCGGCAAGATGTCGGCCGATAATTTGAAGGTTTTGGACTGATTGCCACGCCGGTGCCCTTGGCGTTTCAAGAGGACGCCGGCGGACAGCATCGGTTTTTGCCGACGGCCAGGACATTTCGGCCAAAGGTAACGACCGCTTGCGGTAATCTTATCCCGACGAGGCGCTTGACGCCTTACAGGCCCCGCGTCTCACCAGAGGCGCGGGGTTTTTTGTATCTCAACCGATCGTGGCGGTTTGCCGGAACGATCTAGGAGGATCTCATGGCCAAAGGGCAAAAAAGAGGCAACCGGGAAATCCGCAAGCCCAAGAAGAAGAAGGAGGCGGTGGTCGCGGCGGTCGGTGAGATCAAGGGCATTTCGGCCTTGACGGGGACCCTGAAGAAAAAGGGCTGATTGCCAGCGTACGCGATTCGTCGCGCTGGATCGAAGCCGTGCCGTGTTTGTTTGCGCGAGCGCCTTAAAACGGTCGGCCATGATGATGGCCGGCCGTCACCATGCCGCCTGATCGGACATTTTGCAAAAAATGTCGCGAATGGATAGCCAATTGCGGATTTTCATGTGCATCGGAGACGAGTAAGACTTGTCTGCCATGGGGCGGGACGGCACTCTCCGTTTGGGCACGAAATAGTCTGTCCGACCGTGACGCAGCGTCGTTCGGTGGTTTGAGGGGAAGGACACACGCATGATCATTGCCTGCACAGCGCCCGGTTCACGGCAAATCGTCGCCAGCAACGGCCGGTTCAGTCTGGCCGCGGATACGATGCCTCCCAAAGGCAGCGGTGACGGATTCCGGCCGCACGAACTGCTTGAGGCGGCGTTGGCGAGTTGCATGGCCTTGACGGCACGTCAGGTTGCCGACGATCGCGGTCTGCCGCTTGAGAGTATCGAAGTGAATGTTTCTCTCGATCGGACGAAAGACGAGACTCCGGTCTTCCGGACGAACGTGACGCTGACCGGACCGCTCGCCGACGAAGACCGAGCCTTGCTGCTGGCCGCGCTCAAACGCTGCCCGGTCCGCAAGACCCTGGCGAAGACCTTGGTATTCGATGAGGTCGACGCCGAGCAATGAGTGAAATTCCAGGAGTCGTCCCCATCTCCAGCCAACCGCAGTGAGCAGCGCTCAGTGCGAGTTGGCCTAGGTTCGACAACGCCGTAATAGTCCTATTGGATTTTTACTTATTTGGATATTCTACCTTAAGGAGAAGAGTCTCTCATTCATCCTTGCGATGGCTTGGGAGCGGGAAGACCGGTTGTCATCGATCGCCGGCCTGCAAGGGTCGGCATCGATGGTGGTGATCTTGTTCTTTACGAGGGGAGAAGCCAAATGGGGCGCTGGTTTTCCAACTTGCGCATCGCCGGTAAAATCGTGATTCCTTCTGCGCTGCTGGCCCTCATGGTGCTGGTCGTCTGTTGGCAGTCCCTGGGAGGGCTGTACCACTTTCAGGCGAGAACCTCGGAAATGGTCGATGCGGACATGGTGCAACTCGTTTCCGGACAGAAGGTTGCGTACGACCTCAATACGGTGACTACCGACGACCGCAATATTCTTTTGGCGCGCAACCAGGAAGAAAGGAAGTCGGCAGAAAAAATCTATCGTGACGATTTGTCCCTTGTTCGAAAAGACATCACCGATTTCATTGGCGTCGAAGATGACCAGACCCACATCGCAAAAGCCAAACAGGTTCTGGGTCTGCTCGACAAATTCGAGGCGACGGAAAACAACGCTTTTCGTTTAGACCAGGACGGCAACAGGGACGACGCCATTGCCGTTATTACAGGTGAGGCAGCAAAGATCTACAACGAAGCGTCTGACATTTTCGTGAATGATGTCAACAAGGACAATCACGACTCATTGTCGAACAAAAAGGTGCAGATGGCCGATGAGGCGTCGTCCATTTTCTGGCGCGTTCTGGGGGAAGCGATTCTCGGTTCCGTCTTCGGATTTGGCATTCTCGCCTGGGGAACGGGCGTTGAGGTGATTCGCCCTTTGACCGCCTTGCACAAAGCCATGGAGAGGTTGGCTGAAAACGATCTGACCACGGACATAACCGGGACAGATCGTCGTGACGAGATCGGCCGAATGGCGATTTCCGTTGAAGTGTTCAAGCGGAACGCCATCGAACGACGGAACCTCGAGGCGGCCAAGATAGCCGAGCAGGCCGCTCGCGAACAACGGGGACAAAAGGTCTCTAAACTGACGGCCGATTTCGATCGTTCCGTCTCTTCAGTCCTCGACGTGGTATCGGGCGCCGTCACCGAACTGGAAGCGACCGCACAGACAATGTCGTCCGCCGCGGAAGAAACCAATCGGCAGGCCAATACGGTCGCTTCGGCCAGCGAAGACGCCTCCGCCAGCGTGCAGGCCGTGGCCAGCGCGGCGGACGAACTATCTTCGTCCATCCAGGAAATTGGCCGTCAGGTAGAACAATCCAGCCGAATTTCGGCAGCCGCGTCCGAGGAGGCCAGCCGGACCAACGCGACAGTAAAGGGGTTGGCCGAAAGTTCGGCGCGCATCGGCGAGGTGGTCAATCTGATCAACGATATCGCCAGTCAAACCAATTTGCTGGCTTTGAACGCCACCATCGAAGCGGCACGGGCCGGCGACGCCGGAAAAGGCTTCGCCGTGGTCGCCAATGAGGTGAAAAGCCTGGCCAATCAAACTGGGCGGGCGACAGAAGAAATCGGCACGCAGATCAATGCCGTGCAATCGGCCACACGGGAAGCTGTCGCGGCGATCGGCGGTATCGTTGGGCGGATCGAGGAAATCAATCAGATCGCCGCCGCGATCGCCTCAGCGGTCGAGGAACAATCGTCGGCGACCGCGGAAATCGCGCGGAGTGTTCAACAGGCAGCGGCCGGCACCGAACAAGTGATGGAGCACATCGGCGACGTGACAAAAGTGGCGGCGGAAACGGGAGCCGCGGCCGGCTCCGTGCTGTCGTCGGCCCGTTCGCTATCAGGGCAGGCGGGCGACCTCAAAGGTGTCGTCAGCCAGTTTCTGCAAGGGGTGAGGACTGCGTAGATGTCCGCACCCCTATTTCATTCGATGTGTTTGAGGATCGCCACATCCTCTTCCAGATCGATCATCGTTTCGCGCTGTCGGGTTACTGTTTGTCCGAGAGACGTCAGAGTGTCCTGAACGGCAACGGTGTTGGCGACCATGGCCTCGACCTGGCCAACCATTTCCTGGTAACGGCCCAGGACTTCGGAGAACCTTCGTTGAGCGTTGTCAATATTGCCGCCCAGCGAAGAGAGCCCATCTTCGATGCTGTTGATGGCGGTATGGGTACGGCCGAGCGACGACCGGGTGTCGTTGGCAAGTTTTTTGACCTCGTTGGCGACCACAGCAAAGCCCCGACCAGACTCGCCGGCCCGGGCGGCTTCGATGGTCGCATTCAAGGCCAGAAGATTGGTCTGGCCGGCAATGTTATCGATGATCTTGATGACGTCGCGCATACCGGTGGCGTGACGATGGAGCGCGGAAAAGCCGTTGCTGAGGGCCTGAGCCTCGCCGGTGTCGCTGGCCACGGCGGCATTGGCGGCGATTCCACGGCGCATGTTCTCCAACCGCGAATGGATATCGGACATCCGCTCGATGACGGTATCGAATTCCCGGGTCAGAGCCGCGCTGGTGCTCAATTGTTCGGTCAGCCGGCCGATCACCATCGAGCGAATCCGGTTGAGAATTTCGACGCGGTTGAGGCGACAATGCGTGAAATATTCGACAAATCGGGCGTAATAGATTGGAAAAGCGTCGACCAGATCGTCATGAAAAGGTTCTGTCCCGGCATCGAAAAAGACAATGGCCGACAGCGTTTGATTGACGTTGATCCCGAACAATTCGCCGAATGTCGAGAACCCAGCAGTTGGAACTGTCCACATTCCGGACAATTTATCGAGAACGTCTTCGTTGTTAAGGCGACGCAAGATACAGTCGTTGAGCAATGCGGCGACGGGACGTGGCTTTCCCCGTAGAAAATCGTCGATGTCGCGACGGGTCTGCTGGGCGAAGTCGGTTGCCTCCAGCAAAAGCAATTCATCTCCGGCGTTGACGTCGCAGAAAAAGGAAATGGTCCCTTTGTCGGTGTCTATGGCGGCCACCGAGCGAACGAAAAGTTCATTACCCAGTTCGATGCCGAAGGTCTTCCCGGCCAGTTTCGCCGCCAATCCGGAAGGCGTCGTCCCAAGCACCTTGGCGACGGCGTCGACAGCCCGGACCGGCCGGCCGGTGGTGGTATCGAACACGGCGGAGATGGTTCGCAGATAGGGGTTGGCGTCGATGATCAGGAAAGAATGGGAGGTTTTTCGGAAGTTTTGACTCTTAAGCGCTCCATAACGCTTGCCTTCCGCCAATTTGATGAAGGCGATGACGGCGTGGTTTTCAAAGACCCGTTCGCCATTGAAGATATAGGTATTCTTGAAATCAAGCTTGCCGCCGGCCGAACCGCCGATGAAAAGACAAGGGAAGTGGGCCGATCGGTAAACTGCTTCCATCAGTGTGTTTTCGCAGGCAGACAAACCATCGACGATGGTCAAGGCAAGGCAGTCCCGGGCTTCCAGGCGGAATGGCAGACGAATCTGGTCGAGGGACCGGACGATGCGTTCGACGCGTTCGCGGTGGGACAACGTCGGCGAACCCTTGCGAATATCCTCATTGTGGAGCGGGACGGCATGAATGCTGGCCTGGGAGATCAAATCTGGCGAGAAAATCTGAATGACGACGGTCGACCAGCTTTGACCAGTTGGCTTGTATAACTTTTGGTTCGCCAGAGAGCAAAGTTCGCCTGCTGTCGAGACGGCCAGAATCGGGGTCGCTGCAGCAACCTTTCGCAACCGATCGGATACCGTGGCGAAATCGAGATGCGGCGACACGAACGCGACCGCGAAAACCGACGCACGGCCGGAAAACATGAAGTCGGCGGCACCAAATCCGTTCAAGGTGCCATCGGTCTCGATTACTCTGACCAGCGGTTCCTGCTCAACGTGCGGTCCTGTCGTCATGGCACAACCTCCCGGTTTATTGTTCTTGAATTGGCGACGCTATCACCGGGAAATTGAGGTTGTCTGTCAGCTTGCCGACGAGATTTTTCATAGCGATCAGCCAGCACGCATTTTTTATCGGCTTGATGTCTGGAGCGCATCGCAAATGTCCTGTCCGTTTGTGTTACGCCGACGATCTATGGTTTTTATACGGTAACAGATATGATCTTGTTAGTTGTGTATTTGAAATAGGCAATGTCGGCCGAACAGGTAATCCCCATTTGGGGACGATGTTTTGACCTGTTGCCGTTGATGTGGCGGGAGCCGAGACGGTCAGAGTTGACGTGCGTCTTTGGGGGAGGAAACCGTCCAGGGTTGACTGGCTATTTGACGCAGCGTCCAGGCCGCATGGCGCACTTCGGCGCAACGCAGGGCAAGCACTTCATCGGCTTCCGTACCGGCCTCGATCGTCGGTTCCGGGGCGGTGGCCAGGTACTCGGGAAGGGGAAGGGAAGGATCGAGAAGCGACAGAACATCCCGCCTTGTGGCATCGAGAAGACTCTCGCTGGTTCGCGGGTCGAGATCCTTGCCGCGATTGCGAATGATCAGGCGGACGGTGACGATTTGCGCGGCCGTCGCATAGGACGCCGCCAGCAGGCGGCCATATTCCGGCCACAGGGCGCGGACATGTTCGGGTTCGCCCTTCATCCGGGCAGCCGACTCGCTCAAGGCCGCCAGCGATTCGATCAAGGTCTTGCGGGCCAGGCGATAGGACTGCTGCGCAATGTTCCAACGCAGGCATCTGTCGGCGTAGATCGTCGTGCCACGAAGCAGGCCGGTAACGAGTTGCTGCGCGTCCTGGTGCTCCCAGCGAGGCAGAATGCGGCTGAACAGATAGGCGATCGATATTCCGATGACGGTGTCGAACAGGCGGGCGAGAACCGGCGGCGCCTCGACGGGATCAAGAAGATGCAGCGACAATAACGCCATCACGCAAGCGGCAATCGACGTGATGCGGTAATGCACCCGTCCAAAGGCATGAGCGGTTCCGACCGCCACCAGCATGATTCCCAGCAGGACCGTCGGCGGGGCGACCCAAAGCAACATGCCGGCGATCACGCAGCCGATCAGAGTGCCGGCCATGCGGTCGTTGCGTCGCTGGCGCGTGACGCTGTAACTGGCCCGCAGGATCACCGCGATGGTCAGTAAAATCCAGTTGCCATGGCTTAACGCTGGAATCAGGGCGATCAGCGCGTAACCGGTACCGAGCGACAGCCCGAGACGGATGGCATGTCGAAAGACCGGCGAGGAGTGGTGCATGTGGCCGCGCAGAATGGAGAGCGATCGCGATTGCGGCGGAACGAAGGCATCAAGGTCGACATCTTCGAGAATCTCCTCGGCGGCGGCGCGGCGGTCCAGGACCGCCGGCAGGCGCTGCAGATGTCTGGTCGCCCAATTGAAGCGCGACCGCGTCATGCGACCGGCCCGGATCAACCTTCGATCGGCGGCGGGTTGCGATGCCAACCGGGATGCCTCCGCGGCAATGCCCTCGAGCGCTTCTTGACGATCGGGCAGGTGCAGGTGGTGCTGTCCAGTCAAGAGATCAAGAGCCAACCGTTCGAGATCGCCGGCCATCAATCGAGCCAGTCCGGCGATTCTCTGGGCGAGCGGCGAAGACGCTTCGACGAGGCGTGCCGGCGCACGATCGGCGTTGGCCGAAACCAGCGCATCGAGTGTATCGAGAAGCACGACCAGGGCGGCGGCCAATGACAAAGTGACGTCGCGGCGCCGGCCACTGAAAACCAGGCTGCGGGCCGTCTGGAGATGGTCGGAAAGAGCGGCCTGCTGCTCGATGACACGAACATAGACCGACGCCCGGTCGATCTCGGTCTCGTAGAGATTGGCGACGACGCGGAGATATGCGGCAAATTCCCGAAGACATTCGCCAACTGCCAGGCGCCGCCCGCTGGCATCGACAAGGTGCGTAACTGCCAGGGCCACGAAGACATATGCCAAGCCGCCGCCGGCGAAGAGCGCTTCGTAACGCAAGGCCTCGTTGAAACCGTCGATTGGTGTGCCGAGAGTGAAAACGATAGCTAACATGGTCAGAATGGAGAGCGGAATTGCCCAGCGTCCCCAACCGAGAAGCATGCCGGCGACGATGCCGAAAAAGACCACGGTCAGCCCTTCCAACCAGGGCATGTCGATCGCCAGCGCTGCCGGAAAGGACGCGCAAACCGCTAATCCCCAGGCGATGGGCAATGTGGCGGCTTTCAGGGGGAGCGGATTGGGTTGGTCTCCGATACTGACGCAGATGGCGCCAGACCCAGCCACCATACCAGCGGTAAAACCGAAGCAGGCCGAGGCGACGACGGCGACCGCGCCCACTCCCGCGGCCACGGAAAATCCACTGAGAATATGCTGGCCAAACATAAATTTGAGAAGGCGAGGGGAGAGTACGCCGTTGGCATAACCGCTAAATGGCATGGTGGGACTCGGGCTCCGGCTCCGGCGTAGATTCTTCGATCGCGACGCAGCGGTTGCGTCCGCTTTCCTTGGCTTGGTAGAGCGCCCTGTCGGCCCGTGCCAAAAGGCGCTCAAGCGAGATTTCCGTGTCAACGGTCCCCGTAACGCCGATGCTGACGCTGATGAAAAACGTGACATCTCCGACCCTGACCGGTGTCTGGGAGACGTTCCGGCGGATACGTTCGGCCAGAATCTGAGCGTTGGCGATCGTGGTATCGGGCAGAAGGACTGAGAATTCTTCACCCCCCAGTCGGGCGGCAGTGTCCGACAACCGGAGCGACGTGTGCAAAACGCGGGAAAAATAGCGTAGGGCTTCGTCCCCGGCCGCATGCCCGAACCGGTCGTTGATCGACTTGAAATGATCAAGGTCGAGAGACAACACGGAAAGAACGGAGGGGTGCCGGGAAAGACGGGCAATCAAGATCTGACCATGGTTCCAGAAATTGCGACGATTCGACAGTCCGGTCAGGCTGTCGGTCAAAGCCATTTTTTCCAATTCGTTTCTGGTCTGCGACAACTCCGATATGCGAAAGATCAGATGGTGGGCGAGAAACAGGATCATCGCGGTCAACAGCGAGCCGATGCGAATGACGGCGGACAGGAAACCTCGCCATTGATTCAAAACGTCATCGACCGGTGTGGTCACGATGACGACCAGGGGGAAATCCGCCAGACCAACGTAAGCGAGCAATTTGTCGCTTGGTCCAACGAGTGAATCGGTGATGTGGACGACGCCGCGTTGTGCCGCCGGCAGATACTTATTCCAGACCTCGCCGACGTTTAATGGTTTACCGATCAGGCGACTATCGGCCGGAGCGCGGGCCAGCAGATTTCCGTCCCATGAAAGCAGGGCGATGGAGCCGTTCGGCTTGGGACGGCCAGCCTCATAGAGCGCTTCAAGAGCATGCAGATTGATCGTCGCCGCGACGAGCGAAATGCCTCCGGGCGTGCCGGGCAACGGCGTCGACATGGTCAGTGTCCATATACCGCTGATTGGGTCTATGTGCGGCATGCCGATGAAAAAACCACGTGTTGTTTGATCTCGCTGCGCTATGAAGTAGTCACGATCCGAGACGCTGGCAAGCGCCGGCGCATCTGGTGTGTTGATTTGATAGCTTTCACCAGTGTCGGAGACCAGAGAGACGTCAATCTGATGATTGGAACTGCGTCGAAGTTCTTCTGCATATTGCTCGAGTTCCGAATCGCGACGTGGGTTGAGACCAAAATGCTGCTGGTAGCGGCTGCGGACCAGATTGAGGAACAGTTGAATCTTCGCGAGTTCGTTGCGGGTCTGTTCCTCGACCACGGCGGCCATCCGTTCGATGACCTCCTTCTCATTGGCGATCGATACCTTTCGTGCCTCGAGAAGCGCCGCGACGGCAATTGTCCAGATAACTGCGACCGAGAGTCCGGTTGCCCAGGCGACGATCCTGGCGGCCCGATATTCGCCCGGTCGATCGATCCTGCGGAGAAGTCCGAAAAACGTGTTGCGCCTGACGATGCTTGTCAGACGGGAGATGGCAAGCCGCATGATCCTTCCCGACGGTCGGTCGAAGGGGATATCGTTATTGGTTCCGCCGATCGCCTTTCAAGGACAGATATCGCCGATTTTACAGGCACAGCCGCCCCACCCAGCAAGACCTCGGCAGTAAATCAAATTACGAGTAGCATATGTTGTTATGAGGCCTTATCCAATAGTTGAAATCTCCGCTATCGACGCAACATCGCAAAATGGCGATTATGGCCCGCAAGCCACGGTTGTCTGGCCGATTCTCGATATCGGGATAATGAGCCGGGGATGGATAAGTGGATATCTATGGTTGCGTTACCGCGCTGCCGACTTCGGCAAGGTGTCGAGCAGGATTTCCCGAAAGCGAGCGACCAACTCCTGATCGATTTGGCTGCTCATCTCATCGGTCATGATCTTGAGGGCTTCTTGTACCCGATAGCGGGGCTTGTACATGCGCGGATCGGTCATCGCGGTGAAGATGTCAACGACGGCAGACATGCGGGCGAGTTCGTTGAGCTGATTGGCGGCGAGGCCCTGGGGGTAACCGCTTCCGTCGAGACGTTCATGATGTTGACCGGTAATGGTCAGGATGCCTTTGGGCATGTCGGTGGCCCCGCGTAAAAAGGACACACCGACGCCCACATGGTCTCTGATCATCTGTTTTTCGTCATCGGTCAGATTTTCGGTCTTGTTGAGGACGGAATGACGAATGCCCAGTTTTCCCACGTCATGGAGCAAACCGCCGCAGGCCAGCAGGATTTGCTGCGGGCGCGGCAAACCGATGGAGTGACCGAAAAGTGCCAGCAACGTCGCGGCCCTTAACGAATGAACAAAAGTAACCTGATCGTGATCGTGAACCCCTTCAAGGATTGCCGGGTAGACATTGGTGGTCACGGCATCGACGATCGAGGCGCAGCTTTCGGCGACCGCGCCATACTGAATCGGATAGGATTGGTCAAAGATGTCGGCGATGCTGCCGAAAAGGGTCAATGTATCCTGTAGCGCGCTGCAAGCCAGCGTCGGCAAGTCTTTCCAGGACTTTTCAACCCGCATGTTGATCTGCGCGGAGACAACGTTGAGCAAGGCGCTGCGCCGGTAGGGTTTGATGATGCAGTCGGTGGCTCCGGCCGAGAGGGCGGCCGCCAGGACGTCCGGGTCGCCGTTGTCCGAGATGAAGACAACCGGTGTTTGCCCCATCTCTCTTTCGAAACGCAGAGCCCGGATGAAATTTACACCACTCGAAGGGGGAACATATTCCCCGACCAAAACGAGACCGGGAGGCGAAACACCTAGGCCCATCAGGGCGTTGGTACTGTCACCATAGATATGCACGGAGTAATAGGCCTGCAGGGTCGCGGAAAGTTGTTCGCGATGTCGCACATTTCCATCGACGATTGCAACCAGATGCTTGTCAGGTATTTTTCCTTGCACGATCACAGGCACGCCGTAAACGGAACTATCGTTAGCCCCGATCGCCGGACCGGCGGGCGGAGACTGGGAACTGAGGGAAGAAAGGTGACGTGGATGGTTGTCTTGGGCAAGTGTAATCGATCCTCAAGCGGGCAGAGCCCGCCTTGTTGAATATGGCGTCACCGAGAACAAAAACGCCTTGCACCGGAATGCGGCAATTTCCACCTCGAGAAAGGCTGGTGCGCCCTTTTCTGTCGAACATAGTACATTTTTTTTCGAGGGGGAACGGTCCGCGAAATTATGACGTCGCGACCCGTCGGAACAATCAGGATGCGGCGCAGCTGGCGAAGACACAAAATCGACCGATGGTCACTGAATTTTGGGTTTGGACGCGGGACTCCCGGCGGGCGCGATATCCGACGGTTGCTTTTGTTGGACGACCAGTTCTGCCAGACTGGTGGCGAGCGGCGCGATTGCCGAGGTCCATCCGGACCGAGCGGCACGGAATAGCTGGGCTCTGGGATACCAAGGCGTGGTCGGCGAACGGGTTCCCCAGCGGTAGTCGGTCTGGCCCGGACTGAGCAGAACCCACAATGGCACACCGATAGCCCCGGCAAGATGTGCGGCGGCGGTGTCGATGCTGATGACCAGATCCATCTGCCTCATGAAGAGGGCCGTGTCGTAAAAGTCGGTGATGTGGGGGGCAAGGTTGGTCAGAGGAAAGCCTGTTTCGGCGATCTGGCCGACGGCGTCGCCCATCTGCAGGCTAAAAAAATCGATGCCCGGGATGGTCATGATCGGCGCCAGTTCGCGAAGCGGGCAAGTGCGGCGATTGAGCGACCGCCGGACGTAGACGTCTCCGCTGGCCGGCCGGCCGGCCCAGACAACGCCAATTTTCAGCTTGCCGCGGTCTGGCAGCTGGTAACCAGGTTCTTCGGACACCGGAAGATAGGGAATCGTGTCGTTCAACAGGTTTGGCGGGCAGCCCAGCACGTAGGGGAGACTGAGGAGCGGAACGGTGTAATCGACCGAAGGAAAACGGTTTCCCAACGTTACCGTCGCCTCGACGCAAGGTATGGTCGCCAGCAGTCGTTCGAGACCCGGCTGGCATTCCACGGTGATTTTACCGCCGAGCGGCGCCAAACGATGAAGGAAACGGGCATACTGGATCATGTCGCCATAGCCCTGCTCGGCAGTGACGAGCAGGTGGCGATTGAGCAGGGGCTGTCCCCGCCAGCGTGGCAGACCGGAGGGTGGAATGCGGATATGGCTTTCGCCGAAGCGATTTTCGAGCATGGCGAACCCTTCCGCCAGATTTGATCTGATGAGATAGGTCAATGCCAAGTTGATCTGCGCCAATTTGTTGGGGACGGCATCGACAGTGGCGCGGAGATAGTAGGTGGTCGCCGTATCGATATCCCCCAATGCCTGATAGAGGACACCAAGGTTGGTCAGAATTCTGCTGTCGTTCGGGTCGAGGCAAAGTGCTCTGTTCAGGAGCACCAGGGCTTCCTCTGTCTTAAGGTCGCTCGCCAGATTGGCGGCCAACAGACAGTAGAGTTCGCTTTCAGCCGGAGTCTGGGCGATCGCATGCTTGAGAACCCGGTGGACGTCGTCAAGGCGGTCGGCGTCGGAAAGCACTTCCGCCAGATGGGACGCGAGGTCGGGGCTGCTGGGATGACGCACGCAGGCATCGGTGAGGATGGTGATGGCTTCATCGAGATGCCCGGCGATCCCGTGCGCCATGGCATAGTCGATGCAGAGCGCGGCGTCGTCCGGAGCGAGGCGCTGTGCTTCCGCGAGGGCTGTCAGCCCCTCGTCCACGGAACCGCTTTTGACCTCGGCGACGCCCAGCAGATGCAGAATATCGACGTCTTTTCCGGCAAGGCCCAGGATGCTCTGGCACCGTCCGATGCAGCTTTCAAAATTTCCCTGGCGAAACATGGTGCGAACCTGCTCAAGCCAATGGGCGCGCAGTGCCTTGGATGGCTGCACCGGCTGTTGGGAGCAGGTGAACCGGTTGCACGTCGGCTCTGTCATAGCGCCTCGCGCCGCCGGAACGGGCAAGTCTCTCGTCGCATAATGTGCCCAAGATTAAGGACACATTTTTACCAGGTGATTTCGCAGATCAGACGATCTGTAACAGTCCATTTCAGAAAGGACGGGGAGGGGGGCAGGAAAACCGGCGGCAACTTTTGGTCGCCGCCGGGCCGCTTTCGACCTCGGTTTTCCAGCATGCCCTTTAGGTCTTAGCGGAGACCTATGACTGAATCAGGCGCAGCAGTTCCTGTGGCAACTGGGAAGCCTGGGTCAGCGCGGCGACCGAGGCCTGGGTTTTGACGTCGGTCGACGACAGCGTGGATTTCACTTGGGCGACATCGGCATCCAACACCACCGAGGAGGCGGCGGAGATGTTCTGGATGTTGGTGGCGATGTCCTGGCCGCTGAAGTTGAACTGCGATTCATAGGCACCGAGCTTGGCACGGTCCTGGGTGACGGTGCTGATCGCCGAGCTGATGATGTTGATCGCCGCCAGGGCCGTCGCCGCCGAGCTCACTGTCGAGCCCGAGGAGCCGAGCAGACCGCTGACCGAAACCGTCGCCACGGAAATGCTGATGAAATTCGATGACAGTGTGCCGACCAGGAACTTGACGTTGCTGAGGAACGAACCGGTCAACAGGGTCTGGCCAGCATAGGTGGTGCTGCTGACGATGCTGGTGATTTCGCTCTTAAGCTGCGTGTATTCCGTGTTGATGTCCTGTGAGCGCTGGGCATTGGTCACCTGGCCGGAAGCGGCTTCGGTGGCCAGTGACATCATGCGCTGCAGGACGTTGCTGACCTGCGCCAGGGCACCGTCGGCCGTCTGCAAGATGGCCGTGCCTTGCTGCACGTTGGTCTGATCCTGGGTGTAAACCGTGACATTGGCTTGCAACTGGGTGCCGATGGCCAAACCGGCGGCATCGTCGGAGGCCTGGACGATACGCGAGCCGCTGGCCAGTTTCGACAGTTCGTTGGTTTCTTTGGTGGAGTTCTGGTTCAAGTAGTTCAATGCAGCATTGGCGGCATTATTCGTTGAAATGACGGGCATGCTAACCTCCGTTTGAGATCATCGCTGGAATATCGGATCTTTAGTGCGTCGCCGCGTGTGGCAATTGTAAGTTGTACGGACGACAGAAAAAAATCAGGCACTAAGTTTTCAAAAAAATAAACCTGCGATGTTTTTCCCCCATAGTCGTCGCCAGACGTCTTGGTTGTGACGAAAACTATCATTTTCGCGTTAATGGCTCCTTAATGGCGCCAGACGGCGATCTGTTTTTTTTCGGCATGGAGGTGGAGATTTGGTCTGCGATATTCTAATATGTTGTAAATACGAGATTTTATAGCCTTTTGAGCGTAGGTCTCAAGGAGACGAAGATGGATCAGTCGGCAGTTTGGTTGATTACGGGGTGCTCAACTGGGTTCGGCCACGCCCTGGCGAGCGCTGTCCTCGCCAGGGGGCAAAAGGCAATGGTTACAGCGCGTAATCCGGCCGACCTGCGGAATTTTGCGGAAACTTATGGACCACACGTGGAAATTGCGTCTCTCGATATTCGAAATCCGTCGCAAATCGCTGACGTGGTGCGTCAGGCGGAGGCGCGATTCGGAGGCATCGACGTCCTGGTCAACAACGCCGGCTATGGCTATCTTGCGGCGATCGAAGAGGGCAATGACGAAGAGATCCGTGCCATGTTCGATACCAATGTCTTCGGCCTGATAGCCGTCACCCGGGCGGTTCTGCCCGGCATGCGCGCCCGCCGCAAGGGACATGTGGTCAACATTTCCTCAATCGGCGGCCTTATCGGGTTTCCTGGGGTTGGCTATTACAACGCGACAAAATTCGCGGTGGAAGGGTTCTCCGAAGCCCTGGCCAAAGAGGTCAAACCGCTCGGCATCCAGGTTACGATCGTCGAACCGGGACCATTTCGGACCGATTGGGCCGGCCGTTCCTTACGGACCGCGACCGTTGCGATCGCCGACTACGCTGACACGGCAGGAGCGCGGCGCGACATGATCCGCGACAACAGTGGCCGTCAGCCGGGCGACCCGGTCCGTGCCGCCAAGGCGATTATGACGGCAGTCGATTCCGATGAGCCACCGCTGCACCTGTTGCTGGGTCGGCCGGCGTTCGACGCGGCCAAGCATAAGCTGCAAGAGCTGTCGTGCGAATTCGATAGCTGGCGCAACGTCAGCCTCGATGCTGATTTTCCCATTAACAAGTGATGTCATTGCCCCGTCCCCACTGACTGCGCCAGAGCGGGCGGGGCTATTTGCGGCCCGACATCTGGTGGGTGAATTCCTTTCCACCGGGTCGCAGGGAGCCGTCCTCATTGAACAGCGAAACCGTCGCCGGCGTGTCGATGCTGAACCAGATAGCCGGATTGATGCCGGCGGCGAAGGCGGCGCGCAACAAGGGGCGGACGAAGATCGGATCGGCGTCCCACCGCCACTGTCCAATTTCATTGCTCATGACCGGTTTGCCGGTGGCACGGGAAAGAACGCTGGCGACGTTGGCGAAAACGCCGGCATCGTGGCCGTACCAATGGATATTAACCCGATCGATCGGGGCACTCCTATAAACGGGCAACAGCAGATCGGCCTCGCGCAAAAGGGAGGCGGTCAAAGCGGCCGGTACCTGCGCCGGAGTCTGATAGATGCAAAGCTTACCGCCGGTTTGGCTGTTGGCATCGTCGTAGAAAGCCCGTTTGGCGAAATCGCAAGCGGTTTCGGGCGGCCCGCGTTCCAGGAGAGCCAGCCACGTGATGGCCGCCGCCGCGTCGCCGGAAAGCCCACCGTTGGCGCAAGCAACGCCTTTGGCATGGGCGACGCCGCAGGCAAGGGTTAATTCGCGCAGGTAGGCGGCCGCCAATTCGCCGCCTGTCGTACCGGCTTGGTAGAACTGCGGATTGTTTTCTTCGTTCTCGACAACCAGAATGTCGGGCTTCCAAACGTCCAGAACAGAGGCCAACGTGCGCTTGTAGCCTTCCGGATCGCCCGGTGCGGTCGACGGCCGCCGCGGCGCGTAATCGCGTCCGCCATTGCGGACGGTCAATGCGACTTTCAAGCCGGCTCGGGCCGGGCTCGCACAAGGCGCACAGGAGGAACCTGTTTTCCACCGGTCAAGAAATACCGCCGGCGGTCGGAACCATGCGACGCCAAGTCCGCGGGCCCTTGCTGCCAGTAACGAGAGATCATCCTGGCTACCAGGCCACAGCATGATTCCGAAAGGGTTTTCGGCCATCGCGCTTTCGGCCATTAGGGCCAGAGTGACAAGAATGCCAAGGCAGAGACGACGGATCGACGGCACTTGGGGACTCCCATCCTGATCGCCTCATGATGCGGCCTCGGAGATCGAGCGGCAAGGACTGCCGGGACGCAGGAAGCGGGAAGCGGGAAAAAACGGAAGATGCTTGCATTGCAGGCAATCGAGGCCGAAATAGAGAAGCCAGATCAAATTTTGGTCAGGCCCGTCGGCGATCACGCCGGTTGCGGTGCAGAATCGAATTCTGTTGTGATGCTGCCGTTCGCATGGTTACAAGCAGAATCAATGTAGTTCGGCATTCCGATGAACGTCCGAGGCTGCAAGATGGGGCGCGGGCGGCAATGCCCGTTGGTAACGGCTTTCGAAAAGGAGTGTCGGCATTGGACACGGTCGTTCTGCCTGAACGGGAATCGCTGAAAGAGGACAAGATCGACCCGACGCTCGATCTGCCGGGCGAGATAGAGCGCCTGCGCCGAGAGCGCAAGGCCGTTATTCTGGCCCACTATTACCAGGACGGCGAAATTCAGGATCTGGCCGATTTCGTCGGCGACTCTCTCGATCTGTCGCGCAAGGCGGCGGCGACCGATGCCGAGGTCATCGTCTTTTGCGGTGTGCGTTTCATGGGCGAGGTGGCGAAGATCGTCAGTCCGGACAAGACCGTGCTGATTCCCGACGCCGAAGCCGGCTGCTCTCTCGAAGAATCCTGTCGGCCGGACGCTTTTCGCCGCTTTCGCGAAGAACATCCGGATCATCTTGCGGTGACCTACATCAATTGTTCGGCGGAAGTGAAGGCGCTGTCCGACGTCATCGTCACGTCATCGAACGCCGAAAGCATTCTGGCGCAACTGCCGAACGACCGGCCGGTGCTGTTCGCTCCCGACCGCCATCTCGGCAGCTATCTGGCCAAGAAAAGCGGCCGGCCAATGACTCTTTGGCCGGGGAGTTGCATCATTCACGAGCAATTCTCCGAACGTGAACTGATCAAGCAGAAGGCTCATCATCCGCGGGCCCTGGTTGCCGCGCATCCGGAATGCCCGGAAGGAATTCTCAAGCATGCCGATCTGGTCGGGTCGACCCGCGCGATTCTCGATTTTGTGCTGACCAACGAGGCCAATGAGTTCATCATCGCCACCGAGCCGCACATCATTCATCAGATGGAGAAGGCGGCTCCGCACAAGACGTTCATCGCCGCCGTCGGCATGGACGGCAGCTGCGATTGCGCCCGCTGCCCATTCATGGCCAAGAATACGCTGGAAAAGATCTATCTTTGTCTCGTCAATAACGCTCCCCGCATCGAACTTCCCGAAGAGTTGCGCTTGGCAGCCTTGAAGCCGCTTCAACGCATGCTCGACATGTCGGTAAATGTGAATGTCAGTCCAACCGCCTCTTGACCTGCAATCCGCTATTTCGAAACTGATCGACGTCGCTTTGGCCGAGGATATCGGTCCAGGGGATGTCACCAGTTCCTCGGTCATCCCCGCCAACCTGCGCTTTTCCGGCGTGATGGAAGCGCGCGAGCCGATGATCGCCGCCGGCCTTCCCTTTGCCGTCGAGATCTTTCACCGGGTCGTGCCGGAGGCGTCGTTCACCCCCAAGGTCAACGATGGCGACACCGTAGCTGCCGGGGCGACCCTGGCCGAGCTGGAAGGCCCCGCCCAGGGGTTGCTGACGGCGGAACGGACTGCGCTTAACCTTCTTCAGCACCTTTCGGGGATAGCTACCTTGACCCGGCGGTATGTCGATGCGATCGCCGGAACCGGCGCGGTCCTTCTCGATACCCGCAAGACTATTCCCGGTTTGCGCCAAGCGGCAAAATACGCGACCCGCATGGGCGGCGCGCAGAACCATCGGATGGGCCTCTACGATGGTGTGTTGATCAAAGACAACCACATCGCCGTGTGCGGTTCGCTGGCCGAAGCAGTCAGGCGGGCCAAGATTGCCGCGCCTGGGAAAGTCGAGGTCGAATGCGACACGCTCGATCAGGTGGAGCAAGCCGTTCGGGCGGAAGCGGACATTATTCTTCTCGACAATATGTCCCCCGAAATCCTGCGTCGCGCCGTCAAGCTGATCGATCGACGGGCCAAGACCGAGGCGTCGGGCGGCGTTACCCTTGAAACAATCCGCGCCATTGCCGAGAGCGGCGTGGATTTCATCTCTGTGGGCCGATTGACCCAGTCGGCTGCGGCTGTCGATATCGGTCTTGATTGGAAGGCATGTCGATGAGCGCATCCGTTGTCAATTGTGACGTTCTGGTGATCGGCAGTGGTGCCGGTGGCCTGACCGTCGCCTTGCAACTGGCCCCGCAGGTCAGTGTCGCGGTTTTGTCGAAGGGAGAGCTTGCCGAAGGCAGCACGCTTCATGCGCAAGGTGGTATCGCCGCCGTGCTTGATGCCGCCGATTCCACCGAATTTCATGTCGCCGACACCCTGATCGCCGGCGACGGCCTTTGCGATCCGTCCGTCGTCCGTTTCGTCGTCGAAAACGCCAAGGACGCCATCGGTAAGCTGATCGGCTATGGCGTGCAGTTCACCCGGGCGGAAGTCGCCGACGGGAAACTGGCCTACCACCTGACTCGTGAAGGCGGCCACTCCCGTCGCCGCATCATTCACGCCGCCGATGCGACCGGCCGCGAGGTGGAGACCACGCTGGAACGCCGCATTCGGGAAACCGCCAATATCTCCATCTTCGAACATCACCTTGCCATCGATCTGCTGCGTGAGAAGGATGATACAGGCCGTCCGGGACGATGCGTCGGCGCCTATGCTCTCGACCGCAAGACCGGATCGGTTACGCTGTTTCGGGCGCGCGCCGTCGTGTTGGCGACGGGCGGTGCCAGCAAGGTCTATCTCTATTCATCGAACCCGGACGCCTGCACCGGCGATGGAATCGCCATGGCCTGGCGCGCCGGATGCCGGGTCGCCAATCTGGAATTCATGCAGTTCCATCCAACCTGTCTTTACCATCCGCAGGCCAAGAGTTTCCTGATCTCCGAGGCGGTGCGCGGCGAGGGCGGCCGGTTGCTGCTGCCCAACGGCGAGCGTTTCATGCCGCGCTTCGACAGCCGCGGCGAATTGGCACCGCGCGACGTGGTGGCGCGGGCCATCGACCACGAGATGAAACGGTTGGGCGTCGAGTATGTGAATCTCGACATCAGCCACCAACCGGCCGATTTCATCACCAGCCATTTTCCGACGATCCATGCCAAATGTCTGGAGCTTGGTATCGATATCACCCGTGAACCGATCCCGGTCGTCCCGGCGGCGCATTACACCTGCGGCGGCGTGATGACCAACAAGCAGGGACAGACCGACGTGGCGGGGCTGTATGCGGTCGGTGAGGTTGCCTTCACCGGATTGCACGGGGCCAACCGCATGGCCAGCAATTCATTGCTTGAATGCCTGGTGTACGGAGCTGCGGCGGCGGCCGACATCGTCGATCGCCTGCCGCAATTACCGGTGCCGGCGGATCTGCCGGAATGGGATGAGAGCTGGGTGACCGATTCCGACGACGAAGTGGTGGTGGCCCACAACTGGGACGAACTCCGCCGGTTCATGTGGGACTATGTCGGGATCGTGCGTTCCACGAAACGACTGGAGCGCGCCTGCCATCGCGTCGATATGCTGCGGACCGAAATCGCCGATTACTATGGTAAGTTCCGGGTTAGCAACGACCTTCTCGAACTTCGCAATCTGGCTTTGGTGGCCGAGCTGATCATTCGGTCGGCGATGGCAAGACGAGAGAGCCGTGGATTGCACTACACCATCGACTATGGCTATCCGGACCCCGTTGCGGCGCCGCAAAACACCATCCTGGTGCCGGAAGGCTTCCGTCTGGCTCCTGGCGCCTAGGGCCTGTCGTCAGCTATGAATTTTCGGCCACATTTTCCCGTCATCCCCGCTTTCGCGTTAGGGCATGCACACATCTTGAGTATTCGTGTTGTATCAATGACATAGACCCTCGCCCGCTTTGCGGGAGAGGGAGGGGCC
Source organism: Telmatospirillum sp. (assembly GCA_031291415.1). Taxonomy (GTDB): domain Bacteria; phylum Pseudomonadota; class Alphaproteobacteria; order Rhodospirillales; family Magnetospirillaceae; genus Telmatospirillum. Next base: position 43,940 of record JARLJB010000076.1, read on the forward strand.
CGCGAAGCGGGGGGTGAGGGGAAAGGTGATCTCAAACAATGACGTATCGTTGAAAATAACAATAATATTATAACGTTATACGATATCCCCTCACCCTCCCACCGCTCCGCCGTGGGCCCCGCCCGCCAAGCGGGCTACCGGATTCACACATCTCTGTCCGTTTTATCCCGTCATTCCCGCGCAAGCGGGAATCCATGCGGCGCAAGGGCGCAGTTCCGCCGGTTGTGGATTCCCGCTTGCGCGGGAATGACGACATCCTTCTAAGAGGCATTTCTCAGGTGCGTGCTTGAAAAACAAAACAAATTCATAGATGTGTGCATGCCCCAGCCCTGGGTTATCAGAACCGGGATCCCCGTAGCTTCGGGATCACCGGTTCCGATAGTCATTACGACTTTTGGATCTTCCCGAGGAAACCGGCTACTTCGCCTTTCAGATCGGACGACTGCTGGCGCATTGCCTCGGCGGCCGAGCTGACCTCCGTCGAAACGGTGCGCGATCGATCGACGGCTTGGCTGACATCTCCCATCAAAGTGCTGATGCGGTTCGTCGCTTCCGCCACGTCATGGACGTTTCTGGCAATTTCATTGGTTGCCGCGCCTTGTTGTTCAATGGCCGCGGCAATTGTCGTTGTGACGGTTCCCATTTCACGGATGACATCGGACATCGATCGCACACCATCGACGGCGTCACCGGTCATCGATTGGATTTGTGCGATCTGCTGAGCGATTTCCTCGGTCGCCCGGGCGGTTTGGGTCGCAAGGCTTTTGACCTCGCTGGCGACGACGGCAAATCCCTTTCCCGCTTCACCGGCCCTTGCCGCCTCGATGGTGGCATTGAGCGCCAGAAGATTGGTTTGACTGGCGATATCGTTGATCAGGGTGATGATCTCACCGATTTTCTGACTGGCGTCGGCCAAACCCGAGATCGATTGATCTGTTGCTTTCGCCTTGCTGATTGCGTCGTTGGTGATGCGGGTCGATTGGCTCATTTGACGGCCGATTTCGGCGACGGAGGTCGACAATTGCTCGGTGGCCGCGGCCACCGTGTTGACGCTCGCCGACGCTTCGGTTGCCGCTGCGGCGACCGAGGTGGAGGTCTTGCTGGAGAGTTCGGCCGTCTCGCTCATCGTTTGAGCGGCGCTCACCAACGATGAGACGGCCTGGTCGGCCGACGTAAGGTTGCGTCCGACCTGTCCATCGAATTGACGGCACAGCCCTTCCATGGCCTGGGCGCGTTGGACCTGTTCCTCCTGCTCGCGCGCCCGGACGTCGGCGGCTTCCTTGGCGCGCCGACCATTTTCGCGAAGCACGGTCAGGGCTTCCGACATCTGGCCGATTTCGTCACCACGGGAGTTGGTGGCAATCTGTACCGAATAGTCTTGTTCGGCCAAGCGGGCGATGATCTTGGTCAGTGTCAGGATCTGGCCGCTGACCCGGCGGCCGACGATGACGAAGCCGAACCCAGCCAAAGCGACGGCAGCAGCCAGCAGCAGGCCATTGATGATGAGCCCGCGCCACGCTTTCGAAGACTGTTCGTCAGCCCGGGCAACCATCTCATCGAGCGCAAGATTTACCACGTCGACGATATAGCCGTTCTTTTCTGTTTCATTGTTGTGCAAATTATTGATGGCGATCCCCGGGTCTTGCCCGGCAACGAGTTTGGCGGGCAGGGCGGTGATCGAATCGGCGTAGGAGCCGACGAAGTTCACGTTGCCTTTGGCGACACCGTCGACCAGGGCCTTCGACGTGTCAGGGCGCGAGGTTGCCTCGGTGACCAGTTTCCATGCCAGCAGCGCGCGTGCCCTGTCCTCCTGCCAACCGATCAGGTCGGCCGTCTGCCACGGCCGTCCGGCCGCGATGGCGTATTGGAGGCGCGACGAGGATGCTCCGATATTGAGACGCGTGGTCCAGGCCGCCCGCTTGATCGACAAAAGATGATCGACCACCGGATCGATCAGTTTCATCGAGGATTCAAGGAGATCGCTGGTCGCAACGACGGCATCGAGAAGGCTCTGTGTCGCCTTGGGATAATCGTCGAGCAACGTCGGATCGCGTGCCGTCTTGTCCTGACGCAAGGCCGCGTCGACTTTGGCCCTGGCGGCGACAACCGCATCATGCTTGGCTTTCAAGGTCGACACGACAGCCGGCAGGCCTGTCACCTCAAGCGAATCAAGGATCTTGAGGCTTTCCGCGTACCCTGCCTCGGCGCTCTGCCGGTAGCCTTCGATATCGCTGGTGGCCGACCCGTCGATTGCGGATTGCCCGCTGAGACCCAAAATTTCAACACCACGGCCCAGGCGAAAGGCCATCAGGGTCTTGAACAAGCTTCGACTGGCCGACGCCTGGGCGGTAACACGATGGGCGTCGGCGTTGCGGTGGACCGAATCGATCAGGCTGTTGGTGGTGAGGACCACCAACAGCAAGCCCATGATTCCGATCACCAGTCCAAGAAGGGTGCGAATGGACAGTGTTGCCCTGTCTGGCATTTTTGTTCCTCTCCCTTGGAGTCTGCAGTGTTATGGGTGGTCAACGACGGGGTGATAGTCTTTGATGGCAATATCACCCAAACCTGTCAGACAGGTTTCCATGGTGCGACAAAGACGCCACGATGGCAAGAGCCTTTGTCGCGCGCCATCGTTCGGAGCCCGCGCGATCCATCGGAAGAGCGGGGAGAAGAAGCAGGCTTTAGCCGAAGCGCAACGCGCTTCGGCTCATCTCACGCGGTAGCCCAGTCGAAATCCACCCCAGTGACGGCCCTTGACGAGAATTGGGGCCGACAGATCCTTCATCAAAATGAACTGATTACCGCCCATGTCCCGACGGTAGGTTTGCAGCAGGAAAGCTTTGGTATTGCGTCCGGCCCGGAGTCCCGTGCGATCGTCGAAGATACGTCGGTTGCGGCAGTTGGCATTGTTCCACACGACATCTTTGCCTTGTGGCTTGGAAAATTTCAGATTGTGGGTGGGAAGATAGCCGTTGCGATCGACGGCTGCGCAAAAAACCACCCGTGTTTCAAATTCCAGCAGCGGTTCTTGAACCGCCGGCAGCACCGCGTCGGTAAAGCGGGTGAACCGCGTGAGAAATTGCTGGGGATTGCTCCCCTCGATCGGCTGGTAGGACTCATCAAACAAATCCGTCATCGAAATGCGACCGGTTTCCATACCCTCTTCGAACAGCGCGGCAATCTTGGCCGCTGTTTTAAGAACAATGTCGGCAATGGCGCTGTCTGAGGTCGGTAACCCGGTCGATGCCACGAGATTCATCAACTGCTCGCCGGTTTCCAGGGCTGCCCGGATCCGATCATCGGCGTGCTTCAGAGACTCCGACGTATTTTGTACACCAGCAAAGAACTTGTCGATTTCTCCCAAGACATCCTGGCAATGGGAAAGGCTATCCGTGGCCGCCTGTGAGATGTTGTCGACCTTGCCGCCGACCGTGCCGATGGCGGTATTGAATCCTTCCAGGGCGCCATTGATGACACCAACCCCCTGGTTGACGGAATCAGCGATATCGATCGTGGCCGTGCTGGTTTCGATCAACTGTCCGACATTGTTCGACAGTTCACCGACCGTCGTGTCGATTCCCGTTGTCGCCGTATCTGTCTGGCGGGCCAAAGTTTTGACCTCGGTCGCGACCACCGCGAAACCCTTTCCGGCTTCACCGGCCCGTGCCGCCTCGATCGTGGCGTTGAGCGCCAGAAGATTGGTCTGTCTGGCGATTCCCTGGATATGCCGGGACGTACCGCGAACTGCGTTAAGCGAGCCCTCAAGCGTACTCAGCCGTTTCTCAATGGCCTGCACGGATGTGACCAGGCGTTGGATTTCGCCCAGGGATGCGGCCACCGTGGCCAGTGATTGCGACGACTGGCTGGCCGCCTCGCCAGTGACCTGGCTCGTTTCCCGTCCGGCTTGATCGATCTTACCGATGGAATCGCGTAATCCATGGGTCAAATCGCGCAGATGGGCGAAGAGGGTTTCTTGGTGCGCGACGAAATGGGTCAAGCTTTCGATGGTGCCGGAGATCTCCGCGACTTCCAGGCTGAGATCTTCCACCTTGTCCAGCAAGGAGAGTACGAAAGCCGAGAGATCTTGACCTTGCTTCGTCGAGGTGTCGGTCATTTCCTGTCCTTTTCCCGCATTGTTGGGTTTTTCGATAGGCCTGCAGCCCGTCCGTAGAGCATTTCTTGTAATGCTATCCTATCGGTTGTGCTGCGTGCAGCTCGAATTATCAACGGCAGAAAAGGGAGTCTCGGCAGGCCCGTTCAGGAAATGATCAGATCGTTTCCAGAGCGAGACTCAGCGGGTGTTCTGAGCATCGGTCAGGGTTCGTGCGGCCACGACACCAGAGTGGATTGCCCCTTCCAGCGTGCAAGGCAGACCCGTGGCAGTCCAGTCGCCGGCCAGAAACAGATTGTCCCCGGCCCGGACTCCGGGGCGGACGGCCTCGACGGCCGGCGTATGGTAGATCGTCGCCCGTTTCTCCTTGATTATCCGCGAAGCGACCGGAAGATCCTTTAGTTCCAAGGCCTTTGAGACATCGTTCCAGAGTATCTGACGAAGCTCTTCGACCGATCGTTCGGCTAGATCTCCGGCGGCAGAAACGGTAACCGAGAGAATATTTCCACGGACGAAAAGCCATTGGGCGGTTCCGCCAAGGAGTCCGACAAACCCGCCAGCTGGTAGTTTCGAGGGCGGAACGGATAGCCGGAAATGAGCATTGACGATCGGACTGGCGGGCAATTTCGGTAGATCCGGCAAAAGACCGGCGGCCACGGCCCAAGGCAAGGCAAGGACGACCTGGTCGTTTTGTCCGAGTTGGATCGTCTGGTCATCGAACGCCAATTCCCGGACCCGCTGGCCGCTAACCACCAACCGCCGCAGCGGGTGAGTGAAGCGAAGGTCGGCGCCGGTCGCGGCGAGGGAGGAGAGGGCAGGCGTAACGAAGGTGTCCGAGAGCGAATGGCGCACCACATAGGGCCGGCTGGCCGCCAGGCCGCGCCAAAGGGTGCGGGCCAGAACGCGACGAAAGACGTGCGCCGACGCATCCTCGGCCGGTGTATTCATCACCGCCAGAGCAATCGGTTCCCAAAATCGCCGATAATTGCGCGATGCGCCCAAAAGCCGGGCGATGTCGGTATCGGCTTCGTGCTGGATCTGCCAGGTTGAGGCGACAAGGGACGGGAACAGATGAAGCGGCGTTGCCGTCCACCGTTCGTTGGTCTTGAGGTCGACCATTGGAAAGGCGATGGGAGCGGGGGTGAGACGATCGGCCGCACCGATACGTCGGAGATAGGCGAACAGCGCCCGGTTGCCGCCCAGCACCATGTGCGTACCGTTATCGATCGTTTCGCCGATCGATGGCTCGTGCCAAGAGCGGCACCGCCCGCCAGCCTGTCCTGCCGATTCGTGAAGCACGACGTCGAGGCCGGCATCGACGGCGCCCAAGGCACAAGACAAACCGGCCAAGCCGGCGCCAACCACATGCAAAGTCATGAAACGGATAGTCTCCCGAACGTCTTGTCCCAGCGTGGGTCCCCCACCGTGGAAACAAAACCGACATGACCGGGAAGCGCAAGAGAAAGCTGCGTCGGACCTCTTTATCAAGGGAAGAATCCTGCACAAACCGATGCTTGGACCTTATATAACGGGCGTCGACGCCTCATAGCGATCAGGAATATCGTCATACCAATGTCCGACAACGCACCGCTATCCTTGCTGGGCGACCAGGTCCACCGGCTCGACCGGGATCGCTTCGTGACGACGCTGTTTGCGCCGGCCGATCGGCGGGAAGCCTTGTTCGCTCTTCACGCCTTCAATATCGAGGTGGCGCAGATCCGGGAACTGGTTCGCGAACCATTGCTCGGACGCATTCGTCTGCAGTGGTGGCGTGACAGTCTTGCCAGTCGGCGAGCCGGACAGCATGTGGCCCATCCCGTCGTCGATGCGCTGGGTAACGCAATAGACGAATTCAATTTGGCGCCGGAATTGTTTGAGCGGTTTCTGACCACCCGGGAGAGAGATCTTTTGCCTGAGCCCTTGGCCGACATGGACGCTTTGCTGAGCTATGCGGACGGGACCGCCGGAACTGTCAATTCGCTGGCGCTCCAGGTTCTCGGCGTGTCTGGCGCGCCGGCCGACGACGTGGCCCGTAGTCTGGGAGTCGCCTGGGGGTTGACCGGCCTCATGCGGGCCTTCGCGTTCCATGCGCGGCAGGGGCGCGTTTTTCTGCCGCTGCAGAGCCTCGCAGCGGAAGGGAAGGATATGCCGGCGTTATCAAAACCTTCGCCTGGATTGGCATCGTCGGCGCGGATCATCGCCCGCGAAGCCATGGGTCATTTGGCGAAAGCGCGCCGTTGGCGGCGGGATCTACCACGAGCGGCAATGCCGGTGCTATTGACGGGTCGGCTGGCCCAGTCCTATCTCAAGGCCTTGCAAAAAGCCGACTTCAATCTTTTCGATCCGGTTTGGTCCGCTCCACGGCCGCAACCGCTGGGACTGTTTTGGCGATGGTTGCTGGGATCCTGCTAATCAGCTTTATGCCAGGGTCGCCAGTTCGGCAAGCCACGGCAACAGCGCCTTGCGGGCACGTAGCGCGTAGAGCTTCTTGCGCTCCCGGCCTTTGATGCGCCGGCCCCGCTCGTCGCGGTCGTCCTCCGGTTCCGGAAACAGTCCGAAATTGACATTCATCGGCTGAAACGTCTCGGCGACGGCACCACCGGTAATATGGTTGAGCAACGCCCCGAATGCCGTTGTCAACGGAGGAAGAACGGGCGTTCGTCCATGTCGTTCGGTGGCGGCGAAACGTCCGGCCAGAAAACCGACGGCGGCGCTTTCGATATAGCCCTCGCAGCCGGTGATCTGACCGGCGAACCTGAGGGCTGGCCTGGCCTTCAGCCGCAAGACCGGGTCGAGCAGGCGCGGGCTGTTGAGGAAGGTATTGCGATGCATCCCGCCCAATCTCGCGAACTCGGCATTTTCCAGTCCGGGAATCTGGCGGAAGATGCGGACCTGTTCCGAGTGCTTCAGCTTGGTCTGGAATCCAACCAGATTGTAGAGCGTGCCGAGCGCGTTGTCCTGGCGGAGCTGCACGATGGCGTAAGGCTTGACAGTGGGGTCGTGCGGATTGGTCAGTCCCACCGGCTTCATCGGCCCGTAGGACAGCGTTTCTCGTCCGCGTTCGGCCATGACCTCGATAGGCAGGCAGCCTTCGAAATAGGGCGTCCCCTCCCAATCTTTCGGAAGATGTTTTTCGCCGGCCAGCAACTGGTCGACGAAGGCGTCATATTGCGCTCTGCTCATCGGAAGATTGATGTAATCGGTACCGGTCCCTTTGTCGTAGCGCGATTGAAACCAGGCCTTGGTGAAATCAATACTGTCCTTGGTAACAATCGGCGCGATGGCGTCAAAGAAACTGAGCGATTCTTCGCTAGCCAGTTCGCGGATGGCACCAGCCAGGTCCGGCGACGTCAAGGGGCCGGTGGCGACGATCACCTGGTCCCAGTCCGCCGGTGGCAGACCCGCGATTTCTTCACGACGGAGGGTAACGAGGGGATGGGCAGTCAATGTCGTCTCGACCCCTTTGGCAAAACCGTCGCGATCGACCGCCAAGGCGCCGCCCGCCGGCACTTTGTGAATATCGGCCTGCGACAGGATCAGTGAACCGGCTTGGCGCATTTCTTCGTGCAGCAGACCGACAGCGTTATAGTCCGCGTCGTCCGAGCGGAAGGAGTTCGAACAGACGAGTTCGGCCAGCCTGTCGGTCGCGTGCGCGTCCGTTCGGCGATGCGGGCGCATCTCGTGGATGATGACGGGGATTCCGGAAACGGCGAGTTGCCAGGCCGCTTCGCTGCCGGCGAGACCGCCGCCGATGACATGAACTGGATCCATGAGCGGTCACTTAAGCCCGATCGGTTCCGCTGTCCAGAGGCGACAATTCAAGAATCATCCAGATCGGCGAAATCGCGGTCTTTTGAAGAATTCAATTCCTGACGAGACTCCGGCGAATGGTGTGAGTACCATTCGTTGGGGTCTCATCGGGGGACGCTGACTGCCGACCGGTGGTCGTGGTGGAAAATCAGCAGGAGACGAACGGGATGGCCAATCGCAGCTACTATGTGATCGGCGGCGAATACGCGGACACCAGTTTCACGACTCTCGCACCGGGAGTGATGGAGGAACGCCATGGTCCCTTCAGTGAAAAGGAAGCGCACGATACTTGGCGGGCCTTGACCGGAAAAACGGTCGATAACGCCTTGATCCGTTATCGCGTAAAGCCCGAAGACGAAGTCACCAGGTCACAGTGGTTCGTCGTCGGTGGCGAATATGCCGATGTCGATTTTGTCCGGATTGCAACTGGGCAAAAATTGGAAACCTATGGTCCCTTCAGTCGGTCGGAGGCGCTGGCGGTGTGGCGGGCGATCACAGCCAAAACCGTCGACAGCGCCTTGACCCGCTATGACATCGTCACCGGCGAGGAGTCGGAGACCATCAAACGAACGGCCTGAGCGTCATTGTCTGGCAGGCGTGACGGAACCCGCGCAAGAAGCGACGGCATGAGGCACAGAATCATGCCGTCGATGCAGGCTGACATCTATATCTATCGGTATAGATTTGGCTTCGTTTGGCAAAAAACCTAATTCAATAATAATTTATTAAAAATTATTTTCTACAGTGTGCCGATCGTCTCGATTGGTGCTCAGGGTGATTTGCTGTGTAAGGCAAATGTCCAAAATGGTAAGAATTAAGGCGATTTGTGGGCTGGGTTTTATTTCCTGACATGGTAGTATTCGAGAGCGTTTTTTCGCTGTCGTGTTTTAGGAACCGGGGGGTTGCTTATGCGAATGTTTGCGTCGCTGTCGATTCGGTCTGTGCTTGGACTTTTAGTAGGCTTCATGGGAGCCCTGTTGGTCGTCATGAGCCTTTGGACGCTGCGCGATGCCGTGGGCGATTGGACTGAGACGGAACGTGTCGCGTCGACAACGGTGGCAAGCCGGCATCTGTTCAAGGCCGTTATGGGAACCCGCCTCGAACGGGGAACCGAGCTCTCGGCGACAACCAGTCTGTCTGCTGCCGACGCAGCGACCGTGGACCGCATCGCCACCACACGGAAGTCGTCGGAAGAGGGCTATGGCGATGCCATCCCGTCGCTGGCCGGATTGAATGTCCAAGGCCTTCCCGCCGCCCTTGAGCGGGTGAAGGCGGCTCATTCTGCGATGGATACGCTGCGGACCAGGATCGATCCCGGTATCCGTAAGGTCAAGGCGGAGCGGGATGCCGCTTTGGAGGGGGATGTCCCAAAGATCGCCGGGGCATATCTCGACTCTCTCTATGGTATCGCCGACCTGGTCGAAGACTCCCTCAAGATGGTCGATCCGATGGTCGACCAGATCCTGGCGGTCAAACGCAACGCGTGGGCCGTCAGAAATTTTGGTGGCGGGTTGGCTGGACGCATAGAGAATGCCGTGGCGAAAGGAGCGCCCTGGACGCAGGCCGATATCATCGGGGCGGCCGACGATTTCGGCCGGGCGACCTATGCCTGGTCCCTGGTGACCGAAGCCGGCAAGCGCGCGGACCTTCCCAAGACTTTGGGCGAGACCATTGAAAAAGGTCGGGGCTATTTCTCCGGGCCGTCCGCCGACGAGCGTCGAAAGATGATCGACACCTTAAGCGGAGGAACCGCGATCAGCATGCCGATGGTTGATCTGCAGAAGCGCAATACCGCAGAGCTCAATCTCAGCGTCGACGTGGTCAATGCCGCATTGGATCAAATGGTGAACCGGGCCGGCGAACGGCACGGACATGCGACGGTCGTCCTGCTGGTAAGCGGTCTTCTGCTGATCGCCGCAGTGATTTTAACCGGGACGGGTTTCCTGGTTGCCTATCGCCGCGTCAGTGCACCGATCCAGGAGATGACGGGGGCCATGCGGAGTTTGGCCGACCACGATCTGATGGTGGCGATTCCCGGTATCGGGCGAGCCGATGAAATCGGTGCCATGGCCGCGGCCGTGCAGGTGTTCAAAGACAATGCGGTGCGTGCCGACCAACTGGCGGTCGAGCGGGAGGCCGAACGGGCGGCGAAAGAAGCGCGAGCCAAGGTTTTGGAAAGCATGGCCCGCGACTTCGACAGTAGCATTTCCGGTGTTCTGGGGGCGGTCGGCAGTGCTTTGACCGATCTGGGAAAGACGGCACAAACCATGTCGGACATCTCGCGCAAGACCAGCGAGCAGGCCACCACTGTCAGCGGCGCGTCCGACCAGGCGTCGGCAAGCGTGCAGACGGTTGCCAGCGCTGCCGAGGAGCTGTCGGCGTCGATCGCCGAGATCGCCCGGCAGGTCGAGCAATCGAGCCGGGTGTCGCGCGTCGCCTCGGAAGAAGCCGGCCACACCAATGAAATGGTCCTGGGGTTGGCGGAAACCTCGGCCCGGATCGGCGATGTGGTGAAACTGATCAACGATATCGCCAGCCAGACCAATCTGCTGGCGTTGAACGCGACGATCGAGGCGGCACGGGCCGGCGATGCCGGCAAGGGATTTGCCGTCGTCGCCGGCGAAGTGAAGAATCTCGCCAATCAGACGGCACGGGCAACTGAGGAAATCGGCACGCAGATCGGCGCCGTGCAAAGTGCCACCACCCAGGCGGTGACGGCGATCGGCAATATCGTCGGGCGCATTCAGGAAATCAACGAGATTGCTTCCGCCATCGCGTCCGCTGTCGAAGAACAGTCGGCGGCAACCGCCGAGATCGCCCGCAACGTCCAACAGGCGGCATCCGGGACGCACGAGGTTTCTTCCAATATCAGCGGCGTGACGCGATCGGCGATCGAAACCGGTTCGGCCGCCGAGAAAGTGTTGGCGTCGTCGCAGACGCTGTCACAAGGAACCGAAGAAATGCGGCAGACCGTAACCGGGTTCCTGGAGGGTGTGCGCAAAGCTTAGAGTCCCGCACCGGTGGTGCGCCGACCCGCCCTGGATGAAACAGGAGTGGCACCGGCGTCCCCGCCGGTGTTCCGCCCGCCAGGCGGACCTTTTCCGGCTCACGCCGGAACACCGGCAGAGACGCCGGTGCCACTGACAATCGCTATCACTCGAAGCATCCCGGCGAGTCCCGGCTCGACGCGAACCGTGAACCCCCTGACCTGCAGCGACTTGACGATCCATTCGGGCGAGAGCCTGAGCTTCCGGTACGAACTGATTCGCTGCTGCCAGACTGTAGCGCTTCGCTCGTGAAGAATATCGTGAACAGTAACGTGGTCGTCGGTGTACTCAAGAAAACAGGTAAGGATCCGATCGGCATCGCTTCGCACCGGAATAAAGCGTTCGTTGCCGTTTAGCGGCGTCGTGTAATCCCGAAAAGTGACGATGAACCTACCGTCGGCGTGCAGCGAGTTGGCGATATCGGTGAACAGTTTCTCGACGGACCGGTGGTCCGGCAAATGTGTCAGCGTGTCGCCCATACACAGAATAAGGTCGACCTTCGTATCGAGATGCTTTTGAAAGGCACGCAAATCATCATCGATCGTTTGCACAGGCAGCCCGTCGACGTGATCCCGCAGTATTCCAAGCAAGATGGCTGACGTGTCGATAGCGACCACTGAGCAGCCGCGGCGAGCCAGAGGGACGGCATGCATGCCGAATCCGGCTCCGAGATCGACGGCGATCTGTCCGTTTGCTCGACCGGGACAAATAGCTTCGATTTCGGCTTCGCCGCGAGACATGGCAGCATCGTATCCGCCAGCCATCCAGAGGTAAATTGGGGCCAAATGGCTTGCATAATGTTCGGCAATATCGGTCATTATCTTGCATCCAGCGAAACATCTCGACACGGCATCAGAATACGGGCGTCGCCCTATTCAATTCGCAAAGATGTCATTTTGCCATGCGACATCCCCAAATGGGAATGGTAGTGCGCCGGCATGTCTATTAAGACTCAATTGAAGAGTCCCCGACACAATTCTGTGTGGACTATATCGGTGCATATTATTAAAATAAGCAACTTATTTAAACGATATGTTAATGAAAAACAATATAACTACTAATTACATTAAATATAAATGTGGTATGTGCCACATATAGTTAATATTGTAAATGTAACGTATATTTTCGTTAGACTCTAAATAACAAAGACATTCCGCAATCGAATGCCGAAAGCCGGTTGGGAGGAAAAACATGCGACTCTTCGCTTCTCTGTCGATTCGATCTGTGCTCGGGCTCTTGGTCGGATTCATGGGGGTCTTGCTGGTCCTCATGAGTCTTTGGGTTCTTAGCGATGCATTCCGGATTTGGAATGAGACCAACCGCGTGACGTCCTCGACGGTGGCTAGCCGGTATCTGTTCAAGACGATGCTGGCCACCAGGATCGAACGGGGAGCCGAGATGACGGCGACTGCCAGCGAGGCGATAGCCGCCGGCGCGGTGGAAGACCGGATCGCTTCCTATCGGAAAATCTCTGAAGAGGGATATGGCGAGAGCATCGCGGCCCTGGACAAACTCGACATTCCTGGGTTGCCGGCAGTACTTGGTCGGTTGAAGTCGACGCATGAGGGGATGGCCGCGCTGAGACCGCGGATCGACGGAGGCATCAAGAAGGCGATGGCCGAGCGCGATTCCGCCCTGGTCGGAGACGTCCCCAAGATCGCCGGCGCCTATCTCGATTCGCTTTATGCCATTAGCGACACGGTCGAAGCTTCGTTAAAACTCGTCGATCCGGTGGTCGATCAGATCCTGGCGGTAAAGCGCAACGCCTGGGCAGTCCGAAACTATGCCGGAGCGGTCGCCGCGCAAATAGAAGGAACCGTGGCTCGCGGCACGGTCTGGGCGGCGCCCGATGTCGCGACTGCCACCGACAACTTTGGCCGGGCAACCTATGCCTGGGCATTGGTCAAAGAGGCGGCGATGCGGGCCGACACGCCAAAAGCGCTGGTTACGGCAATTGAAAAGGGGGAGGGATATTTCACCGGACCATCGGCCGGTGAACGCCGGACATTGATCGACAAGCTCAGTGGTGGGACGCCGGTGTCCATTCCCATGGTGGAATTGCAGCAGCGTAACACGGCTGAACTCAACCTGGTCGTTGATGTCGCCAATGAAGCTTTGGATCAGATGGTGAACCGGGCCAGCGAGCGGCGCGGACATGCGACGACAGTCCTCGTGGTGAGTGGTCTTCTGTTGGCTGCCGCGGTGATTTTGACGGTGACGGGTTTCCTGGTGGCTTATCGCCGCGTCAGCGCGCCAATCCAGGAGATGACGGGGGCCATGCGGCGGTTGGCCGATCATGATCTGACGGTGGCAATTCCCGGTATCGGGCGAGCCGATGAAATCGGTGCCATGGCGACGGCCGTGCAGGTGTTCAAGGACAATGCCGTGCGCGCTGACCAACTGACGGTGGAACAGGAGGTCGAACGGGCGGCAAAGGAAGCCCGGGCCAAGGAGTTGGAAAGCATGGCCCATAATTTTGACCGCAGTATTTCCAGCGTTCTGGATACAGTGGGCGGAGCTCTGAGCGATCTGGAAAAGACGGCGCAGGCGATGTCGAACATTTCGCGTGAAACCAGCGAACAGGCGACCGCGGTGGCCGCCGCGTCGGACGAAGCATCGACCAGCGTGCAGACGGTCGCCAGCGCTGCCGAGGAACTGTCGGCGTCGATCGCCGAGATCGCCCGGCAGGTCGAGCAGTCGAGCCGGGTGTCGAGCGTTGCCTCGGAAGAGGCCGGCCACACTAATGAGATGGTCCTGGGGTTGGCGGAGACCTCGGCCCGGATCGGCGATGTGGTGAAACTGATCAACGATATCGCCAGCCAGACCAATCTGCTGGCGCTGAACGCGACGATCGAGGCGGCCCGGGCCGGCGATGCCGGCAAGGGATTTGCCGTGGTGGCCGGCGAAGTGAAGAATCTCGCCAATCAGACGGCGCGGGCGACCGAGGAAATCGGCACGCAGATCGGCGCCGTGCAAAGCGCCACCAGCCAGGCGGTGACGGCGATCGGCAATATCGTCGGGCGCATTCACGAAATCAACGAGATCGCCGCCGCCATCGCGTCCGCCGTCGAAGAACAGTCGGCGGCAACCGCCGAGATCGCCCGCAACGTCCAACAGGCGGCATCCGGGACGCACGAGGTTTCTTCCAATATCAGCGGCGTGACGCGATCGGCGATCGAAACCGGTTCGGCCGCCGAGAAAGTGCTGGCATCGTCGCAGACGCTGTCACAAGGAACCGGACAAATGCGGCAGACCGTAACCGGGTTCCTGGAAGGCGTGCGTCGGGCGTAGCGACCGTCGCTTGCGAAGGCACAAGTTCCGGCGAACGGCAGATCCCCGTCCGCCGGAACTTGCAGAGAACCTTCAGGCGGTCCTTACGCCAGCCAGGAAGGAGTCGACTTCTCCTCGCAGAGCGGTGGCATCTTGCGACAAATGGGCGGCCGAATCGAGGAGGCGGGTGGCGACCGCGCCGGTGTCGGAGACGGCCGCATGCGCGGCCGTGACATTGTCGGAAACCTGCCGCGTGCCGCTCGCAGCCAAGTCGACGCTATTGGCGATTTCACGGGTCGCGGCGCCTTGCTCTTCGACAGCGGCGGCGATTGTCGCGGTAATCTCGTTCATCTTGCCAACCGTCTTGCCGATTCCGCGGATCGCCTCGACGGCCGAGTTGGTCATCGACTGGATTTCGCCGACCTTGTCGTGAATTTCTTCCGTGGCCTTGGCCGTCTGATTGGCGAGATTCTTCACCTCGCCGGCGACCACGGCAAATCCCTTGCCGGCCTCGCCAGCCCGTGCCGCCTCAATCGTCGCATTCAATGCCAGCAGATTGGTCTGGCTGGCGATTCCTGTGATCAACGCAACGATGTCGCCTATCCGTTTGGCGGAATCGGCCAAAGCCAGCATGGCCTCGTTGGTTCGATCCGCCTCGGAGACGGCACCCGACGCGATCTCGGACGATTCGCTGATCTGGCGGGCGATTTCGCTGATGGAGGAGGACAGCTCCTCGGTTGCCGACGCGACCGTGCCGACATTGACGCTGGTCTGAGTGGCCGCCGTAGCGGCTGCCTTGGTCTGCTGGTCGGCCTGGGATGCCGACCGGGACACGTCATTGGCAGAGTTTTCTAATTCGCCGGCCGACAGAGCCATGCCGTCGACCACTTTTTTCACCGACTCCTCAAAGCTGTCGGCCAGTTTGTTCATCGCGTCCTGACGTTCTCGAGCAGCTTCGGCCTTCAGACGGTCCTGCTCGGCGCGCAGGGTTGCCGCTTCGAGCGATCGGTTTTTCAACACGCCGATGGCATTGGCCAGGCTGCCAATTTCGTCGCGTCGCTCGCCGGCCGGAATGTCAACGGACAGATCGCCCTCGGCAATCCGATTGGTAACGCTGGTCAGCGAGAGAATCGGGCCGGCAATCCGTCGCCCCAGCCACCAGGCAAGACCAAAGGTGATGATAGCCAGAATTGCGACGCCGCCCAGAGTCCCGATCATGTTGGACGATGCGGCGTCATCGATGTCGTCGAGATAAATTCCCGAACTGACCGCCCATTTCCAAACGGGCGTCTGTTTGGAATAGGTGACCTTGCGCACTGGTGGCGTATTGGGAGCCTTCGGCCACATGTAATAGCTGAAACCGCCGCCGGCCTCGGCCATTTTCATTTGGTTGCGGGCGTAAAGGGTCCCGTTGACGTCCTTGTTGTCGATGGGACGCGTTCCCTCGAGAGCCTTGTTCATTCCATGGGCGACAACCACACCACTGTCATCGTAGGCACTGACATATTGATTGTCGTCGTAACGGATGGCCCGTAGCGCCTCCTTGGCCGCGTCCTTGGCCGCCGCTTCCGGCATTTCACCCTTGGTCGTCTTGGCTTCGTAGGCCTCGACGATCTTATCGGCAGCCTCGGCAACCACGCGGGCCCGGGCCTGCCGCTCCTCGAACGTAATGGTATTATTCGCCCTTACCGAAAAGAAACCCACGGCTGCCAATGAGGCGACGGCAAGGAAGGGGATGACCAGGATGCGGCCGTTCAGGCCATGAAACGCTGCAACCATGACGTTCTTAGGCTCCTCCGCCCATGGGGCTATTCGCGCAGATGAGCGATGACGGGAATCGGGGCGCTATTAATGGATGTAATAAGGAGAACGTCAAGCCGTTAACAATTGTGACACAATCACGTCATGCTCGTTTCAGTGCCTTCGACAGATAAGGTTTTAGATACTGTCCGGTATAGCTTCCGGCAACTTTGATGACCTTTTCCGGTGTGCCGGTGGCAACGATCTGGCCGCCGTTAACGCCGCCGTCCGGTCCAAGATCGATGATCCAATCCGCTGTCTTGATGACTTCCAGGTTGTGTTCGATCACCAGCACAGTGTTGCCGGCGTCGACCAGCGTGTGCAGAACTTCCAGCAGCTTCTTCACGTCCTCGAAATGCAGCCCGGTGGTTGGTTCATCGAGGATGTAAAGCGTCCCGCCGGTCGCCCGTCGCGACAGTTCCTTGGCGAGTTTGACTCGCTGGGCTTCGCCGCCCGACAGGGTGGTTGCCTGTTGTCCGAGATGGACATACCCCAATCCAACCCGTTTCAACGTCTCCATCTTGTCGCGGATCGCCGGCACGGCTTTGAAGAAGACGGCGGCCTCCTCGACGGTCATATCGAGAACATCGGCAATATTCTTGCCTTTGAAGGTGACGTCCAGGGTTTCGCGGTTGTAGCGCTTGCCTTTGCAGACGTCGCACTGGACATAGACGTCGGGCAGGAAGTGCATCTCGATCTTGATCACGCCATCGCCCTGGCAGGCCTCGCAACGTCCGCCCTTGACGTTGAAGCTGAAGCGTCCAGCCTTGTAACCGCGAGCCTGGGCTTCCGGCAGATTGGTGAACCAATCGCGGATGGGAGTGAAGGCCCCTGTGTAAGTCGCCGGGTTGGAACGCGGCGTGCGGCCGATCGGAGATTGGTCGATATCGACGATCTTGTCGATATGTTCGACGCCATCGATCCGGTCGTGCGGCGCGGCATGGTCGTGTGATCCGTTAAGGCGCCGGGACAGCGCCTTGTAAAGAGTCTCGATGACCAGCGTCGACTTGCCGCCGCCCGAGACCCCGGTGACGCAAGTGAAGGTGCCGAGCGGCACATCGACCGTGACATCCTTGAGATTGTTGCCGCGCGCCTTGACGACGGTCAGCTTCTGTCCCGACCCTGGCCGACGGGTCGCGGGTATGGGAATACTGCGCACACCGGTCAGATATTGTCCGGTCAGGCTGGCCGGGTTGCGCATCACCTCCTCGACGGTCCCCTCGGCGACGATCACGCCGCCATGGACACCGGCCCCCGGCCCCATGTCGATGACATAGTCGGCGGTCCGGATGGCATCCTCGTCATGTTCGACGACGATCACCGTGTTCCCGATGTCGCGCAGCCGGCGCAGGGTGGCCAGCAACCGGTCGTTGTCCCGCTGGTGCAGGCCGATCGATGGCTCATCGAGCACGTAAAGCACGCCGGTCAAACCCGATCCGATCTGCGAGGCCAGACGGATGCGTTGCGATTCGCCGCCGGAGAGGGTTCCCGAGTTGCGTGACAGTGTCAGATATTCGAGACCCACGTCGTTGAGAAAGCCCAGTCGTTCATCGATCTCTCGCAGGATGCGTCGGGCGATTTCCTGGCTTTGCGGTTTCAGATGGTCGGAAAGTTCGGAAAACCATGTGTGCGCGTCGGAAATAGAGAAATCGCAGACCTCGGCGATATTGAGACCGCGAAGTTTGACGGCCAGGGCCTCGGGCTTCAAACGCGCCCCATGACAGGTGCCGCAGGGGGCGGTGATCTGGTAGCGCGACAATTCTTCGCGGACCCAACTGGAGTCCGTTTCCAGAAACCGCCGATCCATGTTGGGAATGACGCCTTCGAACGGTCGTTCGGTGCTGTAGGTGCGAACGCCGTCCTCGTAATGCATCGGCACCACTTCGCTGCCCGATCCATATAGGATTACCTGCCGGGCTCGTTCCGGCAGTTTGGCAAAGGGCGTGTCGAGATTGAAACGATATTGTTTGGCCAGGCTTTCCAGGGTCTGCAGGTAATATTGCGACGAGGATCCGGCCCAGGGGGCGACTGCGCCGTTCTTCAGCGACAACTGGTCGTTGGGAACGATCAGATCCTCGGCAAAATGCATGGTGACGCCGAGGCCGTCGCACGCCGGGCAGGCGCCGTAGGGATTGTTGAAGGAGAACAGGCGCGGCTCGATCTCATCGATGGTGAACCCCGAGACCGGGCAAGCGAATTTCGCCGAAAACACGGTTCGTTCCGCCGTCTGCGCATTCTCGGCGATCGCGATGCCGTCGGCCAGTTCAAGGGCGGTTTCCAGGCTGTCGGCCAGGCGGGTGGCCAGTCCTTCTTTGACAACCAGACGGTCGACCACCACTTCGATGTCGTGCTTGACCTTCTTGTTGAGCGCCGGGACGTCATCGATGTCGTAAAGGGTGCCGTCGACCTTGACGCGCTGAAAACCTTTCTTCTGCAGATCTTGCAGATCCTTGCGGTATTCGCCCTTGCGGCCGCGGACCACCGGGGCCAACAGGTAAAGGCGGGTGCCTTCCGGCATGGCGACGACACGATCGACCATCTGCGAGACGGTCTGGCTTTCGATCGGCAGGCCGGTGGCCGGCGAATGCGGAACGCCGACGCGGGCGAACAACAGGCGCAGATAGTCGTAAATCTCGGTAACGGTGCCGACGGTCGAGCGTGGGTTCTTCGAAGTGGTCTTCTGCTCGATGGAGATGGCCGGCGACAGGCCTTCGATCAGATCGACATCGGGTTTCGACATCAATTCGAGAAATTGGCGCGCATAGGCCGACAGCGATTCGACATAACGGCGCTGGCCTTCGGCATAGATGGTGTCGAAAGCCAGCGAAGACTTTCCCGATCCGGACAACCCGGTGATCACCACCAGCTTGTCACTCGGAATGTCTACGTCGACATTTTTCAGGTTGTGTTCGCGTGCGCCGCGTACACGAAGGAAGGAGCTCATGATTTTCCATAAAAATGAAAAGAACAGAACGAGATCATATGAAGGGGAAGATGGGGGCGTGAGGCGGCCGGGTCAAGCCGAAATGCCGGAAATCCTTTGGATCATGGAGATCGGGCCACTTTTCCGCGGCGCCGTCGAACGATCAGTCGGGAAGATTGTTCTGGTCGACGTAGCGTAGCAGATGCTTTTCCAGCAGGGCCTCGAGCGCGCCGTTGTTGTCGAATTCGGCCAGTCGCCGGCTCAATGTCGAAAGAAGCGATATGCAGCGCGACTGACGGCTGATAGCGATATGGATGTCCTGCTGCGAAATCGGTGGGTCAAGGGCGATGATGAGGGCGGTCATCTGGTGCGTTCGAAGATACGCCTCGCCGGCAAGTCGCCCAGTGACGAAATAGTCGATGTGGCGCCGCGCCAGTTTCTGAAAGTTCTCGGACAGATTGCCGGCTTGCTCGACCGTCAGCTGGTGGCGCCAATAGTCGTCGAAACCACCGCCAAAGGCGTCGCCCACGCTTATGCCGCCGCGCCTTGGCTTCAGGTCGGACCAACTGGTGAACGGAAACCGGTTGTCCCGACGGACGAAAACGACGATCGGGTTGGGAAAGGCCCGATGGTCTGTAAACGACAGAAAAGATTCGCGTTCCGGTGTCTTACGGATTCCCGCCAACAAATCGATGCCGCCCTGTCTGGCTGTCGCCATGGCGCGTTTCCAGGGCAGGACAATAGGCCGGAGCGTGATCCCCGGAGGGATAATGGCCTCAAGGAGTTCGATGACCGCGCCGTCGTAACGGCCGCCGTCGACCTTCCATCCGACCGGCGGATAGAAGGGGTTCGTCGCGTAACGGAGTTCCTTGCAGGCGTCGCCATCGCTGTCGGCTGCCAGAGGCGCAACCGGAGCCGACAGATGCCAGGCGAACAGCACCGCGATAAAAACGACGGGCTGGCGGAACATGCCATGAGAGCTTTTAGAGCTTTGGCGTAAACAAGCGGACCGTATCGAACTTTCCATCCTGAATTTGCCAATGGGCGAATGTTCCAGTGACGCCGCCGTGCGCGTCGAAAACATAGGGACCGGCAGCGCCGCTATAGTAGATCTTCTTGCCCTGCGCGATCAGCTGTTTCGCTTTGGCAAAATCGCTGGGACCGATCTTTTCTCCGCTATCGCCCGTGATGTCGCGCAGAACGTCCCTGATTTTCGCGCCTTCCGTCGATTTGGCCTTTTCCGCCGCCAGCGCCAGAAGCCAGACGGCGTCATAAGTCCGATCCAGGTACGGAACCGGAGGAATGGCGCCGAACTTGGCAGCATAAGCCTTTTCGAAGGTCTTTCTGCCTTCGGAATCGGCCGCCGTCGCGGCAGTGGCGCCGGCGACGCCGTCAAGGAATTGCCCGCCGACCGTTTCGATCACATTGGGGTCGAGCAGTCCGTCGGACAGCAGAAATTTGTTAAAAAACCCGCCGTCAAGAGCGGCCTTGACCTGCGTCGCGCCATCGGCCGGGTAGGCGATGACCAAAAGAGCGTCGGCATGGCCAGCGGCGGCCTTTTGCACTTCGTCATGGCTTCCTGCCTGTTTCGCTTCGAATGGAACAGTCGCCGTGACCTTGCCGCCGATCTTGGTGAAACTGCTGGTGAAAGATTGAGCCAGACCTTTGCCGTAGTCTGTATTGACGGCGGCGATGGCGACGGTGCGATAGCCCTTGTCATGGGCAACCTGGGCGAGCGCGGCGCCCTGCTGCAGGTCGGAGGGAACCGTCCGGAAGGCGAAGCCTTTGGAGTCCAGGCTGTCGATCATGGTTGCCGTGGCGGACCCGGAAATCATCGGCAGGCCCTGCGGCGCCGCAACGGTGCTGGCCACGGCAAGAAAAGCGGCGCTGCTCATCGGTCCGACAAACGCCGAGACTTTGTCGGTTCCGGCCAAACGCTGCGATGCCGCGACGGCCCCTTGCGCTTCCGAGCGGTCGTCGGCAGTCGCTTCGGCCAAAGGCGCGCCGAGAACGCCGCCGGCGCTGTTGATTTCCGCGACGGCAAGCGCAATGGCGTTGGCCGTGGCCGGCCCGTAGTCGGCGAGGGCGCCGGTCTGCGACAGGATGGCGCCGATTTTCATTGGTCCGGCGGCTTTTGCCGGATCACCGGCCAAAAGCGTCAAACCGAACAGGACCGCTGCCAAAGGCAACCCATTCATCGCCATTCTTCCTTCATCTCCTAAAGCGTTGTCGTCGTGAAAAGCCCCGGGAGTGTAGAAGCGGCGCCGCTTCAGCGCAACCGGGCGCAGCGGAGCAAAAACCCCTTTCAGCCGGTCCCCAGGAGAGATACATTGCCGCCTCGTTAGTCAAGGAGCGGGGCCCATGGCCGGTAGCGTCAACAAAGTCATTCTCATCGGCAATCTCGGCCGGGATCCGGAAGTGCGGCACGCACAGGACGGATCGAAAATCGTCAGTCTCAACGTCGCCACCTCGGAGAGCTGGAAAGATCGGAACTCCGGAGAGCGCAAGGAAAAGACCGAATGGCACCGTGTGGTGATCTTCAATGATCGCGTCGCCGATGTCGCGGAGCGCTATTTGAAGAAGGGCTCGAAGGTCTATATCGAAGGTGCGCTGCAGACGCGCAAGTGGACCGATCAATCGGGTGCTGAAAAATATACCACCGAGGTGGTTATCGGGAAATTCCGCGGCGAGCTGACCTTGCTCGACGGTCGCGGCGAAGGCGGCGGATCCGGCGCCTCCTACGACAATGGAGGAGACTCCGAGTTCGGCGGTGCGCCGCGTCAGCCGGCACAGGCGCCGGCCCGCAGCCCGGCCGGCGGTGGAGCAAGCGGCGGCGGCAGCGGCTGGGACGCTCCGCCGGATCTCGATGATGAGATTCCGTTTTGAGCCTCAGCAAAACTTTTCATCGATAAGAATGGCGGATACCGGCAGGTATCCGCCATTTGTCGTTCCAGCTTTTTCGTTGCCCCGTCGACCGCGGTTCTGGCGCCTGTGCCATCGTTGGCACAGAGCCTTGAAGACAGGGGAGGTGTTCCGCTCGCCGCATGGGCGGTAGCAATCACAACAACTGAGGTCACTGGGCCATGAAGGAGTGTTCCCAAGCATGATCGTCAATTGTCGATATGTATCGCTTGCACGCGCATGCGCGGCTTTTGCGGCGACCGTCATGGTTGCCGGCGCAGCGTGGGCCTCCGGTGGTTCTCCGGGCGTGAATCTCAGCCTCTTTCCATCCGGCTTGAACCGGCATGACACGGCTGACGCCGCTTCGGAAATCAACCGCCAACGCGTCGCCCAGGCGAAGGCGGCCGGATTCAAATTCATCCGACTCGGAATCCCATTCGATGCCTGGACGAGCAAGGCGGACCCAGCGGAACAGGCCCGAGTGTTGACTGTGGCCGTGGCGACGGTCGGTGAGATCTTGGCGGCCGGAATGACCCTGGACATCGGCCCGCAAACGCGGGCGTCCGATGTCGTGTGCCGCCAGATCGGCTGGGATATCTACGTCGAAGGCCTCTCCGCCCTGCTGGATCGTCTGCCGGATTCCAAGGCGGTGGCCATTGAGGCGATGAGCGAGCCTCCCTCGTGCCCCGGCGACAACGGTCCCAAGTCGGTCTGGGCGGGAACGCAGCAAACCCTTTACCAACTCATCCGGCGGAAGCTCCCGCACGCGACGTTCGTGGTCACTGGGACGGCTTGGGGTCAGGTCGATGGCTTGATAAAGTTCGATCCGTCGCCCTATCTCGGCGACCCCAACACGCTTTTTACCTTCCATGACTACGAACCTTTCCTGTTCACCCACCAGGCGACGACGTGGCTTCGGAAAGACCATGCCAACCAATATGTTCATGATCTCGATTGGCCGGTGACGGAGGAAAACCGGCGGTCGGTGGAGACGCAGGCGCTCGCAGCGCTCGCCGCCGATCCGAACGGCGATCAATCTGTCCGAAAAACCTTGCAGGATCTTTTTTCGGCCTATCAGACCGAGGGCACCCCGAGCTTCCTGGCGCAACGTTTCGAAAGCGTTGCCAATTGGGCACGGACGTACAACATCCCGGCGAACCAGATCCTCCTCGGGGAGTACGGCGTCCGTCGTGTCCACCTTGAGGGCAGTAAACCGGGAACACCCTGGCGAACCGCGCCGACGTGGTTGGCGTCCGTCCGTGATCAGGCGGAGCGTGCCGGCTTCGTTTGGGCCGTCTGGGACTTGGACAGCGGGTTTGGCTTGATCTGCGGCGACCAGCTCGGTCATGGCGATTTGTGTTCGGAATACCGATCCGTATATCCGAGGTTGTGAATTAAATCGAAAGTGGCATCCGCGCCGGTGTTCACCGCAAAGCGGCGAAAATCCTTGCTTTCGACTTCGGCACCACGCCGGCGCGGATGCCACTTTTCACAGCCTCTCCGGCCCCAGAACGGGGTGTACGCCCAAACCGCCGAAAATTCCGGCATGGGTGAAAAGGGGGTATCCCAATCGCTCCTCTGCAATCAGGTTCTTGAAGAACCACCAAGGCACCAAGAACACCAAGATCGTGAAATACACGAAGTATAAATAATACGTCTGTGTCTCCGTGGTAAATACGCGTCCGCATACATGTCTTGTTTTTATTGACAGAATTAGAACGTATAGCGTAAATTTTGTAATAATCATACAATACATTCTGACTGTATCGTCGGTAATCATCACGGCGACAACTATATATAGAACATAACAGTCGTTTTTGGCGACTTTTTTTGTTAAATATTCTATAAGATATCAATAAACATGGAACAAATGGATCAAATGTAAGCACAACCATGATTAACGAGGCTACGCGCCATAATATGGTCAATTGTATAATTTATAATTATATATAAATAATGTGTTTGTGCTTCACATTATCGTGATAATTGAATCTTAATTTCATAGATTCTCACTATGTTTAGAACATAACAATTTTGTCCGATTTATAACGATCAACTTGTCGCTTGACCGCGCGCCGGAGATGCCTTATCCGAATCGTTATATGGTCGTAATATACAACGACAAGGGGCGGATTGGGGAAACGGATCCAGTCCCTGGAGGTCGGGAAAAGAGGGGGATTCCTATGGTTGGAAGTCTGGTGACATTGCGTCGTTCGACGCTTTCGGCGTTCCGGGCCGGTGTTTCGCTCGCCGCGCTGGCCTGCGCGGCTGATTTGGCTTATGCCGCCGACGACGCCACTACGCCAAATCGGGTTGCCCAGGATCAGACGGACGGTGGGGCGGCCGTCGCTGTTCCCAAGATATCGATCAGTGAAACGAAGCCTGGCGTATCGATCGGACAACCTGCCGACGCCGAGGGATTTACCGACTATGTCGTCACCAAAAGCACGACGGGTAGCAAGGTAGAGACGAAGAATATCGATGTTCCTCAGGACATCGTAGTGATTCCCCATAAGATAATTGAGGATCAAAACAACCGCAGCGTTACAGCGGCCGTGCAAAATGTCGCGGGTATTTTCGATACCTATCCGTCGTATTATGCTCTGGACCAGATGACCAGTCTCTATATTCGCGGTTTCAACATCAGCTCGACTTTGCGTGACGGTTTATGGGATCCCACGCCCTTCGGTAATTCCTGGCTTGGCGACGTCGAGCGGATCGAAGTGCTCAAGGGGCCGGCCGGTCTGCTCAACGGCGTTTACTCCGGCGATATCGGCGGCGTCGTCAATGTTGTCACCAAGAAGCCGCTGCTCAATCCGGCCTATACCTTCGAAAGCGAATTCGACAGCTTCGGAACGCGGGCGATCCGTGCCGATCTTTCGCAACCCTTGACGGCGAACAAGGATTGGCTGATGCGCGTCAATCTCGAGGAAGGCGTCTATGGCGGCTTCGCGGATCACTCGGATTCGGAAAAACGCGGCGGCAGCGCCATTTTGCAGGGCAAGCTGACCGATGACGACGCGATCACCGTTTCCTACGAAAAGCGGTGGCAGCAAACCGATCCCTACAGCGGCATCGTCGGTTATGTGCAGAAAGGCAGCGGCACGGCGGCGTCCCTGCTTCGCATCGGCAGCTATTCCGACAGCAGGAACCTCTATGACCCGAGGTCGGATTGGACCTATGAAACCGACACGGCTCGCGGTGTCTACGAGCATGCCTTCAATGCGAACTGGCGCTTCGTGTCATCGAACCAGTACACGGTGACATCGCGCGATGTCATCAGCATAACCGCCAGTCCCACTGTCACGACGCGTGGTTCCGTCCTTTACACGGAGAGTTTCCAGGAAATCAAGATGGGGCCGGTCAATGGCCTCGATACCGACAATTTGATTAACGGTAAGTTCTCGACCTTTGGCTTGGCAAACGATCTGACCTTTGGTCTCCGCTACGCCGATGACTGGTTCGATATGAACATGTTGAGGCCGACCAACAGCTTCAGTTCGTACACCTTCTCGAACCAAGACAATCCGAGCTGGTATCACCCGATTGTCGGTGTTCATCAATACATGTGGGGACAGTCCGACACGTCGCAATTCGATAGCTATGTGAACGATGTGCTGTCGCTGACCGACAGGCTCAAGCTGTCGGCCGGCTTCAATTGGGCCAATTATTATACGTCTTCTCAATCAGGCATGTCGCCAAGCAGCCAGTCGCGGAGTTCGAACAGCGGCGATGGCATCGGCTGGCGGGCCGGGCTTATCTATGAATTGTTGCCGGGAACCGCGTTGTTCGGTGACTACTCGACGACCTTCAAACCGCAAAGCAACAATGTGACGCTCGACGGATCCATTCAGATGTTCGATCCGTTGACCGGCGACCAGTACGAAGTCGGCGTGAAGTCCGACATCGGCGATCGCGCCAGCGTGACCTTCGCCCTCTATCAGCTCGCCCTCGAGAATCAGTTGCAGTCCGATCCGGATCCGGCGCGGTCCCGGCTGGGTTACGAGGTGAACAGCGGCAAGCAGCGGAGCAGGGGTGTCGAACTGGACGGCACCTATAATTTGCGCGCCGGCTGGGATCTTCTTACCTCCTACGCCTACACCAACGCCAAGATCCTGCGCAGTGATTCCTATGTCTATGGCAGCGCCGTGCCCAATGTGCCGTCGCACTCCGCCCGCCTTTGGAGCGTTTACGAATTTCAAAACGGCCCCCTGGAAGGCTTCGGTTTCGGCGGCGGCATTCGGGCGGTGTCGTCGCGGACAAGTACTCTGGTCAGCAAGACGACGCCTAATCTCTATGCCACCTTGCCCGGATTCGCGACGATTGACGCGCTGGCCTATTACCGTTTGACGCCGGCCGCCAAAATCACCCTCAACGTCAACAATCTGTTGGACCATCGCTATTACGAAACGGCGAGCGGCTATGCCGCGCTCTATCCCGGCGCTCCGCTCAACGGCACCTTGCGTCTGAAGGTGACGTTCTGATCGGGATGGCGACCGGGCAGCTGGCCAAAGACCGGGGACCGCATATGGCATGGCGTGTTCTTTCCTGGACGCTGGTGGCGATGACGGGCTTGGCGCTGGCCATCGCGCTGGCCCGCCCTCCCATTCGACTGGCCGAGCCGTCCGGCGGTCGTCAGATCGAGGACAGCCGTCACCGGACCATTTCCGTGGCAACGCCGTTCCCCGGCTCGATGCTGCTATTTCCGCCGCTGATGGCCGAGTATTTTCTGGCGACGGCCGCGCCGGAAACGGTCCTGGCCACCACCTCGATCAACCGGGCCTCCCTCGACGGCGGATTGCTCGACAGTGTCTTTCCCGGTATCGGGAAACTGGCGGCGAACCGCACATTTCCGACGCCACACGCGGTCAATCTCGAGGCGGCGATGGCGGCCCGACCTGGAGCCATCTTTATCATGGCGTGGTT
This sequence comes from Telmatospirillum sp., assembly GCA_031291415.1. GTDB lineage: Bacteria > Pseudomonadota > Alphaproteobacteria > Rhodospirillales > Magnetospirillaceae > Telmatospirillum. The sequence continues at coordinate 70,731 of JARLJB010000076.1, forward strand.
GGCGCCGCCGCTCGACGCCATCGGCCTGCCGACGGTGGCGGTCGGCAGCGCCCCGCGGGAGGAGATGATTTTCGCCAATGCCCAGCTGTTCGCCAAGACAGCTGGGCGCCCGGACCGGGCGGCCACTCTTATCCGGGCCTATCAACAGGCGATGACCGACGTGGCCGGCGAGGTGGAGGCTCTCGGCGACAAGGAACGTCCCAGTCTGCTCGATTTGACGATCATGGCCGACGGCGGCATCCGGGTGCAGGGGCCGCAAAGTCTTTCCAGCCGTCTGATGGCACGGGCCGGCGGCCGCAACGCCCTGACCTCGGGAATTTCCGCGCCGCGTCTCTCGGCCGAACATATTCTGTCCTTGAATCCCGATGTCATTTTGCTGGCGCCAAACTCGGCGACGACGTCAGCCAAGACCGTTGCCGACACCGCGCCCTGGAACATCTTTCCGGCCAGCCGGCATTCCCGCGTTTATCGGCAACCCAACGGCATCGCCAGCGGCCTGGGTGGCATCATCGAAAGCCCGCTTGAAGTCCGGTGGCTGGCGGAGCTCCTCCATCCCGATCGTCTGGCGCCGCGGTTGCGCGGCCTGATGGCCGAGACCTATCGCGGCAATCTGCAATTTTCGCCGTCCGAGGATCAACTCGATCACGCCCTGGCCATTGAGGAAAATCGAGGCATGGCACGTTACCAACGCTTTGCCCGAACCGGCACCTCGGACGTCCACCCATGACCGCGTCGCGGAGCCTTGTTGCCTTTCGCCGGATGGCCGAGCCGGCGCTTGGCGTGGTTCTCGTGATCCTGGTGCTGTTATCGCTGTGCATCGGCGTCTATCCGGTGGCCCCCGGAACCGTCGCCCGCATTCTCCTGGCTCTGGTGTTTCCGGGCGCCGGGCCGGAGATACCATCTTGGAGTGAGGCGGAACAGGTTACCGTTCAGGTGATCCGGCTGCCGCGCATCATGCTCGCCCTGTCGGCCGGCATGGGGCTTGGCATGTCGGGAGCCGCGTTGCAGGGCATGATGCGCAATCCGCTGGTCGGTCCGGATCTGGTCGGTGTGTCACCGGGTGCCGCTTGCGGCGGCGTGCTGGCGATCCTGTTCGACTGGCCGCCGGCCGCCATCGTCACCTGCGCCTTCGCCGGTGGCGTGCTGGCCCTGATCCTGGCGTCCGGATTGGCGCGGCTGGCCAAGAATGGCGGCGTGCTCGCCTTGATTCTCGCCGGCGTCATCGTCGGTGCCTTTTTTTCGGCGGTTCATGGTCTCGTTCAGTACCTGGCCGATCCGGAAACCAAACTGCCCAGCATGGTTTACTGGCTGATGGGCAGCTTTGCCGACGCCAACCAGCGAAAGGTGGTCATTCTGGGGGTGCCGCTGATCGTCGGCGGCAGCCTGCTGCTGCTGCTGCGCTGGCGGATCAACCTGTTGTCGCTGGGCGATCTTGACGCCGCGTCGCTGGGAATCCCGGTCGAGCGGCTGCGCTGGCTGATCATCGTGCTGGTCTCGCTGATCGTTTCGGCACAGGTGTCGGTGAGCGGCATCGTCGGCTGGGTCGGCATGATCGTTCCGCATTTCGCCCGCATGTTGGTCGGCCCCGATCACCGGAGGCTGGTACCGGCATCGGCTCTTCTGGGTGCCGGGTTCCTGCTGATCATGGACGACCTGGCGCGCAGCATCGCCAATCAGGAAATCCCCATCGGTCTGCTGACAGCCGCCATCGGGACGCCGATTTTTGCCATCCTGTTCTGGAAAAGTCAGGCGAAAGGGTGGACCCATGAATGAGGTGGCGCTACGGTTTACCCATCTTGGCCATGCCTATCAACCGGGGACCTGGGTCTTTCGCGGTTACTCCGCCGCTATCGACAAAGGCCGGACCTTCGCCTTGCTGGGGCCCAATGGTCGTGGCAAGACCACACTTCTGAAAATTCTGCTGAATGTCCTGAAATCGACGGAAGGACAAGTCGAGACCTACGGACGGCTGGCTTTCGTGCCGCAGTTGTTCCAGGTGAGTTTCGACTATACGGCGCTCGACATGGTCCTGATGGGACGGGCCAAAAGCATCGGATTGTTCTCGCAGCCCTCGGCCAGGGATGAAGAGGGGGCTTTGGCGGCTCTCGATCGCTTCCGGCTGGCCGATCTGGCGCAGCGTCCCTTCCACGAACTGTCGGGTGGACAGCGACAGATGGTGGTTTTCGCCCGCGCCCTGGTGGCCGAGGCCGACACTTTGATCCTCGATGAACCGACCTCGGCGCTCGACCTGAAGAACCAGTCTGTGATTCTCGACTGGATCGGCCGGCTGTCACAAGAAGACGGGTTGACCGTGGTGTTCACCACGCATCATCCCCATCACGCCCTGGCCGTCGCCGACGATGCGCTGCTGATGCTGGGGGAGAGCGACTACGCCTGTGGCGCCGCCCGCGACGTGCTGACCGAGGGCAATCTGCAGGCTCTTTATGGCGTGCCGTTAAAAAAATTGTCGTTCGATCACGAAGGCCGAACGGTGGAAACCTTCGCCCCGGTTTTCCAGTCACGCTCCACCTCTTGTTGAGAAGCTATTGCCATGGCCCCGGTCGATCTTTCCCTTAGTGCGATTTTTCAGCAGGCCACCGGCGTGGTCCAGGCGGTCCTGATCATTCTCATGCTCTGTTCGGTGGGCTGTTGGGCGATCATCCTGGAAAAAGCGGTGGTGTTGATCGGTCTGTCGCGGCAGGCAAAGGTCCTGGAGACCATGGCCGCCGCCGGCGGTTTGCCGGCCTTGCCGACGAGCTCTGCCGCCCAGGCGATCGTCGCCAACGGACGGCAGGAGTGGAACGACGCCAAAGCCGGCGAAAGCGCCGCCGATCGTCGCGATCGCATCGAACGGGCGATGCGCGACGCCTTGCTCGAACATCTGGTGACAGCCGAAAAACGCCTGCCTTATCTCGCCACCATCGGTTCGTCGGCGCCGTTCATCGGTCTTTTCGGCACCGTATGGGGCATCATGCACAGTTTCGCCGCTATCGCGGTCGCCAATGAAACCAGTCTGGCGGTGGTTGCCCCTGGTATCGCCGAGGCCCTGTCGACCACCGCCGTTGGTCTGGCGGCGGCTATTCCCGCGTCGATCGCCTACAACAAGATAGCCTCGGACTTCAGCGGCACGGCGCGGCGCATATCGCTGGCCATCGCGCGTCTGGTCCGGCGCATGGAAGGGGCGGCGATACTATGACCTCGCTCGATTCCCGTCACGATTTCGGCCCGCCGCAAGGCCTGTTGTCAGAAATTAACGTCACGCCTTTTATCGACGTCATGCTGGTTCTGCTGATCATCTTCATGGTCGCCGCGCCGCTGATGATGGTCGGCGTACCGCTCAAATTGCCGAAGACGACGGCCCAAACCGTCAGCCCGCCGCATCAGCCGGTGGTGGTCAGCCTGACCAGGGACGGACATCTGTTCGTCGGCCAGGAGGAGACATCGCCGGCGATGCTGTCGGAGTCTTTGGCCGGCATGGTCAAAGGCAACCCCGATCTGGTGGTCTATGTGCGCGCCGACAAGACCGTCGACTATGGCAGCATCATGGATCTGTTGGGCAAGGTCGGGGCCGGCGGCGTGTCCCGCCTGTCGCTCGTCGCCGAGGGACAGACATTGCCCGACGGGACGCCGTGACCATATCCCTTCCGTTTTGGGAGGTGAGAAAGCGGTCCCGGCGGCCCGCATGGTGGCGATGCTGGCCTTTGCCGGTTTCCCTTCTGGCGCATGCTGCCGTCGCCGCTCTTTTCTGGTTCGGCCAGGGGCCATCGGCTCCACCGCCTTTGCCGCAGATCGATCTGTTGCCGCCGGCGGAAATCGCCGCGACAGCCGAGGAGACGCCGCCAGCGGTCGAGGAACAGCTCAGCAAGCTGCCGGCCGCGACGGCAGCCGAGCGGCCGCAGCCGGCGCCACCGCTCGTCACCACCAGCGAGAAGGCATTGTCGGTTGTCCGCAAGCCGCCGCGCAAACCGCCGCTTCCCCGGCCGTTGGTCTCGGAACCAACGCCGGTTGTTCAGGAAAGCGTAACACCGGCGACCGAGACCGCCGTTACCTCGGAACACGGAACGAATGAGGCAAACAATACGAACGCCGTGGCGCCCACCGCCGCGCATCCATCGAGCCCGCCGGCCGACTACATCGGCGTGATCCGCGGCCGGTTGGAAAAGGTCAAACGCTACCCGATGTCAGCCCGCGCCGGCGGCCTGGAGGGAACCGTATTGCTGTCCTTCGTCCTCGATCGCCAGGGCCAGGTGGTCAGTTGGAAGATCGATCGGAGATCCGGCGTCGAGGCCCTTGACGATGAGGTGGGCGAGATGATCCAACGCGCCTCCTTTCCCGCCTTTCCATCATCTTACGACCGGAACACCCTGCAATTGCTGGTGCCGATTGAATTTTCGCTGAAAACACCCTGAATTCACGCCGGATTTCGTGAAAGCCTCCGCGTTCTCTCGGTCGCTGAGGCTTTCACGAAATCGATAAAGGCCTTGAGGGGTGGGGGCAGCTGACGCCGACTGGTGTAGTAAAGATAGTAGCGGGACTGCCGCGGCGACCAGTCTTCCAGAAGTGGAACAAGTTGTCCGGCCTCGATCCAGGCCGCGAGATAGTCTTCATACATATAGCCGATACCAACACCCTGCAGGGCGGCGGCAATCACCAGATCCGCGTTGTTCAGGATGAGCGGTCCGCTCACGGCGACTTCCAACGTCTCGCCGTTCTTTTCGAATGACCAGCGAAACAACGGCCCATCACCGAGACGCTTGCAGATGCAGCGATGATGATGCAGGTCGTGAGGGACAAGCGGGCGAGGGTGGAGGGCAAGATAGCCCGGTGACGCGATGGCGATGCTGCGGGAGTTTCGCGTGACCGGCAAGGCGATCATGTCGGGACCGACGCTCCATCCATGTCGGATGCCGGCGTCGAAGTGGCCAGCCGCCAGATCGTGAGGCGCCGGATCGACGACGATGTCGAGGGTGATCTCCGGGTAGGTCTTGAGAAAGGCGCCAAGGATCGGCGCGACAACCATCTGGGCCGGAATGGACGATACGCTCAACCGCAGAGTTCCGGCCGGCCTGTCGCGAAAGGAATCGATCGCGCCGGTTGCCGCCCTGATCTGGTCGAGGGCCGGCTTCACCTGCCCGAACAGGCGATCCCCGGCTTCCGTCACCGACAGACTGCGCGTGGTGCGGTTCAGCAGGCGGACGCCCAAACGGTCTTCCAGCGTCCGTAGTGTCTGGCTCAGGGTTGAAACCGACACACCAAGGGCTGTGGCCGCTTTGACGAAGCTGCCATTTTCGACGATGGCCACGAAAGCCGCCAGCTTGGCAAATTCTGGTTCCTGCATTCTTAATCAAAACCGAATAATTCGTTCAAATAATTCTGCCTAATCAGAAGAGTGTCAAGGCGGCATGGTGCGGTTCCGGTTGGTTGCGAGCAAAAGGATAGCGCGTCATGTCCCATTCCTCTGGCGGGGTTGTTCCCGCCGACGTGCCCCTGTCGGCGGCAGGAAGGTCTCTTGCTCAGAGACTCCGGCAGCCCCTGATGCTGTCGGGAGGTGCCGTGGTGGCGCTCGGCGGCGGCTATTTTTTCCTGACTGCCGGGCAAACCGTTTCAACCGATGACGCCTATCTTCAGTGCGGACGTGTTTCGATCAGCGCCGATGTCTCCGGGCGGGTGGTAGCGGTCGACGTCGGCGACAACCAGCTTGTCCGACCGGGCCAAGCGCTGTTCAAACTGGACGACCGACCGTTCAGGATCGCCGTCGAAAAGACGGAAGCCGAGTTGGCGTCGGCCCGGCTCAAGGTCCAGGCGGAAAAAGCCGCGTACCGCCAGGCTCAGGCAGAATTGGCGGCGGCGCAGGATACGCAGGCGTTTCGCCAGCGCGAATTCGATCGCCAGACCAAGCTTCTGGCCGCCGGAGCGGCGGCGCAGGTACAGTTCGAGCAGGCGGGCCACGCGTTGGACGCCGCCAAACGCCAAGTCATCGTCATTCAGCAGCAGGCGATGGGACTTTTGGCCAGCCTTGCCGGCGATGCCGACATCCCGCTAGATCGCCATCCGTCGGTTCGCCAGGCCCAATCGGCGCTGGACCACGCCCGTCTCAATCTTCAGTACACTTCGGTCGCGGCGCCGGCCGATGGTGTCGTGACTAAAGTGAGCCAATTGCAGGTCGGAGACTATGTTTCGGCCGGTGTGCCGGTTTTCTCGCTGATGTCGTCCCACGACGTCTGGATCGAAGCCAATTTCAAGGAAAACGACATCGGCCATATGGCGCCCGGCCAGAAGGCCAGCGTTGCCGTCGACACTTATCCCGATCGGATGTTCACAGCGCGGGTCATCAGTTTCAGCCCGGGAACCGGTTCCGCCTTTTCCCTTCTGCCGGCCGAGAACGCCACAGGAAACTGGGTGAAAGTGGGACAGCGTCTGCCGGTTCGCCTGGAACTTGAGCACCCGGATGCTGATCCGACACCACCGTTTTTCGCCGGCCTGAGCGTCAGTGTCGAGGTCCGGACGCAATACCGGCATCCGGTCTTGCAAGCCGTTCGCCGCCTTTTGATGCTGGACGATGGCCGATGAGTTTGCCCTCACGCACCAGCCGCCGGCTGATCACCGGTTCGATCATGCTGGCGACCATCATGGATTCTCTCGATTCAACCATCGCCAACGTTGCGCTGCCGCACATTCGTGGCAGCATCTCGGCGACCCAGGAGCAAGTGGCCTGGGTCCTGACATCCTTCCTGCTGGCGATGGCGGTCACCACGCCCTTGACCGGCTGGTTGGCCGGCCGGATTGGCAGAAAACGGGTATTCCTTTGGTCGATCGCCGGTTTTACCACGGTCTCGGTCGCCTGCGGATTGGCCTCCAGTCTGTTCGAGATCGTCCTGTTCCGGACGCTGCAAGGGGTCTGCGGCGCGGCGCTGATCCCGTTGTCGCAGGCGGTCCTGCTCGATATCAACCGACCGGAGGATCATGGTCGGGCGATGGCGATCTGGTCCGGCGGTGTGATGGTCGCGCCGATCTTCGGCCCGATCGTCGGCGGCTGGTTGACCGATCACGCGAGTTGGCGCTGGATCTTTTACATCAACCTGCCGATCGGCATCCTCGCTTTCCTGGGCGTTCTCGCCTTCACCACCGAATACCGCGTGAAGGGCTTGCGCACCTTTGACTTCTTCGGCTTTTGCAGTCTCGGTCTCGGGATCGGCGCTCTGCAGCTGATCCTCGATCGCGGAGAAATCCAAGATTGGTTCGCATCGCCGGAAATTTGCATCGAGGCGACCGTGGCCGGTCTATGTCTCTACCTCTTCATCGTGCACACGGTGACAACGTCGGAGCAATCTTTCTTCAACCGCGCTTTGTTGCGGGACCGTAATTTTCTGACGGGCACCCTGGTCGGTGGCGTCATCGGGCTGTTGTTCAATGCGACGCTCGCGCTCATCCCCTCTTTGCTGCACGACCTTCTCGGATATCCAGCGGTGGCGACCGGTGTTGCCATGGCGCCACGCGGCATCGGTTCGCTCCTGTCGATTATCGTCGTCGGGCGATTGGTCGGACATTTGGATTCCCGCCTGATTCTGGCGGTCGGATTGTCGTTGATGTGTCTGGCGCAAGTCTCCATGAGCGGCTTTTCGTTGCAAATGGACGTATGGCCGATCATCTGGTCAAGCCTGATCCAGGGGATGGGCGTCGGGTTCAGTTTCGTGCCGTTGTCGACCCTGGCCTTTGCCACGCTCGATCCGGGTCTGCGGACTGAGGGGGCGGCGATATTCACCTTGATGCGGACGTTGGGCGGCAGCACCGGCATCGCGATTACGCAGGCGCTGCTCACCCGCAACACGCAAGCCGTCCATGCGATGCTGGTCGAGCATCTTCGCTTCGACAATCCGCTGGCACGGCCGCCGTTCCTTGCCGACAGCTTTAGTCTTTCCACGTCGATCGGCTTGGCGCGGCTCGATGTGGAAGTGACCCGTCAGGCAACGATGGTCGCCTATGTCGAGAATTTCAGAACCATGCTGCTGCTCGGCGTAGTTCTGATCGCGACACTGCCGTTGCTGCGTCGGCGAAAGAAAGGTTGAGACTGCACCAAAGACAGGGAAGACGGATCGTTCGAATACGGGCATGTTTTTGGCGACTGGAATCGACGAAGGGAGAATGCCGCAGATGACTGATCTTATTGTCACCGAACGCGACGGCTTCGTGCAGACCGTGCGGATGAATCGTCCGGAAAAAAAGAACGCTCTCACTCTGGCGATGTACGGCGGTCTGGCCGATGCCTTGGCGAAAGGCGAGACTGACGACGACGTGTCCGTGCATCTGCTGGCCGGCGGCGGCGAGGATTTCACCGCCGGAAACGACCTCAACGACTTTTTGACCATCACTCGATTGTCGGGAACCGATCTCGAGCGGTTTCTGCTCACTCTCGCCGGACTGCAAAAGCCGGTCGTGGCGGCCGTCAAAGGGGCGGCGGTGGGGATCGGTTCGACCATGCTTTTGCATTGCGATCTGATTGTTGCCGCGGCCGAGAGCCGATTCCAGTTTCCCTTCGTCAATCTCGGCTTGGTTCCGGAAGCGGCGTCCAGTCTCCTGTTGCCCCGATTGGTCGGTCATCCGCGGGCCGCCGAGTTGCTGATGCTTGGCGATCCTTTTGATGCCGCCCGGGCTTATGAGATTGGATTGGTCAATTCCGTTGTGCCGACCGGCGAGGAAGAACAGGCCGCGCGGGCTCTCGCAGACCGATTGGCGGCACGGCCAAGAGACGCGGTCCGGAAAACCAAAGCCTTGCTGCGCCAGCCCGATGAGCCGGTTCTTGACCGAATTCAGCGGGAGGCACGTATTTTCGAGGCGGCACTGACGTCGCCGGAATTGCGCGAGGCGGTCGCGGCGTTCCGCGAGCGTCGCCCGGCAGATTTCACTCGTCACGCTCGATGACGCACAAAAACAAACCCCGCCGGAATCGGCGGGGTTTGTCAAACCTGCTATGCTCCCTGGAAACCACCGCGTCGCGGCCTGTTTCCAGGGGCAAATTTGGTTTTAGAGGGCCTTAATGTTGACGGCCGAGCTCTTGCCCTTGCGGGGGTCGATCTCTTCGTCGAACGAGACCCGCTGGCCATCGCTCAGACCCTTGAGGCCGGCGCGCTCGACGGCGGAAATATGGACGAACACGTCAGCGCCGCCGTTCTCCGGGGTGATGAAGCCGTAACCCTTAGTGCCATTGAACCATTTGACAGTGCCGTTCGGCATTTGATGTCTCCAAGTGATGAGTCGCGCTGCACGTCTTCGTACAACGCATCAAGTGCCGGACGAGTAGCGTAGCTTCCCAAGGCAGAATGATGGGCATAGTCTGGTGACTCCGGCGACGAATTACAAGCAAAACTGTTCAGATTCGATCGATCTATCCGTTCGGTTAGGGGTAAGTCCTTCTGAGATGTCGATGTTTTGCCGGTTTGCTTGTCCGAGTAAAGGGCTCGACCACCCCAGAGTCCGCCATCGAACGGCGCATGTTCGGGCGGTCAGCCTGCCGGCTTGTTCGCCTATGCGATATCTGCTACTTTGCCGCCCCGAAAGCACTATCCCTATGGCCGCTCCCGACGGCCGCCGTCGCGAGCCGGTCATCCCCCAACATTCGAGAATGAAACTTTGACCACGTCCCCGACACCGTTGCCATTCGACATTACCCCGGTGACCATCGAAGAGGAGATGAGGCGATCCTACCTTGATTACGCGATGAGCGTGATCGTCGCCCGCGCTCTTCCTGATGTCCGCGATGGACTGAAACCGGTCCACCGACGAATCCTCTATTCGATGAAAGAGAGCGGCTACGACTTCAACAAGCCGTTCCGCAAGTCGGCGCGCATCGTCGGCGATGTCATGGGCAAATACCACCCGCATGGCGACTCGGCGATCTATGACGCCATGGTGCGTATGGCCCAGGATTTTTCCATGCGCCTCGAACTCATCGATGGGCAGGGAAACTTTGGATCGATGGACGGCGATCCGCCGGCCGCCATGCGTTACACCGAAGCCCGGCTGGCCCGCGCCGCCACCAGTCTCCTTGACGATATCGACAAGGAAACCGTCAATTTCCAGGCCAACTACGACGAGACGACGCTGGAGCCATCGGTTCTCCCGGCGCGCTTCCCCAATCTTCTGGTGAACGGGGCCGGCGGTATCGCCGTCGGCATGGCCACCAACATCCCGCCGCATAATCTGGGCGAGGTGATCGACGCCTGTTGCGCCTATATCGACAACCCTGAGATCTCCATCGAAGAGTTGATGGAACTGGTGGTGGCGCCCGACTTCCCCACCGGCGGCGTCATCCTCGGCCGCTCCGGCATCCGGGCTGCTTTCACCACCGGGCGAGGATCGATCATCCTGCGCGGACGCAGCCACTTCGAGGAGATCCGCAAGGATCGTACCGCCATTGTCGTCACCGAAATGCCTTATCAGGTCAATAAGGCGCGGATGATCGAACAGATGGCCGAATTAGTCCGCGACAAGCGCGTCGAGGGCATCTCCGACCTCAGAGACGAATCGGACCGCGATGGCGTCAGAGTCGTCATCGAGATCAAGCGCGACGCGGTTCCCGAGGTGGTCTTAAATCAGCTCTACCGTTACACGCCGCTGCAAAGCACCTTTGGCGTCAACATGCTGGCGTTGAACGGTGGACGTCCGCAGATGATGCCGCTCAAGGACATCATCGTCGCCTTCGTCGCCTTCCGCGACGAAGTGATCACCCGGCGGACGATCTTCGAACTGGGCAAGGCTCGGGACCGGGCCCATGTGTTGGTTGGCTTGGCCATCGCCGTGGCCAATCTCGATCCGGTGATTCAGTTGATCCGCGCCGCCGCCGACCCGAACATTGCCCGCGAGCAATTGATGGGCCGGGCCTGGCCGGCCATGGACGTGGAACCGCTGATCATCCTGATCGACGAACCCGGTCATGGCGTGGTCGACGGCCACTACACGCTGACGGAAATACAAGCCAGAGCCATTCTTGACCTGCGCTTGCATCGCCTGACCGGTCTCGAGCGGGAAAAAATCCATGCGGAATTGACCGAAATCGGCGATCAGATCCGCGAATTTCTCCATATTCTGAGTTCGCGCGAACGGCTTTACGAAATCCTCCGCAACGAGTTGGTGGACATGAAAGTCCAGTTCGCCACGCCGCGGCGGACCACCATTGAAGAGAACGAGTTCGAAGCCGATATCGAGGACTTGATCGCCCGCGAGGACATGGTGGTGACGGTGACCAACACCGGCTACATCAAGCGCGTTCCGCTCTCCGAGTACCGGACCCAGCGGCGTGGCGGCAAGGGCCGCTCCAGCATGAACATCAAGGAAGAGGACTTCATCACTCAGGTGTTCGTCGCCAATACGCACACCCCGATCGTGTTCTTCTCCTCGACCGGCATCGCCTACAAGATGAAGGTCTACCGCTTGCCTTTGGGTAATCCACAGGCCCGCGGCAAGGCGATGGTCAATCTGTTGCCGCTCAATCAGGATGAAACCATCTCGACGGTGTTGCCGCTGCCGGAAGACGAAAGCACCTGGGGCGATCTGCATGTAATGTTTGCGACCGCGTCGGGTTATGTGAGACGCAATCTGTTGTCCGATTTCACCGATATCCGGGCCAATGGCAAGATCGCCATGAAGCTGGACGAGGGCGACAAACTGATTGCGGTTCAAACCTGCACGGAAGACCACGACATCTTGCTGGCGTCGCATAGCGGCAAGTGTATCCGGTTCGCCGTCACCGATGTTCGTGTGTTCAAAGGCCGTGACTCGACCGGCGTGCGCGGAATTCGCATGGAGGAAGGCGACGCCGTGATCAGCATGTCGACGCTCTCACATGTCGAGTTCGACAGCGAGACGCGTGACGCCTATCTGCGTGGCGAACTGCCGACCGAAGAGCAGGAACGGCTGGCGGCGCTCGAACAGCATATTCTTTCGATCAGCGAAAACGGCTTCGGTAAACGGACATCGGCTTTCGAATACCGGATTACCGGCCGCGGCGGCAGCGGCATCGCCAATATGGATATGACTGAAAAGACCGGCCCGGTAATGGCCTCCTTCCCGGTCGAGCACAGCGACGAAATCATGCTGGTGACCGATGCCGGCAAGCTGATCCGCATACCGGTCGACGGCGTGCGGATCGCCGGACGGAAAACGCAAGGCGTGATGCTGTTGCGGACCGCGGAGGACGAGAGCGTGGTTTCCGTCGCCCGTTTGGGCGAAGACGTCGGCGCCAACGGTAACGGTGGCGACGACGACGCAGACAATGGCGAAGAGGTCGATGGTGAACCGGATAACGCTCCGTCGCCCGGTGACGCCGTTGACGGGAAGGACGGTCAGGGAGAGGCGTGATGGCCGTTGAGCGCGTGGGAATTTACCCGGGAACCTTCGACCCGATCACTTATGGGCACCAGGACATCATCCAAAGAGCCAGTCGAGTGGTCGATCACCTCATTGTCGCGGTCGCAGGAAATATCGGGAAGGGGCCATTGTTTACTCTCGATGAGCGGGTAAACATGGCCCGGGACGCCATCGCCGCGATGAAAATCGCCAAGGACGTCAAGGTCGAGGTTCGCTCCTTCGAGATCCTGCTGATGCATTTCGCCGAATCCTGCGGCGCGAATGTGATCATTCGCGGCTTGCGGGCGGTCTCCGACTTCGAATATGAATTTCAGATGGCCGGGATGAATGCCCGATTGAATCCCGACATCGAGACGTTATTCCTGATGGCGTCGGAGCGTTGTCAGTTCATTTCTTCGCGCTTCGTCAAGGAAATAGGCCGGTTGGGTGGCGATATCTCGTCTTTCGTCTCTCCGACCGTCCTTCAGGAGTTGGACCAGCGGTGGGGGCGGAAAACCGCCGATAGCGGCGAATAGCCCATTTCTTGGAGCAGCGAGCATGGCAGAAAATTCCACGGCGGTTGACCGCGAGAACACGCTTTATCTTGAGTTGAAGGATGGGCGCGTGGTCATCGCTATGAGACCCGATCTGGCGCCCATTCACGTGGCGCGTATCAAGGAACTGGCCCGCGAGGGGTTCTATGATGGTCTGGTCTTCCATCGGGTAATCGACGGATTCATGGCGCAGGGCGGTGATCCGACGGGGACCGGATCGGGCGGCACCGGCAAGAAGATGAAGGCCGAGTTCTCGAAGGAACGGCATGTGCGGGGCACATGTTCGATGGCCCGCACCGCCAATCCGAACAGCGCCGACTGCCAGTTCTTCATCATGTTCGAACCGGCCCGCAGCCTGGACGGTCAATACAGTATCTGGGGACAGGTCGTCGACGGCATGGATTACGTCGACAATATCAAAAAGGGCGATTCTTTTTCCAACGGGCTCGTCAAGGATCCCGACAAGATCGTCAGCATGCGCGTTGCCGCCGATGTCGAGGAATAAGGTTATGGCGTGGATCAAATCACTGTTCGTTTGCTTCTGTCTCACTCTAGCCGGTGCTTCGGTGGCACTTGCCGCCCCAGCCATCAAAGACCCGGAAAACACGCTGGTCATGCAGTTGAAGACCGGCCGCGTGATCATTGAAATGCGGCCCGATTTGGCTCCCAAGCATGTGGCGCGTATCAAGGAGCTGACTCGCAAGGGCTTCTATGACGGAACGCCCTTCCATCGCGTGATTCCCGGCTTCATGGCGCAAGGCGGCGATCCGACCGGGACCGGTCGTGGCGGTTCGGGCTTCCACTTGCAGTCCGAGTTCTCCGCCGAAAAACATGTCCGCGGAACCGTCTCGATGGCCCGCGCGTCTGATCCCAATAGTGCCGACTCGCAATTTTTCATCTGCTTCGCCCCGCAGTCCTCTCTCGATAACCAGTATACAATCTGGGGCCGGGTGATCGACGGAATGGAGTTCGTCGATCAGATCAAGAAGGGTGATGCCGGCGGAAATGGTATCGTCAACGGACCGGACAAGATTGTTTGGATGAAGGTGGCCGCAGACGTCAAGGAATGATTGACCGGAGCGTTTTTGCTCCCTATGTTGAGCGCCCCGCCAAGGGGAGCGCGTAGCTCAGTCGGTAGAGCAACTGACTTTTAATCAGTAGGTCATGGGTTCGAATCCCATCGCGCTCACCAAATTTTAGAAGGGGTTAGACGGTAATCGTCTAACCCCTTTTCAATTCAGTAAGCACATAGTAGGCACGAAAGCCGTCAAGTTCCTGACCGGCGCCCATCCCCGTACTCAATACCGGAACGGACGCGAGGCTGGAAAAGACGCTTGGCAGGACGCGGCAACGCCGAGTTTGATCTGTATCCATCCGGCGTAGACCGCCGGCGGCCTATTCCTGATCGACTTTCGGGTTTGCCTTGTGGATCTCGATGAGTTCCCGGAGGCATTCGATGCCGTCCTCGGAGAAGGCCATGACGCCTTCGTCACCCAGCCCATAGACC
>JARLJB010000077.1 GCA_031291415.1 Telmatospirillum sp.
GCCGCCGCATAGGATCAGCGAATATGACCATCTTTCTCGGAAAGTTCCTCGGACTCGTCTACTTCCTGACCTGCGTGGTCTGCATGGCCCGACCCAAGGCGACCTTGGACGCCGCCAATTCCATGGCCAAGGATACCGGCCTGCTTCTGGTCTCCGGCATCTTCACGATGGCTGCGGGCATCGCGGTGGTAATCGGCCACAACGTCTGGTCGGGCGGCGCCCTGCCGGTGGCGGTCACGGTGCTGGGGTGGATGATGCTCGTGAAGGGCATTGCACTGATGGCGATGCCGCCCCCGATGCTGCTGGCCTCTTACGCCTTCCTGAACACCCCGCAACGCCTCCGCCTCCTCATGATCCCGGCAACGATTTTCAGCGCATGGGTGACCGCGATGGCGTTCACCGGCTGAACCAAAGCGTCACCTTCGACGCGGCGATCAAATTTTTCGAAGGAAGTCCACGACGGCCCCAAGAATGCCGAAGTCCACGGTCTCCTGCGTGACGCCGCGCGCCTTAAGTTCCGTCTTCGAGACCAGCAGCGAATGGTCACCGCGCTCGACAACATGGATGGCGGTTGGCGCCGACATGCGCCCACGCACTTCCTCAAAGATTTGCAGCGGGCAGAGATTGTCGCGCGTCCCCTGAACGAACATTGCAGGCGTTGCGAGTTCCAGCAGGACCTGATCGCGAAGCTTGGAGACGTCGCCGCCGCCGCACAGCGGATATCCGAGGCAAACGACCGCCGCCACCTTCCCGACGAGTGCGACATAACAACCGACGCGCCCACCCATGCTCTTGCCGACAAGGATGATCGGTCCGGCGTGCATTTGCCGCAAGGCATGGAGAGCGGCGCGATGGGCTTCGATCAGACGCGGCAGGCGGTCCGGATTTTTCCGACCCTCAATCATATAGGGATAGTCGAACGGGTGGACTGATCCGAGCTTGCCCAACAGACGCGCGAACGTCTGCGTGCGCGGATGCGACGATGGCGCTCCGGCGCCGGGAGCGAGCAGAAAGGCTAAGTCTTGGCCCGGCATCTGGAAACGAATTGACCTCTCGCCGTGACGCCGGTTTCCTCAAACACGTTTTCTGGGTGCTCACGGAACCGGCAACAACTCAGGAGGGTTGATAACAAGCGCAAGGGCGATCCGACAGTAATTGTAACTGATTTCGTTGAGGGGTTTCCCCCATGAAAAACCGATTGATCAAAGCCGCTATTGTTCTCACCACTCTTTTGACGCCTCTCGCTGCGCAGGCTCAGGGCGTTGTTGGGGGTGCTCAGCAAGGCGCTGCCAAAGGCGGGCACGCGGCTGGCCCCGTTGGCGCGGCGGTTGGCGGCGTTGTCGGCGGAGTCACCGGGGGCGTTGTTGGTGGCGTCAAAGGCGTGGTGGGCGCTCCTTCGCGCCATCACCATCGCCACCACCATCATCACTAATCGGCGCCGACAATTCCGACCGGGGAACGATCCGATGACAGTCATCCATGACTTGGTCGAGGACTGGATACAAATCCGTTCGACCCTTCAGCGGCAACTCAAAATGCTCCAATCCGGGGAAGCGTCTTCCGAATCTTATATTTCCGAAAACGAGAAGACGGCGACAATTGCCCGGATCAAGGGGTGCATCGAAGAAATGAACGCGCTCTTGAAGGAGCACGCACGGGTCCATCAACTTTGAATGCCCGGGCGCCAGCCATCGTTCGGTTTCACTCGCTGGCGGGTTCCTCTACCGCTTTAACCGCCCTTGCAGGCTTGCGCGCGGCCTTGGACAGTTTTCCAGCCACGGCTGCGGCTTTACCCTTGCGCTGCTGGCCGAGTCCCATAGACTTCGCCAATGCCGAGCGCTGCGCCGCATAGTTCGGCGCTACCATTGGATAGTCAGAAGCCAAACGCCATTTTTCACGATACTGCTCAGGCGTCATATCGTGATCGGTGCCCAGATGTCGTTTCAATGATTTGAATTTCTTGCCGTCTTCCAAGCAGATAATGAAATCAGGAAAAACTGATTTCTTGATTGGAACGGCTGGTTTTTGTGCCTCGACCACCACCGGATCGGAGCCTGCGGAAACACGAACAAGGGCGCCGTGGACGTCGGCGATTAGGCCGGGAAGATCAGCCGGACGAACTGCATTTTTGCGCACATACGCCGAGATAATGTCGGCGGCCAGTTCGATCTCGTTGGATTCGGCCATCGCGTCCTCATGGATTTCAGTTGTTTTGCCCTATCAGACCTTACATGGGGCGATCAGGTAAGAGTCGATGATTTTCGGGTCGGGCATGGTCGAATTCCTGAACGTCGCGGCGAATGGCCGCTGCTCGGCCTATGGGAGTTGTAGCATCAACCTATTGAGCCAGTCATCCCGCGCCCGGTGGCGAAATTCGCCCGCAGCGCACCGCCCCGCCTGAAGCGCGCTAAGGCGTTGGCGGAGACAGAACCAGCCCGTAGCGGGTCATGACGCTCGCCATTTTTGCGGGATCGGGTCCGCCCGCCGCGCTGACCACCTCGGCGATGTCGCGGAAATATTGCGCGCCGATATCCGGTGTGAGGATGACGAGCGCACGCGCCGTCTGCTGGTGCGGGTTGCTGAAGGCATGGACCACGCCGCGTGGCGTGCGCCTGCTGTCGCCCGGCCCGATGTCGCGCGCCTCGCCGCCAACCGTGGTCCGCAGCACGCCTTCGAGGCCATAGATGATTTCTTCATTATCGCTGTGGCTATGGGCCGGTGGCACGCGGGCGCCGGGCGGCACGATCAGTTCGAACATCCCTGTCGCCCCTCCGCTGGCGACGCCATCCACGAGGTATCGAATTTCAAGCTGTCCGATGGCGATCACGCTTTTGTCGGCTGGCTGCATGAGTTCGTCCCCCTCGGTTGACGCCGGATTGGCGCGATTACAGGGCGCATGGCGGCGGCGGGTTTTGACGGTTCGGCACGTATCATTTCCCATATCATTACGGGCATCGGCATCGCTGACAACCGTCTTCGGGATGAAACCTAAGCAACGCTTTCGCTGTCCTGTCGCGCGCCTCTTGCAACAATCCTTAGCCTGCCATCCGGCAAGGGCCGCTCAAGCACCATGGCCCCTGCGGAGCAGCCCCTGCGACCTCGTGACGATCGCGAACGCGGTCAAGATGGGCCTCTCTGGCGATCCGTCGACCTTCCGAAGGGCCCGTTCAGCGCCAATTCACGAAGAGGCTGCGCAATGACCCGTATTCAATGTGATCCAACTGTTCCGCAGTCGCTTGGAAGCAATCCTCCGAAGGGTCTTGATCAATTTGCAGTTTGGAAGAACACGTCGAGGCAGCGTCTTCCAACGCCCTTTCTTCCTCAGCCCTGACCTTGGCGTCGACATGACTGATGCCAAGCCCGACAAATCCGAGGAGCGCCGCGAAAAAAAGAATCGGCGCCCAAGTTTCGCTAAACGCGCGAATGAATTTCAAGGCGGCCTCCGTTTAATTGAACTGCGATCCGAACCGTAAAGCGGCGGCTTGGGTCATCAGATCGTTCGCTTTCCGAGACTGTTGCCCCACGGCTGAACCGACGATGAATGCGATTGATTGGAATAAAACTTCGCTGCGAGAATTGCCGGCGATTAGCGTCGGGATGGGCGGGGCGTGAGGGCAGCAGGCGGCGGAGCAGCGATCCAGGACATGAGCAACGAAAACCCCGCAGCCGGTTTTAACCGTGCGGGGCCAGCTCCTTGGCGGCTGTATATCCGATCTCACTTGGAATTGAGATCTTCATAGACCGCGCTTATGTCAAACTGACGACGCGTTGCAAACCTGCCAATCGTCCGCGCTCGATTCTGCGAGGGCCGACTGACATCGATCGACGCCGGGATGGCCGATCAGTCGCAATCTAGACGTCGACGACTATCGTCGCCTGGTCACGATGCCGTGCAATCCAAGTCCTCGCGCGCGCTATGTCGAGATCCTCGAAACCGTCGACTTTGCCATGTTTGCACGAGATAAGGCTGAATTGTTCCTGCGCGTGTTGATAGAGCAACTCCACTCGGCGGCACTCGCAGTCGGTGTCGAAAATGGCGGCCACAAGCATGGAATCGTCACTCACGTCGGACTCCAACTAAATGATACAATTCGAATATCAATCAGCGCGTGGAAAGCTTAACAGTTTCAACAACGCGCCGGGTGCATTTATGGATGCTATCTGTAAAGAAGTCATGACGACGACCTAAAAAAAGCCTCCCGTTTGGGAGGCGAAAGGTAGTCGTCGGGGAGGCCACGACTCAGGAGCGAACCAAGGCTACGCCAGGTCTATTTCAATGCAATGTCTCAGCTATGCCGTCAGACGATCAAATTTCGGTGAGACGTCGGGATCACCTCCCGGCCGTGAGCCAATGGTGACGAAACCCGTTATAATCAGTGCTTCCGCATTTCTCTTATGAGGAGCGACGGCTGTGAAGAAGATCGTCGCGATCATCAAACCGTTTAAATTCGACGAGGTCCATCAAGCAATGCAAGAGGTCGGAGCTCGAGGCTTAACTGTGACCGAGGTTCTGGGCATGGGGCGCCAGTTGGGTCACACAGAAATTTATCACGGCAGCCCCTACGTGGCCGATCTCCTTCCCAAGGTGATGATCGAGGTCATCGTACAAGATGACCAATTGGACGAAGCGATTCTGGCGATCCAAAAAAGCGCGCAGACCGGCCGGATAGGCGATGGAAAGATATTTGTCGCCACCGTCGAACAGACGGTTCGCATCCGTACCGGAGATATCGGCGCCGATGCGGTCTAATCCTCCAAAAAGGCGATGCGGGCCCCGTATCGGCTTGCGGGTGCGCCTCACGCCTTTCCCGTCCGCCGCACCTGACAGCATTCTGGCGCCAAGCGCGTCGCGATCCACAATCGCGACGGGCGAAGCCGGCCTTCGCCTCTACTGGAGAGAACGTCATGTCCGAGCCAATCCACCCCTACCAACCGCTCACAGCTGAAAACGCGCGCTCGTCCTCGTCGACCACCAAGTCGGCCAGCTGACCGCCGCGAGGGTCGAATCATCCTCGACCTGGCCGAACTGGCCTCGATACCGGGCGCAGGCCTCACGGCAGGAGTTGTCCCATTGGAGCTCTGGCCGGGTTGGATCGATGCTGGCAAAGGCCTGCGCGACGAAAGTGACGAACTGTTTCGCCATGCTGGGGTCTCGGCCGGTATATCGCCGCCAGGCGAAGCCCATCACCGCGGCAAACGATATGCGCCACTCGTCGCGGTCCTTGCGGGCGCGGCCGATCTTCCGCTTGACAGCCTTGGCGTGATCGAGGAGGAGCTTGATCGACTTGTGCAAGCTTTCCGCCTGCTTCAATGCGTCCTTTGCCCGGTAATCGGAAACGAAATCCCAGTCGACGCCAGGATCGCCTTCCTCGACCTCCACGACGGCGCCAAGCGGTCCATCCTCTGCCGTGGCCCCCACGGGGGGGCTCGTCCACGTGCTGAGCATATGGCGATTGTTTTGGGCCAAGGCGTCCGGACTGTTCCGCCCCAGCTGCTCGAGGGCGCGCCTCGCGCTTTCCATGTCGATGATCGCGTCGGCCTCGACTGTGGAGCGCCTCCGATGTTCATCATCCTCGATCCAGGCGACTTGCAGGGCGAAGGGCAGCCAGTGCGCCCGCATTTCGCGATAGGGGCAAAACGGGACGAGGTCACCGGCGGCTTGAAGCCAGCTGTGCGCGGTTCCTTCGCCCAAGGGCGGCAGGTCTCGCAACTTCGGGCTGCGCTTTCCACTGCCGTCCTTCAGCGCGGTGATTTCGGCGTCGATCGGCAGCCGAGATTTTTCTGGCGGCAGCGTGCCGGGTTTCCAATTACGGAGCTTGGCCGATGGCCAAAGCCATCGCCGCGCCTGCTTATAGGACCAGACGCGATAAAGCGCGTCCAGCGGAATGGCTGAATAGGATGCAGGCGGCATTATCGTCTGGGCCGGCGATGTGCGAGAGCGCCACTATTCACGAATAAGCGTTGAAATCCCGCTAAAAAAACAGACCAGTTGGCGCGGTTTCCATCAAATCGCGCTGCGGCGATGGCAAAAAGAAACCCCGCCGAGCTTGTTATCGCCATGGCGGGGTCTGCCCCTCGCGGGGTCTTGAGGCTTAACGAAGTGACCTTCGCAAGCAATCAACCCCAATGTTGATGCCGGGGGCGTCAAAGTCAAGTGGCCAATTCCGAGGCCGTAGAGAATTCCTTGAATGATTTCCTCAAAAATTTCCACGGAAACACGTGGGTTAATATATTGCCGGCGACCTGTTTCGCCTCGGCCAGTCCGGAATAGGTCAAGACGTTCGTAGCCAACCGTTGCGACCATATCACACTTTGCCCAGCAAATTTGGTGGTCGAATGGTGCAGGCAGTGGTTCCGGCAGTTCGACGCGGACCACATACGGGACCGGTTTTTCCGGCTCTGAGCTGGAAAGAGGGATCACGAAGCAGAGTCCGTCGCGATGGGGAAGGCGCGGCGATATGACGATTGCAGGTCTTCGCTTGATCATTTCCGGCGGTCGAAAGCCACCGAGCGCGTAATCGCAGAGCAAAATAGTGCGACGAGCGACGGGATATTTCAAAGGCATCTGGCCGTCTGGCAAAGGGTGGGATGATTCGATCGGTGATGATATCATTCAATCAATGCGCTGCCCCGATTTCAGCTGTGATGAATCTTTTCCCGCGCGTTTCGCAACTGGGCGGGGATGAGTGCGACGCGATGGCGCGCGCTCGATCGCGAAGGCGATGTGAAATCGGTCGCACAGGCAGGAACGATCGACAAGTGATGGTCCCACGTGAGCAACGAAGCGTGATGGGTTTCCTTCGTCTCCGCCAACGCCCGCTTCGGGCGCTCAATGCGTGAGTTTCAGGGTGACGACGCCGGCGAGGATGAGCCCGACGCCGAAAAACCGGCCGAGGCTGGCCGCGTCGCCATAAAACAGGATGCCGAACAGGAACGTCCCCGCCGCGCCGATGCCCGTCCATACCGCATAGGACGTGCCCATCGGGATTTCCCGTTGCGCCAGCCACAGGAGGTAGCCGCTCCCGAACATGAACATCAGCGCGACGATCACGCCGACCACGCGCTGTCCTTCGACCTGCGCCATCTTCAGGCCGACGGGCCAGCCGATTTCCAGAAGGCCGGCGGACATCAGATAGATCCAGGACAACGTCAAACCCCTTTTGGTTCATGAGATGAGGCAAGGCCCGCCGAATGCTTGCCCTGTCGGTCTAGATTTTCGGTCTGGCCGTCAGGGATTCGCGGGAAACGGCGTCTGCACGGTCGCGAGGCTTTTCATCCGCGCGCTGACGTCGCCCGCGAGGCTGGCGTCGTGCGGGTCGAGGGCGAGAATTTCCGTGGACTCCGGGTGGAGCCTGCTCATGTCGACCCAAATGGCGGACGGGGTATTGACCGACATTACGTAGAAGACCTTGTGGGTAAGATCGCTCGCTGTCGCCCATCTGGTGGGCCAGGTATCGGTCGATTCACTGCCGGACGTGTCGACCGCCCCGAATGGGACAGCGACGGTGCGAACGACGCCGGCGAGATGGCCCACCGCCTCTTGAACATTCTTCGGCTTTGCGAGCGTCTTCAGGTAGGATGAGGCGCGGACGAAGCGATCCACAGGATTGATGTCGCCGGGCATAGCGAGGGAGCCGCCGAACAGCTTGTAGCGCTTCAGATTGGCGAGTTGCTCGTCCATCGGCGGCTCATTGGTCATCACGGTGACGTCCTTGCCGTGGTGTACGACCAATTTGCCC
>JARLJB010000078.1 GCA_031291415.1 Telmatospirillum sp.
AGCCATATGCCCAGTCCGACGAGCGCGCTGAGGCTTTGCCAAAATTCCTCGACTACTACAATCATCATCGGCCACACTTCGGGCTTAAAGGAATGACCCCTATCTCAAGGATTCCTCTAAACAACCTGTTGAGACACGACAGCTAGACGGCCAAGCGGGCGGATGTCCGCGCAGGGCCGAGGGACATAAATGTAAGCTAATGGGCCATAAAAACCGGAATGTTCGCCTCGGCCAAAATCAGGCTGGTCGCCCCGCCGAAAACCATTTGTCGCAGCCGGCTTTGCGTATAGCCGCCCTTCAGCAGCAGGTCGGCCCCGGCAGTCGCTGCCCGGGCGAGGATGAGGCGCCCGGCCGGTTGCGTGGTTTCATCGACGACTTCGAGAGAAACCTCCAACCCGTGCCTTTGCAGGGCACGCACCAGAAGCTCGGGCGAGGGTCCGGGCGACATGGCGCTGGTCACCGACACGACGATGATCTTGCGGGCCTTCTTCAAGAAGGGCATGCCGAAGCCTACGGTCCGTGCCGTTTCCGTACTCGCGTTCCACGCGATGACGACCACCTCTCCAAGGGTCTTCGGCGGCTTTGGCGGCGCAACGAGAATCGGCCGACCGCTTTCGAAGAGAGCGGCCTCCAGCGTCGCCTGGCGCGGATCGCTTGGCTCGACACCAGGGCGGCCGACGATGGTCAGATCGAACACCCGCCCATGGGCGCCCACCTTGATATCGGTGAAAAGCCCGCTGCCGTTCCAGGAAAACGGCGTTTTCTCCCCGGCTGACGAGGTTTTGCTGAAATCGTCGAACATCGCGCGAAGCTGTGCCAGAAGCTCCCGTTGCGCCTTTTCATTGCTGACCGACATCGGAACCGCGAAATGCGCGGCGATAAGCGCTTCGAAATCCGGCCCCAATGGAACGACCTCAATCTGGCTTCCGAATTTTCCGGCAACAAGCTGCGCCGTTTGAAGAACCGATGGAATTCCATTGTGGTCTTCAATCGGAACAAGAATGTTTTTCATGGTGGCGCATCTCCCTTGAGCATCCATGCAGGAACAGGTCAGACAACCGTTCCGTCCGAACGAGCCCCGAAGCGATCTTACGGCAACCGCCGCGAGGGAACGGACCAAGCCAGGATAGCACCCAGAGCCACGTAAGCGGCAATCAGCAAAAACACGATGCGGAAAGAAGCGTCCACCGTCTCCAAGACCGCCCGCCGCAGCGCTGGCGCGACATGGTCGAGAACCGCCGGCCCCTGCTCGACCAAGGCGGCAAAGAACTGCGCGGCGCGTGGATCTTTCGAGGAAAGCAGAGAAAAAAGCAGCGTCGAGACGATGGTCGTGCCGAACGCGGCCCCGACCGATCGGGAAAAGTTCACCGATCCGGCGGCGGCCCCCAACATGGAGGAACCGGCGGCATTTTGCACCGTAACCTGAACCACGCCCATGACGCTGCCCATGAAAAATGCCAATACACCGAGCAAGATGGCGATTTTTGGCAAGCTGAGGACCGATAGCCAGAGGGCGAACCCCACCATCAGAATGGCGGCCAGGACAAGCCCAACCGACGGAAAAATCATTGTCCTGCCAATTTTGCTGACCAGTCGTCCGGTGCTGAGCGAGCCGATGCCGATCCCCACGGCAATCGGCAACAACAGAAGGCCGGTTTCCGACGCCGAGGTTCCGCGCACCACCCGCAGGTAGATGGGAACGAAGGTGATCAGGGACACAAGTGCGGCGCCGTGGCTGGCCGACAGTGCGCCGCTGCGCCAAATGGTCGCCTTGCGAAGCAACGCGATCGGAATCAACGGTTGCGGCTCACGGCTCTCCCGCCGCAGCAGCAAAAACAACCCTCCGATTGAGAGGGCGACCAAACCGCCGACGAGCGGCGCCGTCGACCAGTTGAGATGCTGGATCTGTTCGAGCGCCAACAGTGCCGGAAGCACGAAGGAGACGAAGTAGACGAGCCCATAGCCGTCGAAACTCCAGGCGCCGCCGCTCCGCGGAGCGGTCGGCAGACGGCGGGCGATGATAGCGGCGGCCAGCCCGAGCGGCAGATTGATGAAGAAGACCGACCGCCAGCCGAATATCTCGGTCAGGAAACCGCCGGCCAATGGCCCAAAGGAGTTCGAACAGACCACCACCGCCGCGATATAGCCCTGGTACCGGGCCCGCT
This sequence comes from Telmatospirillum sp., assembly GCA_031291415.1. Taxonomy (GTDB): domain Bacteria; phylum Pseudomonadota; class Alphaproteobacteria; order Rhodospirillales; family Magnetospirillaceae; genus Telmatospirillum. Next base: position 2,166 of record JARLJB010000078.1, read on the forward strand.
CGCGCGGCGGCACCACCTCGCCAACCAGGGAATGCGCCAGGGTCATCAGGCCGCTGCCGCCAAGCCCCTGCAAGGCGCGCGCCGCGGTCAGCGTCAGCATGGTTGGCGCCACGGCACACAGCAAAGACGCCACGGTCATGACGCCAAGCGCCATAAACAACATCTTCTTGCGACCGAGCACGTCTCCCATCCGGCCATAGACCGGCGCCGCAATGGTGTTGGAGATCAGATAAGCAACGACAACCCAGGAAATCCGCTCGACATCGCCCAAGTCCGCTGAAATGGCCGGCAAGGCGGTCGCGACGATCGTCTGGTCCACGACACCGAGAAACATCGGCAACATGAGAGACGGAAACACGCGGAAAAACAGACTGCCGGACGGGGGCGCTTGATCAACCGGAACAGGATCGGGAGACATGCTCATTTTTCCAGAAAGACGCGAGAGTCACTTACGTTTGTCCCGCAGTCAAGCCGATCGGCCTTTTGTTTCCTTGTTCCAATTCAATTTTTCATCGTTTCCCCGACGATCCGCCTATTGAACCATAACGACGGCTCCCAATCTCTGTCCGTGAGAACGAGAACCGGCTGCAACTCCCGAAACGACATCCCGCCGGCCAGCCGCGCGGGGGAAAGACCGGGGAGCAAAGCGGCCGTCACGACACGCAGGGGGTCACATGTCCCGAATCGTCGTTCCCATCATCTCCGCATTTTCGGCGGTGACGCTTGCGTCGCCGGCCTTGGCCGACCAGCCTAAGCCATGGGGGATCTGGCTGCAGGACGCGGCATCGCCGACCATGCATCAAATCACCACGCTCAACACCGTCATCACCGCGATCATCCTTTGCGTTCTGGCATGCGTTTTCGCTCTTCTGGGCTATGTCTGCTTCCGCTTTCGGGCCAGCCGCCATCCGGTTCCGGCCAAATGGGCGCATAACACGCCGCTGGAAGTCGCCTGGACGCTGGCGCCGGTGCTGATTCTGGTGGTCATCGCCTTTCCGTCTTTCCGTCTGCTTTACGCGATGGACCGGGTCAAGGACGCCGACCTGACCCTGAAGATCACCGGCCACCAATGGTATTGGTCCTACTCCTATCCGGATCAGAATGTGTCGTTCGATGCCAACATGGTGCAGGAGGATGATCTGAAGCCCGGTGAGCCCCGGCTTCTCGCCACCGACAATCACATCGTGCTGCCGGTCGGCGCCACGGTGCGCATTCAGACCACCGCCGACGACGTGATCCATAGCTGGTCGGTTCCCTCCCTCGGCGTGAAGATCGACGCCTTTCCGGGACGCCTCAACGAAACCTGGGTAAAAGTCGACAAACCCGGTCTCTATTTCGGTCAGTGCTCGCAGCTCTGCGGCATTAATCACGGGTTCATGCCGATCGAGGTCGAAGCGGTCCCCAAGGAACAGTTCGCTATCTGGCTGCAAAGCCAGACCGGGAAAACGTCCCAGTCGGCAGCCCCCACCAAGATCGTTGACGCCAGCCATGAGAACAGCAGGAACGACCGGCCATGACGCCACCAGACACCGGGAGCCACTCCGCAGCCCAGTCCCCCAGCCCGCACCACGATCAGGCGCATGCGGCGCCGCATGGCTGGAAGCGCTGGGTTTACTCGACCAATCATAAGGACATCGGCACGCTCTATCTGATCTTTTCGATCATCGCCGGCCTGATCGGCGGGGCTGCCTCGGTGGTGATCCGCATGCAGCTGATGCATCCGGGTGGCACGATCTTCAACGGCAACTACCAGCAATACAACGTCTTCGTCACCGCCCACGCGGTGGTCATGGTGTTCTTCACTGTCATGCCGGCGCTGATCGGCGGTTTTGGCAACTGGTTCGTGCCCTTGATGATCGGCGCGCCGGACATGGCCTTTCCGCGGATGAACAACATCAGTTTCTGGCTGTTGGTTCCGGCCTTCTGCCTGCTGCTGTTGTCGGCCGCGACCGGCACCGGAGCAGGCACCGGCTGGACGCTCTATCCGCCGCTCTCAGTATCCGGTCACCCCGGATCGTCGGTCGATTACGCGATCCTGGCGCTGCATCTGGCCGGCATTTCCTCGATCCTGGGCGCCGTCAACTTCATCACGACAATCGTCAACATGCGGGCGCCCGGCATGACCTTCCACCGGATGCCGCTGTTCGTCTGGGCGATGCTGGTGACGGCGGTGCTGCTGCTGCTGGCCGTCCCGGTTCTGGCCGGCGCGCTGACCATGCTGCTCACCGACCGCAATTTCGGCACATCCTTCTTCGATCCGGCCGGCGGCGGCGATCCGATGCTCTACCAGCATCTGTTCTGGTTCTTCGGACATCCGGAAGTCTACATCATGATTTTGCCGGCCTTCGGCATCATCAGCCACATCGTCTCGACCTTCTCGAAGAAACCGGTATTCGGCTATCTCGGCATGGCCTATGCGATGGTCTCCATCGGCGTGGTCGGCTTCATGGTTTGGGCACACCACATGTTCACCACCGGCCTGTCGGTCGGCACGCGGGCCTATTTCACGGCGGCGACCCTGGTCATCGCCGTGCCGACCGGCATCAAGATCTTCAGTTGGCTGGCCACCATGTGGGGCGGATCGATCGAGTTCAAGGCGCCGATGCTGTGGGCGGTCGGTTTCATTGCGCTGTTCACCACCGGCGGCGTCACCGGCGTCGTCCTGGCCAACGCCGGCGTCGATGTGCAACTGCACGACACCTACTATGTCATCGCCCACTTCCACTATGTGTTAAGCCTGGGCGCCGTCTTCGCCATGTTCGCCGGTTTCTACTACTGGATCGGCAAGATGTCGGGGCGCCAATATCCCGAAACTCTCGCCAAGATCCATTTTTGGATCATGTTCACCGGCGCCAACCTGACGTTCTTCCCCCAGCATTTCCTGGGACTGCAAGGGATGCCGCGGCGAATCCCCGACTACCCGGACGCTTTCGCCGGATGGAACTATGTCTCGTCGATCGGCGCCTACATCGGATTCGCCGGCGCCTTGTTCTTCATCGTCATCGTCTGGCTGACCTTCCGTTCGAAGACGGTCGTCGCCGACAACCCCTGGGGCATCGGCGCCACCACGCTGGAATGGACGGTATCCTCGCCGCCGCCGCTGCACAGTTTTGAGACGCTGCCGGTCATCGGGCCGGTGGCGCACGGACATCCGGCGGAATAGCCCCGATGAACGGCAGACAGCGCACCGTCGTTTTTTCCCTCGCGGTCCTGGCCGTGATGGTTGGCGTCGTCGGCGTCAGCGTGCCGCTCTATTCACTGTTCTGCAAGGTGACCGGCGCCGGCGGCACACCACGCCAGGCCTCCGGCGCGGGGGTGGTGGCAAGCGCCCGCACGGTGGTGGTGCGTTTTGACGCCGCCGTCATGAAAGACATGCCCTGGCGTTTCCGCCCGGCGCAGACCAGCATGACCGTCCATCTCGGCGAACCCAGCCTTGCCGTCTTCACCGCAGAGAACACGTCACCGGAAGCGATCACCGGAACCGCCGCCTTCAATGTCATGCCGGCCAAGGCCGGCCCCTATGTCAATAAGATCCAGTGCTTCTGCTTCTCGGAACAGCGCTTGGCCTCGGGGGAGAAAGCCGACCTGCCGGTGTCCTTTTACATCGATCCGGCGATCGCCGACGATCCCGAGACCAATGACGTCCACACGATCACTCTGTCCTACACCTTCTTCAAAACCCACCTGCAGCCGGACGGCTCCGCCGCGACGAAATCGACCAGCACTCCGCCCAGCGAGGGAAAATCATGAGCGACGCAAGATCTCCGCACACGCCGCCCCATCCCTACCATCTGGTGTCCCCCAGTCCGTGGCCGGCCATGGGGGCATTGTCAGCCTTCATCCTGGCGTTCGGCGCCGTCCAGTGGTGGCATGGCTCATCGCCGCTGATCCTGGCCGGTGGTTTCCTGATGGTACTCACCACCATGGCCGTCTGGTGGCGGGACGTGATCCACGAAGCCAATGTCGACCGCGCCCACAATGACGTGGTCCGTCACGGACTGCGTGTCGGTATGGGCCTGTTCATCACCTCGGAGGTGATGTTTTTCGTGGCCTTTTTCTGGGCGTTCTTCAATTCCGGTTTTCTGGTCAACCCATCGATCAAACAATGGCCGCCGGCCGGCATCGAACCCCTGGAAACCTGGGGCATTCCATTTCTCAACACGCTTATTCTGCTGTCATCGGGACTGGCGGTGAACTGGGCGCATCACGCGCTTCGCAACGGCGACCGGCGCGATCTGAAGCGCGGTTTGGCGTTGGCGGTCTGCCTGGGGATCGTCTTCCTCAGTCTGCAGGCCTACGAGTACATTCATTCTCCGTTCGGCTTCCACGAGGGGGTCTATCCCTCGGTGTTCTATATGGCCACCGGCTTTCACGGCTTTCACGTCTTTGTCGGCGTCTGCTTTCTGTCGGTGAATTTTTTCCGGGCGCTGGCCGGCGCCTTTACGCCCGAACAGCATGTCGGGTTCGAAGCGGCCGCCTGGTACTGGCATTTCGTCGACGTCGTCTGGCTCTTTCTCTTCGTCTGGATTTACTGGTGGGGAGCGTGATCGATCGTTAAAGAAGTGGGTGCATGCCCGATGGAGATCTTGACGTTAAGGGCACATCGCCGTCCAATGGGCCGCATGAGACCTTTCTTCGCACATGCACTCTGTCTGTTGGCGATCCTTCTCCTGGCAGGAGAAGCCTCGGCCTCGACCATGGAATTCGACGGGCGCGAACGTACCTTCGAAATGTACGTGCCGCCCACCGCACCGCGCCCGCTGCCTATCGTGCTGATCCTGCATGGCGGCAAGGGAACGGCGACCCTGATGCGACGCTACACCGACTTCGACGCGCTGGCCGCCAAGGAAGACATTCTGGCCGTCTATCCGCAAGGCGTCGGCGGCCAATGGAACGATGGGCGACCCGAAATCGGCAACATCAGCAGCCAATCGGCCGACGCCAACGATGTCGATTTTCTGCTGGCCCTGGTCGACAATCTGGTCAGCCACGGCTTGGCCGATCCCAAACGGGTTTATGTCATCGGCATCTCCAACGGCGGCATGATGGCCATGCGGCTGGCTTGCGAGCACCCGGGCCGTATCGCCGGCATAGCAGCGGTCTCCGCCAATCTGCCGATCGGGCTGGAGTGCGACCCGCAGACCCCCGTCCCCGCCTTGTTCTTCCACGGAACCAACGACAAATTCATGCCCTTTGGCGGCGGCGACATCCTGCAATGGGCCAACATCGATCGCGGCAAAGTGCTTTCCGCCCGCGAGACGGTCGCCCTTTGGCGGCAAATCGACGGCTGCAGCGGCGAACCTCACAAACTCAGGATCTCCGACGGATCGAAAAAGGGTGGCCTGGTGATCGACCAGATAAACTTTGACCCCTGTTCCGGCGCCACAGTGCAGCAGTTCATCACGCGCGGCGGCGGCCATGCCTGGCCCGGCGCCAAACAGGGTCCTTACGGCGATGCTGTCCTTGGTCCGGCCGGTACGGATCTCGACGCCAACGCCGAAATCTGGTCCTTCTTCAAGGCACAACCAACCCGTTGACATGCAGGAACATCCCTTCGCCCCCTATGTCCGCATCCTGGGAAAAGGTCCCAACCTCAGCCGGTCGCTGACGTTGGGCGAAACCAGGCGGGCGGTGGCGATGATCCTCGACGGCGAGGTCGAGCCCGTGCAGTTGGGCGCCTTTCTCTGCCTGATGCGGGTCAAGACCGAAACGCCGGAAGAAGTCGCCGGATTTGCCCTGGCCATCCGCGACAGCCTCGTCATCCCGCCCGACATGCCGGCCGTCGATATCGATTGGCCCTCCTACGCGGGGAAAAGCCGGCAACTGCCGCTGTACCTGCTGGCCGCCTTGTTGCTTTCGCAAAACGGATTGCGAGTGGCCATGCATGGCGCCGCCGGACACACGGCCGGGCGGCTTTACAGCGCCGAAGCCCTGAGCCTTCTCGGGATCACGACGGCCGCTTCATTGGAAGAGGCCGCGCTGCAACTGCAGGAGCGGAACTTCACCTTCCTGCCGATGGATGTGCTTCACCCGCGTCTGCAGGCGATCCTCGACCTGAAACAGCTGCTGGGGCTGCGCTCGCCCTTGCACACAGTGGTCCGCAATCTCAATCCCCTCGATGCCAAGATATCTCTGATGAGTGTATTCCACCCCAACTACCGCAAAGTGCACCGCGACGCCGCGACGCTGATGGGAATGACGGAACTTGCCTGCTTCAAGGGTGAGGGCGGCGAGGTCGAACGACGACCGGAAAAGCCTTGTCTGGTCGAGGGACTGCGTGGCGGCGAGGTCTTCGAGGAGGAATGGGCGCCGACCCGGCCGGCCGGCCCGGCCCGCGATCTCGATATGGATGCCCGGCGCTTGGCGGCCCTGTGGCGGGAAGATCTCCGCGACGCTTACGCCGAAGCGACGATCGCCGCCACCGCCGCCATCGCCCTGCGTCAACTCGGACGCGCCGCCTCGATAGCCGAGGCGGAAACCCTGGCCACGCGTCTGTGGGACGAACGCCAGCGGGACGCCCTAAAGACATAGTGCCCGGGCAATACCCCACGACGAATGCTTGAATAGCCCCGGCCGCCGCCCCATCTGTCGGCGCGGAGCCTGTTGTCATTCGGGTTCTCCGCAAGCGACGACCTTTACCCGGGAATGCGTCTGTGGGATAGATGCCACGTCATACCACTTTCCGGGCCAAAACTTCCGGGCTTCCTCCGGCCAGACCCCATGTCGGGAACGTCATGATCGAGATCAGTCACCTTACCCACATCTATCCGGGCAGCCGGAAGTCTCCCCCCCGCACAGCCATCGACGATCTTTCGCTTTCCATCGAAACCGGGGAGTTCTGCATCCTCTCGGGTCCGAACGGCAGCGGCAAGTCGACATTGTTCCGCATCCTGTGCGGCATGGCGTTGCCCTCGGCCGGCACCATCCGCATTGGCGGGCGCGACCTGTTCGCCGAACCGGCCGAAGCCCGGGCGCAAATGGCCGTGGTGTTCCAGAGTCCGGCGGTCGACAAATATCTTTCGGTGGCGGAAAACCTTCGCCTGCACGCGGCCCTCTATGGTCTCAAGGGTGGCGATTATGCCGCGCGGCTGGAGGAAGCCATCGGCTGGACGGATCTCAAGGATCGCCTGGCCGACAAGGTCGAAACCCTGTCCGGCGGACTGGCCCGCCAAGTGGAACTGGCCAAGTGTCTGTTGACCCGACCGGCCATCCTGTTGCTCGACGAGCCGACGACCGGGCTCGATCCGAACAGCCGGCGCAATTTCGTCGAGGCGCTGCACAAGATCCAACGCGACCGGAAAATGACCGTGCTGATGACCAGTCATATCTTTTCGGAGGCCGAGGACGCCGACCGTGTCGCCATCATGAAGGACGGCCGGTTGCTGGCACTCGACAGCCCGCAAGCGTTGCGTGCCCAACTCGGCCACGAAATGGTCGTGCTGCAGTCCCGCCATGCCACCTTGCTGCGAACCCGGATCGCCACCGATCTCGGGCTCAAGACCCGGCAATATGGCGACGAATTGCGGCTTGAGGAAACCAGCAACGGCGACAGCCTGCCGATCCTGGAAAAACTATTGTCCCGCTATCGCGGCGAGATCGACAGCATAGCCATCAAACAACCGGCTCTCGAGGATGTCTTCATTCATCTGACGGGGAAGACTGGCGACAGCGAAGACGAACAGTTGGAGACCCTCACCCGATGATCCGCGTTGCCTTCGCTCTCGCCCAGCGCGAGTTCACCCGTTTCATCCGTCAGCCGCAGCGCGTCGTCGGCACGGTGGCCCAGCCGATCCTGTTCTGGCTGTTTCTCGGAAGCGGCTTCAGTTCGTCTTTCCGGGCGCCGGGCATGGAGCACATCAGCTATCTCGAATATTTCTATCCCGGGGTATTGCTGATGATGATGCTGTTCGCCAGCATCTTCTCGTCGATCACCATCATCGAGGATCGCGACGCCGGTTTCCTGCAAAGCGTCCTGGTCGCCCCGGTGTCACGCATGGCCATCGTTCTCGGCAAAGTCTTCGGCGGCACGGCGATTGCCCTGGTGCAGACGTTGATCTTCACCGTCGCCGCCCCCTTCCTCGGCCTGTCGCTCAACGCCGGCTCACTCGTCCTGCTGCTCGGCGCCTATGTTCTGGCCAGCATGGGCTTTGCCGCCATGGGCTTCTTTTTCGCCTGGCCGATGCGATCGTCGTCGGGCTTTCACGCCATCATGATGGTCTTCCTGATGCCGCTCTGGATGCTGTCCGGCGCCCTCTTTCCGATCGAACGCGTTCCCGGTTGGCTGCACGTCCTGATGAACATCAACCCGGTGGCGCACGCCCTGGTTCTGCTGCGCACCCCCTTCTACATGACAGCCGGACAGGCTTTCGCCGACCAGCGCTATCAGATTGCCCTGGCCGTCACCGTGGTTTGGACGGCGGCCTGCCTGCTGGGCTCGATGGCCCGCGTCCAAAAACGCGACAAGGGTGCCGCTCTACGCTGAGGGACGCGCCCCGCTCTAGTTCCGCACCGGCCTTTGGGCCGACCCGCGCTGAATGAAACACGAGTGGCACCGACAATTTGTTTCTTGTCTAGACCAACCGCTATGCGGGTTTGCGTGCCGTGACAAGGCTTTCGCCGCCGGAGAGAACGACCCGCTCGATCCCGGTGAACCCCGCTTGCGTCAGCCATCTCCGGTACTCTTGTTCAGTGTAAGCACGGCCGTCGTCGTAGATGTTGATGAAGACCAGGTTGAACGCCACGGTCGCCGGGGGAGAGAGACACGAATCGTCGAGGACTTGACCGAGAATAACGACCAGACCGCCTGGTTCGAGAACCTGAAAGAGATTGTGGAGGGCCTCCGTTGCCGCCTCTGGCGACAAGACCTGGAAGAAAGCCCGCAAGACAGCCACATCATAGGCCCCCGTCAACGGGCCTCGCACGGCGTCGCCAGTGATCACCTCGGCCCGCTCGGCCATGCCCTCTTCTTCGATGAAGCGTTGCGTAATCGGCGCAACGGATGGAATTTCCAGCACAGTGACGCGGAGCTCGGGACAAACAGCAGAGACAGCCATCGCAAGGCCGCCAGACCCGCCGCCGACATCTAGGAGATGGCGATAACACGAGAAATCCAACCGGTTCACCAGAAGGCGTCCGGAAGCCTTGGTACCTGGATGCAAACCGCGCAGGTAGGTCTCCCATCGCCTCAGGCGGCATTGAGGCAAAATCGAGTTTGGCTTGAGGGCTGCCGGCACGGATGGACGCTGCGGTCTGCTGGAGTTCCTTGTAGCGGGCGGTGTAGAAGGCGTGCCGGCCTCCGAGGTACGTCGGCTTGCCTTTTACCAGGAAGGAATCCGCTTCGGGCGTGCTGGAAAACAGCCCCTCCTCGACAGTCAACAGACCCGCCGTCACCAAGGCATAAAGCAACGGGGTCAGCCTCGCAGGCTCTACGCCCAGTTCTCCGGCAAGCTGCGTGGCGCCCATCGGCCGGGAACCAAGCGGTGTGAACAAATCCAGCTGCATGCCTGCGATCATCGCAAATGCCGGATAGGCAGCAGAACCAAGCTTCTGAATGGTCTCCGGCTGCAATACAGAGGTCGTCATAGTTTTCCTTCCAAGATCACTGAATTTTTTATTTAACGTCTTATCATAATTTTAGGACAACTTGCAACGAGGCACGTCCTCGACCCAAACATGTCCATTAATGTGGACAAGATGACTTAGTATTCCGTTCAGGCGAAACCCTGTTGACTGCTCGCCCGCGACCGGCAGATTCACCTGATGTTGAATATCTATTTATTATTCACTATACTTTGTATAGATGGCCTCCTCTTGTTGAAAAACGTTACAGATCAATGCGTTGCGTTCCTCAAAAGAAATTCTGGCCAACAATGACGAATGCGAAATCTTCCAGAAGAAATAGTTTTTATATAGGTGTCACATGACATGGTTTAACAATCTTTCCGTCGGCAAGAAACTCTTTGTGACGTTCTTTATAATTTTATTTCTCGTTGTCGTACTGGGTGGCTTTGCTTTGTCGGCGTTGCACGACATGGATGCGGCCGCCCGCGATCTGTCCGGCAAATGGCTCCCCGGTGTCGAAAAATCACGGGCGATGCAATATCAATTGGTTAGATTACGGACAAATCAATTGGCCTATCTCATGGCAAAAAAAGAAGACAGAGATACTGTAAATAAACAAATTCTGGTAGTCGGAGAAGCTTTCGAACAAGTGAGAAAGTCCTACGATACTCTGCCGTCTACGCAGGACCTGCGCGATACATACGGTAAGGTGATCAACGATTATAATGCCTTCTCCGCGGCGACCAACAAGATGATCGACGCCCTGAAAGGTGACCGAGGCGACGATGCCGTCGATGCCGGCGTCAAGGAGGCCCGTTCGTTGCTCCGCGTGGCGTTGGAGGATGCCGACAAATTGGTGCAGTTGAACAACGAAGGCGCAACAGCGTCGGTGATGGCTGCCGGACAGTCCTATGCCAATGCTCGAGCGATCATCATTCTGGTGCTGGTTGTCGTTATCGCTTTGGCATTGGCGCTCGGCTTCTTCTTGCGGGCTGCAATCGCCAAACCACTGGTTCACCTTGACGAGGCGATGGGGCGGCTTGCCAGACACGATACCCAAACCCCGATTCCGGCGACCGATCGCAATGACGAAGTCGGCGCGATGGCGCGGGCCGTTCTGGTGTTCAAAGAAAGCATGCAGGAGGCAGATCGCTTGAGCACCCAGCAAAACGCCGAACGGACGGAAAAAGAGCGTCGAGCAACCTTGATGAGCAGTTTGACGCAGGAGTTTGATAAGGCAGCCAGCTCGATGATCGATACCGTGGCGACGGCGGCTGGCGACATGCAGGCGACAGCCAGCAGTCTGTCGGCAGTCACCGAAAAGACCAGTCAGCAGGCGGCGACCGTGGCGGCCGCCGCACAAGAAGCATCGAGCAACGTGCAGACCGTGGCATCGGCGGCCGAGGAGCTGAGCTCATCGATCCACGAGATTTCACGCCAGGTTTCCCAGGCCTCGCAGGTCAGTCAGAAGGCCGTCACTCAGGCCAATCAGACCAGCGAAATCATCGGTGGTTTGGAAACAGCGGCGCGACAAATTGGCGAAGTGGTCAGTCTGATCAACGGCATCGCGTCACAAACCAATCTGCTGGCTTTGAACGCCACCATTGAGGCGGCGCGGGCCGGCGAAGCAGGCAAGGGATTCGCGGTGGTGGCGGGCGAAGTCAAAAGCCTGGCCAATCAGACGGCCCGCGCGACGGAAGACATCACGCAACAAATTGCCACCGTCCAGCAGGCAACAGGACAGGCCGTTGCCGCCATCGGAACGATTACCGGAACCATCCAGGAAATCGATGAAATCTCAGCGGCAGTAGCCGCCGCCGTCGAGGAGCAAGGGGCGGCCACCAAGGAAATTGCGCGCAACGTCGAGCAGGCGGCGATCGGCACCGAAACCGTGACGGCCAATATCGAAGGGGTCAATCTCTCGGTCACCGAAACCGGACACTCGGCCCACGACGTCCTGAACGCTTCGACCAGATTGTTGCGCGAGTCCGAACAGATGCGTGGATTGATCCAGACTTTTCTGGGGAATGTGAAGGCGGCGTAAAAGTATCGCCGCCTTTGGACCGGTCGGGACGTTTCACACGGCGTGGCTCCTAGAGGTGGGATGTCTTTGCTGGAGAAGAGTCCGCCTCGGGGCTGGAGGGTCAGAAGGACCGATAGGAGGAATCGAGCGCGTCGCGTTCGCTCCCCAACTCCAGTGCCAGCCCGGCCCCCTTCCTGCCGCCGTTCGTCCGGGCCAACTTGACGTTGCTCTTTCTCGCCGGAACGACCGGCTCGGCGGACGGCCGGGCCGGGGGTCGTCCATCGCCTCGGCTGTCAATCTGGAAGAAGGCGATGGTTGACTGCAGTTGCTCGGCCTGAGCCGACAACTCCTCCGCGGTTGCCGACATCTCCTCGGAGGCGGCCGAGTTTTGCTGCGTCACCTGGTCGAGTTGCTGGATCGCCTGATTGATCTGTTCGGCGCCGATATCCTGCTCGCGGCACGCCGCTGTGATCTCTTCGACCAGTTCGGCGGTGCGTTTGATGTCAGGCACCAGCTTGGTCAGCATCTGCCCCGCATCCTGCGCAGCCTTCACCGTGTTCGACGAAAGCAGACTGATTTCGCCAGCCGCCGTCTGGCTGCGTTCGGCCAGCTTACGGACCTCCGAGGCCACCACCGCGAAGCCTTTGCCGTGCTCGCCTGCCCTGGCCGCCTCAATGGCGGCGTTCAAGGCCAGAAGGTCGGTCTGCCGCGCAATCTCCTGGACGATGGTAATCTTACTGGCAATGGCCTGCATCGCCTCAACCGATTTGTTCACCGCCTCGCCCGAGGACTGGGCGTCCTTCGAGGATTGCCCGGCGATCTTCGCGGTCTGAGAGGCGTTCTCGGCGTTTTGTTTGATGTTGGCGGCCATTTCCTCCATCGACGCCGAAGCCTCTTCGGTCGAAGACGCCTGCTCGCTGGCGCCCTGGGCCATGGATTGCGCCGTAGCGCTCGACTGCTCGCTGCCCTTGGCGACCTGGTCCGCCGCCTCCTTGACGTCGAGGGCGAAGCGGCTCAGGTTGTCGACCAGCATATTGATGCTGTTCATCAGCGTATTGTAATCGCCGCTATAGCTTTGAGTAATCTTGCTGGTGATGTCGCCCTTTGAGATGCGGTCAATGAAGTTGCTCGCCACGTTCAGGGCGGAACGTGTCAATGATTTCCGGACAGGTTCCGCTCTGAGTTTAAGCCCTATTTTCTAAGCCGCAGCCTTCTTATCTGGCGGATTTATCCAGGCGGCATCCGGCAGTTCCGGCGGCTGTGGCGGCTTTCTGACGAAGCG
>JARLJB010000079.1 GCA_031291415.1 Telmatospirillum sp.
CGTCTCTGCCGGTGTTGCCGCCCAAAGCGGCAAGAAATGCTGTCGAGATTTGGTTGCTTGCCGGCTCCGCCGGCACACCGGCAGAGACGCCGGTGCCACCGAAGGGACAACGAACAAGGTTCCCACACCTAAGTCAGCGCCGATGCGCGAAAGCGGCAATGACGACTACAAAATACCCGCAGTCGAACCTTTAAAGCGCCTGACGACACGCTCTAGAAACCGGCCGGGGGAGAGAAGCGGCCCCAACTGTACGGCCAGCATGGCGGCGAGGATGGCGAGGCCACCAACCACCTGGGTCAGGCTCATTCTCTCGCCGAGAAAGATCATGCCGCTCAACATGGTGAACAGGACCTCGCTGCTGAGCAGGATTGCGGCGTCGGCCGCGCCCGTATGGCGTTGCACGACGGCTTGCAGAGTGTAAGCGAGGCCAACCTCCAGAACGCCGATGAAGGCGATTTCCTTCCACGCCGCCACCAGCCCCGCCGCAATCGCCGGTTCGAAAGCGGCAGCCCAGAGCGAGCAGATGGTGGCGCACACCAGATATTGGACAACCGCCAATACGGTCGGCAGGCCGGTCCGGTTGGAGCAATAGCCCACCATGATGATGTGCGCCGCCCAGAAAACGCTGCTGACAATGATCTGGGCGTCGCCCCAGCCGAAGGCCAGTTCGCCGCCACCGCTCATCAGGGTCGTGCCCAGCACCGACAGGGCCGCCGCCGGCCAGATGATGGGATGAGGTTTCTTGCGGAGAATGATCAGCTCGATCAGCGGGACCAGCGGCACGTAAAGTCCAGTCAGGAAGCCGGTGTTGGCGACCGTGGTTTCCGCCACGCCCAGTTGCTGAGTGATCGAGGCGCCGCACATGATCAGGCCCGTCATCGCCATCATCGCCCAGTCCTTGAGGCTGACCGCCGCCTGCCGGGCCCGCCAATGAAGGACCGCGACCGGCAGGACGACCAGGGCGCCCAAGAAAAGCCTGGCGGCGATGAACGTCGTCGGGCCGATATGATCGGCTGCGACTTTCTGAGCAACGAAGCCCACTCCCCAGATAACGGCGGTGAGAACCATCAGAGAATTGGCAGTGAGGCGGTTCATCGGCGTGTCTTTGCGGAAGGGGCGGACCTTCCACCCATTATGTGATCATATTTACAGTAATATGATCACATAATGGGTGGATTAATCAAGCTCCCGGCGCATAGTCTTTCGGCAACAGGAGTGTCGCGCGGTGGGGCTTCCTGTTCCAATGCCATTATCATTAACTAATTGAAATATATATAATAAATACTATTTTCTCAAAAAGACGCAACGCCGGTGTCGGATTTTCTCCGACAGACTCCATCCTCATTCGATAAATTAGAGAGAGATTCTGACGCGAGAATTCCCAATTATTTGATCACATATCCTTAACGGGCTATCGCCCAGACGATCTTGGCGCCATCGCCCGACAGATGGCACATCTCGGTCAGCTTTGCGGTCGACAGGCGGGCGGCGAACGTACTGTTTACGGTGACTTGGCCTTTCTGTGCCAGCAGCCACGATGTCTCGACACAGATCTTAGGGGGAATTTTCTCGGCGACGACCGTTACTCCGTCGGGGCGCCGGACCACCGAGAGAGTGCCGCCGAACCTGTGGTGAGTCATGCCATTGCCGTCGGCCGCCGCTTGAATTTCAGCGGTCAGGAGCTCCGCGGCGGTCGGCGGTCCGCGCCCGCCCGGACCCGCCAAAAGCAAACCCCCGCCCGCCAGACATGACAGAAGGACGGCGAGTGCAATCCAGAAGCCGTGATGCGGTTCGCCGTCGGGGTCGGGCGTGCGATGTCCGGACGACCGTCGCGCCGGCCGGTGCGGCGGACCGGAATGATGGGATGTCGACCCTTGTGACACAACAGCAGCAGTAAAATGCGGCGTCGGGTGAAATGGCAAGAAGACTGGGCTCGTCATCACGAAGCCCTCCCATATAAATGGGCCTTAGACTTATATTATATTCGAAATCTACATTTCAAGTAACTGAAAAGTAAGTAATTACTTACAATTTTACATAAATATTTTATTTATGTTGGCGCAGCGCACATCGATTCCGATTCTTAAGGCTGGATTTTCAAAATCCGTCGCTCGATCGGAGTGATGGAACCACTCCCCAATCAGTTGCAAAAAACCTTCTGGCCGCCATCTTGACATTTGTCGCATGCAGGCTGACGTATACGTTAACTAAGAGCCCATAGCGGTGGGAGGAAAGAGGGATGTCGGAAGAGAATATCGAGGAAAAGCTGAAGGCCGCATTGCCACAGCTCGCAAATCTGAGCGCTGTAGTCAAATTTGACCTCGGCGATGCGGGGCAGTGGCTGATCGATGGACGGCTCTCGACACCATTGCTTAGTCAAGAGGATGCCGATGCCGAATGCACGATCCTGATCAGCGCCGACAACCTGACAAAACTGCTTGATGGGCGCTTGGACCCGATGCTGGCCTATACCCTTGGAAAGATCAAGGTGCGAGGCTCCATGGGGGTCGCCATGAAACTCGTTTCAGCGATCGGGTGACGGCGATGAGCTTGTTATCCCGTCATTTCCTGGTGGCCGTGGCCGGCCTGGCATCGGGACTTTCGTCCGGTCCGGCGGCGGCCGAGCCGATATCCTATGTCATCCTCAAGGAGGGGCAGCCGATCGGTCACGAGACGGTGACAATCGATCGCCAGGGCGATCTGACCACCGTTCAGGTTCAGACCGAAACGCGCGTCAAGGTGCTGTTCCTCGATTTCCACTACCACCATCAGCGCGTTGAAACCTGGCGCGCCGGACGGCTGGAATCGATGGTTGCCGATACCGACGACGACGGCGCCATCCACCATATCGAAGTGTCGCATCCGGGCCAGTCGGTTCGTCTGACGGTCGACGGCACGACCCGTGAAACGGCAGGCGACGCTCTGCCGCTGACCTTGTGGGGCAAGGCCATCATCGACCATGGCAATCTCTACAGCATCGTCGACGCCGAGCCCTATCGGGTGACGATCGCCGCTCTCGGCAAGTCCACTCTGGCCTTGGGTGGTCGAGAGATGGCTGCTGAACATTACCGGATGACCGGCGACGTCGATCGCGATCTATGGTTCGGATCCGATGGCCTGTTGCTCAAGGTTGCCTTCGAACGGCGTGGATATCCCATTGAAATAGTAAGGGAATAGTCTGACCCGTCTTATGCCTAACGTATACATGTTGACGTATAGGTGTATGACTTGACGTATTCGTTTTTAATGAGTCAAATTTGAAACAACAACGGCCGGAAAACCGGACCGAAGAATTGGGAGTCGGAAATGTCCTTAAGCACGCGTAATGCCACGCTCGTTTCTTGTCTGGGTCTTGCGGTTGTCTGTGGTTTGGCCGGTCAGGCCCGCGCCGCCGGATTCGCCTTGCGCGAGCAGAGCGCTGAAGGTTTGGGCGATGCCTTCGCCGGTCAGACGGCAAAGGCCTATAACGCCAGCACAGTCTTTTACAATCCGGCCGGCATGACCAACCTTACCGGCAGCGAAGTGGCGGGGACCACCACCTGGATTGCTCCAGAGTCGACCTTCAAGGGAAGCAACAGCAACGTGATCGGCGGCAATGTGGCCGGGCGTGACAATGTCAATGCCATCAAAGCGGCAGCCATCGGTTCGGTGTTCGGTGTGTGGGATGCCAGTCCCGATTGGAAGTTCGGCGTCGCCGTGGCCACGCCTTTCGGGATGCGTTCCGACTACAAGGTGAATTGGGTCGGTCGCTACCAGGCATTGGCCTCCGACGTGACCGACGTCGATTTTTCGGTGGTCGGCGCCTATCGGATCAACGACCATCTGTCGATTGGCGGCGGTCCGCGCTTCGATTATCTGAAGGCCCGGCTGAGCCAGGCCATCAACTTCAATGCGGTCGGTCTGCAGGCGGCCCAGCAATATGCCACCGGCGCCAGGCAAGCCGCGGCCGCCGCCACGCAGTTGCAGGCCGCGGCAACCCAGGCGGCCGCCGCCGGCCAAGCCGCGACGGCTGCCGCTTACGCGGCGCAGGCGACGTCCTACGCGGCGCAGGCCCAGACGCTGGCCTCCGATGCGCAGACGACGGCCAGCTGGGGTGACGGCCTCGGCAAGGTGGAAGGCGACGATTACGGCGTCGGCTACAATCTGGGCGTCCTTTACGAGTTCAATAAGAACACCCGTGTCGGCCTCGACTACCGGTCGCGTTCGGCCCATACCCTGTCGGGAACCGTCAACAATCAGACTCCCGCGAGCCTGTCGCTGGCCGGCGCGGCAACCGCCGGGCTGTTCATCAATCAGAACGCCACCGCCAAGATCACACTGCCCGACAGCCTCAACCTCGGTTTCTATCACGACATCAACAGCCGCTGGGCGATCCTGTCGGATATCCAATGGACCCATTGGGGGCTGTTCAAGCAGTTGAACGTGATCGGCGCCAACGGCCAGGCGATCAGCTCGACCAACGAGAACTGGCAGGACACCTGGTTCGCCTCGCTGGGAGCGCATTACAAGATCGACAGTCAATGGATGGTGCACGGCGGTGTCGCCTATGACCTGTCGCCGATCAAAAATGATCAATACCGCACGGCGCGCATCCCCGATTCCAACCGCTATTGGCTGTCGGCCGGTGCCTCCTATGTCATTTCTCCGGCGACCGAACTTCACCTCGGCTACACCCATATCTTTGCCGACAAGGCCAACATCAAGGAGACGGCCAACTCTCTGGCCGGCGTCCTGAACGGCAGCTACAGCAATAGCGTCGATATCGTCAGCAGCAGCTTCGTTCTGCGTTTCTGACGGTTGAGAACCGACCGGGGAGGGGCTTTCGCTTTCGGCGGAAGACCCCACCCCAGCCAGGAGGATCATCGATGCACGATACTATCGATTGGCAGACGCCAATTGCCGTCAAGTCGGTCGGCGCCATCCTGGACGAGACGGTCCGTCTCTTCCCGGATCGCCCTGGCCTTGATTTTCTCGGCCGCCGCACGACCTATGGCGAACTCGGCCGTCTGGTCGACTTCGCTGCCCGGGGCTTTCAGCAGCTCGGGGTTCGCAAAGGCGTGAAAGTCGGGATCTGTCTGCCCAACACGCCCTATTTCGTAATCTGTTACTACGCCGTGCTGAAGGCGGGCGGCACCGTGGTCAATTTCAATCCGCTCTATGTCGAGCGGGAGATCGCCCACCAGATCGAGGACAGCGGCACCACCATCATGGTGACCCTCGATCTTCGGCAGATCTATCCCAAGGTCGCCGCCATGCTCGACACCACCTGTCTCGAGAAGGTGGTGATCTGTCCGATGGCCGATGTTCTTCCAGCGGTCCAGGGCCTGCTGTTCCAGGTATTGAAACGGTCCGAACTGGCCGACGTGCCGGCCGAGGATCTGCGCCATGTCACCTTTGCCCGATTGATCGCCAACGATGGGCGTTTGAAGCCGGTCGAGATCGACCCGAAAACCGATATCGCCGTCTTGCAATATACCGGGGGCACGACCGGCCTGCCGAAGGGAGCCGTGCTGACGCACGCCAATATCACTGCCAATACCGAACAGCTGAGCCGCTGGGTGCCGGAGATCGAACGCGGACAAGAACGCATGCTCTGCGTGCTGCCGCTGTTCCATGTGTTCGCGATGACGGTGGGGATGAATCTCGGGATCGCCTTCGGCGCCGAACTGATTCTTCTGCCGCGGTTCGATCTCGAGCAAGTGGTGAAATGCATCGCCCGCAAACGTCCGACGCTGTTTCCCGGGGTGCCGACCATCTACACGGCGATCAATGGCGCGGCCGAGAAGGGTGGATGGGATCTCTCGTCGATCCGCTGCTGCATTTCCGGCGGCGCGCCGCTGCCCATCGAGGTCCGTAGCCGCTTCGAACAGTTGACCGGTTGTTTCCTCGTTGAAGGTTATGGCTTGAGCGAGGCCTCGCCGGTTGTCACCTGCAATCCGTTCCGTGCCGTCAAGGCGGGGTCGGTCGGCGTCCCGCTGCCGGGAACGACGGTGGAGATCCGCGCTCCGCACGATCCGACCGAGGTCCTGGCGCAAGGCGAAAAGGGTGAGATTTGCGTCCGTGGTCCGCAGGTGATGGCCGGCTATTGGCAAAGGCCGGTGGACACCGAACAGATCTTCATCGATGGCGCGCTGCGGACCGGCGATATCGGTTATGTCGACGAAGATGGCTACCTGTTCCTCGTCGACCGCATCAAGGACGTCATCATCAGCGGCGGCTACAACATCTATCCGCGCGTCATCGAAGAGGCGCTCTACCAACACCCCTCGGTGGCCGAGGCGGTCGTCATCGCGGTTCCCGATCCCTATCGCGGACAGGCTCCCAAGGCATTCGTCAGATTGCGCGACGGCCAAAAGACGACTCCTGAGGAATTGCGGCAGTTTCTCGCCGGCTATATCTCGCGCATCGAATTGCCGAAGGCCATCGAGATCAGAGACGTTCTGCCCAAGACGATGGTCGGCAAGCTGTCGAAAAAAGAACTGGTGGCGGAAGAAGAGGCGAAAGCCGCCGCCGGCGGATCGCTCGACAAGGCCTCCTGAATCAGACCGCACCAATTCTGCTTTGCCAACGGAGACGATCATGAGTATTTTGTGCGCCGGAAAGATGACGTATAGGAGAGCTTTCAGCTCTTCACGTCATCTTTTGCACGCACGCGAGGAGCGTTGGCATGGAAAAGATCTATTCGGTCACCGAACTGGCCCGGGACCTCGGCGTGACACCCAGAACCATCCGATTCTACGAGGACCAGGGGCTGATCTCACCGCAGCGGGCCGGCAATACGCGGGTCTATTCCTATCGCGACCGGGCCAGGATGATTCTCATTCTGCGCGGCAAACGCCTGGGCTTTACGCTTCGGGACATCAAAGAATTTCTCGATCTCTATGTGGTGGACACCACGCAGGTCGAGCAATTGCAGCTGCTTGCCACCAAGGTGCGGACCCGGATCACCTCGCTCGAAGAGCAACGCCAAGCCGTGGAACAGACTTTGACCGAGCTCAAGGACGTCGAGCAGATGACGCTCGATGCCCTGGCGGCCAAGCGGAAACATTCGATCCCCGCCTGAACGGTTTCGCCGTTGGTTTCGCAAAACAACCGTCTTTAGAAAATCGTCCTGAACCGTCGGCCACCGTTTCCCGCGGGGGCGTACGGCGTGCATATATCTCGACGTTTTTTCCGTGTCATTCCCGCGAAAGCGGGAATCCATGCGGCGCCAGTAACCATATCCGCCGTTTCTGGATTCCCGCTTTCGCGGGAATGACGACATCACTTTTCGCAGACCTTGGTTTCAAGGTTGCCCCTTGCCCTGACACGCCTGCGCCTTGCGGGAGAGGCGGCGCTCCGCGTCCGCGGGCGAGGGACTATCTGCGCTCCCTCCGCCCCCTCCGATCTCTTTTCATTCTGGAGACTTGCCCATGAAGACCGTGGTTATCGCGGGCTATGCCCGTTCGCCATTCGCGCCGGCCAAAAAAGGCGAGCTGGCCAAAGTCCGTCCCGACGAACTCGCCGCCCAGGTGATCCGCGAGTTGATCAGTCGCAGCGGCGTCAATGCCGACGATATCGAAGACCTGATTCTCGGCTGCGCCTTTCCGGAAGGCGAACAGGGTCTCAACGTGGCCCGGCTGATCGGGCTCCTGGCCGGTTTGCCGCAATCGGTGGGTGGCGTCACCGTCAACCGTTTTTGCGGGTCCTCGATGCAGTCGGTGCACAGTGCGGCCGGCGCCATCCAGATGGGCGCCGGCGAGGTGTTCGTTTGCGCCGGTGTCGAGAGCATGACCCGCGTGCCGATGATGGGTTACAACCCGCTGCCGCATCCCGGTCTCTACGCCAGTCTGCCGGCCGCCTATATCGGCATGGGCGACACCGCCGAGAATGTTGCGAAACAGTGGGGCATCAGCCGCGACGAGCAGGAGCGTTTCGCAGCCGCCAGCCACCAAAAGGCCGCGGCAGCCCAGGGGGAGGGACGCTTCAAGGACGAGATCGTCACCATTACCCACGGTAACCGGAGCATCGATGTCGACGGCTGCATCCGGCCGGAAACGACGGCGGCGGGGCTGGCCGAGTTGAAACCGGCTTTCGACCAGGCCGGAACGGTGACGGCTGGCACCGCCTCGCCGCTGACCGATGGCGCCGCGGCGGTTCTGGTTTGCAGCCTCGACTATGCCGAGAAACACGGTCTTACGCCGCTGGCCAAGATCAAGAGCATCGCGGTGTCGGGCTGCGCTCCGGAAATCATGGGCATCGGTCCGGTCAAGGCCAGTGGCAAGGCCCTCGATCGGGCCGGGCTGACCGCCGGGCAGCTCGATCTGGTCGAGTTGAACGAGGCCTTCGCCTCGCAATCGCTGGCCTGCATCCGGGACCTCGGTCTCACCGAGGACCGCATCAACCTCGATGGCGGCGCCATCGCCATCGGCCATCCTCTCGGCGCCACCGGAGCCCGTATCGTCGGCAAGGCGGCCTCGCTCCTGAAAAGAACCGGCGGACGTTATGGTCTGGCGACCCAGTGCATCGGCGGCGGCCAGGGCATCGCCACCGTTCTGGAGGCAGTGTGATGACGGACATCCGCAAAGTCGCCGTGATCGGCGCCGGGGTCATGGGGGCCGGCATCGCCGCCCAGGTGGCCAATGCCGGCGTGCCGGTGGTGCTGCTCGATATCGTCAGGGAGGGCGCCGCCAACCGCAGCATCATCGCCGAAACGGCGGTGGAAAAGATGCTGAAAGCCGATCCGGCGCCCTTCATGAGCAAGACGGCGGCCCGGTTGATCACCACCGGCAACACCGAGGACCATCTGGCCCTGCTGGGTGACTGCGACTGGATCATCGAGGCGGTGATCGAACGCCCGGACATCAAGCAGGCGCTTTACCAGAAGATCGACACCGTCCGCAAAGCGGGTTCGGTGGTGTCGTCGAACACCTCGACGATTCCGCTGGCGACCTTGACCGACGGGCTCTCGGACGCCTTCGCCCGTGATTTCTGCATCACCCACTTCTTCAATCCGCCGCGCTACATGCGTCTGCTCGAAGTGGTCCAAGGCCCCGTCACGCGGCCCGAGGCCGTTGCCGCGGTCAGCCGCTTCTCCGACATCGCGCTTGGCAAGAGTGTGGTGGCCTGCAAGGACCGTCCCGGTTTTATCGCCAACCGTCTTGGCGTGTTCTGGATCCAGTGCGCGGTGACGGAAGCCATCGACCAGGGGCTGGAGGTCGAAGAGGCCGACGCGGTCATCGGCAAGCCGATGGGTATTCCGAAGACCGGCGTGTTCGGCCTGATCGATCTGGTCGGTCTCGACCTGATGCCGCACGTGATGGACAGCATGATCGGCCTTTTGCCGGAGAGCGATCCATTGCACGCCGTTCACCGCGAGCAGCCTCTGGTTTCACGGATGATCGCCGAGGGCTACACCGGGCGGAAGGGCAAGGGCGGATTCTACCGTCTGAACCGGGTCGGAGGCGCCAAAGTGAAAGAGGCGATGTCGCTGACCAGCGGCGAGTACCGTCCGCAGATCAAGCCTGATCTCGAAGTCCTGACGGCGACGCGAGGCGATCTCAAGGGATTGCTGGCGTCATCCGATCGTCTTGGCCGTTACGCCCTGCGGGTGTTGGGCCGGACTCTGGCCTATGCCGCCGCTCTGGTGCCGGAGGCCGCCCTGGATATCGCCGCCGTCGATGAGGCGATGCGGCTTGGCTATAATTGGAAATGGGGCCCCTTTGAACTGATCGACCAGTTGGGCGCCGCCTGGCTGGCGCAGCATCTGGCGGCGGAAGGGCTGCCGGTCCCGGCCTTGCTGAGGTTGGCCGGCGATCGGACGTTCTATCGGGTCGAGGCCGGCAAGCGCCAGTATCTCGGCACCGACGGCGATTACCACGACATCGTGCGGCCGGACGGCGTTCTGCTGCTGGCCGACCTCAAGCTCAGCCACCAGCCGGTCCTGAAGAACGGCTCGGCCAGTCTGTGGGACATCGGCGATGGCGTCGCCTGCTTCGAATTCACCAGCAAGATGAACGCGCTCGATCCCGACACCATGGCCTTGCTCGGCAAGAGCCTCAAACTCGTGGCCAAGCAGTTCAAGGCGCTGGTGGTCTATAACGAAGGCAGCAACTTCTCGGCCGGCGCCAATCTGGGCCTTGCGCTGTTTGCCGCCAACATCGCGGCCTGGACCGAAATCGAGCAATTGGTGGCGGCCGGGCAGGAAACCTACCGGGCGCTGAAATACGCTCCCTTCCCGGTGGTCGGCGCGCCGTCCGGCCTGGCCTTGGGCGGCAGTTGCGAAGTCCTTCTGCATTGCGACGCGGTGCAGGCGCACGCGGAAACCTATGTCGGTCTGGTCGAGTGCGGCGTCGGCCTGGTTCCCGGCTGGGGCGGCTGCAAGGAGATGTTGACCCGCTGGAGCGCCCCCGGCGTTTTGCCGAACGGCCCGATGCCGGCGGTCGCCAAGGTCTTCGAGACGATCAGTACGGCCACGGTCGCCAAGTCGGCGGCCGAGGCCAAGGAGCTTCTGTTCCTGCGCCCCTCCGACGGCATCACGATGAATCGCTACCGCCTGCTGGCCGATGCCAAGGCCAAAGCCCTGGAATTGGCCCGCGACTATGTGCCGCCGCAGCCGGTCGAGCTGACGTTGCCGGGCGAGTCGGCCCGTGTCGGACTGAAGATGGCGGCCGAGGGTTTCCATCGGCGCGGCATCGCCACCAAGCACGACCTGGTCGTCGCCGGAGCCCTGGCCGCCGTGCTGTCGGGCAACGGGGCGGACGTCACCAAACCGGTGAAGGAGGAAGAGGTCCTTGAGCTGGAACGCAGCCAGTTCATGCGTCTGGTTCGCCATCCGGCGACGCTGGCGCGCATCGAAAGTGTCCTCGAAACCGGCAAACCCTTGCGCAATTAGGATCGTTCATCATGCCCAATTACCAGGCTCCCTTGCGCGACATGCGCTTTGTTCTCTACGAACTGCACCAGGGCGACGCCCTTGCCCAGTTGCCGGGATTCGAGGATTTCACGCGGGACCTTCTCGATCCCGTGCTCGACGAGGCGGCCAAGATCTGCGGTGAAGTCCTGGCGCCGCTCAACCGGGTCGGCGACGAGGAAGGTTGCCATCTGGAGAATGGCGTCGTGCGGACGCCGACCGGTTTCAAGGAAGCCTACAACCTGTTCCGCGAGGGCGGCTGGACCGGCATCGCCTGCGATCCGGACTATGGCGGGCAGGGGCTCCCGAAATCGGTCAATACCCTGGTCGAGGAGATGATCTGCTCGTCCAACCTTTCTTTCGGCATGTATCCAGGCCTGTCGCATGGCGCCTATCTTGCCTTGCATGCCCATGGCTCGGATGAGTTGAAGACCCGCTATCTGCCGAACATGGTGTCGGGCGAATGGGCCGGCACCATGTGCCTGACCGAACCGCACTGCGGCACCGACCTCGGCCTTTGCCGTACCAAAGCCGTGCCGCAGGACGACGGCAGCTACAAGATCTCCGGTACCAAGATCTTTATCTCGGCCGGCGATCAGGATTTGACCGGGAACATCATTCACTTGGTGTTGGCGAGGCTGCCCGACGCCCCGAAAGGCATCAAGGGGATCAGCCTGTTTCTGGTGCCGAAGCATCTGGTCAAGGACGACGGCGGTCTTGGCGCCGCCAACGGCGTCACCTGCGGCTCCATCGAGCACAAGATGGGAATCAAGGGGTCGGCCACTTGCGTGCTGAATTTCGACGAGGCGACCGGCTGGCTGGTCGGCGAAGCGCACAAGGGCATGCGGGCCATGTTCACCATGATGAACACCGAACGACTGGCGGTCGGTATCCAGGGCCTGGGCCTGGCGGAAGCTTCCTATCAGGGGGCTGTCGCCTATGCCCGCGAGCGGTTGCAGGGACGCTCGCTGTCGGGGACCAAGCATCCCGACAAGTCGGCCGACCCGATTATCGTGCATCCGGACATCCGGCGCATGCTGCTCACCATGCGGGCGACCACCGAGGGCTGCCGGGCGCTGGGCGGCTGGCTGGCCCACGCGCTTGACGTCGAACATCATTCCGGGGACACCGAGGCGCGTCAGGAAGCGGAAGAACTGGTTGCCCTGATGACGCCGGTGGTCAAGGCGCTGTTCACCGATCTTGGCTTCGAAGCCGCCAACTTCGGCATGCAGGTCTATGGCGGTCACGGCTACATCCGCGAGAACGGCATGGAGCAGTTCGTCCGCGACGCCCGTATCGCGCAGATCTACGAAGGCACCAACGGCATTCAGGCGCTTGATCTGATCGGCCGCAAACTGCCGGCCCATGCCGGCCGCTATCTGCGGCGCTTCTTCCATCCGGTCGCCGATCTGATCGCCCTCAAGGTCGAGGACGAGCAGCTTGGCGTCTTCGTTCAGCCCCTTGCCAAGGCTTTCGTCCGCTTGCAGCAGGCGACCGGCCAGATCGCCCGCGTCGGTCTTGCCAAGCCGGAAGAGGCGGCGGCGGCGGCTTCCGACTACCTGCGTCTGCTGGGGCTGGTGGCGCTTGCCTACATGTGGGTGCGCATGGTCGAAGTGGCCTTGCCCAAAGTGGGAACGGCCGAGGATGCCGATGGCTTCTACCGCGCCAAGATCGGTACGGCACGCTTCTTCCTCGACCGCGTGCTGCCGCAGACCGGCGCCCTGTTCTCGGCCATCATGGCCGGTGGGGCGTCGATGATGGAGTTCGAGGAGGCGGCGTTTTAGTGTTCTGACACATTCAGATGATTCCGAAGTTCCACCCCACCCCAACCCCTCCCCATCAAGGGGAGGGGCCAAAGAGCAACGGCTCCCTCCCCCTTGTGGGGAGGGCTGGGGTGGGGGAATTGACGGGATTCATGCGTTTGCGTCGGAACACTAGAAGCGCGATGCGGGAGATGTCGGCATGACCCAATTGATCCGCCTGCTCTGGGTGATCATCGTTTCGCTGTTTCGCGGGCGGTTGGGGGCGTTCGATGAATCGCTGCTGGCCTTCCGGGTGATGCCGGCCGACATCGACATCAACCTGCATATGAACAACGCCCGCTACCTGGCGATGATGGATCTCGGCCGTTGGGACTTTATCCTGCGGTCGGGGTTCTGGCGCCGGGTTCTCAAGGCAAGGCTGCAACCGGTGATCGGCGGCGCCGTCGTCCGCTACCGCCGACCGCTGAAGCCGTTTCAGCCGTTTGTCCTCAAGACGCGTCTGATCACCTGGGACGAGCGGTGGCTCTATCTCGAACAGGACATCGAAAGCCGGGGCGTGCTGGCGTGTTCCTCGCAGGTCCGGGCCGCCTTCGTGGGGCCGGCGGGACTTGTGGCGCCGGCCGACGTCGCCGCCCTGATCGGCGTCAAGCAGGGACCGCCGCCCGCGCCGGCCTGGATTCAAAACTGGCGTGATTTCGACATCGGTCTGGAAAAACAACCGCCGCTTCCGGCGGCAGGGGAAATGTCATGCGCTCATTGAAGGATAAGACTCTGTTCATCTCCGGCGCCAGCCGCGGCATCGGCAAGGCCATCGCCCTCAAGGCGGCGGCCGACGGCGCCAACATCGTCATCGCCGCCAAGACCACCGAGGAACATCCCAAGCTGCCGGGAACCATCTTCAGCGCGGCCGAGGAGATCGTCGCAGCCGGCGGCAAGGCATTGCCTTTGGCCGTCGATATCCGCGAGCCCGAGCAGATTGCCGCTGCCGTGGAAAAGGCGGTCGAGGTTTTCGGCGGCATCGACATCCTGGTCAACAACGCCAGCGCCATCAATCTGACCGGGACACTGGAGACGCCGGCCAAGCGTTACGACCTGATGATGGACGTCAACGTCCGCGGCAGCTTCCTCTGTTCGCAGGCCTGCCTGCCGCATCTGAAAAAGGCGGAAAATCCGCATATTCTGATGATGTCTCCGCCGATTTCCCTGGAGCCCCGCTGGTTCGGCCCGCATCTCGCCTACACCATGAGCAAGTACGGCATGAGCATGTGCGTTCTGGGGCTGGCGGAAGAGTTCCGGGATGCCGGCGTCGCGGTCAACGCCCTGTGGCCGAAAAGCGTGGTGGCGACGGCGGCGCTGGCCATGCTGGGCGATGCGGTCAAAACCGACTTTTGCCGCCGCCCGGATATCGTCGCCGATGCCGCCTATGCCCTGCTGACGCGGCCCAGCCGGTCGACGACCGGACGATTTTGGCTCGATGAGGAAATCCTCGCCGAGGAGGGGGTAACCGATTTCGCCGGCTATGCCGTCGCGCCCGGTCATCCCCTGCTGCCCGATCTGTTCCTGGGCTAGACCTCCGCCTTGCCGGCGGTCGCCTCATAGTCCTGGTGATAGCGTTCCAGCCGGTCCACCTCGTTTTTCGAACCGAGGATGACGCCGACCCGCTGGTGCAGGCCCGTCGGGTTGATGTCGAGAATCCGATCCTGGCCGGTGATGGCCCGTCCGCCGGCCTGCTCGACGATGAAGGCCATGGGATTGGCTTCGTACATCAGGCGCAGCTTACCGCCTTGTTTGGTGTTCTTGTCATCGACGGGATACATGAAGACGCCGCCGCGGCAAAGGATGCGATGAACCTCGGCGACCATAGCGGCAACCCAGCGCATGTTGAAATCCCGGCCGCGCGGCCCTTCGGCTCCGGCCAGGCATTCATCGATGTAGCGTTTCACCGGCGGTTCCCAAAAGCGGGCGCGCGAGGCGTTGATGGCGAATTCGCTGGCGTCCTCGGGGATCCGCATGTTGGGGTGGGTCAGCACGAAAACGCCGATGTTCTGGTCAAGGGTGAAGCCGTTCACCCCATGGCCGGTGGTCAGCACCAGCATGGTCGACGACCCGTAAATGGCATAGCCGGCCGCAACCTGCTTGACACCGGGTTGCAGGAACGATTCCAAGGTCTCTCCCGACGCGCCGTCGGGCAGTCGCAGGATCGAAAAGACACTGCCGACCGCGATGTTGATGTCGATGTTGGAAGAACCGTCCAGCGGATCGAACAGCAACAGATAGCGGCCCGCCGAGCCGTGGACGACGTGGACGTCTTCCAGTTCTTCCGACGCCATGGCGGCATAATTCCCGCTTTGCGCCGTCATATGCAAAAAAATGTCGTTGGCCAGGACGTCCAGTTTCTTTTGTTCCTCGCCTTGCACGTTCTCGGTGCCGGCGACGCCCATGTTGCCGGCCATGGCGCCGCGGTTGACCTCGTGAGAGATCATCTTGCAGGTGGTCCGGATGTCGGTCAGCAGCGACGTCAGGGTGCCCGAACCGCCATAACGGTGCTGCCCTTCCATCAGGAACTGCGACAAGGTGACGCGCTTGTAGGACATGTTTCCCCCAGGGATTGTGCTCTCTGTGGTTGTATGACCTGCTTGCGAGGTCTCTGCAAGGCGCGATTCATTCATGGTCCACCTGCTGGTCGAAGGAGAAACGGTGCTCGCGCGCCCGGCCGGACCGGGGCGCGCGATGAAAGACGAATTAGTGTACGTCGCTTGGCACGAGGCGATGCACGTAGCTTTCGTAGTCGGTCTTGGTGGGGGCGTAGGTCTCGTCGGCGAACAGCGGACTGTTGATCACGAAGTCGGCCGTCGAGCGGGTCATCGCCAGCACGATATTGTAAACCGTCGACATGCGGGTCAGAGCCTTGATGTCGACGTCGTGGGGCTGATTGGTCATCGGATCGATGAAGAAGAACAGGATATCGAGCTTGCCGTCGGCGATCATTGCGCCCAACTGCTGGTCACCGCCCAACGGCCCGGATTTCAAGCATCCGATCTTCAGCGAGGGACAGGCCTTCATCAGAAGTGTCCCGGTGGTACCGGTGGCGACCAATTGATGGCCGGCCAATTTGCTTTCGTTGATTTTAACCCAATCCTGAAGATCGGCTTTGCGGGCATCGTGGGCAACCAGCCCAATCCGTTTTCCTTTACTCATCGATGATCTCGATCCATCCCATGGTGCTGACGATCAGAAACAATAAGCCGCGCCGTCTGAGGCGACAATCTTTACCGGTCGGTGGTGGACCTGACAGGCGGCAGCGGGGTGGTGACAGCCGGAGCGGCGGGCTTTAAAGTTGCGCGATCGTTTTGCGACTCCGCTGCCTTCGGGCGGCCAGCGTTAGGATACCGCCCATGAGACTTGGGACACCGCTTAAATCGTCGGCCTTGCGCGTCATGCTGCTGGGGGCCGGCGAACTGGCCAAGGAGGTGATCATCGCCTTGCAACGTCTGGGCGTCGAGGTCATCGCGGTGGATCGCTATGCCGATGCGCCGGGAATGCAGGTTGCGCATCGGGCCCATGTCGCGGTGATGACCGACGGGGCGGCTCTGCGGCGTCTGATCGAGGAGGAGCGTCCGCATCTGGTGGTTCCCGAGATCGAGGCGATCGCCACCGATGCCTTGTTGGCCGTCGAGGCCGAGGGACTGGCCGAGGTCATTCCCACCGCACGGGCCGCGCAACTGACCATGAACCGCGAGGGCATTCGCCGGCTGGCCGCCGAAACCCTGGGCTTACCGACGTCGCCTTACGCCTTTGCCGAATCTCTCGGCGATCTGCAGGCGGCGATCGACGGCGGCATCGGATATCCGTGTGTGGTCAAGCCGGTGATGTCGTCGTCGGGCAAGGGGCAGAGCGTGGTGCGGACCGCCGCCGACGTGGAGACAGCCTGGAACCATGCCATGGACGGGTCGCGGGTGCGCGGCAAGCGGATCATCGTCGAAGGGTTCATCGATTTCGATTATGAGATCACCCAGTTGACCGTGCGCGCCGTCGGTGCCTCGGGTGCGGTGGAGACCTTCCTCTGCGCGCCGATCGGCCATCTTCAGAAGAACGGCGACTATGTGGCGTCCTGGCAACCGCAGGCGATGAGCGAGGTGGCGCTGGCCAAGGCCCGCGAGATCGCCCGGAAGATCACCGGAGAACTGGGCGGACGCGGCCTTTTCGGTGTCGAATTGTTCGTCAAAGGCGACCAGGTGTGGTTCTCCGAGGTCAGTCCACGGCCGCATGATACCGGCCTGGTGACGCTGGCGACGCAGCGGCAGTCGGAGTTCGAACTGCATGCGCGGGCCATTCTCGGCCTGCCGGTTGACACGACCCTGTCGGGGCCCGGCGCCTCGGCGGTGATCTACGGTGGTGTCGACGCCAAGGAAATCGCCTTCGATGGCGTCGCCGAAGCCCTGGCGGTCCCGGGGAGCGATATCCGGCTGTTCGGCAAGCCGGAAAGCTTCGTCAAGCGACGGATGGGAGTGGCGGTGGCGACCGGCGCCGATGTCGACGAGGCTCTGTCGCGGGCCAGGCTGGCCGCCAGTCTGGTTCGTCCGCTGGCGATCGGGGCCTGATTGTTCACCGTAGATTCGGAGAAGACAGGCTAAAGAAGCGACGAGAAGTCATCGACGGGGAGTGGGTGGCTGAACAAAAATCCCTGATAGGCGGAGCATCCTTGCTCGGCCAGGAACTCCCGCTGCTCTTCGGTTTCGACGCCTTCGGCAATGACCGCCAGCCCGAGGCTTCGCCCAAGGGCGACAATGGTGCGCGCAAAGGTCGCGTCGTTGCGATCGGTGAGGACATGCTGGACGAAGGATTGATCTATCTTCAACTGGCTTAAGGGCAGCCGCTTCAGATAGGAAAGCGACGAATAGCCGGTCCCGAAGTCGTCGAGCGAGAAATTAAGCCCCTTGGCATTGAGCGCCGTCATTTTCGCGATGACGTCCTCGACATTGTCGAGGAACAGGCTTTCGGTCAGCTCCAGCTTGAGTTTCCGGGGATCGGCGCCGGTTCGTGCCACGACGTCCAGAACCTGCTCGACGAAGTCGGCTTGTCGGAATTGGCGGGCGCTGACGTTCACGGCCAGCGTGAGATGGGCGGTTTCCGTCCGGCCGGCCCAAATGGCCATCTGCCGGCAGGCCGTTTCCAACACCCAATGGCCAAGCGGCAGAATCAATCCGGTCTCTTCGGCCAGTCCGATGAATTCGGTGGGGAGCACCAGGCCGCGTTCGGGATGTCGCCAGCGCAGCAGAGCCTCGGCTCCGACCAACCCAAGCGCGCCGTCGATCTGCGGCTGGTAGTAAAGCAGAAACTGGCTCTCCTTTATCCCCCGTCGCAGATCGTTTTCCAGGGCTGCACGGGTATTGACGGCCTCCTGCAGATCCGGGTCGAAGAAGCGCAGCGTGTTGCGGCCGGCCGATTTGGCCTGATACATGGCGAGGTCGGCGCGTTTCAGAAGTTCATCGACCGACGAGTGGCGGTCATTGAACAGGGTGGCGCCGATGCTGGGCGTACTGTGCTGCTGGTGGCCGGCCAACAGGTAGGGCTGGTTGAGGACCGTCAGGATCTTCTTGCCGACGGTTTCGGTCTGCGTGGCCGAATCGTTGAGGTTGGCGCTTAAGTCCTCCAGCATGACGACGAATTCGTCGCCGCCCAGACGGGCCACCGTATCGCCTTCCCGCACGCAGGTGATGAGACGTTCCGCCACCTGTTGCAGCAACAAGTCGCCGATGTCGTGGCCGAGTGTGTCGTTCAATGTCTTGAAATTGTCGAGATCGATGAAAAGCAGCGCGCCTTCCCGCTTGCTGCGGGAGCTCGATGCGACCGCCTGTTGCAGCCGGTCGAGCAGAAGCCTGCGGTTCGGCAAGCCGGTCAACGGGTCGTAGAAAGCGAGATGTTTGATCTCGTCCTCCGCCGCTTTGCGCTCGGTAATGTCGACCAGCGTGCCTTCAAGACGGATCAGCACGCCATCGGCCATGATGCCGCGCGCCGACACCAGAACCAGGACTTCGCGGCCGTCCCGGCGGCGCAGCGACAGTTCGAGACCCCGGATGGAGCCTTTCTCCCGCAATGTCTGCAAAAGTATGGTGCGGGCCGAGGGATCGACGTGGATCTGACGGCCGATATCGGTGATCTCCGCCAGCATTTCTTCCGGCGAAGGCCAACCCATGATGTCGGCCATGGCCTGGTTGGCCGACAGCAGTCTGCCCTCGGGCGTTGTCTGATAGACACCCTCCATCAGATTTTCCAGCAGATTGCGATAGCGCGTTTCGCTGGCCCGCAAGGCCAGGGCCGTCTGTTTGAAGATTTCGGTGGCGGCGGCCATGCGGCCGATCTCGTCGCGGTGATCCTGAGCGGGAATGACCACGTCGAGCTTCCCTTCGGCAAGATGGCGCATGGCCACGGTCATGCGGACGATCGGCCGGGCGATTGACGTGCCGATCAACCAGGCCAGCGACAGGCCGAGCAGAATCGTCAGGCCGGTGACGGCCAGCAACAGGCGATGCAGCATCGCCACATCGTTCAATTGCGCGGCGACGGTTTCGGTTCGTAGTTGTGCGAACACTTGCTTCAGATCGTCGAAAATCCGGTCGAGATCGCCTGTCGCCTTGTCGATTTCGGTCTCCGCCTCGGTTTCCGATGCCACCGCCCATTCGATGGCATCAGCCTCGTCGTCGTAGGTCGGAAGCTTGTCGCGGATGTAGTCGACGAATCTGTCGAAGCGGCGTTCGCCGGTGACGCCTTGAGCGGTAACGGCGGCCTTGAACTTGGCCATTTCCTGATGAGCACTTTCTGCATCTGCCGGCTGCAGGGTGACGATGTAGCGGGTGACTGCGGCGCGGCTGGCGGCGAAGGATGCCTGCAACCACATTTTCGATTGCGCGATGGCCGCCGAATCGGTGGGCGAGGAGTTCGCACCCATGGCGTAGACCGTCGTGGCGATCGGAATGGCCGCTGCCAGGAAGCGGTCGACGGCGTCATGGTGACGCCGGCTGGCGGTGGCGGCGGCATTGAGCGCCACC
Source organism: Telmatospirillum sp. (assembly GCA_031291415.1). Lineage (GTDB taxonomy): Bacteria > Pseudomonadota > Alphaproteobacteria > Rhodospirillales > Magnetospirillaceae > Telmatospirillum. The sequence continues at coordinate 19,704 of JARLJB010000079.1, forward strand.
GCATGCCTGGCCAGGCTCGCCATGATTTCGTCCTGATGGGAAACCAGCAGGGAATGCTGGCCGAATGTGGCGAAGACCTGACTCACCGTTCGCATCAACGCATCGCATTCGGCTTGAGTGGCGGCAATGTCGTTGGCTTTGCGGGTCCGCATGAAGGAATGGACCATGGTGTTCAATCGCGCCAGCTGCCCATCGGTCGTGGCGATGGCGACATCCATGTTGTCCAATTCGACAAGAACGCGGACGCTGGCGCTGATCTGCTCAAGCTGCATCCACGAGAATACCGCAAGGCCAGCCATCATCAGCAGCAGGACAGCATAGCCGCCGGCCGTCCGCGACCGCACGCCGAAGTACGACAACAGGCGATCAAACCCTGCCGTCATGATGGGGCGACCATCAACGGGTCTCCCTGATCCGCTGGAGCTGTTCGGCACCGAACATCTTGTCGAACGTCGGTTCCAGTGGCGCCAGAGCTTTCTCGAAAGCGTCGCGATCGACCGTGTCGATAACCTCGACGCCCCTGCTCCGTAAGGCGGCGATGGCGCGGCTTTCGTACCTGGCAACGGCGTCCCTGGTTGCCGCGGCTCCCGCCTTGGCGGCCGCCCGGATGGCGGCTTGTTCCTTTCCCGTCAGAGCTGCGAAAGCGTCGGTATTCATCATGAAAATCAATGGATTATAAAAATGTCTCGTCAAGGAGACGTACTTCTGGACGTCGTCCAGGTGATTGGCGCGAAACACCAAAAGCGGATTCTCCTCGCCGTCGACCACCCCTTCCTTAAGAGCGTTGTAGAGGTCGGGCAGAAACATCTCGACCGGATCTGCCCCGAGAGCGAGGAAGGTCTGCCGGTAGATCGGGTTGGGCACGATTCTTATCTTGAGGCCGGCGAGGTCGCTGGGGACGCGGACCGGCCGTCCCGAGGTGGTGATGTGACGAAATCCCAGTTCGCCCCATGCCAGGACCACCACGCCCGCCTTTCCGAGCTTCGCCTCGAGCGATTGGCCGATCGGGCCGTCCAGCACCTTGGCCGCGTGGTCCGAGTCCCGGAAAAGAAAGGGAAGATTGAGGATCTCGATCTCGGGGACCTGGGGGGCCAGCGAAATGCTGGTGATCAATGCCAGATCGATAGTTCCCAGTCGAATCGCATCCCAGAGATCGGGTTCCGGTCCAAGGGTGACGCCGCCTTTCTCATCGATCCTGAAGCGGCCAGGCAGGAGACGTTCCAATTCCGCCGCGAATATCTTGGCACCGATGCTGTGCGGACCATCCGGTGGAGAATTGTGTCCGAGAATCAGCGTCTGCGATGCTTGGGCCGAAAAGGCGAAGAACACAAATACGGCTAAAGTCGGCAGTAATCGAAACTTTGCCATATTTACCTCCCCCAGCGACCAATCGATCGCCTATTCTTATATTTATTAAAAGATAAGACACTTTTTGCCGGTGAGCATCGGTGCCCCGTTGTCGGAACTAGAATAACCAGAAGATCAGATTCAGAGAAGATCTTCCAACCAGGGAGCGTTGAAACCGCAAAAAAACAATGGTCCCGGCCCATTGGATGGGAAACACTGGTCTCTAAAACTTTTGATCGAGATCTGCTCTCGATTCTTCAACGATACGGCATCCTATTCAAATTCTCAGGCGTGGTCGTTTGCGCTACGATGCCAAAAGACTGAACGGGATAGACCTCCCATGGGAGACTTGGAACGTGACGCGCCCGATCCCCTGTTGTCGCCGGTGGCCCCCGATCGACAGGATCATCGGGTTGTCATGCCTGGACGATCACGCTGGATCAGAACCGCCCTGGCGGCGACCGTCTTCCTTTGGTCTTTGTCGGCATGGTGCTGGTCCGGCCTGCTGGCCGGGCAACGGGCAGCGCGACTGATCGAGCGGGAGCAGGTGGCGGCCCAGATCGGGGCCGAGGCGATCGGCGAAAACATAAGCCGTCGCCTGGACCTTGCCCGCGGCATTCCGATTGTGATGGCCAAGGAACCGAGCCTGGTGGCGCTCCTGAACCGATTCGGTCCGAATGCCGCGCCCTCTCACCTGGCGGTGGCGGAGCAAAGCGAGCAGTGGCGCGCCGACCCGGCTTTACGCGATTTGTCCCGTCATCTCGGCGAGATCGTGGCGGAGACAGGCCTCAACACGCTTTTTGTGATGAACGCCGCCGGTGACTGCATAGCCGAGGGACGCTCGCCGGAAAACAGCGACTTCACCGGCGTCAATTATGCCGACCGGGACTATTTCCAGGCTGCCCGCAACGGTCGAAACGGCCGACAGTACGCGATTGGCCGCGTGACGAATTTCCCGGGACTGTTCTTCTCCACTCCGGTATTCAGCGAGGGACAGTTTGTCGGCGCCGTCGGCGCGAGAATAAATCTGGCCAGTCTTTCCCGGCTGGTCACGGAAAAGGATGCCTTTGTCACCGACGACCGCGGCGTGATCATCCTCACGCAGGATCTCGGACTGCTGATGCGCACTTTGCCAGGGGCACCGATCGCCGATGTTGCCGCCGACGAACGGGAACGACGATACAAGAGGGTCGACTTCGAGGCGATCAACCTTACGCCATGGAAAGAAAAGGACTTCGCCGGCCTCATGCGTTGGCGGGACAAGATTTGGCCGTGCGTTCTGGCAAGGCAGACCAGTCCCGAGGGCCTGGTCACCGTCCATGTGTTCCGCGATCTCGAAGAACTGGGCGACTTTCAGCGGGAGCGCCTGTGGCTGTTCGGGCTGCTGGTGCTGACCGGGCTCCTGGTCGTGCTTCTGGTGGCTGGTGGCGGCGAGTTCCTGCAGGCCAGTCGGCGTCACCGCGACGACTTGATGCGGCTGAACGAGCACCTGGCTCGCCAGGCAAGTACGGATCCCTTGACGGGCTGCGCCAACCGGCGCCGATTCCATGAGGTGCTTGAGGCGGAATGGCAGCGTTGGAACCGCTACGGCTGCCAATTCAGCGTCCTCAGTCTGGACCTTGATCATTTCAAGCGCGTCAACGACCGCTATGGCCACCCTTGCGGCGACCAGCTGCTCCGCCATTTTGTCGCGGTGATCGAGAGCATCCTGCGACCGACCGACATCCTGGGACGGATGGGCGGCGAGGAGTTCGCGGTTCTCCTGCCGCAGACCAACGTGTGGGAGGCCGCGTCGATCGCCGAGCGGATCCGCGCAACCCTTGAGGCACAGCCGTCGGTGATCGACCAAAAAGCCGTTCCGCTGACCGTCAGTATCGGTGTCGCCGAGTGGCGGGCGGACAGGGACGTGACGGTCAGCGACCTGCTGGGCCGTGGCGACAAGGCGCTATACAAGGCCAAGCGCGCCGGCCGCAATCGTGTCAGCGGCGACGATGGCTGCGCGCCGCCGCCCTTCTCGCCGAGCGACGTCTGTGGAATGACCGGCTGATCCGGGCCGGCGATAGCCGTGGTCACTCCGGCTTGTGACAGACCGCCTCGATATTGTTGCCGTCCATATCAAGGACAAAAGCGCCATAATATGCCGGGTGATAATGAGGGCGAAGGCCGGGAGCTCCGTTGTCCCGTCCTCCCGCGGCGATGGCGGCCTTGTAGAAGGCATCGACGAGTGCACGGGATGACGCGGTGAAGGCGATATGGCTGGTCGACGTCGTCGCCTTGCCGTTACCGATCCAAAAGAACGGATTCCCGTCGGCGCCGAAGCCGACGCTGGCGACGCCACCGGTCTGATCCGCGCTTACCTCCATTACGACGGTGATCCCCAGCTCCGCCAGGGCGGCGGCGTAAAAGGACCGGCTGCGGTCGAGATCGCGCACATGAATTCCAATATGGTCGAGCATGACTTCCTCCGATGCGTCCGTTCCGAAAGGACCCTGGGGGCTTTCGAACGGCTTTCATGATGATTTGTTCTACATTTGTTCTCAATCTTCGTCAAGATCGTCGGGGGGTGACGTACCCTATCTCTGCCGCTTGACTCCCTCCCCCACCTCAGCGTACAAACCATCCTCTCAGAAATTCTGAGACGCCGATAATGCCTCCGAGGAGGCCGGCCGGTCCGCGAAGACTCGCGCACCGGCCCGTTTTTGTTTGGCTGGACGGCGCCAGCGGGACGACAAGGGATCTGGTCGGCAGTTTATGTTCGAGAGCTTAAGCACACGTCTTGGCGATATCTTCGAGCGGCTGAAGCGGCGCGGTGCGCTGTCCGAGGCCGACGTCTCGGAGGCGCTGCGCGAGGTGCGGGTGGCGTTGCTCGAAGCCGATGTGGCGCTGCCGGTGGTCAAGGACTTCATCGCGACGGTCAAGGAACGCGCCGTCGGCCAGGAGGTGGTGCGCAGCATCACGCCGGGCCAGATGGTGGTGAAGATCGTCCATGACTGCCTGATCGAGACTTTGGGCGACGGCGAGGAGATCAATCTCCAGGCGGCGGCCCCGGTTCCCGTGCTGATGGTCGGCCTCCAGGGGTCGGGCAAGACGACGACGTCGGCGAAGATCGCCGCCCGGTTGAAGGCCGTCGACCGCAAGAAGGTTTTGCTGGCGTCGCTCGATATCTATCGTCCGGCCGCCCAGCAGCAGTTGGAAATTCTGGCCGGACAGGTCGCGGTTGGATCGCTGCCGATCCTGATGGGCGAGCGTCCGGTGGCGATCGCCCGGCGCGCCATGGAGACCGGTCGCCGCGAAGGCTACGACGTGGTGATTCTCGACACCGCCGGCCGCCTGCATATTGACGAAGTCCTGATGGCCGAGGTCGCCGAGGTGCGCGACGCGGTGCATCCCGCCGAGACCCTGCTGGTGGTCGATGCGATGACCGGCCAGGACGCCGTCAACGTCGCCCGCGAATTCAACGAGAAAATCGGTGTCACCGGCTTGGTGTTGACCCGCGTCGATGGCGACGCCCGTGGTGGCGCGGCGCTTTCAATGCGGGCGATAACCGGCCGGCCGATCAAGTTCCTGGGGGCCGGCGAAAAGCTCGACGCCCTCGAGGTGTTCCATCCCGATCGCGTCGCCGGCCGCATTCTCGGCATGGGCGACGTGGTGTCCCTGGTCGAAAAGGCCATGGACAGCGTTGACCAGGACGAGGCCGAAAAGCTGGCCGCCCGCATGGCCAAGGGCAAGTTCGACCTCGACGACATGGCCTCGCAGTTTCGCCAGATCAAGAAAATGGGCGATCTCAAGGGCATCATCGGCATGCTGCCTGGTATCGGCAAGATCAAGAAACAGATCGACGAGGCCAATATCGATACCCGCATGATCAATCGGCAGGAAGCCATCATCCTGTCGATGACCAAGGGCGAGCGGAAGAACCCGGATCTCATCAAGGCCAGCCGCAAGCGGCGCATCGCGCTTGGCGCCGGTGTCTCCATCCAGGACGTCAACAAGCTTCTGAAGCAATATCAGCAGATGGCGGACGTCATGAAGAAGGTGAGCAAAATGGGCAAGAAGGGCCTGATGCGCCACGGTCTTCCCGGTTTGTTTCCCCCCGGCGGCGGGAGATTCGGCGGATGATCGACCATCTGTCCGTCGCCGTCGGCGACTATGCCCTCTCGCGCCGGTTCTACGATGCCGCCTTGGCGCCGCTCGGCTACCGGCCGGTCATGGAATTCGGCCAGGGGGCCGGCTATGGCGAGGCCGATCACCCGTCGTTCTGGATCACCGGTGAGGGCGACCTTTCCGAGCAAATCGGCCGCTGGCGTGGTTTTCATATCGCCTTCGAGGCCAAGGATCGTGCCGCTGTCGATGCTTTCTACCAGGCCGCGTTGGCGGCGGGCGGGAAGGACAACGGCGCTCCGGGTCTGCGTCCCGACTATCATCCCAACTATTATGCCGCCTTCGTCATCGATCCGGACGGCTATCGCATCGAGGCGGTGTGTCACCGCCCCCAATCTTAACCACTTTGACTGACCACGAGGAACGAACTCAATGTCACTGAAGATCAGACTGTCCCGCGGTGGTGCCAAGAAGCGCCCGTTCTACAAGGTCGTGCTGGCTGATTCGCGCAGCCCGCGCGATGGCAAGTTCATCGAGAAACTGGGCACCTACAATCCCATGCTGCCGGTCGATCACGCCGAGCGGCTGATTCTCAAGGAAGAACGGATCAAGCATTGGCTGTCGGTCGGCGCTCAGCCGACCGACCGTGTGGCGCGGTTCCTGGCCGTTGCCGGCTATATCGCCGCCCGCGTCCAGCCCGAGCAGAGCAAGCAGCCGCAGCCGAAGGCCAAGGCGCAGGAGCGTCTGAAGGAACAGCAGAAGGCCGCCGAGGCAGCCGCTGCCGCCGCCGCCGAGGCTCCCGCGGGCGAGTAATCGATGAATGGACGCCTGTGCGTCGGAGTCATCCTCGGCGCACACGGGCTGAAGGGTGCCGTCCGCATCAAGAGTTTCACCGCCAATCCCGCCGACGTCGCGGCCTATGGCCTAGTGGAGGACGAAGCGGGAGAGCGGCGCTTTCGGTTACGGGTCCGGGGCGAGGTCAAGGGCGTGGTAACGGCGGAAATCGACGGGACTGCCGATCGAGCCGCAGCCGAGGCCTTGAAGGGTGTTCGCCTCTATGTGGCGCGGACCATGCTGCCGGCGGTCGAGGAGGAGGAGTTCTATTACTCCGATCTCGTCGGACTGGTTGCGGTTCGGGCCGATGGTGAGGCGTTGGGCAAGGTGAAGGGGGTCTTCGATTTCGGCGGCGGTGACGTCATCGAGATCGAGGGTCCGGGCGGTACGGTGATGATTCCTTTCACCAAAGCCGCGGTGCCGGTGGTTGATATCGCCGGCAGTCGTCTGGTGGTCGAGCCGCCGATCATGGTCGAGGCCGGGCCCGAGGATGATAAGGAGGACGCAGGGAATGACGGAGAGTGATGCGCGGCCGGTTTGGACGGCCACCGTGCTTTCCCTGTTCCCGGAGATGTTTCCGGGTCCGCTCGGCCATTCGTTGGCGGGACGGGCCTTGGCCGAGGGCGTTTGGGCGCTGGAATCGGTGGACATCCGTGCTTTCGCACGCGATAAACACCGCTCCGTCGACGACACGCCCTTTGGCGGCGGCGCAGGCATGGTCATGCGCCCCGACGTGGTGGACGCGGCAATCCGCGCTTCACACCGGGGCGGACCTTTGATCTATCTGACGCCCAGGGGACGCCTGCTCGACCAGGAGCGGGTGAAGCGTTTGGCGGCGGAAGGTCGGGCGACCCTCCTTTGCGGCCGCTTCGAAGGGGTTGACCAGCGCGTGCTGGACGCCCACGACGCCGAGGAAATCAGTCTCGGCGACTTCGTGTTGTCCGGCGGCGAGCCGGCGGCGCTGATGTTGATGGATGCCGTCGTGCGTCTTCTGCCCGGAGTGGTGGGCAAGGAGGAGTCGCTCACGGAAGAGAGCTTCGAGTGGGGGCTTCTTGAGTATCCCCACTATACCCGGCCCCAACTATGGGAGGGGCGGGCGGTGCCGGAGGTGTTGCTCTCCGGTCACCATGAGAAGATTCGCGCTTGGCGTGCATGCCAGGCGGAGCAGGTAACCCGGCAGCGCCGGCCGGACCTTTGGGACCGGTATGTCGCTGCCAACAAGGCAAAAGAGGGTTGAGCCATGGACATTATTCAGGCGCTCGAAAAGGAGCAGATCGAGAAGCTGACCGGCGCGAAGACGATTCCCGACTTCGCTCCGGGCGACACCGTCAAGGTCAGCGTCAAAGTGGTGGAAGGTAGCCGCGAGCGCCTTCAGGCCTATGAGGGCGTGGTGATCGCGCGCAAGAACGACGGGCTTAACAGCTCGTTCACCGTGCGCAAGATTTCCTACGGCGAAGGCGTCGAGCGTATTTTTCCGCTCTATTCGCCGAACGTCGCCGAAATCGAGGTGATTCGTCGTGGCGACGTTCGCCGCGCCAAACTTTATTATCTGCGCGATCGTCGCGGCAAGTCGGCCCGTATCGCCGAGCAGACCACTGGCTACTCCGCCAAGCTGGCCGCTGCCGAGCGCGAAGCCCTTGCAGCCGAAAAAAAGGGCGAGAAGGCCTGATTTTCAGGTTTTCTACCCGGTGGGGGCCAGTGGCGGTTCCTGCCGAACGCCTGATCGTCAGGCATTCGGCTCCGCCAGAGCAATGAATTGTGGTGAGCGTCCGACGGATGGTGTAGCACGATCCGACGGACGCCTGCCCCGATGGCCCCTTTCGGCGATCAGCAGTCTATCCGGTGCAGAGCGGGACGGAACCGGCTCGGCTTCCGTTCCCTGCCTCTGCCTCTCTCGAGAGTGAAGCAGCGAAGGACGCCATGGCCAAACCTCGTACCCTATTCGACAAGATCTGGGACAGTCACCTCGTCGATGTGCAGGATGACGGCACCTGCCTCATTTACATCGATCGCCATCTGGTGCACGAGGTAACCAGTCCGCAGGCCTTTGAAGGACTGCGCAAGGCCGGCCGCAAGGTCCGCCATCCGGAAGCGACGCTGGCGGTGCCCGATCACAATGTGCCGACCACCGACCGGTCGAAGGGCATTGTCGAGGAACAATCCCGCCTGCAGGTGCAAACCCTCGAAGACAACACGCGCGATTTCGGCATCGAATATCTGGCGATGGACGATATCCGTCAGGGCGTCGTGCATATCATTGGGCCGGAACAGGGCTTCACCCTGCCGGGAACCACGATCGTCTGCGGCGATTCCCACACCTCGACGCATGGGGCGTTCGGTGCCTTGGCGTTCGGGATCGGCACCTCCGAAGTCGAACATGTATTGGCGACACAGACCCTGGTGCAGCGGCCGGCCAAGAATATGCTGGTGCGGGTCGACGGCGCCTTGCCCGAGGGCGTCGGCGCCAAGGATCTGGTGCTGGCCATCATCGGCCGCCTGGGAACCGCCGGCGGTACCGGTTATGTCATCGAATATTCAGGCGAAGCCATTCGCTCGCTGTCGATGGAAGGCCGGATGACGGTCTGCAACATGACCATTGAGGCGGGGGCGCGGGCCGGACTGATCGCTCCCGACGAAACGACCTTCGCTTATGTTCAGGGCCGTCCCAAGGCACCCAAGGGCGCCGCCTGGGAAGCTGCCGTCACCTACTGGAAGACCCTGCCCTCCGACGCCGGGGCCACTTACGACGCCGAAGTGGTGATCGATGCCTCGTCCCTGGTCCCGATGGTCACCTGGGGCACCAGCCCCGAGGATGTGCTGCCGATCACCGCCACAGTTCCCGATCCGGCAAAAGTGGCCGATCCCGGCAAACGGGCGGCCGTCGAACGGTCGCTCGCCTATATGGGCCTGACTCCCGGCACGCCGCTGTCCGAGGTCAAGATCGATACGGTGTTCATCGGATCCTGTACCAACGGCCGCATCGAAGATTTCCGCGCCGCCGCCGCCGTCCTCAAGGGCCGCAAAGTGGCTGCCGGAGTACGCGTGCTGGCGGTTCCCGGCTCCGGTCTGGTCAAGGAACAGGCCGAGGCCGAGGGGCTGGACGTCATTTTCCGCGAAGCCGGCGCCGAATGGCGCGAACCGGGCTGTTCCATGTGCCTGGCGATGAACGCCGACAAGCTCTCGGAGGGCGAACGCTCCGCCTCGACCTCTAATCGCAATTTCGAGGGTCGTCAGGGCCGTGGTGGCCGCACCCATCTGGTCAGCCCGGCCATGGCCGCCGCCGCCGCCATCACCGGCAAACTGACGGACGTGCGCAAGCTGTAAGGTCTCGGAATTTTTCCCCCACCCCCAACCCCTCCCCACAAGGGGGAGGGGAGAAAAGATGATGGCCCCTCCCCCTTGTGGGGAGGGGTTGGGGGTGGGGGAGAACGGAATGGTTAACCAACGCGCGCGGTCCCTTCGGCATAATCAGACGGATGCCGAACGTGCGCTTTGGAAGCAGTTGCGGGACCTGAAAGCGGAAGGATACCATTTTAGGCGCCAGGCGCCGATCGGGTCGTATGTCGCAGTCTTCGCCTGCCATTCGGCGAAACTGGTGATCGAACTGGACGGTGGGCAGCATGGGACCGATGTCGGTCTTGGCGAAGACAGGCGTCGGACTCTCTGGATTGAAGGCCAGGGTTACCACGTTGTCAGATTTTGGAATAATGACGTGCTAGGCAATCCCGAAGGCGTTCTTTGGGCAATTCGAATGGCTCTGAGTTCATCGGGATTCCACCCCACCCCCAACCCCCTCCCCATCAAGGGGAGGGGAGACGAGATAGCTGAGGGCCGGGATGGGGGACGGTAAGGAAAGGACGGAAATGGACAAGTTCACCAAACTGACCGGCGTCGCCGCACCGCTGCCGATCATCAATGTCGATACCGACATGATCATCCCCAAGCAGTTTCTGAAGACCATCAAGCGGACCGGTCTTGGTAAGAACCTGTTTGACGAAATGCGCTTCACCAAGGACGGTCAGGAGGTTCCCGGTTTCGTGCTGAACAAGCCGGCCTACCGGAAGGCGACGATCCTGGTGGCCGGCGCCAACTTCGGCTGCGGCAGTTCGCGCGAGCACGCGCCTTGGGCACTGCTCGATTTCGGCATTCGTTGCGTTATCGCGCCCAGTTTCGCCGACATCTTTTATAACAACTGCTTCAAGAATGGCATTTTGCCGATCAAGCTACCGCAAGCCGAGGTCGACAAGCTGCTCGACGATGCCGGCCGGGGCGCCAACGCCGTGGTCAGTATCGATCTGGAGAAACAGGAAATCACCGGCCCCGACGGCGGTTGCATCCGTTTCGAGATCGATCCTTTCCGCAAGTTCTGTTTGCTGAACGGCCTCGACGACATTGGACTGACGCTCCAGAAGCAGGAAAAGATCACCAGTTTCGAAAGCCGCCGCAGCCTCGAACAACCCTGGCTTTGACCCTTCACATTTAAGGCTGGCTCGTCGTCGCCCGATCCGCTGGTCTGCCATGCGGCCGGCAATCCATGGATCCCCGGGGCTAATCTCCGGAGGCGACGGGAACCGCAGGAGATACGTAATCATGACCACCAAGAAGCTGTTCATTCTCGCTGGCGACGGTATCGGTCCGGAAGTCATGGCGCAGGTGCAGCGGGTCATCGACTGGATGGCCAAGAAGCGTCATATCGCCTTCGACGTCGCTGAGGGACTGATCGGCGGTGCTTCCTACGACCGGTTCGGCCATCCGCTGACCGACGAGACGATGCAGGACATCTTCGCCGCCGACGCCGTTCTGCTGGGGGCGGTCGGTGGTCCGAAATGGGACAGCCTGCCCTTCGAGTTGAAGCCGGAGCGCGGGTTGCTGCGACTGAGAAAGGACCTCGAACTGTTCGCCAACCTGCGCCCGGCCTTCGTCTTCGACGCGCTGGTGGATGCCTCGAGCCTGAAGCCCGAACTGGTCAAGGGGCTGGACATCATGATCGTCCGCGAACTGACCGGCGGAGTCTATTTCGGTCAGCCGCGCGGCATCGAGACGCTGCCCAACGGCGAGCGCCGCGGCGTCAATACGCAGGTCTATACCACGAGCGAGATCGTCCGCATCGCCGACGTCGCCTTCGATTTGGCCAAGAAACGGCACAATCGGGTGCATTCGGTCGAAAAAGCCAATGTCATGGAATCTGGCGTGCTCTGGCGCGAGGAAGTGCAGAAGCTTCATGACGCCAAGTTCCCCGGCATCGAATTGCAGCACATGTATGCCGATAACTGCGCCATGCAGTTGGTCCGCGCTCCCAAGCAGTTCGATGTCATCGTCACCGACAATCTGTTCGGCGACATTCTTTCCGATTGCGCCGCCATGCTGACTGGCAGCCTTGGCATGCTGCCGTCGGCTAGCCTGGGGGCGGCCGACGCCAACGGGCATCGCAAGGCCGTTTACGAACCGGTGCATGGGTCGGCTCCCGATATTGCCGGCAAGGACATCGCCAATCCGCTGGCCACTCTTTTGTCCTTCGCCATGATGCTACGCTACAGCTTCGATATGATGGACGAGGCGGAGCTTCTGGAGCGGGCGGTGAAGAACGTGCTCGATGGCGGCCTCAGGACCGGCGATATCATGCAGACGGGCAAAGCCAAGGTGTCGACCACGGTCATGGGCGAAAGCATCGTCCGCGAGATGGACAAGCTGGCCGGCTGAGGATTGGGGTTGCGCACCACCCCCACCCCAGCCCTCCCCACAAGAGGGAGGGAGCTGTGTCATTTCTCCCTCCCCTTGATGGGGAGGGCTGGGGTGGGGGGCGCGAACGCCGTTGCCTCTGGCGCTTTCCCCTTGCCTTCGGGAAGGCACTCAGGTAATGCTCTTTGCCCGACGGAAGGGGTGACCGATGTCGCTATGCGTTTCCAGCTTTGATCTGCTGGCCGTGCCCACCAGGGCTGCGGACGCCCCCGTTGTTTTCACGACGACCACCCTCACTACCAAGAAAACCAAGGCTTGAAGCGCGGGCTGGTTGACGTTTGTTTCGACAAAAGGCCCGCGGGAGCAACCCGGCGGGCCTTTTCGTTTGTAAGGGGTCTCGGGGGGGCGGAACGGCGGCCTCTACTGTGGAGTTGAAGAGATGGGTTACAAGGTTGCGGTGATCGGTGCCACGGGCAATGTGGGCCGCGAGATGCTTCAGATCCTGGCCGAACGGGACTTTCCCGCCGACGAGGTGATCGCGCTGGCGTCGGAACGATCCGTCGGGCGTGAGCTGTCTTATGGCGACGACAAGATCGTCAAGGTCAGGGACCTGGCGACATTCGACTTCAAGGGCGTCGATATCGCGCTGTCCTCACCGGGCGCCAAGGTGTCGGCGCAATACAGCCCGCGCGCCGCCGCCGCCGGTTGCGTGGTGATCGACAACACCTCGCATTTCCGCATGGAACCCGACGTGCCGCTCGTCGTTCCCGAGGTCAATCCCAAGGCGATCGCCGGCTACAAGAAGCGGGGCATCATCGCCAACCCGAACTGTTCGACCATCCAGATGGTGGTGGCCTTGAAGCCGCTGCACGATCTGGCGCGAATCAAGCGCGTGGTTGTTTCGACCTACCAGTCGGTGTCGGGCGCCGGCAAGGACGCCATGGACGAGCTGTTCAACCAGACCAGGGCGATCTATGTGAACGATCCGGTCAAGCCGGAATGCTTCACCAAACAGATTGCCTTCAACGTCATCCCGCACATCGATGTCTTCATGGATGACGGGGCGACCAAGGAAGTATGGAAGATGGCGGTCGAGACCTGCAAAATCCTCGATCCCGACATCGCCGTGCACGCCACTTGCGTGCGCGTTCCGGTGTTCGTCTCGCATGGCGAGGCGGTCAATGTCGAATTCGAAAACCCGATGAGCGAAGTGGCGGCACGCGCCGCCTGGTCGCATGCTCCCGGCGTCATCGTCGTCGATCACCGGGCCAACGAGGGCTATGTGACGCCGATCGAGGCGACCGGCGAGGATGCCGTCTATGTCAGTCGGATCCGCAAGGACCCGACCATCAAGAACGGCCTGTCCTTCTGGTGCGTGGCCGACAATCTGCGCAAGGGCGCCGCGCTCAACGCCGTGCAGATCGCCGAGGTCCTGGCCAGCGACTATTTGAAGAAGTGATCGCGATAGAGCCTGTGAAAAAGTAAGACAAGCGAGTGGCGCGGGCGTCTCACCCGCGTTCTGGCGAAGCCGGAAGACAAGCATTTCCGCGGCTTTCGCGTCGGAGGCGGGCAAGATGCTGTTTAGACCGGGGACATCCCTGACAGGTGTTCGGAGACATCCCTGACAGGTTGATGTGATGCTTCACCGTCGCGCAGGTTAACCTGCGCGACGGTGAAGCGCGAAAACAAAACGTCGTAAATACCGTCC
>JARLJB010000080.1 GCA_031291415.1 Telmatospirillum sp.
CGCTTCGTCAGAAAGCCGCCACAGCCGCCGGAACTGCCGGATGCCGCCTGGATAAATCCGCCAGATAAGAAGGCTGCGGCTTAGAAAATAGGGCTTAAACTCAGAGCGGAACCTGTCCGGAAATCATTGACACGTTCCGATGCGTTGCCTGGGGCACGACCGCCAGCTGGGCCGATGGAGCTGCTGCAGCCAACCGTTGTGAATGGGCTAGAGGTATCGTGCGGTCGGCATCGCCATGCAACAGCAGGATGGGGGAGGTGATGTCACCAATCTTGGCACGGTTGTCGTAGGTATCGCGGACCAGCCAGCGAGACGGCGCCCATGGGTAACGCTCCATGGCAATGTCGGGAATACTGGAGAAAGGCGCTTCCAGGACGACACCGAGGCAATGACGTTCAATGGCCAACTGCGTCGCTACGCCGGTCCCCAGCGATTCGCCATAAAGGATGAGCCGCTCGGCGGAAAATCCCTGGTGGGTGAGCCAGTCGAGGACGGCGCGTCCATCGTCATAGAGCCCAGCCTCGCTGGGGTTGCCGGGATTGCCTTCGTAGCCGCGATAGGTCGCAAGGAACAGACCGAGATGGAACTCCTCGCGCCACGGAGCTGTCTTGGTCGCGATGCGGTTCAGGGTTCCGCGATTGCCGTGAAAAAACACCAAGATGGGCGAGATCGGGTCGGGCGGGGACTGCCACCAGCCAAGCAGGGTTGGGCCTTGCCGAATGGTGGCCATTTCCGGCGCGAGGGTCGGATCCGAGACGCCCTCTGGCGGCGGTCGATAGAGGAGCCTCCTTTGCGCCAAGGCCAAACCGAACGCGACCACCAGATAGGAGAGCGGTAAAGTCAGGGAGAACCAGACGATGATCAAGCTCACCGTTGCCTATTCCGACGGAAGGGCCAGATCGGCGATCGCCCAGGCGAACCGGTCGACTGCGTCCCACGCCGTGTATTCCACGGTTGTTCGGGGATCCGTTGGGCCGCCGGTCATCTTCATGATCAATCGGATCATCTGACGGTCAAGCCAACCGTAGAGGGGGTAATCCAGCCGGCCGGCAATGGCCGTCGCCAAGACCGGCGTCAGTTGCCGTCGCGCGATCCACTTGCGAAGATAAGCGTTTCCTTCCGCCGTATCCTTGCCCTGTTTCCTGGCGGTCAGATTGACCGAGGCGAGAACCAGCGGAGGAGGTGCCGCCAGGCTTTGGTAACGAGTCAGAAATTGCTCTGCCTCTTTCAGGTGGTGTCCGTAGCGGACCGACGCGATGAGCGCAACCAGTCTGGTGGAGGTCAGGGTTTCGACGGACGGCAGGTCGACCGCGAGATTTTTGGCCGTTACCTCGACGCCGCGCTCGCCCAGACGCCGGGAAACGTGGTCGGCGATGCGGCGCGACTGGCCGTCGCGAGTGGCGTAGTACAATTGCATCATTTTGTTTTCATGAAGAATTTCTGACGAAGTCGGGTTTTCTCGTGCCCTCGACCAGGCACGGCTGACCATATCAGAATCGTCCCACTCTCGAAAGTCGCAACGGGAACGTGGTGCTGCGGATAGGAAACGTCCTGGTTCGATCTGATCTCATCACGCTCCAAAAACTATTGCGGTGTGTGTGTTTGCAATCACTGATTGTTGAATTGAAACAAGTTATACAAGCAATGGGAATGATATTAATATCATTGTCCAGTTGATATTAAGTCAATTTCATGTTCCCATGATGATACCGCAGGTGGTGTTTATGCGGCAGAAAGTTGCATTCAGGGCAATGCGACAGTTGAGGGGCGGCGGAATGTGAGGGAATATCGCATTTTGTTTTCTCTTCATTGGCAAAACGAATGGAAATTCGAATTGTCATGATTTCGTCTCGCGCACCCTGTTGGATTAGATTCCGATCTTTGCGGGTCTTGACGACGTCTCTGATGGGAGGCCTCCTGTGGGCGGCTCTCGGCGGAATCACTCCTGTTTCGGCGACGGACGCCTTCGATCTGTCGGTCGGCCTGAAGACGCTTCCGCTGCTCAGTCAGCGGATCGTCGGACCTGTCAACATGGCCATCGTTTTCGATCCGGGAAGTCCGGAGTCGCGTGCCGACGCCGACGCCATCAAGGCAGCCGCGGATGGCGGAGCAGAGGTTCCGGGTGGCGAAAGGTTGGTCCCCATGTTGGTGGCGGCCGACGACCTTTCCCGGTTGAAAGGAGCAAGATTGCTGTTTTTGACCCAAGGGGCGAGAGCCGGTGCCTTCGATGCGGTCGCTCTTGTTGCCGCAGCTAACGGAATCTTGTCGATGTCTGCGGATCTGGCCTGCGTGAGAGCGAACAAATGCGTGCTGGGTATCGTTTCCCGACCGACGGTCGAGATCTACTTCAGCCGTCCGGCCGCCGTTGCGTCGCACATCGGTTTCACTCCGGCCTTCACTATGTTGGCGAAGCCGAATTGAGGTGATCATGCCTAGCATCACACCATCTTCTGCCTCACCGTTCGGTTGTGTCGACACATCGGGAGAGTGCGCTTGAGCCGCCCTACCACCAGAACCGCATTGTGGACTGTCCTGTCTTTTGCCGGCGGTTTCTCGGCGGGGGCCGAGGCGCAGACGCTCGATTACGACTCACTTGAAAATCTGTTTGGTGAGCCGATCACCACGGCAGCGACGGGAACGCCGCAGAAGGCGCACGCCTCCGCCGCCAATATGACGATCATAACGGCTGACGAAATCCGACAATCCGGCAGCAGGAACATTCCTCAGATTCTCTCGCGGGTTCCTGGTCTCGACATCTTACGGTCCGGGGCGGTGGCCTACGATGTCGGCGTGCGGGGCTATCAGGAGCCGATGCAGTCCCGCCTGCTGGTTCTTCTCGACGGTCGTCAGGTTTTCCAGGACGACTATTCGCGTACCGTTTGGGAAAATCTGCCGGTCAATGTCGACGACATCCGGCAGATCGAGGTGGTAACCGGCGCCGCATCGGCGCTTTTCGGATCGAACGCCAGCGGTGGCGTTGTCAACATCATCACCTATAGCCCTTTGTACGAGACGTCCGACAAAGCCAGCGTCAGTTATGGAAGCAACCGAACCAGGCAAGGTGATGTAACCGCCAGCGGCAGAATGGAGGACCTGGGCGGCATCAAGATCTCGGCTGGGGGCATGAACGGCCAGGAGTTCGGGGCCCGACGGAGTTCGTCGGAGCAAGGCGTGACGCAAGACCCGGCCCACCGTTACGTGGCTGCCAGCCAGGTTTTCCAACTGTCTTCGGATCTTCAGGCGTTTTCCGACTTTTCCTATTCGAAGAGCCGGTCGACCGAAGCCTATTTCAGTGGCCGGCTCGGTGGCATCGATGACTTCGTGTCTTCCGCACGCGGCGGATTCACTTGGCAATCGGCGTTGGGAACCATCAAGGGAAACGCCTATTGGAATCACAGTCGCGTCGAGAACAACGACTCCAGTCCTTATTTTGTCGCCTATGCCGACACCACCGATTTGTTCGTCAACCAGTTGGAAGACGCATTCCGTGTCGGTTCCGACCATACATTCCGGATCTTCGGCGAATACCGGCATATTGATTTTCGTCTTGATGCGCCGCAGGTGGCGCCCCAGTCTCCGGCTCTGGCGGAGGATGTCTATGTCCTGGGGGGCACGTGGCTTTGGCAGATCCGCGATGACGTCTCATGGACCAATGCCGCGCGGATCGAGCGTCTTGGTTTGCAAGAGACCGGGACGATCTGGTCGGAGAGCGTGATGCCGGCTTCGGCTTACGATCATTCTCTGGCGACGTTCAGCGACAATTCCGGAGTGGTCTACACTCTGACGGAGCAAGATACGGCCCGTCTGGCCTATGGACGCGGCGTCCAGATGCCGAGGTTGCTCGATTACGGCTTCATTGCGACAAACTGGAATACATCCGGCAGCGGGCGGCTGCAGGAGCGGGTTGGCAACCCGTTCCTTAAACCGACGATCGTGCGTAACTACGAGATCGACTTCGACCACAAAATGCCGGCTGTCTTCTCGACAATGAGGACCGCCGTTTTTTTTGAGCAAAACACGTCGTTGATCAACACCATGACGAACGTCGGCACTGTGCAGACGAGCGTTTCGAATGCCACCAGGACCGCCTACAGCGTCAATATGGGCGACAGCGACGGTTATGGTGGTGAAATCCAGATAAAAGGACAACACCCTTCCGGTTTGCGTTGGGACGCCAGCTACAGCTACGCCATTGTCGAGGATTCCCCCAGCGTCAAGAGTGCGTTAGGGGTGGGTTATCACGATTCGACACCGAAGCACCATGTCCGGTTGTTGCTGGGCTACAGCGTTGGCCCATGGGAGTTTGATGGTGACGGGGAGTTTCTCAGCTCGGACTTCACCAGACGATCCGCCGGGACGGATTTTTCCACCTACACACCCGGTTATTCGACGTTGTCGGCTCGTATCGGCTATTCCTTGAACGAGCATCTTACCTTGTCTCTTTCGGGAACCAATCTCAGCCAGGCGCGGACATGGGCGTCGGCGTTTCCATCCGTCGAGCGCCAGGCGCTGCTGACCTTGTCTGCGAGATATTAGAGCGGCGTGCGTCAAATCTGACGCGCCCCGCTCCAGCCGCCACGCCGGCGGCGGCCGAGCGGGCGGATGCCCGCGCCCGGCGAGGGACATAAATATAACCAAGAGCATGATGCGGATTTAACGCATCATGCTCTAGACGACCATTCGCTGCCGTGGCTGGCGGAGGAACTCCTCCAATTCGGCAGCCGGCATCGGTCTTGCGAAAAAGAAGCCTTGCGCCTCGTCGCATCCCTGATCGCGGAGCGCTGCGAGCGCCTGTTCGTTTTCGACGCCTTCGGCGATTGTCGCCAATCCCAGACTGCGGGCCATTTGCACGATCGCATAGACGATCGCCGCGTCGTTGGCGTCACTGGTAATGTCGCGGACGAAGGATTGGTCGATCTTCAGCTTGTCGACATGGAAGCGCTTCAGATAGGCAAGGCTGGAATAGCCGGTACCGAAATCGTCAATCGACAGCTTGACACCCAACTGCTTCAGCCGATCGACCATCGACAGAACTTTGTTGGTGTCGCTGATCAAGATCGATTCGGTCAGCTCAAGTTCCAAGCACTCTGGATCGAGCGCCGATTCTGCAAGCGCCGAACTGATGTTGCTGAGAAGATCGCCGCGTTTGAACTGGGCAGCCGATAGATTGACGGCGACGACCAGTCCTTCGAAGCCCATCTTGTGCCAGGCGGCCGCCTGTTGGCAGGCTTCCTTCAATACCCAGGCGCCGACCGGCACGATCAGGCCGCTGTCCTCGGCGACCGGGATGAATCGTCCTGGAGGAATCAGTCCCAGGTCGGGATGCTGCCAGCGAATCAGGGCCTCGACGCCGACGATGTCGCCATTTCGCAGGCTGACTTGCGGCTGGTAGTGCAAGACGAACTCCTGACGCTCAAGTGCCCGGCGGAGGCCATTGCGGAGGTTCAGGTATTCAGTCGTGTCAACATTCATCTGGTCGGTGAAAAAACGGAAAGCGTTCCGACCGACGTCCTTGGCGTGATACATCGCCGTGTCGGCCTTCTTGAGCAGCGTATCGAAATCGCTGCCGTCGTCGGGATAGACGGCGATGCCGATGGACCCTGAAATATAGAGCTCCTGGTCGTCAAGCGTGAAGGGTGACGACAGGCCGTCCAGAAGGGCTTCGGCGACGCGCGACGCCGCTTCCACATCATGCAGCTCTTCTATCAGAATGAGGAATTCGTCGCCGCCTTGGCGACTCAAAGTGTCGCTTTCCCGCAGACAGCCTTGCAGCCGCGTCGAGACTGCCTGGAGAAGAGCATCACCGACCGAATGGCCCAGAGAATCGTTCACTTTCTTGAACTGGTCGAGATCGAGAAACAACAGCGCCGCTTTGGTTCCAGAGCGCTCCGCACGCGCCACGGCGAGTTCCAACCGGTCTTTGCCAAGCAAGCGGTTGGGCAGGTTGGTCAAGGGGTCGTGATGGGCCAGAAATTCTATCCTGGCGTCGGCCTGTTTACGCTCGGTGATGTCCCGGCTGACGGCCACGAATTCAACGACCTGACCCGAGGCGTCGCGGACGGCCTGGATATTGCTTTCGATCCATATGTAAAGGCCGTCCTTGTGCCGATACCGGTGCGGTAGGATCTGCGACTTCGGATTATTGACCAACGTGTCGCGCATACCTTTCAGCGTCGGAATATCGGTGGGATGGAAAAATTCGTAGACGGACCGCCCAAGAAGTTCGTTTTCGTGATAGCCCAGCAACCGGAAGGCTGAACTGGAAACGTCAAGATAGACGCCGTCAAGATTAAAGCGGCTGATTGTGTCAGTGGCATTTTCCGCCAGCAGGCGCAGGCGTTCCTCGCTGTCGCGCAACATCTGATAGGTGATCGCGCGATGGCTCCAGCTGCGAAAGAACTGCCAGGCGACGCCAATGGTACTCAGCAGGAAAATTCCGCCAAAGCAGGCGACCGCGATGGCCTCGAAGCGCCAATCGGCGAGATAGTCGTCGGTACTAAGGGCCACCATTACAAAAAACGGATAAAGACCGACGCGGCGAAAGGCCACGGTTCTTTCCATGTCGTTGGCAATCGGTACGACTTTGAAGAGGCCGAACTGCTCGCCCGAATCGATGCGCTTATGAAGTTCGGCGGTTTGCGCGTTTTGGCTGGCGTCCGATCCCAGTGACGGAGCATCCGGATAGCCGACGATCAGCGCCAGATCCATGTCGCGTAGCGACACCGTGCCATGTGGCCCAAGATCCAACCTGGAAAACAGCTGGTTTAGCCGTTTGAGGGCGATGCCGGCGATTACCACGCCGCCGAAGGAACCATCATTTTCGTCAAGACGTCTGGCGAACAAAAGCATCCATTGGCCGTGTACCTTGTCGACGAACGGCTTGGCTACGAGCAGTCCTGCCGCCGGATCATCGCGCAGCCGCGAAAAGAGTTCATGGTCGACCAGACTGATCCTGGCGCCGGGAGTATCTCCCGAGGAAAGAGCAATATCCCCATTTTCATCGGCAAGTTTTAGAAAATCAAGCTTTGGTTGCCTGGCAAGAAGGACGAGTGTGTAGTCGCTTAGCGATTCCCACTTAAATGAACTTCCTATTTTTTCTCTTTTATATTCGTCTATTACGGATCTTAACGTTATATCTATTTTATCGATACTGTCCTCTAGATCTTGTTCTAGTATTTGTGCTATATTTGTTGAGTTTATTTTGATGTCGTTTTCGTGCTGATCAACGCTTTGCTTGAGCCAAAGTGTTGTCGGTGCACCAATAACCAAATTGATGAGCAGTACCATGCCTGCCAGGAATGCGGCGATTCTCTTTGGGGAAAAGGTTGTCTCCGAGGACATGTCCTGGCCTAATGTATTGACGGAAAAAGCGTCAACTGCGAATAATTTATTCTAAATTACCCGCCAAAGGCAAGAGATACAACTTTCGTATGACAGATTGACGGGCTCTCATTTTTTGATGTTTTGTTCTTAGAGCAGATCGCTGTGACGATAGCTCTCCGGATGGTGGCCGATCTTGTCAAGATAAAGTATCGAGCACCATTATTATCCAGATTTTGATCCGAACCGGTTAATAAGATATGAATTTTATTTGAGCGGGCGGATGTCGGCATTACCAATCAGTTGGCCGATGTCTCGTCGATCGATTGGCACGGAAAGACTATTTTCGGTTTGGTTTCTTCAAGTCCTCGGCGACATCCGACCAGTCCGGGCCGAGAAAAATCACCTCAAGTCGACCAATCCCCGCCGTGGTGCCGGTCAGCCTGGCGCGGACGTCTCCTTCCGGTGTGCTCCATACCGAGACAACGGCTCCGCATCCGTCCTGGGCCAGGCATTGATAGAAAGACAGGCGATTGCGGTCGGGCGTCGCGGGCATTTCCTCGTCCGAACTCTTGGGGCGTCCAAATTGAGCCGTGAGCGACGATTTCATCGCACTGTAGGCGTCCAGGCCTTTTTCTCCCGTCGGATCGTCCGATAGATCCTTGGATTGCCAAGCGATGCGTTGAAGGCCGTATCGATGATGAATCGTCAACCGCGTCGCCCCGGTGTCGGCTGTCGGCTTCGGAAGCGTTCGCGCGACAAATGTCTTGTGGTTGCCATCATCCTCGACGACCTCTCCCGACAGGCCCCGGACCTTCAATTCCTCGATGCCGGCTCCCCAACGCAGGCCAAAGGGCGCGTCATCGGAGGCCATGGCATGGCAAACCAGGAATGGCAGAGCCAGGAGCAGCATGGAAGCTAATCGAATAATCCGCATGATCGTCCTTTGTGATGGGTAATCTTATCGTTTGGTTGCGGTTCTCCGACGTCGTTGAAAAACAGGTGGCAAAACCACAAACGATCGACCCTGAAGCAGAGCTCGCACCCCATTGCATGTCAAGGAAAGAGCATTGTTCATTCGCCGTCGAGGCGCCGGGCGGGCGTATCGGCTGTTGATTTGTCGCATCCACGACAGGCTTGTCGCAAGCCCAACAATGACAAAACGCTCGAACGCCAGGGAATCCCTGGCGTTTCCAGTTGGCACAAGATCTGCAGTTCATTCCGATAACTGTGTTATCCGCGATGGAGGGTCGCCGTGAGTGGACAGATCATTTCCCTTCCCCGCACCGGCAAGGAGCCCGCCGGTTGTGCCAGCAAGGGGCAGAGCTCTTGCGGATCCTCGCAGGGACCGGGCGACATGCCTGCCGACATCTGGAACAAGGTCAAGGATCATCCTTGCTATAGCGAGGAGGCGCACCACTATTTCGCTCGCATGCATGTGGCGGTGGCGCCGGCCTGCAACATCCAATGCAATTACTGCAATCGCAAATATGATTGTTCCAATGAAAGCCGTCCCGGCGTTGTCAGCGAGAAACTGACGCCGGAACAGGCGCTGCGCAAGGTCATGGCGGTGGCTTCAAAAGTTCCCCAGCTCTCGGTTCTGGGGATCGCCGGGCCGGGTGACGCCTTGGCCAATCCGCACAGGACTTTCCGGACATTCGAGTTGGTGTCGAAGGCACTGCCGCATTTGAAGCTCTGTTTGTCGACCAATGGTCTGGCGCTGCCCGATCACGTCGACACGATCGCCGACTACAACATCGATCACGTCACCATCACGATCAGTGCCGTCGACCCGGAGATCGGTCAGCATATCTATCCATGGATCTTTTTCGATCACCGCCGTTGGACCGGCCGCGATGCCGCCCGCATCCTGCACGAGCGGCAGATGGAAGGACTCGAGCGGTTGGTCGCCGCTGGCATTCTGGTGAAAGTCAATTCCGTCCTGATCCCCGGCCTCAACGACCAACATATGATCGACATCAACCGTCTGGTGAAGGCCAAAGGCGCGTTTTTGCATAACGTCATGCCGCTGATTTCCGATCCGGCGCACGGGACGCACTTCGGTCTCACTGGCCAGCGGGGACCGACTCCGATCGAGTTGGCCGCCGTTCAGGAAGATCTGGAAGGTGGCGCCAAGCTGATGCGTCATTGTCGTCAGTGCCGGGCCGACGCGGTCGGTTTGCTGGGCGAAGACCAGGGAGCCGATTTCAGCCTCGACAAGATCGAAGCCGATCCCGTGTTCGACCCACAGGTTCGGGAGATCTACATGTCCGTTGTCGCTCAGGAACGCGCCGACCGCCACGCCGCGGAAACAGCAGCCAGACAGAACGCGCAGGAAGGTCGAAAGCCGTTGCTGGTGGCCGTTGCCACCAAGGGCGGCGGACGCATCAACCAGCACTTCGGTCATGCCCGCGAATTCCAGCTGCTTGAAGTGGACGGACGGCAGGTCCGTTTCATTGGTGTTCGTCGGGCTGACAACTATTGCAAAGGAGGCTATGGCGAAGAGGACAGCCTCGCTGCCATTATCAAGGCTCTGGAGGGCGTTTCCGTGGTTCTCGTCGCCCGGATCGGCGATTGCCCCCGGCAGACTCTGGCCGAGGCCGGGATCACGGTGATCGACGACTATGCCCACGAGTTCATCGAGGCCTCGGCGTTGGCGTGGTGGGGGCGGGTCAATCAGGCTGGCGGACGGGCCTCGGCGTGATCGCCAGGCCGGGGAGGCGCGCGATGGACGATCACGAAGATCCCCTCGATTGGCAAGGTCGACCAGTCGATTGCGCATCCTGTCCCCATCGGGCCTGGCTTGAGCAAGGTGCCTGCGAGCGCGGCAAGGTTTGCGTCCGGGATCGCCGTGGCAGCCGTATCGAACGTTTTTTCAAGAGCCACCCGGAACTGAACGAGAGCGGCCTAAACGATCCCTATTTCCTCGTCCGGGCGATCGCCGCCCGCCATGCCAGTCTTTTCCGCTTGCCGGCTCTCGTCGATGATCCCGACGCCGACGTTCGCGCCGTCCTTGCCGAACGCCTGCCGCAGCGTTTTGTCCTCAAGCTTCGCAATGATGTCGATCCCCGGGTGCGCATCGCGGCGGCCACCCGTCTTGAACATGGCGCTCTGCTGCAGATGACGTCGGATCCGGATTACTATGTTCGGGTCGTCGTGGCGCGCCGGCTCGCCTCCGACGCTTTGCCGGTTCTGATGTGCGATCCGGTCGTTGATGTTCGTCTGGAAGTCGCCCGCCGAATCGGGAAGGAATGGCTGGTCTCCATGGCCTGGGACGAGGACGTGGCCATCCGTCTGGTGGTTGCCGAACGGCTCGACGAATTGCAGCTGGCGGTGCTGGCGACCGATAGCGATTGGCGCGTGCGCCATGCCGTTGTCGAGCGAATCGCTCCGGTTTTGCTGGCGCAATTTCTCAATGATCCCGAAGAGGATGTCCGTGAGGTGGCGCGCCGGCGTTTCGCTCAGCATCTGTCGTCGACGGAGACACGGCAAGATCCGGCAAACGGAGGAGAGTTCGATGCGTAAGGAAATGATTGTCGAAATAAACGATCCTCCTGTTTATGCTCTCGGACAAAAAGTCAGGGCAAAAAAAGGTGTGAGAAATGATGGGACTTTTCCTGGATATAATATCGGAGACCATCTTATAAGTGAGGGTGATATCGGTTATATAAATAACATTGGAACGTTCCTGCAACAGTTCTACATCTACGGTGTCGATTTCGTCGATCGCGGTCGGATGGTTGGAATGCGCGCCAAGGAACTGGAACTGGTGGAGGACTGATGCATGAAGGTCATGATTAGGAGCGCCGCAGGGAAATTATCCGCCTATGTTCCGAAAAAGGATCTCGAGGAGATGATCGTCGAACAGGAAAAGGCCGAATTGTGGGGCGGCTGGATCAAACTGGGCAATGGTTGGGTCCTCGAATTGCCCGACATGGCCGTCGACACCCGCCTGCCGGTGACCGTCGAGGCCCGCAAGAGGGCGGACGAATGATCCCGGCGGAGGGCGATCCGTTGCGCGATATTGCCCGCGGTCTCGTCGAGGGACGTCTTGCGCCGTTCCTTGGTCCGGAGACGCTTGCCCTGGACGGCGTGTCGGCGATCCCGACATCGCCCATCGAGCTGGCGGCGGCGATCAACTTGCGGACCACCGTTTCCGGGCGTATCCGATCCAATTTGTGGTCTACCGCGCAATGGATCGAATCAAACAAACATCGCCGTACGCTGGTGCGGATTCTCGAGGAGGTGTTTGCCGCGAAGCCGGCACCGACACGTCTGCATCGATGGCTGGCGGGACTGTCATTGCCGCTGATCGTCGATGTCTGGTACGACACGGTGATGGCCGACGCACTCGTTCTGCAGGGCCGTTCCTTCGTGCAATGGCAGGGGATCCGTCGTAGCGGTCAAACCTATGAAGAGCCATGGGGCGCGGTCTATGACGACAGTGGCGCGGTCATTCCGGAAATTCCGGCCAATGCCGGAACGTTGCTTTACAAGCCGCATGGTGCGGTGCGCCCGGCCGCGAATTTCCTGGTTTCCGATTCCGACTATGTCGAAGTGCTGACGGAGATCGACATTCAGACGCCAATCCCCGAAGCTGTCATCGAACAACGCAAAAATCTGGGATTCGTGTTCTTCGGTTGTCGGTTCGACGACCAGATGCAGCGGACGTTCGCTCACCAGATCATCAAGCGGTCGGCCGGCCCCTATTTCGCCGTCATCGCCGGCGAACTCACCCGCAACGAGGCGCGGTTTCTCGATCAGGAATCGATCGGTCGCATCGATCTGCCCCTGGCGTCCGCCGTCGACCTATTGCTGGGGTGAGCAGGTTTTGGCGTCGGTTCGCAGGCAGCCTTCACCCGGCGAATCACCGTCGTCGGCCAGCCCGATCCAGTCTTTCAATCGGGCTTCGTCGAATCCGGCCATCCGCCGTCCGTCGATTTCGATCAGCGGGCGGCGGATGAGCAACGGATCGTCGATCATCGCGGCCAGCGCCTGCCTTTCGTCGAAATTGTCCGGAACGACGGTGCCGGTTTTGATCCGGGGGGCTGCGGGATTGAACCAGGCGGAGACGGCTTGTGTCTCGAAGAACGGCCGCAACCGCTCGGCAGTCCAGCGTTCACTCAGCAGGTCGCGGGCGACGACCTGGTGGCCGGAGGCCCGCAGCAACGCCTTTTGCCTCGTGTTGTTGCGACAGCCGGGTTTTTCATAGAACAGGACTGTGACCATCAGTCGAACTCCTCACTTGGATTGCCGCGCCGCGGCAATCGACAAAAGACGGGGAACCTGTTTTTCGATTTCGGCTTTGATCACAGGATCGAGTTTTTGCAGCCAGCCGCTTGGAATTGCCTGCACGCCATAGGTGGCGCCGGCCAGCATGCCGGCGATGGCGCCCGTGGTGTCGGCATCGCCACCTTGGTTGACGACTTCGATCAGGCAGGAACGATAGCTGTCGGTGCGAAAAAAGAAATGGAGGACGGTCTGCATGGTGTCGACGATGTAGGCCGACGCGTTGCCCCGATAGGGTTCGAACTTGAACGTCTTGTGCGCGGCGATCAAGGCGTTCGCTTCGGCCCGGGCACCGCGGATGCCATCGTTTTGCATGAGCCGGCGGACCATATGGGCCAGACAAAGCGTCGCGCCATCGGACAGCGGATGGTTGTGGGTGACGTGCGCCTGTTCGATGGTCCAGGCGGCACACGCCTCGGGGTCGTGAACAGTGGCGATCGCCACCGGCAGATTGCGCATGGCCGCGCCGTTGCCGGCATCACCTTCGTGGAAGGTGGCCGATAACGTGCCGTCCATCATGTAGCGGCGGATGCCCCGCCGACAGGTGTTGCCTACATCGACGGGTTTGCTTTTCAGCCAATCGACGAATTGGTCGCTGACCACCCTGAGGTCCCACCCGTCGGCTGCCACGATGGCGCGGCCGAGATAGAGCGCCATTTGGGTATCGTCGGTGACCTGACCCGGCTTCAGTTTCAGCCAGCCGCCACCGATCATCCGACAGTGGGTACCATATTTCGCCGCGATCTCCGATTTTGTCAGAAATTCGACGGTGGCTCCCAGGGCATCGCCGACCGCCATGCCGAGGAAGGCGCCGAGTGCCCGTTCTTCGAGACTGATCTGCTCCATCATTTCGCCAGTGATGCCGTCTCGCTGTTCCAGGGTCGTTTTCCTATCAGAGCAAAATTTGTGCCTTTGTCCAATTGGCTATTGGTCCGGTCCCGCCTTCCGGGCCGTCCTCAAATGGGTGATCCCCGCTGTTTCCCTGATTTTTCGGCGCGCCGGCAGTTATTCGGAACAGCCGGACCGATCGGTGGCGGTGACACCCGCGCCCCTTGGCTCTGTCTTATAAGACCCCGATGGCTGTGCGGGTTCCGACATCGATGTCGGACCATTGTCGGGTTCCGGACAGGCTTCAACGGTCTTCTGTCCGGGGATGAGATGGTAGGTTAACGTTATGATTCTTCTTCTAAAAATAGCCTAATGGGGATCGCCTGAGGTAACTGGCACGGGGATTGCTCTTCCAGGGATATGCGGCGGCAACACTCCGCAAGACAATTTCGAACCTGAGCAAGAGGAGCACCCAATGGCTAAATTGCGGCAAGTCGCTTTTTACGGCAAAGGTGGCATCGGAAAATCCACCACCTCTCAGAACACATTGGCGGCCCTGGCCGAGATGGGGCAAAAGATCCTGATCGTCGGCTGCGATCCAAAGGCCGATTCGACCCGCCTCATCTTGCACGCCAAGGCCCAGGATACCGTCCTGTCGCTGGCCGCCGAGGCCGGTTCGGTCGAAGACCTCGAACTCGATCAGGTCTTGAAGGTCGGTTACGGTGGCATCCGCTGCGTCGAGTCGGGCGGGCCGGAGCCGGGGGTCGGTTGCGCCGGCCGCGGCGTCATCACCTCGATCAATTTTCTGGAGGAAAACGGCGCCTATGAGGGTGTCGACTATGTCTCCTACGACGTCCTCGGCGACGTTGTGTGTGGCGGTTTTGCC
>JARLJB010000081.1 GCA_031291415.1 Telmatospirillum sp.
GAACTGGATCCAGAGCCTCGTAACGCAACCGTATCGCCGTTTCGTCTATCACCCAACGATTCTACTGACTTCGATTCCTGGTGGGAATCCCCTATCGATAGCGAGACTGTTTTTCGATTCAATTATTTATGAACGAGCCCTTAGGCGAATTGTCGCGGACGATGGTCTGTTTGTCAGACGGCAATCTCGATGTCGCGGTGGCCGGGGCGGATCGCCGCGACGAGATCGGCGAGATGGCCCGCGCGCTCGGCGTTTTCAAGGACAATGCCGCCCATGTCAAACGGTTGGCCCTTGAAAAGGAATCCGCACGAGTTGCGCGTGAAAAGCGGGGCAGTGTCATCGAGAGTCTGACCCAGGATTTCGACAAAAAGGTGTCGGAGGCTTTGGAAATCGTCGCTGGAGCCTGCTCTGAGATGGATGTCGTCGCGCAAGCTTTGTCGAGCAATGCCGAGCAGGCCAGTCATCAGGTCACGATCGTCTCGTCGGCGTCGGAACAGACATCGGAAAGTGTGCAGACCGTGGCCTCGGCGGCCGAGGAACTGGCGCTTTCGATCGGTGAGATCGGGCGCCAGATCGAGCATGCGAACAAGACCAGCCGTGATGCTTCCGACGAAGCCAATCGAACGGATGCGACGGTGAGGAGTCTGGTCGACAGCTCCGTGAAAATCGGCAATGTCATCAATTTGATCAACGATATTGCCAGCCAAACCAATCTTCTGGCGCTTAACGCGACGATCGAAGCCGCCCGGGCAGGTGATGCCGGAAAAGGTTTTGCTGTCGTCGCCGGCGAGGTGAAAAGTCTGGCCAACCAGACAGCGAAAGCCACCGAAGAGATCGGCGTGCAAATCGCTTCCGTACAGGAAGCGACGAAGGATGTGGTGGGCGCCATCGGCGGCATTGTCCAGCGCATTGCCGACATCAGTGAAATCTCGGCCGCCATCGCCTCGGTGGTCGAGCAGCAATCGGCGGCAGCCCGGGAGATCGCGAGGAATGTGCAGCAGGCGGCTGTCGGAACTCAGCAGATTTCCTCGACAATCGGAGAGGTTCGTCACGCGGCATCGGAAACCCGTGAGGCATCGGATCATGTGTTGGAATCCTCGCGTTCGTTATCCTGTCAAACACAAGCGCTGAAACAGGTTGTCGTCGGTTTTCTGGGCGGAGTTCGCCGTGCCTGATATGGCTCTATCTCAATAAAGTCGAGCGCCAGCCGTTCATGCCGTTTCGGTCAATCGGACCTTTTGCAAGTCAATATCGCGGCGTCCTCGGACACTGATCGTCGTGTCTTGCCCGTCGTTTGTGGACTTTGCTTATGCCGTTTCGCTATAACCGCGATGTTCAAAAAGAATTAGTTTAAAACTAAATATTCTTATAAATTTACTATACCGACGAAGTTGCAGAATAAATAGTTGTAAAGCGGAAGCTCATTGATAATGAGCGAAACTACTTCACAGTGCCATGAAGCTGTATTCGACATCTCGTCTTTTCCATAAAACGCCCAAAAAAGGGACGACCCCGGCAAATAGAAAACTACCAGCGACATGGCCGGCTGCCGCGCAATCCCACACCATGCCGGTACAACGCCAGGAGAGCCTTTTCACGGGCGAAGTGCCGCTTGAGAAGTCCATCGATCAACGGGAACTGAACGACGTGCCGACAAGAACCTACGCCTAGGGCGCCTATCGAGGAATAGGTCGCCTCAATGAAAGTGAAGGGGGGACAATAATGAACCAAGTAACGTTATTTGGGCCTTACGCCTGTTTGGCGGCAGCGCTGGCCATAGCACCTCTCGGTGCGGCTTATGGCGAAGAAAAGAAAAGCCCGATGATGCCCGGCGGATCGACTGGTAATGCCGCTGGAGCGTTGCCGCCGGAGGGGCTTTATTTCAACAATGAAGTGACCATTGAACAGGGCAAGGTCGTGGATGGCGACGGCCGCACATCCACGACCCCTGGCGGTCAGAACATCAAGGCGTTTCAGGTTGACGAGACTCCGTCGCTTCTGTGGGTGCCTGGGGTCAAGGTTCTGGGGGCGAACTACGCCGCCGCCATCACTCAGCCCTATGCCTGGCTGAACACCGATTTTGGCGGCGCTTCGACCGGCGGGGATTCCACGTCCGGCAAAGGTTTTTTTAACACCGTTCTGACGCCGGCTATTTTGTCCTGGAACGCCGGCAATGGGATCTTCATCGGTTCTGGCGTCAACGTCTATGTGAAGGACGGACATTTCACGCACCACTACAATGCCGCGCAGGGGCGCGAAACCCTGGCCAACGGCAGCTTCGCCAACAATTATTGGACATTCCAGCCAAATCTCGCGGTTAGCTATCTCGCTAATGGCTGGAATTTGACGATGAACCATGTCGTCGATTTCAATACAAAGAACGACGTCACGCATTACCAATCAGGAAATGCCTATTATCTTGACCTGACCGCGACCAGGAAATTTGGGCCCTGGGAATTCGGCGCGATCGGCAACATTCTCGAACAGTGGCAACCCGACAAGGTCAATGGCGTCAAAGTCGCTGCCGTAAAAGGCTTTGCTTCGGCTGGTAATCAAGCCGAGGTCCTGGCGATGGGGCCTCTTGTTGCCTATGATTTTGGAAAAGCCTCGCTAAGACTTCGTTACCTGCAGCCTATACGATCCGAAAATCAAGGAAACATAGCATTCATTCGTCTCGACTTATCTGTGCCACTATATTGATAGATCGGCCTTATATTCTATCAACTTCCTTACAATGAGTTCCATCGGAACGAGCGGCGGTGGCGTTGAAACTGACGCTACCGCCAATGCCGAGGCGATCTGGATGGATGAGGATTGTCACATGGAACGGACAACGGATTTCTTGTTATCGCGGCGGCGGATGCTTTTGGGCGGGGCCGCCACGACGGCTGTTGGGCTTCTCAACTCAAGTGCGGCGTTTGCCAAGGCGCCATTCCTGAACACCCAGGTCGCTCCATTCTACCGCTTCAAGATTGGGGCGTTCGAAGCCACGGTCGTTTCGGACGGTCCTCTGCCGATGGGCGATCCGGCGGGCAATTTTCTCGGCGCCAGCAAAGAGGAACTTGGTCAAATGCTGCGTGACGCCTTTCTCGACCCTCGGACGGCACCGTTGCAACAGAACAATTTGATCGTCAATACTGGTAGCAAGCTGGTGTTATTCGATACCGGCATGGGGGCGTCCCGGCTGTTCGGCCCGGCCACGGGTCATCTTTTGAAGAATATGAAGGCGGCGGGCATCAGTCCCAAAGATATCGATGCAATCTGCGCCACGCACGGTCATATCGACCATATCGGCGGCATCGTAGCCGACAACGGCAAAAGCCATTTCCCCAATGCGCAGATCTACATGCCGGAAATCGAATTCAACTTCTGGACCGATGGGGAAAAACTCGCCATGACCGATCCAGACTATATGAGACCTTTCATTACGGCAGCCCGCAAAAATCTTCTGGCCCACCGGGAAAAGGTCGTCTTCATCAAGGACGGGCAAGAATTTCTGCCAGGTATCCAAGCCATCTTCACTCCAGGCCATACTGTCGGCCATACCATCTATATGATTTCTTCGGAAGGCAAATCCCTCTGTAACATTGGTGATTTGACGCACCATCAGGTGCTGCTGATGGAAAAGCCGCTCATCGAATTCAGATTCGATACAGATCCCAAACAGTCGGCACAGTCTCGCGTTCGCAACCTCGACATGCTGGCGACCACGCGGACGGCATTGCTCGCTTATCACTTTCCCTGGCCCGGTTATGGGCATGTCGTTAAATTTGGCGAGGGGTTCCATTACCTTCCCGTATCCATGGATGTCGCCGAGGTTGGTTAAAACAAAGCGCTCATTTTCCGGCCAGTACGATGTCTTGCTCAGTAATTGATCAAAAAAGCCTTTTGAGTTGACTGGGGCACGCTACACTAGCGATCGGTGGTCCTGCGTGACGAAGGCGTCCCATGTTTAACAGTTTGAAAATACAGCATAAGCTGGCAATTCTCTGCTCGGCGTTTTTGGTCCCGATCGCTTTCTTGACCTACCTGTTTGTCGTTCAGACCGAAAAAGACATCACCTTCGCCGCCAAGGAATTGCAGGGGTGCGCCTATTTCGCCGCCTTGCATGTGGAATTGCATGGACTGATCGGGTTGGCGCAGGGCGGGGTTTCCCCGGCCGACCTGGCCAAGGTGCAGGCCAAGGTGCTGGATATCGATGCCGCCAAGGCCGCTACGATGGATGCCGTTAATTCTGCCCGGAGCGCCGCCGAGGCGGTGAGGGCGGCCCTGGCGCTGCCGAAAGGCAGCCCGGCTGCGGCTTACGACGCGGCGATCGACGCTGTTCTGGTGCATATCGGGCGGGTCGAGGACGGCTCCAATCTGACGCTCGATCCTGATCTCGACAGCTACTACACGCAGGATCTCGTCACTGTGAAATTGCCGAGCGTGATGATCGCCGCCAATCGGGTTCTGACCGCTGCCCTGCCGCTGGCCGGAACGGCCAAGCCGACGCCCGAAATCGTCGCCGCCTTCCTGACCCATAAGAGCGAATTCGCCACGGCTCTGGCCGGTCTTGACGGCGACATCGCCTCGGGCGAACGCGGTAACCCCGATGGAAGCATGAAGCCCGCCATTGACGGACCGCATGCCAACTTGATGGCCGGCGCCGCCGCATTCAGCAAAGCCCTCGACGCCATCCTCTCACAAGGAGACGGGAGCCCCTCGATCGATGCCATCCGGCGCGCACAGGCTGCATTCCTAAGTTCAGCCGATGCTCTGTCGGTGGCCGCGACCGGTGAACTCGACCGATTGTTGACCGCCCGCATCGACAGCTTGCAGACCAAGATGGCCTGGAGCCTGGCGCTGGTCGGGTTGGTGCTATTGGCGACAATCGCATTTTCCTGGTGGATCGCCCGCTCGATCAACGGACCGGTCGGTCATCTGGTCGAGGTCATGGAACGGATGGCGGCCGGAGATCTGTCCTCGGCCGTTCCGGATTGGGGGCGAGGGGATGAACTGGGCGACTTGGCACGTTCGGCCGGTGAAACCCGGCGGCAATTGCATGCGTTGGCCATGGAGGTGCGGGCTCATGCCGATCAGGTGCTGCAAGCCACGAAAAAGATAACGACGGCGGTGGAGGCGGAAGCTGCCGTTTCGTCTGAGATGTCGTCGTCGGTTGCCGAGATCACCGCGACCATGGAGGAGTTTTCGACGTCGTCCAGCCAGATTGCCGAACACGCGCAATCCGTCGCCGACATCGCCAATCTGACATGGGAGAACGCCAAGGGCGGGGTCGAGGCGATGGAACTGCTGACCGCGCGAATGACAGACATTCAAGACGACAACAAGGTCAGTCTGGACGAAATCATTGATCTTGGCTCCAAGTCGAAGGAAATCAGCCAGGTTATGAAGATCATCAACGTGATCGCCGACCAAACCAAGCTGATTGCTTTCAATGCGGCGCTGGAGGCGTCGGGGGCCGGCGAGGCCGGCAAGAGATTCGGCGTCGTCGCGGCGGAGATCCGGCGGCTGGCCGACAGCGTCACCGACTCGACCGGACAGATCGAGGCGAAGATCGAGCTGATTCAAGACGCCATACAGCGACTGGTCATCACCTCGGAAAAAGGGGCGAACAATATCGCCAGCGGGATGGTCGCGGCATCGGGAACGGCGACACAAATGAACAAGTTGGTCGACGCCGCGCAGCATACGGCCAATGCCGCCCAGCAGATATCGCTCTCCACGCAGCAACAGAAGACGGCGAGCGCACAGGTCGTGGTGGCGTTGCGTGAAATCGTCGCGGCGAGTTCGCATACAGCTCAGTCGATCGCCCACATTTCCGAGAGCGGCCAGACGATGATCGCCTTGACCGACGAACTGGCGGGGCGAATCGGACAGTTCCGACTCGAGGCACCGACAGGGGCGTAATACCGCTGCTCGCGGGCATTGCCCCTGTTCCACCAGTGGCATCGGCGTCTCTGCCGGTGTTCCGGCGAAGCCGGAAAGGGGGCACGTCGCCCGGAGGAACGCCGCTGCTCGCGGCGTGACGAGCAGGGACGTTCGTCCCACTGAAGGCCTCTACCGCTCGCCGCGGCGGAACGGCTGCATCAAGGCCTGCGGCACGCGGGCCCGTCGGGCCATGACGAGCAATGCGGCGATCGACATCAGGTAAGGGATCATCAGAAAGACCTGATAGGGCACGGCCTTGCCGACGATCTGCTGCAGGCGGAGTTGGTAGGCGTCGAATAGCGCGAAGAGCAGGGCGCCGAGAAGGGCGCGTTCCGGTCGCCAGGAGGCAAAGACCACCAGGGCGATCGATACCCAGCCACGTCCCTGGACCATGGTCGGAAAGAAGCTGTTGAAGGCGGACAAGGTCAGAAAGGCTCCGCCCAGGCCCATCAGCGAGCTGCCGAAAATGATCGCGCCGATTCTGATCCTGATCGGGTCGAGGCCTTGGGACTCAGCAGCGTGCGGATTCTCGCCGACGAGGCGGATGGCCAGGCCGAGTGGCGTGCGAGCCAGGACATAGGCAAGAACCAGGGCGAGGATAACGGCCAGATAGGTTGGTGCCGTCTGCCTGAAGACCGCCTCTCCGACGAAGGGAAGATCGGACAGCCCCGGGATGTGAAGAACCTGGAACGGAACGATGGTTGGCGGCGTGCCGGAGACCGGGACGCAAAGACGGAAAATGAAATAGCTGAGGCTCGACGCGAACAACGTGATGCCAAGACCGGTGACATGCTGCGACAGGCCGAGCGGTACGGTCAGCAACGCATGCAAGATACCGAAGACACCACCAGCGACGGCGGCGGCCAGCAGACCGAGCCAGAGATCTCCGCCATGATAGACGGTGAGCCAGCCGATCATCGCACCGAAGGTCATGATGCCCTCGATGCCGAGATTGAGCACGCCGGCCCGCTCCGACATCAAAGCGCCCAGAGTTCCGAAAATCAGCGGCGTCGCGATTCTGAGAATCGCGGCCCACAGGCCGACGGAGGCGAAGATGTAGAGCGCATCCATCAGCGGCGGATCCGAAAATTGGAGAGAAACAGCGCGACCAGCATGGTGAGCAGCGACAGCGAGACGATGACGTCGGCGATGAAGCTCGGAACGCCAAGCGCCCGGCTCATGCCGTCGGCGCCGACGAACAGGGTGGCGACGAAGAGTGCCGCGACGATAACGCCGACCGGATGCAGTTCGGCCAGCATGGCGACGACGATGCCGGTGTAGCCGAAGCCGGGCGACAGATCGGTGGTGACATATCCCTTGACGCCCATGACCTCGATGGCGCCGGCCAATCCGGCAAACCCGCCGGAGATACAGGCGATCGTCATCAGGATGCGCTTGAGCGAAACGCCGGCGAAAGCCGCCGCCCGGGGATTGAGCCCGGCGGCGCGGCTTTCGAGACCGAACACTGTCCGCGACTGGACGATCCAGGTTAGAATCGCCAGGCCGATCCCGACCAGCAGTCCGATGTGTAGCCGCGAGCGGAGGACCAGCTTGGGCAATATGGCGTCGCCGACGATCGGCACGGATTGTGGCCAGCCGAACGCCATTGGATCTTTGACGGGACCTTCGATCATCATCGAGACGAAGAGGACGGCGACAAAGTTGAGCAACAGCGTCGTGACCACCTCGTCGACGCCGAAGCGCAGGCGGAGCAACAACGGGACCAGCAGCAGGATTGCTCCGGCAATGGCTCCTGCTATCATCAGCACCGGAACCAGCGCATAGCCGGGGAGCTGCAGACCGGCCTCGGAACCGAGCGCCGCCGCGGCCAGCGCTCCGACATAGAACTGGCCCTCGCCACCGATGTTCCAAAGCCGGGCGCGAAAGGCCACCGCGGCGGCAAGACCGGTCAAGATCAGCGGCGTCGTTCTGGTCAGCGTCTCGGTGACGGCCAGACGGGACCCGAAAGCACCCAGAAAAAGACGTTGATAGGCTTCCCAGACGGGCGCCCCGGCCGCGGCAATCAGGATGCCGGCCAAGGCAAGCGACACCACGACGGCGCCAATCGGGGCCGACAGCGCCAGTGAAAGAGGAATGTCGGGACGCCGCTCGAGGCGCATCATGCCGCCTCCTGCCAAACGCCGGCCATCATCAGGCCCAGGCGCCGCGGATCGGCATCCCCGATGGGGACGGACGGCGACAGGCGACCTTTGACGATGGCCTGTACGCGGTCGGCCAGTTCGAGGATTTCATCGAGATCCTCGGAGATCAACAGCACCGCCGCTCCCGCCCGGCGTGCCGCCAGAATTTCCTCATGGACCGCGGCGACGGCGCCTTCATCGAGGCCTCGCGTCGGCTGGGCGGCGATCAGAATGCGTGGTGTCGTTTCCAGGCTGCGGCCGAGAATCAGCTTTTGCATATTGCCGCCCGACAACAGACGGATCGGCGTATCGGGTCCCCCCCCTCGGACGTCGAAGCGGTCGATGATCGTCTGCGCAAAGGTCCGGCCGGCAGCGCGTCTGACGAGCCCGGCGACCGAGAATCGGGGCGAGCGGATCCGTTCCAGGACCGCGTTTTCCCAGACCGACATCTCGCCCACGGCGCCATTGGCGTTCCGGTCTTCGGGGATCCGGCCGATTCCAGCTGAAACGAAGCGGCGCGGGCTGGGACTGACGACGGCTTGGCCGAGCAGCTCGAAACGACCGGAGGTCGGGCGCGCCAGCCCGCAAACCAATTGGCCCAGTGTCGCCTGGCCGTTGCCCGACACGCCGATGATGCCCAGTGTCTCGCCGGCATGCAGTTCGAAGGAAATGTCCGAAAGTTTCGCGGTGCCGCCAGCGACGATACTCGTGGCCGTGGCCTGCATCACCACCGGTCCCGGTTCCCGCTTGTCGCGCACCGGGCGGGCGACACGCCGTCCGATCATCAATTCGGCCAGTTCATCTTTGCTGGTGTCGCCAGCCCGCCGTT
The DNA here is from genome assembly GCA_031291415.1 of Telmatospirillum sp. GTDB lineage: Bacteria > Pseudomonadota > Alphaproteobacteria > Rhodospirillales > Magnetospirillaceae > Telmatospirillum. The sequence continues at coordinate 8,902 of JARLJB010000081.1, forward strand.
CGGCGACCACTTTGCCGCCGCGCAGGACGGTGACGCGGTCGGCGGCGGCAAGGACTTCGTGCAATTTGTGGGAAATGAAGATGAGCGAGAGACCTTTTTGCGCCATGGCGCGCAGAGTTTCATAGAGCTTTTCCGCCTCCTGATGCGTCAAGACGGCTGTCGGTTCGTCGAGGATCAGGATGCGCGCATCGCGGTAAAGCGATTTTAGAATTTCGACGCGCTGGCGCTCGCCGACCGACAGGTCGCCGACCCTGGCGTCGGGGTCGACCCTGAGTCCGAACCGGTCGGAGATCTCCGCCAGCTTGGCCCGGGCTTTGCTCTGGTCGGAGCGCCAGCGGAACATTCTTTCGGTTCCGGCAATGATGTTTTCGATCACGCTGAGATTGCCCGCCAGGGCGAAATGCTGGTGGACCATGCCGATCCCGGCGGCGATCGCGGCGCGCGGATGGCCGGGGGGCAGCAGGCGGCCAAAAGCGGTGACGGATCCGGAATCGGCCGTGTAATGACCGAACAGGATGTTCATCAGCGTCGTCTTGCCGGCGCCATTTTCACCGAGCAGAGCCAGCAATTCACCTTGGTGCAGTTCCAGCGTCACATCGTCGTTGGCGACCAGCGAGCCAAACCGTTTGGTGATTGCGTCGAGGCGCAGGACGACGCCGGATCCGGTCATTGGGGCAGCCCTGCGATGGTGGTTTGAAAATGCCAGGGCAGGGCCGTTTGCAGCAAGCGCGCCAGCCGCAGGAGGAGTCCATCGCTGGCCATCGGACCGATCAGTTGCACGGCCAACGGCAAGCCGTCGGACCGGCCGTGCGGAATCGACAGGGCCGGCGTGCCGGCGACATTGGCGACCATGGCGAAGGGTGCGCAGGCGGCCATCCGGCGCCATTGCAGATCGACGTCTCCATGGTCGGTCGGGAACGAGCCGATCAGGGGCGGAGGACCGCTGAGCATCGGCGTCAGAAGCACGTCGACCTCGGAAAACAGCGTCCAGAGCCCGTGCGCCACCCGGACGCCGGTCAGTTGGGCGGCCTGGAGTTCGGTGGCAGTGATGCTCTGCCCGCGGCGCGCAACCGCCGCCGACAGGGGCTCCACCAGCGAGACGTCATCCAACAGCCGGGCGAGATTGACCGAGATGGTCCGGTCGAAGACGAGAAGCGCATCGCGCAGCAGCGCTGTCAGACGGTCGGCGCCAATCGTCCTGATTTCGTGGCCGGCCGAATTGAAGACGTCGGCGGCATGGCGGACAGCCTCTTTCTGCGCCGGCCCGATGTCACCGGCGGGGCCGCAGTCGACGCAAACGCCGATTCGCAGGCCGGCTGGCCGCTCGTCCAGGCGGTCGGCGAGCCGGTCCCCGAGGTCCGGGTCAGGGGTGGGGCCTTTGGCATGGCCGGCGCAACAGTCGAGGATTGCCGCCGTGTCGCGAAGCGAGCGGCTGACGACGAGTTCCGAGACCAGACCGCCAAGGTGATTGCCGAAGGTCGGGCCGCCCGGAGTGGCGCCGCGTGTCGGCTTCAGCCCGACCAATCCACAACAGGCCGCCGGTACGCGGATGGATCCACCGGCATCGGTCGCATGGGCGATGGCGACGATACCGGCGGCGACCGCCGCCGCCGAACCGCCTGAGGAGCCGCCGGGCGTACGCGTCGGATCGAGCGGATTGCGGGCGATTGGTCCCATCGCCGGTTCGCAGGCCAGCGACAGGCCGAATTCGGGGACCGTGGTGACGCCAAACGGCAGCAGGCCGGCCGCTCGGAAACGGTGGACCAGATCCGAATCGGCGCTGGCTGGTTGCGGCGCGATGGCGCGGGAGGAACAGACGGTCGGCAACCCTTTCGCCGCCGAGCCAAGGTCCTTCATCAGGAAGGGCACGCCGAGAAAGGGGGCGGAGACGTCGTCTTGTGACGACCGCCGGCGGCCGGCATCGATGGCCGCCGCCTGTTCCCGGCCGAGTTGCGGCGCCAGATGACGGATCGCGCCGAGATCCGCAACGGATTCGGCGCGAGCGATCGCCGCATCCATCACCGCCGACGCCGTCGTGCGACCGGAGCGGATCGCCGCCGCCAGGGCGAGACCATCGAGAGGTGTCACTTGGGTTCGCTGGCGTCGACCGGGACGGTAAAGCTTCCGGAACGGATCGCGGCGCGCTTGGCTTCCATCGGGGCGATCGAGTCGGCAACCACCATCGATTTGGTGAAGATGATGTCGTTGCCGCCTTCCTTCATGAAGCTGAAAGGGCTGTAGTCCTTGCCGGTTTTGACGCCGGCCTTGATGTCGGCGATCACCGCGTCGAGGCTGGGCCGGAAATACCACATCGCATTGGCGAAGACGGTGTTCGGATAGCGCGGCGTGTAGTCGAGCAGCGAACCGACCGACTTGATGCCTTTTTCCTTGGCGGCATCGGCTGTGCCGATACGCTCGCCGAACAGGATGTCGGCACCGGCGTCGATCTGGGCGAGGGCCGATTCACGGGCCTTCGGCGGGTCGAAGAAGGTGCCGATGAACCCGATCAGGAACTTGGCATTCGGCCTGACGTCCTTGACGCCGGCGCGGAAGGCGTTGATCAGGATGTTGACCTCGGGAATCGGAATGGCGCCGACCGCGCCATAGATCCCCGACTTGCTGAGCGGCGCGGCCAGCATGCCGGCGAGATAGGCCGCCTCATGGTTCCAGGTGCCGAACTTTCCGAAATTGTCACCGGCCGGTTTGCCGCTGGAGCCCATCAGGAATGTCGTCGCGGGATAGTCGGCGGCAACCTGGCGGGCCGCGGTTTCCACGGCGTAGGATTCACCGACGATGAGCTTGTGACCCTGCTCGGCATATTCGCGCATGGCCCGCGGATAGTCGGTGCTGGAGACGCTCTCGGAGAAGACATAGTCGATGACGCCGTCCTTGGCGGCGGCCTGCAACGCTTCGTGCAGACGCGAGTTCCAGGCGTTTTCGACAGGGGAGGCATGGATGCCCGCCACCTTCAGCTTGTCCTGGGCAAAGGCGCGCGGTGCTGTCAGAGCCAGGCCACCGGCCGCCGATGTCAGCAAGAATGTCCGCCGTGAAAGTTCCTGAGCCATGAGTTGATGATCCCCTTTTGATTCTTGCTGCCACGTCGCGGTTTAAACCGCGTGATTTCCTGACCAACTGGTCAAACCTGACCGGTTGCCTAATAAATTGTCAAGCCTAAATAATAGGCAGACGCCAGTGGCGATGTCTGCCTCAAAGATCCGGGAGCGGCGGAGCAAAGCTTGCCGTGTCAAGCTGGCGCGGACGTCCGTCGAGCATGAGTTCGCTGATCTTCGGTACTGACCGGGCGATCACCTTACCGCGGCGGATGACCGCCAGCCGATGGGCCTTGAGGCGGATCGCTTCGATGGGATCGCGCGCCTGCAGGACGACGAAATCGGCATTGCAGCCGACGTCGAGACCATAGGCCTCCAGTCCCAGCGCTCTGGCGGAGTTGACGGTGATGGCGTCGTAGGCCGAGCGCATGGCGGCGAGCGACGTCATCTGTCCGACGTGAACGGCCATATGAGCCACTTCCAGCATGTCGCCCGAACCCATCGAGTACCAGGGGTCCATCACGCAGTCGTGGCCGAAGGCGACGTTGACGCCCGCCGCCATCAGCTCGGGAACGCGGGTCATGCCGCGCCGCTTGGGATAGCTGTCGTGGCGCCCCTGCAGGGTGATGTTGATGAGCGGATTGGGGATGGCGTGGATGCCGGCTTCGGCGATCAGCGGGATCAGCTTGGAGACGTAATAGTTGTCCATGGAGTGCATCGAGGTGAGATGCGATCCGGCGACGCGGCCTGGCAAGCCATGACGCACCGTCTCGGCAGCCAAGGTTTCGATGTGGCGGGACAGCGGGTCGTCGCTTTCGTCGCAATGCATGTCGACCGGCAGGCCGCGATCGGCGGCAAGGCGACAGAGCCGTCTGATCGATAAGGCGCCGTCGGCCATCGTCCTCTCGAAATGCGGAATGCCGCCGACGACGTCGACGCCCATGGCCAGCGCGCGCTCGAGGGTCTCCGTAACCCCAGGTTTGCGCAGATAGCCGTCTTGCGGGAAGGCAACGAGTTGCAGGTCGATGTAAGGGCGCACCCGTTCGCGTACCGCCAGCAGCGCTTCCACGGTGATCAGGTTCGCATCGCTGACGTCGACATGGCTGCGGATGGCGAGCAGCCCCTGGGCGACCGCCAAGTCGCAATAATTGAGCGCCCGTTCGATCACCACATCGGCGGTCAATGACGGTTTCAGCTCACCCCACAGGGCGATACCCTCGAGCAGGGTGCCTGACTGGTTGAGTCTCGGCAATCCGAGCGACAGCGTCGAATCCATGTGGAAATGCGAATCGACGAAGGGGGGGGAAACCAGGCGCCCGGTCGCATCGATCTCGGTTCCGGCCGAACCGTCCAGCGCCTGGCCGACTGCGGCGATGCGGCCATGGCTGACGCCGATATCCACGTCGCTCCGTCCATCGGGCAGGTTGGCGTGTCGTAAGATCAGATCGAACATGGCGGACTCCTGGAGGCGGTGGAATGCCTGCGAAACGGGCGCCGGAATGATCGTCCGTATTGGCGGCCTGTCAACTGCGGAGCTCGGTGTCGTGCCCGGCCGCGTCATGCCCATAGGAGATGGCGTACATGAGGTCGATGTGTTCGCCGACCGTCCGAGGCGGCAATGCCGGAGTCCCGTCCAGGGGCAGAAATGCGTCGAGGCAGGAGACTTTCGCATCGTAGTCGGGGTCGATGAACAGGGGCACCGAATAGCGGTGCCGATGCGGGTCGGCGTTACGGACGCGATGCGGATTGGAGTGATAGGCGCCGTTGGTCCAGACCGGCATCATGTCGCCGATATTGACGACGTAGGCGCCGGGGAGAGGATTGGCGTACAGCCATTCGCCGCTGGAATCCTCAACTTCGAGACCACCGGTGTCGTCCTGCAGCAGCAGGGTGACGGCGCCCCAGTCGGTGTGCGTTCCGCAGCCGATTTGATTGTCGACGACCGCGCCGGGCTGCGGCGGGTAATGGATGAGGCGCAGCGTGGCCATCGGATCGACAAGGATCGGCTCGAAATGATCTTCCGGCAGGCCGGCGACGGTGGCGAATATCGCCATCAAGGTTCGCCCGACACCGTACACCTGCGAGAAATAGTCCTCGCAAAACGACCGGAACCCCGGCAGTTGCTCTTCGGAAGGCCAATTGTTGCGACCATAGTTGGCCAGCCGGCGCCGGACGTAGGGATGATCGTCGGGCTGATCGAGGCCGATCAGCAGCGATTCCTTGATGTCGGGTGGGACCGTGGCGTCCAGGCTTTGCAGGCCGAAGGGCTCGTAACCGCGGCGGCGCCAATCGACGTGCAAAGAGCGCTTGATGCTTTCGTCAAGAGCGAAAAACCGGGCCGATTGCTCCAGCATGCTTTGCATGGTGGCGGGCGAGATGCCGTGACCGGTCAGGTAAAAAAAGCCGATTTCCCGGCAAATGCGATCGAAGTCTCTGGCGACGGCGGCTTTGTCGGCGCCGGTTCGCCAGTCCGCGATGTCGAGGATCGGCGTCAATGCCCGTTGGGGCTGATGGTAGTCGACCATGGATTGCCTCCTCTCCGCGTGTTCCGCTTTTCCGTGACAGGTAAACGCGTGAATCTGATCAATTTTTTCCCCCACCCCAGCCCTCCCCACAAGGGGGAGGGAGCCCCTCGTTCTAAGCCCCTCCCCTTGATGGGGAGGGGTTGGGGTGGGGCGGAACATCATCTGAATGTGTCGTCAAAACGCCAGGTGTCAGGGAAGCGGCAGATCCTTGACATACTGCAAGGTGTAAGCCTGTTTGTAATCGACCGTGGCGGGCAGAATCCTGCTTTCCACCATGACGTCGGCGGTGCGTTTCCAGCGGGCGTCGGTCATCACGCCGATGCCCTGTTTGGCCGCATCGCCGCCGGTGACGATGCCGAACGCTTTCAATTGCGCGACGCCGAAAGCCAGCTGGTCGTCGGTCATCTTCGGATTGTCCTTCTTGATCAGCGCGTTGCCGGGAGCCGGATCGGCCAGATAGCTTTTCCAGCCTTCGGCGGTCGCCTTGACGAAGCGGGCCAGTGCGTCGGACTTGCCGTCGATGGTCTTCCTAAGGGTCACGACGGTTGTCGCGTAAGGCGGATATCCCTCGTCGGCCAACAGCAACTGGGTGGGTTTCACGCCACCCTGCTCGATCGCGTAGGGCTCCGATGTGACATAGCCCTGCTGCGCCGATTGGCGATCGGCCAGAAACGGCGCGACGCTGAAGGCGTAGGGTTTCTTCTGGCTGTCGGTGTAGCCGTATTTGGCCTTCAGCCAGGGCCAGAAGGAGGTCTCGGAGGAACTGGCGACGAAGATCGTCTTGCCTTTCAGGTCGGCGAAGGTCTTGACGTCTGGATGGGCCAGAATACCTTGCGGGTCCTTTTGGAAGAAACCGGCGATGGTGACCGTCGGAACGCCCTGCTCGACGGCCTTCAACGTCTGGAAGTCATAGCCGACCCACAAGTCGATCAAACCGCCGGCCAGCATCTGGATGCCGTTGATTTGCGGGCCGCCCATCTTGATCGTCACGTCGAGGTCGTATTTTTTGTAAATCCCGGTGGCCAGTGCCTGGTAGAAACCGCCGTGTTCGGCCTCGGCAAACCAGTTGGTGCCGAGAACCAGACTGTCGGTTGCCGATGCCGGGGTGGCGGCCAGACAGGCGGTCGCCGCCAGGGCGGCGGCAAGGTGACGTTTCAACAGGCGCAAAGCATGGATCATGGTGCTTGTCTCCAAACGCTGGACGAGGGAAGAGCCACGACGGACCAGAGGCAGGAGCAACATCCATGCCAGCCGAGGGCTGGACGGATACGGGCGGAATGGATCGATATGCCACTGAAAAGGCGATCATTCCAGCAGCAGATTGCAATAAGAATGATTAAAATATATGCACGCCACTCCTGGTCTTTTGACCGAAGCGGCGGATCCCGTTGTGGCGATCTTCGCCGGTACGTGCGATAAGGTCGATCCCATGAATTCTCATGCATCTGTCAGCACGCCACCGACCAAGCGGTTACTCATCTGCGCCGACGATTACGCCATATCGCCAGCGGTCAGCGCCGGTATTCGGGAACTTGTATCAAAAGGGCGACTGTCGGCGACCGGCGTGATGGCCTGTATGCCGGGCTGGCCCGCCGAGGCTCCGGCCCTGCGGGCACTGGATGGCGCGGTCGCTGTCGGCCTGCATGTGACGCTGACCGACCAGCGGGCCGTCGGGCCGGTGCCGCGGCTGGCGCCGGACGGCCGGTTGCCCCGGCTCATCGATCTCTTCAAACTATGCTTTTCCGGGCGGCTCGATCCCCGGCAGGTGGCCGTCGAGGTGACGCGCCAGCTCGACGCCTTCGAAGAGCATTTCGGCCGGCCGCCCGACTTTGTCGATGGCCACCAGCATGTGCATCTGCTGCCGGGGATCAGGCAGGCGGTGCTCGGTCTGTTCGATCACCGGCTCGATCCTGCCAAATGCTGGTTGCGTGATTGCACGGACCGTCCGGCGGCAATCATCCGCCGCGGGTCGGTTCCCAAGGCGGCGCTGATCGCCATGCTCGGCGTGCCGCTGGCGCTCGCCGCCAGGCGCCGCGGGATTGCCGGAAACCATGGATTTTCCGGATTTTATGATGCCGTACGACAACCTTTCAGTGAGAGCCTCGACCGCCTGCTGGCCGGCGCTGAAAGCGGTCATCTGCTGATGGTTCACCCGGGCCATGTCGATGAAGCGCTTGCCGCGTGCGACAGCTTGACCACGCCGCGCCAGGCGGAATGGGAGACGTTGATGGCGGACAATTTGCCCGATCGTTTGGCCTCGCAGGGATTTGTCGTCGCCGGACCCGGCATTCCCGGTTGACGGGGACCGGCAAAAGCTGTCAAACCCCGCCTCCATGAAAGTCGATGCTTTTGATTTTGACCTGCCGCGCGAGGTGATCGCCGAACGGCCGGCCTCGCCCAGGGATGCCGCTCGCCTTCTCCGGGTCCGCAAGGACGGGCTGGAGGATCTGATCGTGCGTGACTTGCCGGGCTTGCTGGAGCCCGGCGACCTCATGGTGTTCAACGATACCCGGGTGATCCCGGCGCGCCTCAAAGGCCGTCGTGGCACTGCCGGCATCGAGGTGACGCTGCACATGGCGGAAGGTGACGATTGTTGGCGGGCCTTCGCCCGACCGGCCAAGAAGCTCTCGGCCGGCGATCATCTGGTGTTCGCGCCGGAGTTTTCCGCCGAGGTTGCGGAAAAAGGCGAGGCGGGCGAAGTGGTCCTGCGCTTTGACCGCGGCGGAATCGCCCTGATGGCCGCTCTCGAACGGTTCGGGACGATGCCGCTGCCGCCCTATATCAAGCGGCCGGCCGGCGCCGATGCCCGCGACCGCGAGGATTACCAGACGGTCTATGCCCGCGAGCCGGGAGCGGTGGCGGCGCCGACCGCCGGCCTGCATTTCACCACCGATCTGCTGGAGGCGCTCGACCGGCGGGGAGTTGGCCGCGTGACGCTCACCTTGCATGTCGGGGCCGGCACTTTCCTGCCGGTCAAGGCCGACGACACGCGCGATCACAAGATGCATGCCGAGCGGGGCCATGTGGCGGCCGACGCAGCGGCCCGGATCAATGCGACGAAGGCGGCCGGGGGCCGTATCGTCGCCGTCGGAACAACCTCGCTCAGGCTGCTCGAAAGCGCCGCGACGGAGGATGGACGGATGCAGACCTTCGACGGATTGACCGATATCTTCATCACTCCAGGTTATCGTTTCCGCATGGTGGATCTTCTATTGACCAATTTTCATTTGCCCCGGTCGACGCTGTTCATGCTGGTTTCGGCCTTGGCCGGCCTTGACCGGATGAAGGCCGCCTATGCCCATGCGGTGACCAGCGGGTACCGCTTCTATTCCTATGGCGACGCATCCTTGCTGGAGCGGGCGGAGGATCCCCAGTGACAGCTTTCGGTTTCCGCCTGCTTGGCGAAGACGGCGCGGCCCGCCTGGGCGAGGTGCAGACGGCGCATGGCGCGATCCATACGCCGGCCTTCATGCCGGTGGGCACGGTGGGCACGGTCAAAGCGATGATGCCGGACTCGGTGGCGGCGACCGGCGCCGAGATCATTCTCGGAAACACCTACCATCTGATGCTGCGTCCGGGCGCCGAGCGTGTCGAGCGGATGGGTGGCCTGCATCGCTTCATGAACTGGAACAAGCCGATTCTTACCGATTCGGGCGGGTTCCAGGTGATGAGTCTGGCCAAGCTCAGGACGATGACTGAGGAGGGCGTGACCTTCCAGTCGCATCTCGACGGCAGCAGTCATGTGCTGACGCCGGAGCGGTCGATGGAGATCCAGCGGCAGCTCGATTCCAACATCACCATGTGCCTCGATGAATGCACGGCGTTCCCGGCCAGCGAAGATGTGGCGGCCAAGTCGATGCGACTGTCCATGCGCTGGGCGGCGCGTTCCAAGGCAGGCTTCACCGAACGGCCGGGCTATGGTCTGTTCGGCATCGTCCAGGGCAGCGTCTATGCCGACTTGCGCGCTGAATCGGTGGCGGCGCTGACGGCCATCGGTTTCGATGGCTATGCCGTCGGCGGCCTGGCGGTCGGCGAGGGGCAGCCGGAGATGTTCAGGATCCTTGACGTCACGACGCCGCTTCTGCCCACCGATCGTCCCCGGTATCTGATGGGCGTCGGCAAGCCGGCCGACATCGTCGGCTCGGTGATGCGCGGCATTGACATGTTTGATTGCGTCATGCCGACCCGCTCGGGCCGGACCGGACAGGCCTTCACGCGTCGGGGTACCGTCAACATCCGTAATGCCCGCCATCAGGACGACCCTCGTCCATTGGATGACGCCTGCGGCTGTCCGGCCTGCCGGCACTATAGCCGCGCCTATCTGCATCATTTGGCCAAGGCCGAGGAAGTCCTTGGCCTGATGCTGATGACTTGGCATAACCTATATTATTATCAGGATCTGATGCGCGATCTGCGCGGCGCCATCGCCGAGCGACGCCTTTGCCAGTACGCCGCCGATTTTGCCGCCCTGCAGGGGGCCGGCGATATCGAGCCGCTTTGACGGGGGATACGCATGGTCGAAACCATCTATGGCAATCTGACGCAACTGGGCGGTCCGGGCAAGATTCCGGAAACGCCCGACCAGGCGGTCCTCGAGACGGTGCGCAACCCGCATCTTGGAACGCTTTATGTCGTCCGGTTTACCGCTCCGGAATTCACCTCGCTTTGCCCGATCACCGGCCAGCCGGATTTTGCGCATCTGGTGATTGACTATGTCCCGGATGAATTGCTGGTCGAGAGCAAGTCGTTGAAGCTGTTTCTCGCGAGCTTCCGTAATCATGGCGCCTTCCATGAAGACTGCACGGTGAATATCGGCAAGCGCCTGGTCGACGCCCTGTCGCCCCTGTGGCTCAGGATCGGCGGCTACTGGTTCCCGCGCGGTGGCATCCCGATCGACGTCTTCTGGCAGACCGGCGTGCCACCGGAAGGATTGTGGCTGCCCGATCAGGGGGTCGCACCCTATCGCGGCCGGGGGTAACCTCATGAAGGAAGCGATCCGCGCCCAGGCGCTGGCCTTCGGGTTCGTCGCGGCGCGGTTCGCGACCGCCGATCCCGTCCCCGGAGCGGGCGAGGGATTGCTGCGATATCTGGCTCTCGGACGGCATGGCGACATGGTCTGGATGGCCGAGACCGCGGAACGCCGGATGGCCCCGCGGGAATTGTGGCCCGACGCGCGAAGCGTCATCGTTCTGGCGGAGAATTACGGACCGGGCGGCGATCCTTTGGCCGTCCTCGGCCATCCCGAGCGCGGCCATATCAGCGTCTACGCGCGTGGACGCGACTATCACGACGTCCTGAAGAAGCGCCTGAAGGCGTTCGCCCGATGGTTCGTCGAGGCATATGGGGCCGAGGTCAAGGTGTTCACCGACACGGCGCCGGTGATGGAAAAACCTCTGGCTGCCAGCGCCGGTCTCGGCTGGCAGGGACGGCACACCAATCTGGTGTCCCGCGATTTCGGTTCGTGGCTGTTCCTTGGCGAATTGTTCACCACTCTCGAAATTCCCCCCGATTCGCCGGAACCGGATCATTGCGGCCACTGCCGGGCCTGTGAAACGGCCTGTCCGACCGGCGCTCTGGCCGATGGAAAAATCGATCCGCGCCGCTGCATCTCCTATCTGACGATCGAACATAAGGGACATGTCCTCCCCGATCTTCGTCCGCTTCTGGGCAACCGGATCTATGGCTGCGACGACTGCCTGGCCGTCTGCCCCTGGAACAAGTTTGCGCGACCGACCACAGAGGCTGCCTATCTTCCGCGGGCGGAATTGCTGGCGCCACGGCTGGCCGATCTGGCGTCGCTCGACGACGGGGCGTTTCGCATGCTGTTCGCCGGATCGCCGATCAAGCGGATCGGACGTGACAGAATGCTCCGCAATGTGTTGATTGCGCTTGGCAACAGTGGGCTTCCGGCGATGGCGCCGGTCGTCGCCGAACATCTGGGCGATCCATCATCCCTGGTGCGGGTGGCGGCCGCTTGGGCGGTCTGCCGCCTATTGCCTCGGAATGAAATCGGGGAATTGGCGAAGAACCGGCGGGCGATCGAGACCGATCCCGAGGTCCTGGCCGAATGGGCGGACTTTTAACCTCGATCGGCTCGACGGCGACTTATACCAAATTGCAGTGATCGGAACCGATCACTGCCCCCTCAGCAACTGTCTTTGTCAGGCAGCGGCAGCTTCGGGTAAATCCCGCCATGGCTTGGCGTCCCTGACCAGGGCGTTGAGGATAGTGATGAGCTTGCGGAC
>JARLJB010000082.1 GCA_031291415.1 Telmatospirillum sp.
CAACCTACGGTCGGCTTCGCCGCCCTTCGGTTGTGATCAAAAATCGCTCTTACACCACGCCCTGGGAGTACGTCATGCTAAGCTGACGAATGCTTATGGGTGCAAGTCCCATCCGGCTAGAGCCTCAGCGGGCAGGCCGGGACCGAGTCTTGCGGGCGTCGCGGTAACGCGGGGTCTGAAGTGTAGACAGGGGCCATGCGGGGTGCGGGATTGAGCCTCGAAAGGTGGAAGTTCGCGGAGGCCGAGTGGGTTTCCTATCCACGAAGGCAGCATGTTCGCTATCGTTACGCGAGATGGCGACGCTCCGCCGGGGTCGAAGGCCGGGTCACGCATGGAAGGTAATCGTCGGAACATGAGAGGCCCGACCGGGGCCGCCGGACTGGTCTCCGGCGGGGGGCGACAGCGAGGCACTGCCGGAGCTGCCGCCCGAGCCGAGGTCGGGAGTCGGACTGGTTCATAGTACCAATGACGCCATCGAAGGAAACGAGATGCGCCGAGGGAAGGGGCCGGCCCGAAGGGACCCCGAGCGGGGAGGCCAGAGGCCGGACACTGGGCCGGATTGCTCTGCCGCCCAACCTCGCGCGGGTGAACGCGGCAGCCCGACGGGCTGCCCAGACCCGTTTCACCGCCCTGCTGCACCACATTGATCGGACCGCCCTGGAACGGGCCTTCCGGCGACAGCGGCGGCAGGCAAGTGCGGGAATCGATGGGATGACCGTGGACACCTATGAGCACAACCTCGAAGACAACCTTCGGGACCTGTGCGAACGCATCCACACCGACCGTTACCGGCCCCAGCCGGTGCGGCGGGTCTTCATCCCCAAGGCCGATGGCGGGCAAAGGCCCCTCGGCGTGCCGACGCTGGAGGACAAGATCGTCCAAGGTGCCGTCGCCGAGGTCCTGAGCGCCATCTACGAGGTCGATTTTCTCGGCTTCTCGTATGGTTTCCGTCCCGGCCGCAACCCGCACATGGCCCTTGACACGCTTCACACTGCGATCATGAGCCAGCGCGTGAACTGGGTGCTCGATGCCGACATCCGCAGCTTCTTCGACTCGGTTGACCACGAGTGGCTGCTGCGGATGGTGGCGCACAGGATCGCCGATCCCCGTATCCTCCGGCTGATTGAACGGTGGCTACGGGCCGGTATCCTGGAGAGCGGTGAGTGGCATGAAACGGACAGGGGAACGCCGCAAGGGGCGGGCAGCACTCCCTGAACGCAAAAGGTAACTTCACCTTCGATCGGACAATTCCGCTTGATCGTTCTCGTTCCGTGCTTGATTTGCGCCGTAAAGAGTAATATGCTTATGTCACATGATGCGATCTACCGATATGCAGAAGACCGAACGTCTGAATGCTGCCCATGGGTTGCTCGCGCGTGGGCTGAGTGTGGCGGAGGCTGCCGTGTCATTGTCGCGCCAATTCGCAATGTCCCGACGCCAGGCTTATCGATACATCGAGGAAGCCCAATCGATCGGCCGGCCCGTTGCCCCTGCCGAACCGACCACGGCGGTGACATTCAAGCTGGCGCCCAGCTTGGTCGATTCCATTCGAGCACGAGCGGCGGCGGAGGGAACGACGATCAGCGACATGGTGAGCCAGGCGCTGCGCGCGTTTCTCGGCGAAGCCGGCGGCAATGGCTGAGCGGCGTGGCACCAATGATCGCAGCGTCCATCTTGAGCAAGCCTTCGACCGTCTCCTCGCCGCCAAACTGGAGCAGGTCTATGGGATTCTGGTTCCGCAACAGGTTCGTGTCGTCGGTACTGGATCGCGCGTGAGGGGGAAGAGCGATGAAGACCGCCGCGATTTACGCCAGAGTGTCCTCCGAGCAACAGAAGGAGGAGAACACGATCGCCAGCCAGACGGCGGCACTGATCGAGTTCGCGCGCGAACAGGGGTTCAGCGTGCCCGATGAATGGGTGATCGAAGACGCAGGGTTCAGCGGTGCCAGTCTGCTGCGGCCGGGCCTGGAGCGACTGCGCGATCTCGCGGCCGAAGGCTACATCCAGGCCGTTTTGATCCATTCGCCGGATCGATTGAGCAGAAAATATGCCTATCAGGTTCTCCTGACCGAAGAGTTCGCCCGCCACGGTGTCGAAACCATTTTCATTAAGGCACCGCATTCCGGCACGCCGGAAGATCAGCTGATGCTGCAGTTCCAGGGTATGATCGCCGAATACGAACGGGCGCAGATTCTCGAACGGTCACGGCGTGGCAAGCGCCATCGCGCCAAGGCTGGCGAGGTCTCGGTTCTGTGTGGCGCGCCCTATGGCTACCGCTACATTCGCAAGACGAACGACGCACCGGCACGCTATGAGATCGACGCCGCCGAGGCGGAGGTCGTGCGGTTCGTGTACGAAAAATACACGGTCGACGGCCTGAGCATCGGCGCCATTGCCCGGTTACTACGGGAGATGGGGCCACCGACACGTCGGCGGGTCACCCGCTGGGAACGGTCGGTCGTATGGGGCATGTTGCGCAATCCGGCCTACAAGGGCACGGCCTGCTTCAACAAGACACAGATCGGGCCGAGGCAAAAGGTGACGAAGCCGTTTCGCTTATCGGGCCGGGCGGCCCACGGCGAGAAGACCAGCGCCCAAGAGCGACCGCGCGACGAATGGATCGAAGTGCCGGTGCCGGCCCTTGTCAGCGAAGCGACCTTCGCGTTGGCGGCGGAGCGCCTGACCGACAACAAGCGCTTCGCACCGCGCCGGACCATTGAGCCGAGCATCGTGCAAGGACTGGTATCGTGCCGCAAATGCGGCTACGCGCTGTCGCGGACCTCGACCCGCAGTTCGGCGCGCAAAATCCATTATTACCGCTGCCTGGGGTCTGATGCCTGGCGTCATCTTGGCGGAGCCGTCTGCGACAGCCGGCCAATCCGGCAGGATCTACTCGACCAGATCGTGTGGCAGGAGGTGATCCGACTGATCGAGGACCCGGCGCTCATCAGTGCCGAACTCGACCGGCGCCTTGACGCGGCCCGTGCGGCTGAACCGACGAAACGGCGGCAAGGGGATCTCGAACGAGAACTCACGCGGGTCGGCAAGAGCATGGAGCGGCTGGTCACCGCCTATCAAGAAGAACTCCTGTCCCTGGACGAACTGCGGCACCGCATGCCCGAACTGCGCGCCCGCGAACAGGGCATGCGGGCAGAGTTGCAGGCGATCCTCGATCAAGCCGCCGATCGGATGTCGTTCTTACGCTTGGCTGAAACCCTGACCGCATTCCTCCAACGACTGCGCGAGTCGGCGGAATCATTGGACGTCAACGACCGACAAAGAATAGTCCGCCTGCTGGTCAAGGAAGTTTTGGTCGATGACGATGCCATCACCATCCGTCACTCGATCCCCACGCCACAGACGAAGCCACCGACCGGCAACGAACCGTCGCCTTCCACTGGGAAATCGCGACTCGCCGACAAAAGTTACCTTTTGCGTTCAGGGAGTGAGGGGGCCGCCTTGCGGAGTGCCCTCGTCGCTGCGCCCGACGACGCCACCTTCCATGACCCCGGCCTTCAGCCATTTCGCCACCAGGCGCAGAAGCGTCCGGTCGGCGATACGGTGTTGAAGGAACTTCATCAGCCATTGGTGGTTGACCGTATCGAAATAACGGGCGATATCGGCCTCCACCACCCAGCGGATGGGGGTGCGGTTGATGGTGACACGCAGGCTTTCCAGTGCATCGTGGGTCGAGCGGCCGGGCCGAAACCCATGGGAGAAGTCCTTGAAGTACGGCTCATAGACCGTGCCAATGAGTTCTCCCACCGCCCGCTGCACCGTCCTGTCCCGGACCGTCGGCACCCCGAGCGGGCGGCGCTTGCCGTTCGCTTTGGGAATGTATACCCGCCGTACCGGTGACGCCCGATATCTGCCAGCCCGCAGGTCCTGCCAGACGCCGTCGATCTCGGCGTCAAGGTTGCCCTTGAACGCCTCCATCGTCACTTCGTCCGGGCCAGGAGCCCCGTGCTGGTTGAGCTTCTTGAAGCTCGCTTTCAGAAAATCCGGCGTCAGCAGATGGGCCAACGACGTAAATCTTACGCGCATGTCCTGTTTTGCTTTGAACGCTATCCGCTGGAGTTGTGGGGACACATCAATTTCGGTTCTGAGTCCTGTCATGTGTTTCCTTCCAGCGAATCCAAAACCCGACGGCCCTTCCCTCCACCGGCATTACCCGGCTTCCTCGGTACTATGGCCGCCCCCGACGTCTCGCCGTCCGTCTCCGTCGCTCCGGTTTCCCTTGCTTTCGGTTACCACCGGGCCACTGTCCCGATGGAGACGACGAGACCTCCCAGGTTGCGTCGTGTTTCCGTTTGTGTGCATGCCATCCCCTCGGACCCCGGCGGGACACTCCCCGGCTCGCATGGCATTTGCAGCCTAACGCCGGTTCGGCTGGGACCTTCCACCTTCAGGACGGCCCACCTTCAGGACGGCGTCGGTTCCCGCGTGAATTTTCGAGGCTCAATAGGTTCACTTACGTTACGGCCTGCACCCCCCTGTTCTACGCTTGGCGGCCGTCGTCACCGACGGAC
>JARLJB010000083.1 GCA_031291415.1 Telmatospirillum sp.
AACATTCGGCGCGCTGTCGATCGCTCCGAAGTATCGGACCTCACCGTCCCGACCAGCCTCGGCGATCGCAACCGCATACTTCTCTTTGGCTGTATCGAAACCCACGAACGCTTCGCTATACTCCTTCATGGTCCGCCCTCCATGAGGCTCGGCTCGGTTCGTCCGAGCAACCCTCGTTTCTCTATTGCACGAGGGGGTGGACCACCGAACTCAATGCACGGTCATAACGTCTAGGAGGGCCCCAAGGTTGTCCGCCGACACGATACGGCACGCAGCCACCGCTTCGTAAGCTGCCAGTTCGGGCAGGCTGCGACAGTTGCGCGGCACCGCCCATTGGAGCACCCCATGAGCATTGGCGGTATCCTGCTGATCGTCCTCATACTCATTGTTATCGGGCCTGCGCGACTTGGCCCCACAGCGCAAATTGGGGCTACTACCCCAGTGGCGGTGTTGGCCTGATCCTCATCATCGTCGAGCCCTTGGTATTGTCCGACCGGATCTGATCGCCCTCTCACGGTTTGCGGGCCGCTTCGGGTGCGGTCTCGCGGTCTTCGCCACCCGGCCGCAACACACGCCACAACGGGCACATCAGGCCAGTCGGATGCAGTCTGAGTAGATTCCGCGGCTTCCTCTACAGGCAAAATCGGCGATAGTCGCTGTCGATCCGTATATCCTGTGGGCGATTTTTTGGACTGAGCTGCGTGCTCCAGCGTCAAAGAGATTACATCCACTTGGACACTCGGGCGGAAATAGCACTTACACTGATGACCGAAGAGGGGTGTCCCGATGAGAACGATTCACATACTTTCAGCGGTCTTTATCACGCTATTGGCCTCGACTGCCGGGCCGGCGATGGCAGATCCGCTCATCCAGCTGAAGATCGGCGACCAACAGAATGTCGATCATCGGCGCGAACACTGCGACAATGGCCACCACTACAGTCCCGACCTCCATCACTGTGTTCGAGACATGGATCGGCCGAGAGATCATCGCAGGCATGATCGGCCGGACGGACAGTACAACCAAAATTAGGCTTCAGGCCAATAGCTAGCGGGCGACGGCTGCTTTGCTGTAGACGGTCGCGGGACGGTGCCTTACTCGTCCCGCGCAACTCGTCCGATCGATTGACCTGTCCAACACCGGCGTCAGAGACCGGAGGCGAGTGCGTGCACATTGACTCCGTGGGCGCAGCAACACCGAGTTGAAGAAAGGGGCCTTGCATGAGTGAGAATACACGATCCGATGGTCCCCGAAGGTCATCAGCCACGAGTGCGCCGGAACGAATACGCAGCGACGGGCGCCAGATGACGGCAAAGGACATCGACGAGCAGATCGAGGCGGGATTCCGGAAGGAATTCGAAGGCAGCCTCTCTACCGAGCTCGAATTGAACCAGGGCGACAACGGCCAAGTCTCGCGGCGCCGCAAAGCCCCGAGGCGGCCGCTCAACGGTACACCGCCAACGACGCCGGAGCTGGAATAGCGAGTTTGCGTTGGCCATGCGGATGGAAGCGACACCGCGGACATCCGCATGGCCGGCGGCGAGGCTGGCCGAACGGCCAGACTGACGAACACGTCAGCAAGCCCAAGGTCGTCAAGCGACAGATGTCGGCCGCGCCATGATTGAAACTGCGTAAGGCCCGCATTTCCACGACACAGAGCAGATCGAAAAATCGATATCCGAACATCCGCCAGCGCCAACCATGAATCCGAATATATATCGACGTGTTGTGCGAATTTCCATGACATGAGTAGAATCCGATGCTGGAACAAAACCGTCACCGATATGTATTGTTCAGAATTCACCGGGAGATCCATGGCAGCGCAGATTGTCTGTCCTTTGATGAATTCTCCCCTGAATGTTCCTCCCAGACCTGAGGTTCTGGTCAATCTGGCCAGAACTTCTCTTTTGCGAACACACTTTGACCGTGAGGAGACCAAATCTGCGAACTGCCGCCAGCATTTGAAGCAATGATGTGAATATCATTTTCTATCAATGGCTTAAGTGTTCGAGTTCGCTGCTCTGACTTGACGACGACCCGCCGGCGGCCATCGCCATCTGCATGATGTGTCTCGCCTGGAGCCCCAAGATCACAGCCTAAACAGCGCCGCTGATGATCGCCGAAGCGATCACCGCCTCATCCGAGGCCGGGCCCATCTGGCGCCGGAAATCTAAATGGGATGCCACGGACTACGGCCTCTCTCATCGCAAGCTCGGGGACACATGTCTGGCGGCTAGCGTGAAATTCAACCGAAACCACTATTCAACGAATGGAGAGTCCTGTGGGCCGCGGCATTCTACTTTGGCTTATCGGCGTACCGATTCCGGTCATCATTCTCCTTTATCTGTTCTTTCACTGAAAACGTGCGGTTCGTTTGCGTGGCTGACCACGATCTCGATGTTACCTTCCGCCCGGTCGTCGACCCGAACGGCAAATGTCGAGGCCGGATACCAATCGCCAAGCGTACGTCGATGCAGGGCAACTCGCAGAGCGCGGATCGCCCTTGGCGCTTCGACATCAATCCCGAGTGACGGCGCATGGCCCGCTTAGTACGATTCATCGTTTTGGCGGCACTCGCCGCGGCGGCCGGCCGTGGACTGGGCACAATGCAACGCCACGAAGAGCGTAGGGTCGCCGATATCGCCAAAGGGCGTTTTTCCAGATCACCTGACCATATGACGTTGCTGGGCTGGACGGAGATCCTGCTGCGCTCGGCCAAGGGCGTTCAGGACGACCGCGTTCTGTCGGTTGCGGCAGGGGTCGCCTTTTACGCTCTGTTGTCGATGGTGCCGGGCCTTTCAGTGCTGGTTTCGGTCTACGGCTTGTTCACGACGCCGACAAGCATCCCGTCGCAAATCGCAACATTCACTGCCCTGCTCCCGGATGCCGCTCGGCAGTTGATCGAAGAACAGGCGATCCGGTTGGCCAACCAACCGAGCAGCAGCCTGTCATTGACCTTGATTGTTTCGCTGGCGTTGGCGCTGTGGAGCTCCAATGCAGCCGTCAAGGTTATTTTCGAGTCATTGAACGTGATCTACGGCATCAGGGAGACGCGCTCCTATCTGCGGCTAACGATCGAATCCTTCATGTTTACGTTGGCTGGTGTATTCATCGCGATCGTCACACTATTTGTTACCGCGGGCATTCCAAGCCTGATGATCTTGTTGGCATTGCAACCCGAGACCAAGTTCGTGGTGCAGTTCTTACGCTGGCCGCTGTTCTATGCACCGGTGTTCGGCGCCGTCATCATGCTCTATCAAGTCGGCCCGTCCCGCCGATCGCGGGGGATTGTCTGGATCCTGCCTGGAGCGATCGCTGCTTCGCTGGTCTGGGTAGCCGCTTCGGCCCTGTTCTCCTGGTATGTGTCGACACTGAGCACCTATTCGGCCATGTACGGATCGTTGGCGACCGTTGTTGTTCTGCTGATGTGGCTTTGGATATCGACAATTATTCTTCTTAGCGGTGCCGAAATATGCGCTCATATTGAACATCAAATTCGCATATAGAAGTATCTGGGTACTTTCCGATCCTGTCATTATCGACGTTTGCTGGATATATTTCCAATATAACTTATAATCTTCAAAGCAAAAAGAGGCAAGACATGTCTTCAGCCCGCATCGATACCGGCCACAAACTCGACACAATTGATCATAGCCCAGTCGACGAGGAGAATATCATGCAAGCGTCTGACATTGAAACCCAGCTGCAGAAGCTCAGGAGCGACATCTCCGGGCTAGCCAAGACCGTTGCAGCAGCCGGAGCGGACACGGCAGGCGCCTACCGCGCCAAGGCCGGCAATGTCGCAAATGATGCCATCGAGGCCTCGCAGAGCGTCCTTGAGGGCATTCGCAATGATTTCGTGGCGCTGGAGAAGGACGTCGTTGCCCGTGTCCAGACCCGTCCGCTGCAGGCGCTCGGCCTCGCCGCAGGCATTGGCTTTCTGCTCGCGCTCGCCAGCCGGCGCTGACCGATGATCGAGCGCCTGGTGCCCCTCCTGGTGTCCTTCCTGTCACGGGATTTCGGCGTGAAGGTGCGACGCGCCAGACGGAACGGTCTTCTCTATTTGGTCGTCGGGTTGTTGCTGCTGATCGCCAGCAGCGCGGCGATGGCTGGGGCAGTTGTGTTCCTGGCCGATGCTTATGGCACGGTGACAGCGATGTTCGCTCTGGCTGTCACAACTCTTGCTCTGGCCGTCGCATTGCTGGCCGGAATTCTGATCATCAATCGGAACGATCGGAAGTTGGCACCTTCCTCACCGGTCGGAGGCGCCCTGCTGGCAGTCGCGGCCACTTCGCTCCTTCCGATGATCCTGCGGTCGCGCTTCATGACCGGCGCCGCGACCTTGGGGACGATCGCCTTTCTCGCCTCACGGATCAGCCCTGATAGCGGCGATGAACCACCGTCGCCGACATAGTCATGGTGTGCACGGCCCATGGAGTTCCAATAGGCCGTGCTTGTTGTCCGCCGGGGCGACCAATCACCGACGTCAGACTCGTCTCGGCTGCGGGCCACCCACGCAAAATCCGACATCTGATTGGTGTGGGTCGATCCGGGGTCGGAATCTACTCCGGTGCCCAATTTGGGCAGCGCACACAAATGCTCTCCCATTTGAGATCGTTGATCGCATTTGAAGTCCGACCAGAGAGATCGTCGCATGCTCGACTCTAGGTGAATGCCGTCTCTTGTGTTCGATCGGCAAATTACCTCGAAATGAGAATCAACTCTTGGGACTATAGCTATACTTCGATCCAGATATGGCTGGATATTCCAGAATTACTCGTCGAGTAGCAATCATCCGAAGTGCAGGGAGCACATGAAATGAAACCATATGTTGGAAGCTATAGGTTGGGACTGGCACTTGCGGCCTGCCTGCTATCGTCATCGGCCTTTGCAGCTGAAGCGGTCGCGATCGGATCGGCCACGTTACGGGCCGGCCCCGGCGAGGAATATCCCAGCATCGGCTCCGTCAGCAGTGGGGAGGTGCTTGACGTCCTCGGCTGCCTCGACCGCCATGATTGGTGCGACGTCAGCGCGGAAGGCGAACGCGGCTGGTTCAGCGGATCCCGGATTGCCTTTGTCCGCGGCTCCGAACGCTTCGCCCTCGCCGAGCACTATGATGAATTCCGGTCGCCGGTCGTCGTGTTCTCGCTGAACGAGTACTGGGGCAGCCACTACGAATCGCGCCCATGGTTTTCTGATGACAAATGGCGTCATGGCAAGGATGCCTTGCCTGCGGATTGGAAGCGCACGCACAACCAGGATGCAGTTCCGAAGGAGCCTGTTGCGGGACAACCGAAGCCTCAGCCAGCAGTCATTGCTCCATCGAAGCAAGAGACCAAGGCTGCGGTCGAAAAGCCGGCAGCCGTTGCTCCGACCAAGCAAGAGACCAAGGCTCCTATCGATAAGCCTGCGGCGCAGCAGGACACCAAGCCAGCTGAGAAGATGACGGAACCGGCCAACAAGCCGGCGGCCCAAACTCCGCCGCCGAAGGACGCGGCAGCCAAGCCCAAAGATGCCAAGACGCCGACCGAGCCTTGCAAAGCGCCGGGACAGTGCTGATCAGTCCATGAGGCCCACGTTCCGTGGACGCACAACAACGGACATCGGCGGCCCAGAAGTGCCGCCGATGCCGCCTCAGGGGCGGTTGATCGGCTGAAGTGCGTCGTAAAGCGCGCTTGAGGGAAGAAGTGGATTCGGAAATCTGAACCGGATCGAGATGTGGCATTTCCGCCTGCGGCCAACGATGACGGCTTGGCGAACGGGAGAGTAGATGTCGAGACAACCGCGCAGGAACCACACCCCGGCTTTGAAAGCGAACGTGGCGTTGGCTGCCACCAAGGGCGAAATGCCGCTCGCCGAATTGGTCCTGCAGCACGACGTCCATTTGGCAGCGCGGCCAACTTGCTTACGGGTGTGACAGTGCAGCAAATAAGGCAGTTTCGGGACTCGAGGCTCGACAGTTCTGTGCCTCATCAGCCTTCGGATACGCCCGTGTCATTGCTTCACCGCGGCGCCGAGGCTTCGATCATCGGCCTGTTCGTGCTGGCCACTCTGGTTGTCCTGCACCTCGGCGCCTCACTGATCATGCCGCTTGTCGCCGCAGTACTGATCGGCTGCGTGCTTGCGCATATTGGCGATCGTGGCCAGCAGATCGGCGTCCCGCCACTTCTGGCCGGCCTTGTCCTGGTAGTCGGGATAATCGTCGGTGTGTCTTTTCTAGTCGTGGCCCTTGCAGAGCCACTTGGCAGCCTCCTGGATCAGGCGCCAGTGCTCGGAGCGCGGCTGGTGGCGGGCGTCACGTCGATTCTGCAGCCGCTCGCTAGCCTCAAGTCCCAACTATTTGGTGGCGAGCCGAACAATGCGCCGCCGGCAAGCCTGCCGGAGATCAATCTGTCGTCGCTCACCGGTTTCGCGCAAAGCCTGACGCCAGCCCTCGGGCAAATGCTCGTGTTCTTTGCCGCGCTGATCTTTTTTGTGCTTGGCCGCGGTACCCTACGTCGCCGGGCCATTCTTGTCAGCCGATCGCGCGGCCGGCGTCTCGCGGTGCTGCGCGCGCTGAATGCTGCCGAAGCGGCTTTGGCGCATTACTTTCGTACGACAGCCTTGATCTATCTGGGGCTCGCGCTCGCGACCATGCTCATTGCCTGGTCCTTTGGATTGACGAAGCCAGCCGTGTGGGCGACGCTGGCATTTGTGGCGAGCTTCGTTCCCATCATCGGCCCCCTTGTTGTGGCCGCCTCGCTGGCGACTGCCGGCCTAGTCTTGCACGGTACGCTCGCGTTCGCGCTGCTTCCGGCCGCGTGCTATCTCCTTGCACACATCATCTGCGACAATATCATCGTTCCGGCAGTGCTCGGCCGCCGCTTCGAGCTCAACATCTTCGTTGTCTTTACGGCGATTGTGTTTTGGACGTGGATGTGGGGGGCGGTTGGCGCCTTCCTGGCACTGCCGTTCCTGATCGTGGCGCGGACCATTCTGTTCGAACTGCGCGACAAACTCCCCACGCTGCCCGGCTGAGGCGTCGTCGGACCGGATCGCCGCGCCAGGTTCGACATTTTGCGAAGCGCTTGGA
This sequence comes from Telmatospirillum sp., assembly GCA_031291415.1. GTDB lineage: Bacteria > Pseudomonadota > Alphaproteobacteria > Rhodospirillales > Magnetospirillaceae > Telmatospirillum. Next base: position 7,073 of record JARLJB010000083.1, read on the forward strand.
CACGAGGCAGCCGAGCTGACAGGCCTCGGCAATTGCCTCCGTGTCCGGGATTCCGACTGCAATGGCGTTCGCTGCAATTAGGTTCGCAGTCCGGAGAATCATGTATACTGATTAACGCATCTGGCGACGAATTGTAGCTTAGCTCGGGCTTGTTTTCACCGATACCGAAGCCAAGAAGTGTTTGCGGAGGCCTTGATGCAGAAAAGCAATGAACGAGGCTATTTTCTGGCCACGGTTCCGGCAACTGCGTTCGATCGTCGAACCGCGCTCGTTGTTGTTTCAATGTCGGCGATCCTGTTTCTTGCCGTTATTCCGTTTGCCTCCGCCAAACTGCCCCAGTTTCCAGCATTCATTGGCATATATCAGTTTGTCCTATCGGTAATAGACCTATTCACGGTTGTATTTCTGCTTGTGCAATTTTCGGTGCTGCAATTGCGGTCACTGTTGATCCTTGCCTGCGGATATTTCTTCACGGCGTTTCTGGCAATTGTTCATGCCTTGACCTTCCCCGGGCTGTTCGGCCCATCGGGTTTGCTGCCGACAGGCGGGCAGACGACCGTCTGGCTCTACATGTTCTGGCACGCTGGATTTCCGCTGCTGACGATTGCCTATGCCTTCGCCAAGGATGAACCAACGGAGGGTCGGCTTCGGGTCTCGACCCTCCGCGCCGCGACTCTGTCCCTGACGTGCGTCGCTGTCGTCGCCGGCCTGTTGGCCTATGTGGCCACCGCCCTGCACGATTTCCTGCCGGTGCTCCTCAGCGAGGGGCGCTACACGCCGGTGATGGACGGCGTCGTGTCGTCGGTCTGGGCGCTGAACTTGGTCGCGGTGTTGATCCTGTGGCGCCGCCGGCCGCATTCGATCCTCGATGTCTGGCTGATGGTCGTTCTCTGCGCCTGGATATGCGACATCGGCCTGTCGGCGGTGTTCAATACCGCCCGCTTCGATCTCGGCTTCTATGTCGGCCGCATCTACGGCCTCGTCGCCGCGACGCTCGTCTTGACGGTGCTGCTGATCGAAACCGGTGTCCTGCAGACCGAATTGGCCCGCCTGCTCGGGGTGGTGAGCGAGCATGCCGAGGAGATGCGCAAACGGCATGGCGAGCGCGAGCAGCTGTTTAGCGCCATCATCGAATCATCCAACGACGCCATCGTCACCGAGACACTCGACGGCATGATTACCGCCTGGAATCCAGCCGCCGAACGCCTGTTTGGCTATTCGGCGAACGAAATGGTGGGGGAGTCGCTGGATATCATCACGCCGTTCGATCGTCGGCACGAAACCCGGGAGATTCTGGCCCGCGTCGGACGCGGCGAACGAATCATGCTGTTTGAAACGCAACGGCTGCACCGAGACGGCACCTGCCTCGATATCTCGCTCAGCATCTCGCCGCTGTGGTCGTCGTCGGGCGAGATCGTCGGAGCCTCGAAGACGGCGCGCGACATTACCGAAAGCAACCGTACCCGTCGCGCCCTGCAGGATAGCGAGCAATTGGCGCGCAAGATCGTCGATACCGCGCTCGACGCGTTCATCCAGATGGATGACGCCGGTCTGATCACCGACTGGAACTCGCAGGCGGAGATCCTGTTCGGTTGGTCGCGCCATGAGGCGATCGGCCAGCGGCTCGGCGATCTGATCGTCGCCGAAGCGCATCGCGCTGGCCACGCCGACGGACTTGCCCGATTCCTCGCCACCGGCGAGAGCCGGATCCTCGGGCGCCGCGTCGAGCTAGACGCGCTGCGGCGGGACGGCAAGGAAATCAAGGTGGAACTCAGCGTTACCGCGCTTGAGCGCGGGCAGGGGTTCATATTCAACGGTTTCGTGCGCGATCTGACCGACAAAATCGCCGCCGAGGAGCGTTTGCGCGAAGCCCAGAAGATGGATGCCATCGGCCAGCTGACCGGCGGCGTGGCCCACGATTTCAACAACATCCTGACGGTGATCACCGGCACGATCGGCATCCTGACGCGGGCCGTCGAGAAGGACGAGCAAATGGCCAAGATCGCCCGGATGATCAGCACCGCCGCCGATCGCGGCGCGGAACTGACGCGACATCTGCTGGCCTTTGCCCGACGCCAGCCGCTGCAGCCGCGCGAAACCGATGTCAACGCTCTCATTGTCGATACGGCCCGACTGCTGCGCCCGACGCTCGGCGAGCAGATCGCGATCGACGTCTCGCTCGACGACCAGGCCAGCCACGCGCTGGTCGACCCCAGCCAGCTGACGACGGCGTTGCTCAATCTGGCAATCAACGCCCGCGACGCCATGCCGGGTGGCGGCAAGCTCCTGTTTGAGACGCGCAACGTCCACCTCGACGAGCACTACGCCAGCGAGCACACCGAGGTCCAGCCGGGACCTTACGTGATGGTCGCGGTCAGCGATACCGGCACCGGCATTCCGGCGGAGATCCTGAGCAAGGTGTTCGAACCGTTCTTCACGTCGAAAGGGCCAGGCAAGGGCACCGGGCTCGGCCTCAGCATGGTCTACGGTTTCGTCAAGCAGTCGGCCGGCCACATCATGATCTACAGCGAAGAGGGGCACGGCACGACGGTCAAGCTTTACCTGCCGCTCGCCACCGAGGCGTCCGACCTCACCGAGGAGGATCCGTGGCCGGATGAGGGAAGTGACGGCGAGATGATCCTCGTCGTCGAGGACGACGCGCTGGTCCGCCACCTGGTCATGGCCCAGCTGAAGGACCTTGGCTATCGCGCGCTTGCGTGCGAAGACGCCGCCGAAGCCATGGCCGTCATCGATACGGGCCAGGACATCGATCTGCTGTTTACCGACGTCGTCATCCGCGGACCGATGAATGGACGACAACTGGTCGACGAGGTGGCACGTCGCCGCCCGGGCTGCAAATTCCTGTTCACGTCCGGGTATACCGAGGATGCGTTGATCCGCCATGGCCGGCTGGATCCCGGGATCCTGCTGCTGACGAAACCCTATCGTCGCGCTGACCTGGCCAGCATGTTGCGACGGGCGCTCGATGGCTGAGGCCAAATCTCGGAACACGCGCCAATGGTTGGAGGGGCCTCGATCTCTTCAGCAGGCCGCAGGATGCAGGCCACCTGCACTTCCGTGACCTTTGACCTCTTCATCATCATGCTCAATCTTCCGGCCCGACCCCAAACCGGAAATCTTGGGTTTCGGATGGCAGAAAAACGGGCAGCAGGTTACCCAATGGTGGAGTCTCTTGCGCTCATTTCGCCTTCTCAAGAGCGCTGATCGCCTGAAAGAGGTCGAGCCAAGAAAAGCGGAAGGGCGACCATCTTGCCGTCCGCCGTCGCGGACGGTACCTGCACGCAGTGCAGCGTCCAACCGTAGACAGCGGTCGTCATTGTCGGTTCAGCAGGGACGGCCGGCTTGGCGGGCTTCGGCTTTGGCTCCGTAGAGACGGCATTGAAGCTCGTGCTGGTGAGAACGAGGGTGTTGAGCCCCTCGTCGATGCAGCGTCCAAGCACCGCCTCGAACAGGCGGCGGAACAGATGGCTGTCGCGGAAGCGGCCATGCCGGTTCTTGGAAAACGCCGAACGGTTGGGAATGCGGACGTCGAGACCGAGGCGGCAAAACCATCGATAGACCAGGTTGAGGTGTACTTCGTCGCACAGCCGCCGCCCGGAGCGGATGCCAAAGCAGGAACAGACGATCAGCATGCGCAGCATCAGTTCCGGATCGACCGACGGCCGGCCCGTGTGGCTATAGAAGCCGCTCAGCTCCCGCCGCAGTCCGCCGAACTCGACGAAGCTGTCGATCGAGCGCAGAAGATGGTCCAGCGAAACATGTCGCTCGAGTGAGAACTATTGGGCGGGTCGGCCAGTTGTAATCGTCATACGCTCATTGTTGTCTTCAGATACAACAAGTACCATAGAGTCGAATCGTATTTATATCGACTATTCAACAGAATAGTTCTTAAATAGAATTGCCAATTGCTATTCATCTGCATGGCCTGCGCAGGCATGTCGCTCGGACGGCATCGCCAAATAGGTATATTCCGACCCTGTCGTTTCGTTCGGTTTCACACATCATCCTGGCAGAGCAACGCTCCCTCAATGACGGGACCGGATCTGAAAAACACAACCCTGTCGATGACGCTCGCCTATGCGCTCTCGACATCACGCCATGGGACAAGATCAGCGATGGATACGAGGCCTGACCTGGACGGACGCGAACCGCACGAAGGCAATGGCAGTGCGGCGGTTCTCCTGACCGAAGAAGGTGGGTGGACGCGGCCCTTGCAGGACAATGCGGCCGTCGGCAGTGAATTGCTGAAGTCGATGGCCCACGAGGCGCGATTGAGTATCCTGTGTCTCTTATCCGAGCAGGAGCGATCCGTCACGGAATTGGAAGTGGCCGTCAATCTGCGCCAACCCGCAGTATCGCAGCAGTTGGCGCGACTGCGTTCCGACCGATTGGTGACAACCCGGCGCGACGGCAAGATGATATTCTATTCCCTGGCGAGCCAGGAGGTCCGCCAAATTCTGCAGGCAATGTGCGCCTGTTATGCCAACCGAGGCCGCGCACAACCAGCATGAGTTCTATCGCGAATCTTTTGCGTCGGCAGCCTGCGGGGCCAGTAGAACATCCGGATGCCGCGCCGACGACGGTATTGGTCGTTCCAGTTTTGCTCATTATTATATTCCATATCTGATATCCATCCTAGTCCCGTTCACGCCGCACCAGTCCGAATGGAGCGACTGCACGCTGAATTCGCGCGTCCGTGCAAAAGCTTGAGAGACGCTGGTCGGGTGCCCGTCGAGCACATCGGGCCAGAACGGGTGAGCAACTCGGCCGAACCATCGGGGACCGCGAACTCGCTCTACCCCTCTGCCCGGATCCGGGTCTCGATTGTGGCGACAGAGAACGCTCCGCCATGGGTTGTGCGACTCCCGGCCGCGACAGATAGTAGACCCGTCGTGCGACGACTGAGCGCATCGGGCAACGCGCCGTTTTCGTCGGTCTCAAGTCCGCCAACAGCGGTCATCGCACCTGCAACCTCGGCGAGAGCGTGGTGGTGCGATTGAGGCCGGTTGAGCTCCCGACGCTGGCAGGGGCTGCCGTCGACCGAAGGCGCAACACAGCAATTTTCCGGCCTCCTCCGCGCTCGAAACGTGACGTCGACGGTCGTGAGATAGCGACGAACGGACAACTGGGCGGGCAGACCGGCCCGAGTACCCGTTCCAACCGCCGGAGCAACCAATCATTGAGGGTCGACGTGTTTCGCTCGCAGGTTCGCTGTGTGAATTCCGGCCATGAACTGCCTGGGCGGGGGGATCGGAATCCACTCAGCCACGTCACGTGGGTCAGATCACATAAATGGTCCTCAGCTTGCGATCGTTGGTTTTCTTGACTTCGAACTGCGTGAAGCCATCGTCCGAACTACCTTAGGTAAACTCCGACTCTTATGTCTGCACTACAAAATAAGCTACCTGACAAAAAAGAGAACAATATCGGGGTGCAGCCAAAACTAACACGTGCATTTTGGGATTTCCCGTGTGTTATTCTGCCATTTTTCAATCAGAGTACAGGGATTACGCGAGATGAAGCCAACTATTGAAACCTATAGATTGGGACTGGCACTGCCCATGTGCCTAGTGTCGTCAGCGGCTTTTGCGGCTGAAGGGGTTGCGATCGGCTCGGGTACGTTGCGGGCTGGCCCGTGGGAGGAGTATCCCAGCATCGCGTCCGTCAGCACTGGGCAGATCCTTGATGTGCTCGGCTGCCTCAACCGTCATGGTTGGTGTGACGTCAGCGCGGAAGGCGAACGTGGCTGGCTCACTGGATCCCGGATTGCCTTTGTCCGCGGTACTGAACACTTTGTCCTCGTCGAGCACTACGATGAATTCAAGCCACCGGTCGTCGTGTGCTCGCTGAACGAGTACTGGGGCAGCCACTACGAATCCCGCCCCTGGTTCTCTGATGACAAATGGCGCCACGGCAAGGATGCCCTGCCAGCGGATTGGAAGCGCAAGCCCAGCCAGGATGCAGTTCCGAAGGAACCTGTTGCGGCACAACCTAAGCCTCAGGCCGGCACGCCAGCTGTAGCCGCACCATCGAAGCAAGAAACCAAGACTCCCGCCGAGACGCCGGCAGTGCTGCACGACAACAAGCCAGTCGAAAAGACCGCGGAACCAGTCAATAAGCCGGCGGCCAGACTCCGCCGCCTAAGGACGCGTCTGGCAAACCCAAAGATGCCAAGACGCCGATCGAGCCCTGCAAAACGCCGGGCCCATGCTGATCAGCGCGTGAGCCACTCAGTGTTTGGTCCTGCAACAGCAACAACGGGCATTCAGCGGTACAGATTTCTTTCCTTCGCGTGCTCCCGTCGCGAATGATCGTCGCCGCGCCTGAATTCGGCGATGGTCGGAAACCCGCCGGGGAACCGGCGGCGTTCTTGTTCGGGATGGGCGCGACCGTCGGCAAGGCCCAGCGGCGGACACAGGCTTCGTGGATCACGGCCGCGTCAGCCTCGTCGGCCTTCTGGCATGGTTCGACAAAGCCCGAAAATAGCTGCCGGTGCGCAAGCGCCGGATCCGCAGCTCGACGGTTCCACGCCGCGTCTGCCGGTCCCGCTCGCGATAGCCCTTACGCTGGGCCGGCCGCCCGGCGCGTTTCTCGCATCAGCCGGCGCCGCACAGCATTCAATTACCATCGTTGCGTATCGACCAAATTCAGAAATGGTTTTTTCTTGCCTGTCCCGCCCATGAATACGAGTACTTAAGAAATACTGCAATTCCATGCGTCGAGATATAATCTCGACCGGTGACCAGAATAAGTGATAGAGTAGACTATTACTAATTCAGGCAAAATAGAAAGCTGGACATGCCTCAACGGACAAGCACCCTAGACTGGGATGTCTGGCAACTTCTGGTCGCAACCGAGGCGGCCGGCGTAGCGCTATGGGCTTGGAATGTCGACACCGACGATTTCACGATGGACCATCGGGCGCACCAATTGTGGGGCGTTCCCGACGAGGGAAGCAGAACGTTCGAGCAATTGTCCCTCTGCATCCATCCCGAAGACCTCGACAAGGTGCGCGCTTCGTTTGCCGCGACCCGTGAGATTGTCGGGGCATACGAAACCGATTTCCGCATCATGGTCGGTGATCAGGTTCGCTGGATTTCCGCGCGCGGTCGAGGCGACGATCAAGGCATCGTCGGCCGGGTGATGTTCGGAATATTCATGGATGTGAGCATGCGCAAGGCCGCCGAAGAAGCGCACGAAATGATTGCCGGAGAGATGAACCATCGGATCAAGAACCTGTTCTCGATTATACAGGCCCTGGCGTCCGTCGCGTCGCGCTCGACCTCGACAAAGGAAGAAATGACGCACGACTTGATGCAAAGACTGGCCGCGCTGTCCGCAGCTCACGACCTTATCTATACAAACTTGAATGAACAGCACAGGGCAGCGCTCCTGAGCGATATGCTTGAAGCATTGCTCAAACCGTACATGGGCCGCGCATTTGATGAGAATCGCATCCGGGTGACGGTGCCTGACGTGCTGGTTGGCGAGTCATCCGCAACGGCATTGGCACTGGTGATCCATGAGCTGGCGACCAACTCCATCAAGTATGGGGCACTTTCAGCACCCGCCGGCGTGCTGGCGATTTCCTGTCTGGAACAAGGCGATGACGTCGTCGTTGTCTGGAAAGAGGCCGGAGGGCCGCGCATTGTCGCTGCCGCCAATCCGACCGGCTTTGGCAGCAAATTGCTCGCTCGGAGCGTCTCTGGCACGCTCGGCGGCTCGATCAAGATTGCATGGCCGGCAGAGGGCGTCGTCATCACGCTGTGCCTGAGTAAAGCGCGCCTCGGCGCGTAAAGTTGCGTTCCGGCTAACGATTCCAAGATGGTGTGTTACGAGGTGATGTTGCGCAGACGCGGACTCGCGAGACGCATCAATAGCGGGTTATTGGCGTCGTGCGCGCGACGAGCATCGTGTGTCGCCGCAAATCGCAGGGCGGCTCGCAGCCGTCAACCCGCCCACTCGGGCTGAGCCTGACTGGCAAGGGGCCGGCCTCCGAATCTGGGTGCCGCCGACCTTGACGGCATGGCATTTACGCTCCCTCAGATTCAATCGTCGGAACGGTTTGCGGCCACCTCGCTTGCCGCAGCGATCGTCGTTAGCGGTAGGATCTTTGCGGGAGTGGGACGCTTTTCCCGCGCCAGCGAGCGGGTGCGGCAGATCTTGGGAATCGCCGTGATTGCTGCCGTCGCCGCGATCGCGTTACGGCTGGACACAGGCATTCTATCGCGGATTTCCTATGCGAGCACGGCGACCTTCGAGCAGTCCGTCGTCAATCTTCTGCACGCGAACGCGGCTGTCGATGCATCTTCCGAGGCTGTAACCAGTGCGACGACATTAACCGCTGCCGAGTCGAAACAACCGTTTCGCAGCGACTCACCGGCTGAAGGTCGGGTGCCGTCGCTGGATGGCGCCGTCGCATGGCTGAATTCGCCGCCACTCACCACCCAGCAACTGCGCGGCAAGGTGGTGCTCGTCGACTTCTGGACCTATTCGTGCATCAACTGCATCCGAACCTTGCCTAATGTTAGCGCCTGGCCGAAAAATACCGGGACCAGGGCCTGATCGTGATTGGCGTGCATGCTCCTGAATTCGCCTTTGAGCAGAGAATCGACAACGTCAGACAGGCGATCGGCGACTTCAAACTTACCTACCCGGTGGCGATCGATAACAACTACCGGATCTGGCGCGGCTTCGGGAACAGCTCCTGGCCAGCCAGTTATCTGATCGATGCACAGGGCCGGATCCGTTACCACTATTTTGGAGAGGGCAACTACCCGCAGTCGGAGCAGGCAATCCAGGACCTGCTGCGCGAAGCCGGCAGCAACATTTCCGCAGCTGCACCCATCGTCCCCGACGCAAAGGGCGCCGAAGCCAACCCAGATCTCGCCAACATCCACTCCGGCGAAACGTATCTCGGATATGCGCAGGCCACAGGCTTTTCGTCCCGAGAGAGTGTGTTCGCCGGTGCCGCCCGCGATTATTCAGTCGCGGCGCTGAAACTCAACACATGGGGCCTGTCCGGCAACTGGACCGTCGGCGCGGAGAAGGCAATCCTCAACCAGCCAGACGGCCGCATCACCTACCGGTTCAGCGCCCGCGACCTGCATCTCGTTCTCGGTCCAGGAGCCGACGGAAAGCCTGTTCGCTTCCAGGCAGTGGTCGACGCCAAGGTCCCGGGGCCCGACCATGGCGTCGATATCGATGCCGACGGAAACGGCACAGTGACCACGACCAGACTGTACCAACTCGTCCGCCAGTCCGGCGATGTCGAGGAGCGGACATTTGAGATCCGCCTTTTCGATCCCGGGGTTGAAGCCTACGCGTTTACCTTCGGCTGAAACCTGCAGAACCTCGATCAACAGGAGCGATACCGTGGACCGCCGTTTCGCCCACACTTACGCCCTTGCTCTCGCCACAACCATGGTCGCATTCGCGGCCCAGGGCACCAACGTCAAGCACATCGTCATTGTGTACAGCGCCTTGGCCGACAGGTCCGGTTGGAGCCGGTCGACTGAGATCCTCAAACGGCGGGGATTCCAAGTCACCACGCTATACGGGCCGATCATCCCGCATGCTCACGAAGTCGCCACGATCGGCCGAGTGCTCGATCTGCAGGAAGGGTCAACCCTATTGGTTGGTCATGACTTTGGCGCCATGGTCCCAGCCGAGGCCGGGAATCGCAACAACGTCGTCGGTCTTGTTCATGTCGCGGCGTCTTGGCTGTGAACAGGCGCCGAAATGTCACCCCAATCGGCAACGCAGTAGCAGCATGTTTCCATTGAACGAAACTGATCCCAAGGTGGGGTCCCGTTCGGCGCCTGCATTGACCCCTTAGACTCTTCGTTCTGCTCGTCTTATCAATAATTTGATGCTTCCAGCTCTGGGTTCATTCTTCGGCGCGTGTTTACAGTCGCCCGCGTCGAGGCGGGACCCGACGGCACCGACAGCCGCTTCGTCGTCACCAATCTCGAAGGCCGCAGCGCCCGCATGATCTATGACGACATCTATTGCCGGCGTGGTCAGGCCGAGAACCATATCAAATCCTGGAAAATCCATCTGGCCGCAGATCGCACCTCGTGCTCCTCGGCCACCGCCAACCAGTTTCGGCTCTTCCTGCATGCCGGTGCCTACTGGCTGATGTGGTCGTTGCGCTCCCTTGCGCCGAAGCGGTCAACCTGGCGTGTCGCCCAGTTCGACACCTTGCGCCTCAAGCTGGTCAAGATCGCCGCCAGGGTCATCGAGATGAAGACAAGGATCAAGGTCCAGCTACCGAGCACTGCGCCGTGTCAGGAGATCCTGAGCTTCATCCTTGGGCGGTTGCCGCGATTGGTCACCTGACCGCCGGGGCGATGTGCCCCCGAGTGAACCCGTCGTCCTCAACCCGCCAAACCGCTTGCTCCCAAATGCCGCCGCCTTAGGCAGGCAGCGGAAGGGCGCGCCCGAAAACAACCTTGCGGCGAACCGTCCCCAATGGCCAATCCGCTCGAACCGCTCCGGTGAATAATGGCGGCTAAGTCTACCGCATGCCGCAAGCGCCGTGACTGGGTTCGGTGCCGGTCATCCACTTGACGGATGGATCGCTGCTCGGCTGCCAGTCGTCAGGCCGTGCCGAGACGAGGCGGCAAGCAACTCCGACGATCATATTGGAATTGCAATAAGATACGTGTTCGCAGTTTTATCCTGAATGGCGCGCCAATATTTCCCTTGTCCAGCCCGGACACATAGGTGACAGGCTGTTCCTAAGACATGGGTAACAACCTCGTCCCGAACGGTTGTCGAGTGTTTGCAGGGTTTTCTGTTCGAGATCGATATATCCGAGATCGTAGTGCATGAACGAGACGAGCCAAATGGCGTCGTCGACCTCCTTGATACCCAGTCGCTGACCGGCCAGAACCGTTGAGCTGTTGATTTTCTTGCGGTGCATGTAGATTCGTCCGCAGAATGTCACGCGACGATCCTGGTCGTGCATTGGGTATTCGATATCCGGTAGGCCTGTATAGAGCTTAGCGGAGTTCGATTAGAGATCTGCAGGAACTTTCATGTTGAGCGCTCCGTGCGGACGTTCGGTGTTGAATTCGGCAACGAAGCGATCGAACTTTTCCTTCTGCTGAAGGATATTCATTGCCGGCGGACGAGCGGCTTCCTGTCTCAGGGTCAGATGCATGCGCTCTTGCCCGCCGTTCTGCTGGGGTGGCCGGACTTGATGCGCCCGGTCAGGATACCGAGCCGGAGCCACCAGACCGACAATTTAGAGAGATTGGAGAGTCCGTTCGGGCTGGCGAAGGGAAGCCCATTGTCCGATCGGATTGCGTGCGAGAGGCGCGGCTCGGCAAACAACAGTCCGAATGCCTCAATGACGGGGCCCTCGCGGATGCAGATACGTCCGAACGAATGTTCGCCCACGCCTGCAGGGCACGCTCGATCGCGCCGGCGCCCCTTCCGTATTCACGGGCCGTTCGGCAAACGATCGAGATAAAGTGCGCTATTTGATTGACTCAGATCGAAATCGTTATCAAACTCGTGCGAACGGATCAAATTGGATCAGAACATGAAGATCGACCGCGTCTCCGCGATCCGGCACTATCTGTTCAGCAGGACGTCGGCCTCCGTGCATGAAATCGCCGAGGTGGTTGGCGCGTCGCTGCCGACCGTGCGGCGCGACCTGCTGGCGCTCGAGGCCGAAGGATCGATCGAGCGGACCCACGGCGGCGCCCGGATTGCCGATACCGCCGGTGTCGAGGCGGCGTTTGAAGTGCGGGAGCAGACCCACATCGCGGCCAAGCGGGCGATCGGCTTCGCCGCTTACGGTCTGATCGAACCCGAGACGGCAGTGTTTCTCGATGCTGGCACGACCGTGCTGCAAGTGGCGCGGCAGCTGCGCCTAGCCCCCATGCCGCTGTCGGTGTTCACCAACTGCCTGCCGGTGGCGCAGATGCTGGCGGACGTGCGCGACATCGAGGTGACTCTGCTCGGCGGTCGCATGCGCTCGCGCAACGCCTCGATCCTCGGCTCGTTTGCCGAGGCAATGCTCGATCGCCTGTGGTTCGACCGTCTGTTTCTCGGCGCTAGTGCGATCGGCGACGACGGCTGGACCTACACACCGGATGAAGACGAGGCGCACCTGAACGGCAAGATGCTGTCTCGCGCCGCGACGACCTCCGTTCTCGCCGATGCCAGCAAGTTCGGCAGCAGAGCCACCTACAGGGTGGTCGAGTTCGATAGCCGGGTGGACCTGATCACCGACGAGCGGCTGGAGCCCGAGTGGCAGACGCGGTTGGCGAAAAAAGGCTGCGCCGTCACGCTGGTGCCGGTGGACTCCGTCGCTCCGACTGATGAGGAGGCGGCATGAGCCGGACCATCCTCGGGATCGACGGCGGCGGTACCAAGACGCTCGCTGCCCTGGCGTCGGTCGACGGTCACATCTCGGCTGTTCGTCGCTTCGCCACGCTCGATCCTGCGGCGGAACACGCCTGGCAGGACGAACTGCAAGCGATCGCGGGTTTCGTCTCGGACCAACACGCCACCCTTGAGGCGTCGGTGTTTGGCCTGCCGATGTTCGGCGAGGTGGAGGCCTACTCTGAGCGCCAGACCGCTGCGGTGACGGCGCTGTTTCCGGGCAGTCCGTTGGTTGCCAACGACGTCCGTGTCGCCTTCGATGGCGCCTTTGCCTGCGGCCCCGGCGCGCTGATCCTCTCGGGCACCGGCTCGATGGCCTGGGCCAGCCTCGGTCGAACCGACAGTCCGCACGTCCGTGTCGGCGGCTGGGGCGACCTGTTCGGCGACGAGGGCAGTGCCTATTGGATCGGCCGCGAGGCTCTGGCGTTGGTATCGCACCACCTGGATGGCCGCGCCGCCGTTCCGGAATTTGCCGAGGGGATCCTGGCGGCGATCGGCGTCACATCACAGCGCCTGCTCGGCTGGTGCTACGGCCAGCCCAACAGCCGCACCGCCATCGCCGCATTGGCCCGCTCCGTGGATGCCCTGGCAGGCGCCGGAAACGCCGACGCCGACGCCCTGATCGATCGGGCGGCACAGGAACTGGCCTTACAACTCACGGCTGCCTGGCGGGCCTGCGGCGGCGGCGACCCAATGCCGTGGAGCTACGCGGGCGGCACGTTCCGTTCGAAAAACCTGCTCGTTCATCTGCAGCAGCATATCGGATCCTCTCCCAAAACACCGCGACTGCCGCCGATCGGAGGCGCCCTGCTACGCGCCGCTCAAATCGCCGGCTGGCAAACCGACGAGACGTGGATCGCACGCCTCTCGGACGACCTCAAGGACTGGCAATAGACAACCACTGGAGGAATTCGCGATGAAAAGACGCCTCTTCTTGGCTGCGGCCATGGTCATGCCGCTCGCCCTGTCGCTGTCTGGCGCCGCCCAGGCGGCGGACAATCTCTCCGTCCTGCTGCCGCCGTGGGGCACGTTGCCGAAGGACATGACGGACAAGTTCGCGGCCGAACGGGGCGTCGCGCTCGATGCCCAGACGCTCGGCTGGGACGACATCCTGACCAAGATCGTGACCTCCTCGGTCGCCGGCACCGCCCCGGCCGATGCGACCGAATTGGACTGGTCATGGATCGGCCGGTTCGGCGCCGCCAAATGGTACGTGCCGCTCGAAGACAAGATCGACCCGAAGATCATCGCCGACATCCCGACTGCCTCGATCTTCCAATACGACGGGCACCTCATCGGGGTTACCTACAGCAACGACTTCCGCGTGCTGATCTACAACAAGGCGCATCTCGCCAAGGCGAATGTCGCCGCGGCGCCGAAGACGCCTGACGAGTTGATCGCCACAGCCAAGGCGGTGAAGGCTGCCAAGATCGCCGAATTCCCGATCGGCCTGCCGCTGTCGGCCACCGAGGGCACGTCGACGGCGTGGTATCTCTTGACCAAGGTGTTCGGCGGCGACCTGTTCGACAAGGACTTCAAACCGCTGTTCATCGATCCGAACTCCCCCGGCTACAAGGCGCTGAACTTCGAGATCACCGCCTTGAAGGACGGTCTGATCGATCCGGCCGCAACCGGATTGAAGGACGTCGACGTGCAGGAGCTGTTCAAGGCCGGCAAGATCACCTTCGATGTGGCCGGCTGGGCCGGCAACATGGCCCTCTACAGCGATGCCTCGAAATCGCAGGTCGCCAATGATGTGGCCGCCGCGCTGATGCCCTCGACGATCGGCAAGGCGCGGACGCTCGGCCTGCCCGAAGCCGTCGGCATCCCGGTCAAGGCCGCCAACCCCAAGGCCGCCGCGGCCTTCATCGCCTGGCTGTTGAAGCCGGAAAACGAGATCGTCCTCTACGACCAGCTCGGCGATATGCCGGCACGCCTGTCGGTGCTGAAACAGCTCAACGACAGCGGCAAACTGAAGGACGGCAACGTGCTTCTAGCCCAGGCGGCGCTGGTCGAACCCTTGTTCACACAAGGTGCGCCCAGCTGGTATCCAGACTTCTCGACCGCTGTGGCGACGATCATCAATCAGGCCGCCAAGGACCAGATCAGCGTCGACAAGGCCGTCACCGCAATCGCCAAGGCCGCCGCCGACGCGCAGGCCAACTGAGACGACCGCCGCCGGCGACAAGCCGGCGGCACCTCCGATCGTGTCGCCGCTCCCCACCAGAGCGGGAGCGGCGCAAAACGAGCACTTGAAGCAAGCCGGAACCGATGACCCGACCCACCTTCAAGGCGGACGAGATGGCGCTTGCCGCCGTCTTCGTCTTGCCAATCCTGGTAATCATGGGCGGGTTGGTGTTCTACCCGCTCGCCGTTTCGACGGTCGACAGCTTCTATCGCGTCGACCCGATGCGGCCGGACACGCCGTTCGTCGGCTTTGCCAATTACGCCAGGCTGGTGACCGACAGCACGGTCCAGGCGTCCTGGTTCAATACGCTGGCCTATGTGGTGTTCGCGGTCGTGCTCGAAACGCTCGGCGGGCTCGGCGCCGCGCTGCTGCTCGACCGCATCCGTCACGGCCGGCGCTGGCTTCTGGCGATTACCGTGCTGCCGTGGTGCCTGCCACCGGTCGTCAACGCCATCGTCTGGATGTGGATTTTCAATCCGAGCTACGGGCTCCTGAACAAGGTGCTGCTCGGGCTCGGCCTCATCGCGCAGAACAAGGTCTGGTTCAACGATCAGGCGACGGCGCTGTTCCTCGTCTCCCTCGTTCATGTCTGGCGCATGATGCCACTGACGGCGGTGATCCTGCTGGCCGCGCTGCAAAGCATCCCCGGGGAACTGTATGAAGCGGCCAAACTCGATGGCGCCGGTCCGGTCAAGAGTTTCCGGCTGGTAACGCTGCCGCTGATCGCTGGCGGCTTGGCCATCGCGCTCAGCCAGTCGACGGTGTTCGCCTTCAACCTGTTCGACGAAGCCTGGATCCTGGCCGGCTCGAGCATCGATACCCGCTCGGTGATCATCCAGGTCTATCTGACCGCGTTTCAGAGCATGCGGCTGTCGAGCGGTATGGCGTTGTCGATTCTCGCCATGATCGGCTCGCTCGCCGTGTCGCTGGTCTATGTGCTCAAGGTCTATCGCGAGACGAGGTACGACTGATCATGCTCCGTCTCGTCCCTTCCCTCCTGAGCCGGCTCGGCCTCCTCCTGGCGGTGGCCCTGCTGATCGTCTGGTCGCTCGGGCCGGTCTACTGGTCGTTCGTGACGTCGATCACCCCCCCCTTGGATCTGTTCGGCGATACGTCCTTCTGGCCGAAACACCCGACCCTGCAGCACTATGCTAAGTTGTTCGGTGCCACCAGCCTGTCACAGGGCAATGCCGTCCAGTCGGTCTGGCCGCAGTTCTCCGCCGCGCTCGTCAACTCGATCGTAACGGCGGCGGGCGCCACTTTGGTGACCGTGGTGGTGGCGGCGGCCGGCGCCTACGCCTTTGTTCGGATGAAGTTTCCGGGCCGGGACATCTGCTTCTATCTGGTCGTCGCGACGCTGGCGATCCCGGCCTACACGGTGATGATCCCACTCTACCGGCTGATGATCTCGTTGCGGCTCATCGATACCTACGTCGGCATCGTGCTGATCTACGTCTCGGCCTTCCTGCCGCTGGCGCTATGGCTGATGCGGTCGGTCTATCAGGCGATGCCGATTTCGCTCGAGGAAGCCGCCTGGCTCGATGGCGCAGGGCGCGTCTACACGCTCGTTTTCATCGTGCTGCCGCTCGCCGCGCCGGGTCTGATCGCCAGCGCCATCCTGACCTTTCTCAATGCCTGGGGTCAATTCATGGTGCCCTTGGTGTTTTCGCCGACGCTCGCCACCAAACCGCTGACCGTGCTGCTGCCCGAGTTCGTCACCCGCAACTACGTCGACTATGGACTGATGAACGCCGCAGGCATTTTCGCCATCGTCCCTCCGGTCCTGATCGTCCTGTTCCTCAATCGCTACCTCGTCTCCGGTCTGATGGCCGGAGCGACCAAGTGACTACGGAAGAAACATCCAGGGAGCCTTTCATGAACTCCACCGAGCGCGTCATCGTCGAACAATTTCCCTATTGGGAGAATGCGCTTGACCTCGCGCTACCAGCGGCCGATGGCGACACGCTCGTCTTCGTCGGCTGCGGCACGTCGTATTACATCGCCCTGACGCTCGCCGCCGCCGCCAATCTCAACGGTCACCGGGCGATTGCCGTGCCGGGCAGCGAATGGACCCTGCGTCCCAAGGCCTATCTGCCCGACCTTGCCGGTGCGGTGGTAGTCGGCGTTTCGCGCAGCGGCGAGTCGACTGAAGTCGTCAGCGCCGTCACCGTGAGCCACGGCCTCGGACTGCCGACCGTGGCGATCACCTGCGAAAAGGACAGTGCCATCGCCAGGGCCGCCGACCGGCTGATCTTTACCGCGACGCATCCGGAGGAAGGCATCGTCATGTCGGCCTCCGCCAGCCTGATGCTGCTGATGGGCCTGCGCTGGGTCGGCGAGCCGGTCGATCGCGCCGTGGTCGCCGCCGCACGCGATAATCTCCAGTTGATGGGGGCGAAGGCGCCGGCGCTCATCGCAGGGCGGACGAAATTCGTGACGCTCGGCTCCGGCGCCTACTACGGCATCGCCTGCGAGGGCGCGCTGAAGCTGCAGGAGATGAGCATCAGCGTGTCGCAACCGTTCCACACCATGGAATACCGCCACGGCCCGATCAGTTTGGCCGACCAGACCATGTTGGCGGTCGTGCTCTACGGCGAGGACGCGCCTGACGAGGACGCCAGGCTTGTCGCGGAGCTGCAGGCAACGGGGGCACGGGTGATCGGAATCGGCGGCCCCGGCAATTTGACGTTGCCCATTGCCACGCGCGGCCTGCAGCGGACGCTCGAGATGCTGCCGGCTCTGCAGATCCTCGGCGAGCGGATCGCCCTCGCCAAGAACATCGACAGCACGGCCCCGCGAAACCTCACCAAGGTTGTTCGCCTCGCCTGACCGGCCCCATCAGCCGGCGCGGCTCTCGCAATCTCCGGAGGAATGAACGTCCATGGCCACAGTCGACATCCGCGGGCTCGTCAAACGTTATGGGACCCATCAGGTGATCCAGGGCGTCGATCTGAGCATCGGCGACGGCGAATTCGTTTCCCTGATCGGCGCTTCGGGGTGCGGCAAGTCCACGCTTCTGCGCATGATCGCCGGGCTTGAAGAGATTTCGGGCGGCACCATCACCATCAACGGGCGGGTGGTCAACGCAGTGCCGCCGAAGAGCCGCGACATCGCCATGGTGTTCCAGAACTACGCGCTTTACCCGCATTTGACCGCAGCCGAAAATATGGGCTTCAGCCTGAAGTTGCGCAACGTGCCGAAGCCGGACATCCGCAAGGCGGTGGGCGATGCGGCCGACATGCTCGGGCTGACCCCCTATCTCGGACGCTATCCGCGCCAGCTGTCCGGCGGCCAGCGTCAGCGCGTCGCCATGGGCCGGGCGATCGTCCGCAATCCCAGCGTGTTTCTGTTCGATGAGCCGCTGTCCAACCTCGATGCCAAGCTGCGCGTGCAGATGCGCAGCGAAATCAAGTTGCTGCAACGGCGGCTGGGGACGACCTCGATCTACGTCACGCACGACCAGATCGAAGCGATGACCATGTCGGACCGCATTGTCATCCTGAACGCCGGCCGGGTAGAGCAATCGGGAGCGCCGCTGGATCTCTACGATACGCCGGCCAATCTCTTCGTCGCGACGTTCATCGGCTCGCCGGCGATGAACCTGATCGAGGCCGTTGCAGTGCGCGACGAGGGTCGACCGGTGGCCGTGACCCAGGATGGCCTGCGGTTCGGCCTCGACGGGGTTGCCGACATTCGCGAAGCGATGCCGCTGACACTCGGCATGCGCCCAGGCCATTTCGATCTCAGCCGCGAGGCCGCCGTCGGCAGCATGCCCTTCGCCATCGATGTCGTCGAACAGACGGGCGCCGAAAGCTATGTCAGCGGTACGCTCGGCGCGCACCGGATGATGATCGCTCATTCCGGCCGGTTCGCCACCGCAGCGGGGCCGGCCTTTGTGACGCTGCAACCCGGCGGATTGCATGTGTTCGACCGGACGACTGGTCGCCGGCTGTCGTGACGGCCAGAGCGCGATGCTGCCGTATTGAAGCATATGGCTCCACGAAGGCGATTCGGCTGCTCAGCCGCTAGCCGCGACACGAGGCCTGCACCCGCCGGCACCGGCCGTACCCGACGCTTTCCGACCGCGCGGAACTCCAGCTGCGGACCGAGCGGCACGTGGCTGACTCGGTCACACCCATCCACACCAGCCTGATCCGGGCCCTGTCACGACGCATTGAACGATGTCCGTGCTGCCAGAGATCCATTCGACAGTTTATGGCACAGTGAGACTACGATGATGTTGTCCTATCGGTTCGTTTCAAATAGCCAACACGGCATTTTTGAACCAGGATCTTGATGGTTTCGTTGGAGCATTCCCAAACTGCAGTGGTGCCACTGGGTGCAATGAGCCGCTCCCCACTGATGCGGTCGTCCTCTGCCGCAAGTGCCTTGCCGGCAATGGTTGGGACCATCGGAGCCGGTTGCGAACTGCCCGGGCCGCTGACCGCGAACAGCAGGCTCCCTCGTGTCTCAGTCGAGATCGGCGTCAATCCTGTCGATCCGACCATCGGCATCGATCCGCACCATCAAAACTCCGGTCTCTTGCCCGAAGTCGCCGGTGAAGCCAACATGGGCCTCGACCTGCCGGTCGCCGGAGAACTTCAGCGAGATCAGAGTGGTGACCGTGTGGTAGCGCACGAAGAACGCTTCCAGATAGTCCCGAATGCGGGTTTTGCCGACGAAGGCATCGCCGACCGAGGCATCGTCGATCACCGCGTCGGTGGCGAACAGCCCCAGCGCCGCCTCGACGTCGAAGGCATTCGTCGCCTGGATGAAATCCTGAATGAGCGTGTTCACATTCAACTCCTCACGATGATGGCCCGCCGAGGCAGTGCCGTCCTGCACGATCAGAGATCACTGAGGTAGCGCCATCGGCAGGTCGTGGTCGATCTGGTGGTGCAGGATCCGCCACCGCCCGTCAACGCGCCGCAGCACCGAGCGATAGTAGCCCGCCTCGATCGGGGTGACGGTGCCCTGTAGACCCGGCAGGCCAGCCGCCGGCAGGGCGCTGCGCTCCGAGCGTGTTGAAGACGATGAACTGGACGTCGATGGTAGCGCTGTCGCCGTCGATTTCGACGAGCGGATCATGGGTGGTGTGGTGGCTCCAGCCTCTCGGCGGGTGCGGGTTCATCATCGTCGCCACGGCTTTGCCGATTGCGTCGGGACCGATGAGGACGCCGATCAGCTCTGTCGTTCCACCGTTGACATGATTGATCACGACTTCGGCCTCCGGCAGGAACAGCGCCGACATGGCACGGCCGTCGCGCCTGTCCGCCGCCCGGACATAGCGTGCGAGGA
Organism: Telmatospirillum sp.; assembly: GCA_031291415.1. GTDB lineage: Bacteria > Pseudomonadota > Alphaproteobacteria > Rhodospirillales > Magnetospirillaceae > Telmatospirillum. The sequence continues at coordinate 26,979 of JARLJB010000083.1, forward strand.
CTTCGAGAACGTTCTGATGGTCCGACATGGGACCTCCGGTCCGGTTGGTTGTTCGGGTTGCATCGACAAGGGGCGTCGGACGGCGTGGATCCAGTCGTGGCACATGGTCAGATCATGTAGCCGCCGCCGACCTCGATCGTCTGGGCGTTGATCCAACGGTTTTCATCCGACAGCAGGCTGGCGACGACGCTACCGACCTCGCTAGCTTCGCCGACCCGACCGAGCGCGATCTGCCCGGCGAGCATCGTCTCGAATTCGGCGCTCATGCCTCCACCGAGTTCGGTGCGGATCGGGCCGGGTGCGATCGCGTTGGCGCGGATGCGCCGGGGTCCGAATTCCTTGGCCTGGTAACGCGTCAGCACCTCCAACCCGGCCTTGAAACACGCGTACGGGGCGACCCCCGCCGTCGCCACACGCGAGGTCGCGCTGACGATGTTGACGATGTGCCCGTTCGTCGCCATCAGCGGCAGCAACGTCTGGGTGAGGAAGAACGGGCCCTTGAGGTGGACGTCGTAGAGCCCGTCGAACTCGGCCTCGGTCACCGCCTCGATCGGGCTGTAGAGCCCGTGTCCAGCGTTGTTGACGAGGCAGTCGAAATCCGCGCGTCCCCAGGTGGAAGCCAGCGTAGCGACGATGTCGGCACGAAACGCCGGGAAAGCGGCGATGTCGGCGACGTCGAGCGGCAGGGCGACCGCCCGGCCGCCACATGCGTCGATCTTGCGCACGACGTCTTCGGCGCGGCCGGGATTGGCGTTGTAGGTCAGAATGACGCCCATGCCGCTCTCGGCGCAGGCAATTGCCGCAGCCGCCCCGATGCCGCGGCTGCCGCCGGTGATGATGACGATCTTCATGTGTCTCTCCCGCGCTCCAAGCTCCCCACCGAAATAGGCGCGAGGGGCGGGAGAATCCTGCCCGATCCTGCTCGAAGCCTGCCCATCTCGGCTTTTCGCTTGTCGGATGCGGCGGGCTTCGGCACAGTTCGGTGGATGAACAGCACGCTCGACGAACTGCGCAGGCTCGCGTCCGGCGCCCGCAACAGGCGCACCGAAACCGGCATCCCGCGGGTTGCCATGGTGCAGGGCAAGGTGCCCGAGCACGAGCTGTCGGCCGTCTACGAGCCGATGGTCAATGTCATTCTGCGCGGCTCCAAGAGGATGACGGTCGGCGATCAGGTGCTGCATTACGACGCGGCGACCTATTTCGTGATGTCCGTCGGCCTGCCGGCGGTGGGGCAGGTTCGGCCTGCCGCAACCGGAGAACCCTATCTGGCGGTCAGCCTGACGCTGCAGCCGCGGATCATCGCCGATCTGCTGGCGGATCTGCCCATTCCTGCCGGCGAGCGGTTTTCCGATTACGGGTTTTCCGTCGCACCGGTCACCGAGGAATTGCTGGACGCCTGGCTGCGGATGCTGCGGCTGATGGAACGCCCATGCGAAATTCCCGCGCTGGCCCCGGTCTATGAACGTGAGATCCTGTTCCGGGTCCTGCAGGGGCCACAGGGAGCGATGTTGCGCGACATCGGCCTGCCCGATACCGCCTCGGCCCGCGTCGACACGGCGATCCACTGGATCCGGCAAAACTTCCCCGAGCCACTCAGGATCGAAACCCTGGCGGAGATGGTGGCGATGAGCCCGTCCGCCTTTCACCGCCACTTCAAGGCCGTCACTGCGCTGAGCCCGTTGCAATACCAGAAGCGCGTTCGTCTGCTCGCCGCACGCTCACGTCTGATCGCGGGCGAAGGCAGCGTCACGACGGTCGCCCACGAGGTGGGCTATGAAAGCCCGACCCAGTTCAGTCGCGAATATGCGCGCGCCTTCGGAAAGCCGCCGTCGCGGGATGTCGCAGCAATCATCGCCGGCCTCGACACCGCGGCGTGAGCCGGTACTTCCGTTCACGCGCTCTTGTCGTCAGAACGCGCTCAGGATCGCTTCCAGAACGACGCGCAGGCGGCGCAAGCGACGCAGATCGCTGTGATAGCCGACCCAGACGTCGCGGCCCGGTAGCGGCGGGACGACTTCGAAACGGACGAGCCCGGGCAGCCGATCCGCCAGCAGTCTCGGCAGCACCGCGATGCCCGCCCCCGAGAGTACCGCCTGTGCCTGGGCATCCCGGCTGTTGCTGCGAAACGCGACCGACGCACGTGGAAAGGTCTCTCGCATCCAGACGGCATCGGGAAACGAGGCGAAGCCGTGATCCATCGTCACCAGTTGCGCTCCGAGGCCGGAGCCCGGCTCCGGCGGTGGGGTGCCGGTGGCGCCGTAGAGCCCGTAGTCGAGATGGGCCAGCTTGCGCTGGATGACGCCGCTCTCGTCGAAGGGGGCGATGCGGAAGGCCAGGTCGGCCTCGCGCCGCGCCAGGCTGTAGATCCGCGCGTCGGTCAACAATTCGATGGTCAGGCGCGGGTGCTCCGCCGTCAGGCGGGCCAGAATGGGCGTCAGGACATGGACACCGAACCAGTCGGAGCTGGCGACCCGCAGCACGCCCGCGAGTTGCTTTCCCTGACCGGCCAGCTCGCGCTCGAACGACAGCGCCTCCTCCTCCATCCGTTCGGCATGGAGGAGCGCCGCCGTGCCTTCGTCGGTCAGCACGAACCCGTCGCTGGTGCGCTGGAACAGGGTGTGGCCGACGGCGGCCTCGAGGGCGCGCAGACGGCGGCCCATGGTCGGCTGGCTCTGCCCGGCCGCACGCGCCGCCGCGCCCAGGGTTCCGTTGCGCGCGATGGCGAGGAAGATCTTCACATCGCTCCAATCCATGTCGCTATCATTCACTTTTGAATGGCGAGACGTCAACATTGAAAGTTTTAAACAGGAATGGCTACCCCCATTCTCTGCCCATCCTCGATGAACGGAGATGGAACATGACATCGACAACCATGCGCGCAGCGGTCCTCGAAACTTACGGAGGCCCGTTCCGCGTCACCCAAATCGCGCGTCCCGACCCCGGTCCGGGGCAGGTGCTGGTGCGGATCGCGGCCAGCGGCGTAAACCCGCTCGACACCAAGATCCGCGCGGGCGCCGCAGCCCATGCGCAGCACCCGCTGCCGGCGATCCTCGGGATCGATCTCGCCGGCACGGTCGAGGCCGTTGGGCCGGGCGTCGACGGCTTTCACCGCGGCAACGAGGTCTATGGAATGACCGGCGGGGTCGGCGGCCATCAGGGCTCGCTGGCAGACTATGCGGCGGTCGATGCCGGTCTGCTCGCCCGCAAGCCATCCAATCTGTCGATGCGCGAAGCGGCGGCCCTTCCCCTCGTCGTTATCACCGCGTGGGAGGGCCTCGTCGACCGAGCCCACGTGACATCGGGTCAAAAGGTACTGGTTCAGGGCGGCGGCGGTGGCGTCGGCCATGTCGCGGTACAGATCGCCCGTGCGCTCGGGGCCGAGGTCTACGCGACAGACGGCGCCGAGAAGAAGGCCCTGATCGAGGGGCTCGGGGCCGTCGCCATCGATTTCCGGGCGCAGTCGGTCGAGGACCATGTGGC
>JARLJB010000084.1 GCA_031291415.1 Telmatospirillum sp.
ACTAATACACGGGCTCTTCCGCACCATAGAAAAACCGACCTCTTTGCCGACGGCGCCGATAGAATACCCAAAGCGCCGCAACCCCAAAAGTTTCATCCAAGGTGGGTCGGCCGCGCCCGGTCGGTGCGGAACTAATACCAAGCTGCGGGGATCGGTTCCGATCACCGAGACTTGGTATCAATCGTCGAGAAGCGACACGCCACGACACGCGCCCGCCCCTCCCATTCCTTATTCTTGGTAGAATATCTACAACAGAGGAGTACGCTTACGCGATTGGTAGGGCGAGGAATGCCGAGCATCGGCCGATGGCTCATTCTCCTGGGGGTCGGGACACTCGTGACGGCGGGGGCCGCCGAGAGTCACTCCGAAGAACTGAGCATATTCACCGACGACAACGCTCCGATGAGTTTTGACGAAAATGGCAAAGCGAGTGGATTAGGCGCTGAAATCGTTGACGAAATTCAGAGACGACTGATGACCAACGACCGCATCAGGGTTGTCCCCTGGGCGCGGGCCTATCGCGATGCTTTGACTTTGCCGAATGTCGCGCTGTTCACCACCATGCGCACCAGCGCACGCGAAAGCAGTTTCAAGTGGGTCGGCCCGTTGGCAACGGTCAAGACCAGTTTCTATGCCAAAAAAGGATCGAATATCAATATTTCGTCCCTGGAGGACGCGAAGAAGGTAAAGCGTATTGGAACACCGGTGGAATATTATACGGAAGAATTGTTGGTAAACTACGGATTTCATAATATTGAACCGGCACCATCGACAAAAACTGTCGTCAAGAAATTGCTTGCCGATAGAAACCAGATCATCGCCCTCAACAATGTTCGGATTGCAACCGTCTTAAGAACTGAAAACATCGCACCAGATAGAATCACCCTGGTCTATACATTTCTTTCTTCCGACATATACATCGCTTTTTCAAAAGGAACGTCGGACGAATTGGTCTCTCGCTGGCAAAATGCTTTGGACGAGATGAAACGGGACGGCGCGTTCGAAAAAATATACGAGAAATGGTTGCCGGGAGAAACGCCTCCTGGGATTGATCACCGTTGAGCCTTCAAATCCCTTATGGCCGGCTCCGCTCGTGGTCCTGGCCACCGGTCATTTTGACGGCCGCCACCGGAGCCTGCATGGATGCAACGCGCTGGGCTTGCGTCATCACCTGTGACGCGAAGAGGACGCCTGAGGAATCGAAGGGCAGCCCGCCGACCTGCAGGGCATCGGCGATCCAGGTATTGCAGTTGTAGAACGAGTCATATGATTGGCGTCCGGCATAGAACACGTTTTGCTGGCCGTATTGGGTGACCCGCGAAGGTTTGTCACCGTCGCTTCTATCCAATGAATTCCATATGAACGCAACAATCCGGTCGAGGGCTTCCGGCGACAGGCGAAGTCTGACGATCGTGTGGTTTTCATCTTCCGGCAGCGTGTCGACGGTGGCCAGTTGCACCGCGCTGGGTCCGGGAAACAGGGCGAAAAACGCCTTGTCGGCACCGGCATCATGGTCCGAAAAATAGGCGCGGTCACCGAAGCCGACGATAAGGTATTTGGCACGCACCGGCATTGGATCGAGCGTGGCCAGAGGCCCCGAAACCTGGCTGGTCGACAGAGCGATCTCGGTGTGCCAATCCCTCCCGATAACCGCAAGTTCCGCGCTATCGGTTTGCCCCGACGGCATCGGTGTCGGTTGGCTGCCGACGCAGCCCGCCAGTATCGACGCCATAACGTAAAAACAGAAGGCCCGCAACGCACCCCGAACACCGCCCGGCGTAAACGGTCCTTCTGCAAAGAGCTTCTTCATGATGTCCGGCGCTTGATGACGAAATGAAAGATCCAAGCCACGGGAATGGCGAGGGCTCCGCCTAGATATGCGGAATTGTGCATATAGGCAACACATAGGAAAGCACGCGGATGCTCGAGCCCGGCCGGGATATACCATCCACGATAGGTTTCCGGGTCGAAACCTGTTGTCCGGAAGACACCATAGACCAAGCCGCCAAGCGCAAAGGCCAATGCAAAGCCAAGCACAACGGGAAGCGACAGCAGCAGGGCGCGCCGCATTTGAGCAGCGGTGCGATGGATGAAGCCGGCCATCCCGGTGGTCACCCCCAATGGCAACCCCATCCACCAGGACGCCAGAATCCCAACCTCGGCGGCGCGTAACCGCTCCGGAATGGCCGCATTGAGCAGGTTGAATTGGTGAAATTTGAACCTTGTATAGTACTCCGGCGAGACCGCGTAACTGATTTGGTCATGCAGAGCACCAAACAGACCCGCGACGAAAATCGACAACAGAATGTAACTTAAGAAGATGCGAAACTTTCCCATTGATCCACGTAATTTGTACGGCAGTCACACTCCATCGGTCGGCAGATGGTCCATGGGCCCGCTCTTTACTATTTTTTGGCTTTTAACGTAATATGTATTTCAGTCGCAATGTTATTAAGCGTTGTGACCATCTCAGTTATTTTTTCTGACGTAATTTTTCCTTCCCGCCAAAGAGTGTTGAACGGCTCGTCCAGACTAATTGAATTGGAAATCATTTCGAAGTCTACATCATGGTAGAGCGCCAGCGTCGAGTTTGAACAACCTATTTCCTGCCATATGACATTGTTTTTCTTTGAAAACATCGACATCATTTTGGGTGTAATTGGGCGTACATGAGTGGGGTCGGAAATAAAATAGTCATGCCGCGGGTGAGGAACGACAATTTTTATAATCGCATCGCTCACACTTATTCGATAGATCTCCTTCATTATTTCTATGAACTGGTCGGGTGTTTTACCAAGATGTTCCAGAACATGACTTAAAATTATTTCATCGACAGAGTCATTTTCCCAAGGCCATGGAAATTTCTCGAGGTCCCAGCGCAGGTCAGGCTCACCGTATTTGTCGACATTACAATAACCGGCGAGAATCTTTGTCCCGCAACCGAGATTAAGCTTCACAGTGGGCCCCTTCTCATCACAAACGGATCGCCAGCCTTGGTGGATCAGGTGCGGCAAGGATACCAGGGACTGTTTGCGCGCTCCAATACCTAAAGCCAATTGGAGGACGTGTCTGCGGCCATGGATCTGCTCAGGACTTGCTGGATGATTTCGACGAAGATCAGGTCGGCCGAACCTCTGCTGCTACCGGTCCCCTGGCGACATTCACAACCTTGCAAATCCACGTCGCGCAAATGATATGTCCCACCTGAATAGTTCAACGAGAGCGACGCCAATGGACCAGGACATCAGGGAAGCCGACGGAGCGTGCCACTGCGGGACGGTTCGATTCCATGTCAGACTGACCAATGGTCTTCATACGGCCCGCCGTTGCACCTGTTCCTATTGCCGGATGCGCGGCGCAGTCGCGGTATCGGCCGATGTTGGCGGATTGACCATTGTCGCCGGAGAGGAGGCGCTTTGCGTCTATCAGTTCAACACCAGGTCGGCGAAGCACTATTTCTGCTCGAAGTGCGGGATCTACACGCATCATCAAAGGCGATCCAATCCCAATCAATACGGCGTCAATGTCGCCTGTTTGACCGGGCTTAGCCCGTTCGACTTTGACGAAGTTCCAGTCTTCGACGGCATCCGCCACCCTGCCGACACCAAAGACGCGGGGCCGCGCGTCGCCGGTGTCCTTAGATTTGCCCGAAGCGGGCAAGCCGTCGACGGTTAACCGGAGGCTGTGTGAAAACGCCTTCCTGTCAACAATAGTCGCCATTCCGGGCGGAGCGGAGACCCGGAATCCATTGCTCAGGTGCTTTCGCGTTCCATGACCGTGAAGCCGATATCGACAATACGCTCCACTGACGGCATGCCATTCAGTTCGGCGAGAATCGCCTCGGCGGCGATTCGCCCGATCTGACGCCGGTCAAAGCGAACAGTCGACAGAGTGGGATGGATGTGGGCGGCGAACGAGAAGTCGCCAAATCCCATTACAGCGATGTCGCCGGGAACTGACACGCCACGCACCTGCCCCTCGATGATGACGCCTTGCGCCAGCGGATCCGACGTACAGAACACGGCTTCGGGTTGGATGCCGTCTTCGAGCAGTTGGGCGAATGCATTCCGACCGAGTTCCAGGCTTCCCGGTGTGTGCGTCAGAATCACGGCCGCCTTCGTCCCTTGATCCTCAAGTTCGGCGAGGAAACCATCGCGACGTTGCAATGCGCGATGATCTGTCGCAGCGATGACGGCGAAGCGGCGATATCCTTTCGACAGAAGATGTCGAGCTGCGGCTCGACCACTCCCATCGTGCGAGAAGCCAACCACCATATCGATCGGTGACGGCGTCAGGTCCCAGCTCTCGACCACCGGGATTCTCGCCGCCAACAATTGTTTGCGCGCCCAGGCCGAATGCTGGATGCCGGTTAAAAATATCGCGTCCGGTTTACGACTGAGGGCGGCGGACAGGATTTCGTCCTCATGCACCTGGTTGAAGCCGGAAAGGCCCAATAACACCTCGTAGCCTGCCTCGCTTAAACGATCCGACAGCGCCTCGACGGCTTCCGCAAACATCGAGGTGCCGATGCTCGGCACGATCGCCGCGACAAGCCGCGTGCGGTTCGACCTCAGAGCGCCGGCCAGCAGATTGGGCACATAGCCAATCCGCTCGATGGCCTGGGTGACCTGCTTGAGCGTCCGAGAAGAAACGATATCCGGACGATTGATGGCCCGTGAGACGGTGATCGGCGACACGCCAGCCACCCGGGCGACATCGGTCAGCGTGACGTTCGCTGACGGGCGCCCGTCGCCTTCCACACGAAGATCCGGCACAGATCCCATGTCAGACGTTTTCGGTTTCTTCATTGACGCCTTCATGTTCCAGAAATCGATTCCGACGCTGTCGATCCCATCTTTCGCACGAAAGCGCAAGAGTGCTGCGTGCGTGGCTATTTCAAACGCAAGGACCGCCATGCGCACAGAACCAATGACATCGTTATCATTAAGACATCCTTCTAGCGCGACAACAAGACACCTTGAGGAATCATTCCTTTCCTGAGAATGGAGACTTTATGGCTAAAATTATGGGATTTATGGCCACAGACTGTCATAGAATCTTCTTGACTGAGGCATGTCAGAATCCAATGATAACGATATCATTTTGTCGTCGAGAATGACGACCTGTGCGCGACAGGAACGACCTTCTCCCGGCTTGGACACGTGATTGACCGTGAACACGACCCTTCGGCGCCGATGTGCGCTGGAAGACTGGTGAAAGGATGAACTTGTCCCTCGGCCGCCGCAGGCCGAAACGCATCGAAGACCCAAACAAAATAACGAATGAAACTCAAAAAAACATAATAACGACGCCGACGCAAAATAACGTCGGTTGGGGAGAGAATTATGACTGTCATCCAAGAAACATCACGCAAGACGAATGTCCGGTATTTCATTCTATCTCTGATCTTTATCGTGACGACGTTCAACTACGTTGATCGCGCCACGCTTTCCGTCGCCGCCCCGGCAATGCGAAAAGAACTCGGGTTCGACGCGATAACGATGGGGATGGCGTTTTCCGCCTTCGGTTGGGCCTACACCGGCATGCAGATCCCCGGTGGCTGGGTCCTCGACAAATTTGGGGCTCGTATCGTCTATGGCGCAGGCTTGATCCTCTGGTCGATCTTCACTTTCATGCAGGGCTTTGTCGGTTTCACCAGCTATGCCTTCATCGCGCTTTTCGGCCTTCGCTTCCTGATGGGCATTGCCGAATCGCCAGCATTCCCGACCAACAGCCGGCTGACCGTGATGTGGTTTCCCAACCATGAGCGCGGGTTCGCCACCGCGATCTTTCAGTCGGCACAGTATTTCGCCCTCGCCATCTTCACGCCCCTGATGACCTGGACGCTCTACATCTCAAGCTGGCACTACATCTTTTTCTGGACCGGCGTGATAGGCATCGCTCTGGGGATCTTCTGGCTGGCTTACGTTCGTGAGCCGCGGCACCACAAGGGAGTCAGCAGGGCCGAACTCGATTACATCGAAGCCGGCGGCGGCCTGCCCGACATGGCGGAAAAACGCGCCGTGATCGCCTGGTCCGATGTTCGTGCGTTGATTACCAATCGCATGCTGTTCGGTATCTACATCGGCCAATTCTGCCTGACGACGATCACCTGGTTCTTTCTCACCTGGTTTCCAACCTATCTCTATGAGGCCAAGGGGATGTCGATCCTCAAGGTCGGCATCATCGCGGCGATTCCCGCTCTGGCCGGCTTCGCCGGTGGCTTGCTCGGCGGCATCTGGTCGGACTGGCTGCTAAAACGCGGCAAAAGCCTGACGCTCGCCCGCAAACTGCCGATTATCACCGGCCTGCTGTTTTCCACAACGATCGTTCTCGGGAACTACGTCCACTCCGACGTGGTCGTCGTGCTGGTGATGAGCGTCGCCTTCTTCGCCAAGGGCATCGGCAATCTCGGCTGGTGCATTGTCGGAGACGTCTCGCCTAAGGAAATCATGGGGATCAGTGGCGGCATCTTCAATTTGTGCGGCAATCTTGCCAGCATCGTCACCCCCATCGCGATTGGCGTCATCGTCACGCAGATGGGCTCCTTCGATCTCGCTCTCATCTATGTCGGCGCGCTCGCGCTGATCGGTGCGCTCTCCTACCTGGTGATTGTCGGCCCGCTGAAACGGCTGGAACTCGGGGAAGACGCCTCCGGCAAAAAATAACGGCGTTCCGGCTCAGGTTCCCCACTGCCGCAGGAAGCGCGGCCCATCCCACCCCTCCAGACTAGCAGGACCATGTCATGTCTTCTCAAAACGAAACCATCGCCTGGATTAAATTGCAGTCCACCTTTTTACCCCTCAAGACTCCGATCAGCGACGCCAAGGTGTTGACCGGCCGGCAGAAGCCAATGACGGAGATCGCTATCCTCTTCTGCGAGATCGAAACCACCGAAGGACACCGTGGATTGGGCTTCAGCTATTCCAAGCGGGCCGGCGGGCCTGGCCAATTCGCCCATGCCAAAGAAATCGCTCCGGCGCTGTTGGGCGAAGATCCCAACGATATCGCCAAGGCTTGGGACAAGTTGTGCTGGGCCGGCGCCTCCGTTGGACGCAGTGGGCTGGCTGTCCAGGCTATCGGCGCCTTCGACGTCGCGCTTTGGGACATGAAGGCCAAACGCGCGGGCCTGTCGCTGGCCAAGCTGCTGGGTGCGCATCGCGATTCCGTACGCTGCTACAACACCTCGGGCGGTTTCCTGCACACCCCACTCGACGAACTCCTGGTCAACACCACCATTTCGCTCGAAAAGGGCATCGGCGGCATCAAGCTTAAGGTCGGGCAACCGGACTGGGCCCTGGATATCGAGCGCGTCTCGAAGGTGCGGGCCAAGCTTGGTGACAACGTCCCATTGATGGTCGACGCCAACCAGCAATGGGATCGCCCAACGGCACAACGCATGGGCAGAATCTTCGAGCAGTTCAATCTGATCTGGATCGAGGAACCGCTCGACTGCTACGACGCCGCCGGTCACGCGGCACTGGCCGCGCATCTCGACACGCCGATCGCTACTGGCGAAATGCTGACCAGCGTTTCCGAACACTGGGACTTCATCCGCCAGAATGGCGCTGATTTCCTGATGCCGGATGCCCCGCGCGTCGGCGGCATCACCCCATTCCTCAAGGTCGCGGCGCTCGCCGAATTCAGCGGAATGCAAATCGCCCCGCACTTCTCCATGGAACTGCATATTCATCTGGCCGCCGCCATGCAACGCGAGCCTTGGGTCGAGCATTTCGAATGGCTGGAACCGCTGTTCAACGAACGCCTGGAACTGAAAAACGGCTGCATGATCGTTCCGACCAAACCGGGGCTGGGCGTCAGCCTGAGCGAGCGTGTGGCCGGCTGGACAGCCGAAACCATCGAGATCGGGAAACGGCCATGACAGTCAAAAAATGTCGTTCAGAAGAACGGGACGCATCACCAGCAGGTACTCACGGTAACCCTATGGCTGCTCTGGTATATCGTGCCAAACGGCAAATCCCAGCCGTCCGTGCAGTTCAACCAAATGCAGGAACGTCCCGCCTGAAATCGGGACCATCCTGAACGAAGGTAATTGCCAGTGACGCCGGAATTTCATCCGACTGCTTCGCGATTTCGGGAATCGGCTGATGCAGTTTGATTTCGACGTTACTGAGCGCCTCCCCAAAGGAGGAAAGAGCCTCGGCCGGGATTTGAAACGCAATTACGGCAAGAGTTCTTGAGTAGAACTGATGCGATATGACCCAACCACCGGCCATTGCGATGGCATCGGCCGCATCGCTTACGGCCACATGGAAGTCACGTCTCGTCGACGCCTCCAATAAAAGCATTGCCCGCAACGCTCCCGCTGGTCAGAACCTTCGACGACACGCCACCTTATACCAAATTGCAGTGATCGGAACCGATCACTGCCCCCTCAGCAACTGTCTTTGTCAGGCAGCGGCAGCTTCGGGTAAATCCCGCCATGGCTTGGCGTCCCTGACCAGGGCGTTGAGGATAGTGATGAGCTTGCGGAC
>JARLJB010000085.1 GCA_031291415.1 Telmatospirillum sp.
CCGCCATCCGGATAGCACGGTCGCAAATGTCAAAAACGGAAAATCCACTAGAATCAAATGTTTCTAGTGGTCCGAAAAGATTCTGACATTTGCACACTACCTAGCCGAGAGCGGTAGCAAATGTCAGAATCGGACCACTAGGTACTTCGGTAACATCCTCGCCGAGCTTGCCCATCGTGCCGCCGCAGGCTGAGCAGCCGTCGACATCCGGCGCGGCGTGCGTGACCTCATCGCGGGGGAGATGGTCGGGCAGCGGCGTACGGCGGGGCCTGCGTGGGGCAGCCTTGGTGGGCGCATCATCGGGAACGCGGCCTTCGACCACGCACTCGGCATGGGCATGCTCGGCCTCGAGGTCTTCCAGCGTCAGTTCGAGCTGATCGGCCTAGGCGGCAAGGCGTTCCGAGGATTGGCCGAACTTCATGCGCCGCAGGCGAGCCAGTTGCACCTTGAACTTCTCGATCTGCAACGCCGTCAGCTTGATCGAGTTTTGCGCCGTCTCCAGCTTCTCGCGGGTCTCACGATGGGCGGTCTGCTCGGCGGCCAACGCCTGCTCTGACGCCATCGCGCGCGCCAGCACCGCGGCGGCAAAAGCGCGCAATTCTGCTGGATCAGCAGGCAGTTCGAGATCAGCGGGAGACACGCTTCCCGCTAGCAAAATCTACCCCTTGGCCCAAGTAAAAAGCCCGGGATGCCGATCGACATCGTGAAACTGTTCCTGACATTGTTGGAGACGGCGGCAGGCGACAGTCTTGATGGTCATGGTGCCAACCCGAAACCGTGCGCGCCTGCGCCGGTCGCCGTTTAGGCGATGGCCCTGTAATATGGCGACCGAACACATCGATGCCGCAGGCGCAAGGCGCCGCGACTTCATCAATGTCGCGGCGGTCAGCTTCGCCGGCGTTGGTGCTGCGGCGGGCACAATACCCCTGATCGCTTCGATGAGCGCTTCTGCCGACGTCCTTGCCGTTGCCAATACCGAGGTCGACATCTCCGGCATCGTGGTCGGCGAGGCGCTTGTAGCCATGTATCAGAATCAGCCCTTGTTCGTCCGGCATTTGTCCGAGACCGAAATTGCGGAGGCCAATGCCGTGCCGCTTGCGATCCTGCGCGACCCGCAGACGCTGGCCGAACGCACCAAGCCGGGCATGGCGGAATGGCTGATTGCGATGGGGGTCTGTACCCATCTGGGTTGTGTCCCGCTGGGTGCCCGTCGCCAAAGAACCTGCTGGTGCCCGACTATGTATTCCTGTCACCGACGACAGTTCTGGTCGGAAAAAAATCCTGATTTGATCGATCGCGCCGGCCCGGCCATTCAGGTCTACAAATTTCCAGGGACGGGCGTATGATCGAACGGACGTTCCCTCGGCGCGAGAAAATATGGATAGCAAAACCGGCCTTGCGAATTTTGGGATCGTTGCTTCGGTGCGGGGCAGTGTCGTGGACGTTCGCTTCGACGGGCATCTGCCGCCGGTTTATACGATGTTGGTCACAGGCCCGGATGACCGGATCATTATCGAGGTTCTGGCGCAGCGGGATGCGTATCATGTACGCGGGATCGCACTGACCCCTACGCAAGGGCTGGCGCGTGGCATGCCGGTGAAGGACACGGGCGGCCCGTTGAAAGCGCCGGTCGGCAAAGCCGTGCTTTCACGCATGTTTGACGTATTTGGCAATACCATAGATCGCGGGGCAGCTTTGTCCGACGTCGAATGGCGTTCGGTCCATCAGGCCCCGCCGTCGCTGGCGCGACGGTCCACCAAGTCGGAAGTCTTTGAAACCGGAATCAAGGTTATCGACGTGCTCGTGCCGCTGGAG
>JARLJB010000086.1 GCA_031291415.1 Telmatospirillum sp.
CATTTCACGCCTCTCGTTGATGAACGCATGTTTTTGGGATTTGAAGTCAGGAAGTGAAGGCAGGATTGAAAATACGTGGAAATCCGCGTGACCGGCCCCCAAGCAAATCCAGCCTCAAGACTTAGCAATTGGCTTGCCAAAACCGCCAAGCGGGCTCGCACAGGAATTTTGCTTTTTATTCAATGAATTAGACACGCATCGCAGGACGACCGCCATCCCGACTTCGTAACGAATGCCTATACAAAAATCAGCATGAACCTATTTTTTAGGCGCCGTTGCCCGGCAGGCGCCCCTGACGGCGGCAGTTCTCAAAGCGTGGTCAAAAAAAAGCGCCCGGCGAAACCGCCGGGCGCTAGGATTTGGATCGATCCGGACCGAAACCCGGAGGTCGCAGCCGTTACTTGATGTCCTTGCCGGTCAGATCGAAGGAGATCGTGCCGACAATCGCGTTATTGGCGTAATGCGAGGTATTGGTGCCGACGTAGGCATTGTTCGGAATGCCGGTCAACTGATAGGCGGACGTCTCGGTCAGGTTGGTGCCGTAGTAGCGCAGATCGAGCGTCACGAACTTCCAGGCGTAGGAGAAGCCGGCGTTCCAGTAGAGGTAATCCGGCAGCGTGCCCGTGGAGTAGTTGTTGATGCCGCAGAGCGGGCCGCAGGCCGTGTAGATGTAGCCCGTGTTGCCGAAGCCGCCGGTGTAAACCGAGTCAACCTTGTTGTTGAACCACTGATAGCCCACTTCGCCCGAGAACGAGAGGTTGAAGGGGAAGGTGACCTTGACCGTGCCCGACAGATATTCGGCCGAGGCGCCGGTGTTGATGTAGCTCGGCGTGAAGAAGAAGTTGGCGCCCAGCGTCAGCCAGTCATTCATCGCGTAAGCGGGCTTGAAATAGACTTCGCCCCAGGTGTCGTTGCGCGGCGTCAGGCCGATCACCGTCGGAACGTAGGTTCCGAGATAGGTGGGTTGAGCCCAGCCGTGAACGCCCGTCGGGGTGTCCGGATAGCCGTAGACGATGCCGCCGAGGTCGAAGCTCCACTTGTCGAACGTGCCGCGCACGCCCGCGTCGCCGTCGAGCTCCATTTCCGGCGAACCGGCGGGATAATAGCTCGGCGAGAACTTGATGCTTTCGCCGGAGACGCCGACATAGAACTGCCAGGTCGGATCAAGGTTGTAGCGCAGTTCGCCATGGGCGGACACGCTCGGTCCGCCGTTCGACTGGGTGATGCCGCGGAAAATGTAGTTGGAGGTCAGGCCACCGCCGATGTCGAAATCCCACGGGCTCACCGGAGCCGGCGCAACGACGGGCTCCTTGGTGCTGGGAAGATCGGCGGCGAAGGCCGTGCTGGCGGAGGCGGCCAGAGCGGCAACCGCGAGGAAGGAGTTCAGTTTCATCATTTGCTCCACCTGAGAAAATCTCGATGACCCGAAAATGCCGGCAAATCGCCGAAATTCTCAAGGACAAGGCTTATGCAGGCGCCTGCTTATTAGGCATTTTCGGTCTTTCGAAAGGGATTCCCCAAGGCTTGTGGCATTTATGTAACAAAATCGCGCTCGACATGCCCCCGCACTCTCGTTCGCCAAGCGGCGAAATGATGGGAAACCCGACGGGAGACCGATGAAATCACTGGGATTGCAGGGCCGAATCGGTCCTTCGGAATCCTCGCGCGCGTCTTGCGGCGCATGAAAAAAGCGGCGGGCATTTTGGCCCGCCGCTTTCTTTTTGAGCTTTGTTTGAGGCTTTGCTCAGTAATTGTAGGCGCGTTCGCCGTGGTCGGAGATGTCGAGGCCTTCGCGTTCCTCGTCCGGGGTCGGACGCAGGCCCACGATCAGGTCGACGACCTTGTACAGGATCGCCGAGCCGATGCCCGACCACAGCAGGGTCGTGCCCACCGCCTTGGCCTGGATGATGACCTGCGCCATCATGTCGTAGGTCCCGGCGTTGCCGTTGGCGAAGTTGGTGTAGTCGGTCAGGCCGACGCCGCCCAGCGACGGGGCGACGAGGATGCCCGTGCCGATCGCGCCGGTGATGCCGCCGATGCAATGCACGCCGAACACGTCCAGCGCGTCGTCATAGCCGAACTTGCTCTTCACCGTCGAGACGAAGAACAGGCAGATCGGCGAGACGATCAGGCCGAGCACCAGCGAGCCCATCGGGCCGGCGAAGCCCGAAGCCGGCGTCACCGCGACAAGACCCGCGACCGCGCCCGAGATCAGGCCCAGCAGCGAGGGCTTGCCCTTGACCGCCCATTCCACGAACAGCCACGACACCGCGGCCGCAGCCGTCGCCAGCATCGTGTTGACGAAGGCCAGAGCCGTCGTGCCGTTGGCTTCGAGGTTGGAGCCGGCGTTGAAGCCGAACCAGCCCACCCACAACAGCGAGGCGCCGATCATCGACATGGTCAGCGAATGCGGCGGCAGCGCTTCCTTGCC
>JARLJB010000087.1 GCA_031291415.1 Telmatospirillum sp.
AGAAGGTTGGCTGCCGAGACGCCGGTGAGCTGGGTCACATCGATATTGGCGATGCGAACACAGTAACGCCAATCGCGGCCGACCAGACCGATTTCCCATTTGAAGTGATCGCGGTAGGCCTGATAGGTGTTGCCCGACGCATCGGCCACGGGCCATTCGCCCATGTCGATGTGCTGAAGGCCGGTCATTTTGCCTTTCGGAAAGATCCCGTGCCAGGTGTCGTTGCCCCAGACCACGATCCAGATCGAGGTGTTGGTCGAGGCCGTACCGCCGCCGTCGAGAACGTTGTTGGCGGTCTGGGAGTTGGCGGTATTCTTGGTGGAGTACCGCGGGGCAAAGCCGGTGAAACGTTCCGGGTTCACCGCTTGGTTGCCGTAGATCATCGTCGCGGCGACCTGCTGGGACATGCCTTCAAGGAACGCCCGGACTTCCGAGAGACGGAACTCGGCGGTGTTGCCATTCAGGTCGGCGATGTCTTTGTCGATAACCGCGTAGGTTTCGAGGTTACCGCAGGCATCGACGATCTGGCCAGTGGTAGACTTGGCGTTCGGGACGCCGGTGTTGAGCAAGCGCCAAGTGGCCTGCGGGAGACCGGTGCGGATCGTGGTCTTGTGCCCGGTCGGGAGGTTGCCTTCGACAACGAGGATGTCATCGAGGATTTCGTTGGTCTGCGAGAGGATTTCGATGATCGAGGCGATTTTGTACCCGTCATCAACTCGCTTCGCCCAGTCCGCGTAGGTTAGGGCCGTGTTACCAATAGTAGCCTGTGCCATATTCTGTTCCTAAGTCAGGGGTTAAGCTCACGAACCATCTGGGCCCTAGCCTGTCAACCGCTCTGCGGCTGGCCTGTGAGATTGGGGTAAAGCGCGGCCGCGCGTGTGGGTCGAGCGGCCTCGCCGGGTGCGCGTTGGCCGAGGGGCGAAGGTCCACCGCCTCGAACAGGCCGGCCCTCGGCGAAGGACTTGGCCATCTTGGTGAAGGCCTCGATGAAGAGAGGGTTATCCCCTGCGCCGGTCATGTCCATGAATTGATTGAACTTCGCGATTTTGTCGGCGTTCGGGGTGCCATCGGCGTTGGCGAAGAGCGCGTTCTTGGCTGAGACGAGGTCGGCCTTGGCTTGTTTGAGACCACCGGGTTGGGCATCGAGGAAGGTCTTGGCTTCAGCCGCCCATTCGGCCCGGACCGCGCGTTGATCGTTAAAGAGTTTCTCGACGACGGCCGCGGACTGTTTCGCGAAGAAATCCGCGAGCTTTTGGGCGCCTTCCTGAGAGACCCCGAGTTCCTTAAGGATTGGCGTGGCTTCGGCGATCAGCTCGGGGTTGAGCTCGTGGCCTTCCGTGGCTTTAATATCGTAGACCTCAGGCACGACCGGGGCATCAGCTGGCTTCGGGTCTTCTTGATTGAGAAGGGTAACGTCCGAAGCCGGCGTAGGCTCAGGGGTCGTAACTGCGGGCGTAGATATCGGCGCCGGGGACGCTTCCGTCGTCGGTGTCGTCGGGGAAGGACTCGGCGTCGGTTCCGGCGTCGGCGTCGGGGTTAAGGTCTCTTCGCTCATTTTGCTCCCTCATCATTTGGATAAACTGTTCCGGACACCACTCGATGATGTCGTTAAGAAGCCGGAGGCCGGCGTTGCGTTCGCCCTCAGCAAAGGCCATTTGTAAGGCATCGGGTGAGTAGGAGGTAGAGAAGACATGGGCTTCTGCGAGTCGGTCCCAGGCCCAGCCCCGGCCCGCACGTGTGGCCATGACCGAGAGGATGACCCCGGCCCGTTCGCGATCGGCGATCCGAGATTCTTTCTCTTTGCGCCGGATGTCTTTCCGAGAGGCGGCGTTATCCATTGCCACCTCCGGTCAGGGCTGAGAGCGCGTTCTGGCCACCGCCCATGTCAGCCTGCGAGAGAGTCTTCGCGCCCATCGCGAGTTGCTGGGCCTGGGCGGCCTTGGCTTGTTGAGCTTGTTGATCGGCGCGATTCTGGCGAAGGGCTTGAAGCGCATCGGCCGACCGAATCATTCGGGGGTCGTTGCCTTTGAGCTTGGAGAATCGTTCGATCGCGAAGTCAATGTCAATGTTATCCATAACAGAAGGATCCACACCAGCGAGTCCGCCAGCCATGGAGAGTACTTCCTGAATGGCCACAGCATCGGTCGAGTCCTGTGCGACTTTGAGCATAGAGACGAATTTGACGGTCATATCCTTCCCGGCCAGTTCGGGTGGAGCGGGTGGTAGGATCCCGGCTCTTTTAGCGATAGCAAACACACGCTCGACAATCGGTCGTAGACATTCATTGTCCAGACGTTCAAAGACCGGTCCCAGCATAATGAGTGACTCAGCTCGGCGTTGCTGGATTTCGACCGCAGTAACATTAGAGCGAGTTTCGAACTGGGAGATGGGTTGGAAGAGATGATTGAAAAAAGTAAGTTTGAGACGCTCGCGGACTTCATTGAGATCCTCCGTGATTTCATTCACAGGGAACTGCGATTGGTACACAGAGGCGATGCCGGGCCGGCCAGTGGCGGAGAAGCCGGTGACGTAGGTCATGCCGCCGGGGAGGAGAGAGGCCGGCTTGTTTTTGAGTTGGATGTCAGCGACGAGCGGCGGGTTGACCATCTTGTCGATGGCTTGTTGCTTACGGCGGGATTCGAGCTGGAGTTGTTTCTGATCGCCGAGCGCGTCCATCGCGGGAGAGCGGCCGTAGGGATCGTTGGAGGTGAGGTACCAGCGCGAGGTGATGTTGGGCTGTTCGTAATAACCGGTCTTACGGAGGAAGCCCTCGGCGGCGGAGGAGTTGTTCTGAGGAGAGGCCGAGCCGCCCCATTCCCAGACGCACTCACGGAATTTAAAGTGCTCAGGAACGCCGAACTTCCGGCCGTCGTTGTTGGGCTCGATGATGTGGGCGATGATGATTTCGCGGGTGAGCCCGGCGCCGTTAGGGAGGTCGAAGGCAGACCGGACCGAGGCCGAGCAGTTATCGTAACCGAACTCCATCACAACCTGCCGGATGGTCATGACGTATTCGAGGGCGAGGATCGTAGGCCGCCACCGGCCGTCGATGTCTACGTAGTACTCGCCGGCGCAGGGATTACGGCAACAGATCACGTCTTCGTAGTCCTCGAAGATCAGGAGCGAGGCCGTGCCGAAGACCACGAGGTCGAACATGTACTGCGCGATGCAGGGGTAGAAGTTGGACTCGGAGAAGATCGCGCGGAGCAGGCGTTCAACTTGGGCTACCCAGAGGCTGGCCGGAGTGGTTTCGGTCGAGTCAGTCTTGCCGACTTCGAGACCGAACCACGGCTGGATTGGGGAGACCTTGCCGGACATCAGGCCCGCGGCGAGGTTCTGGGCGCAGAGGTAGCCGGTGGAGTCGATGATGTGTTGGTTGATCGGCGAGCCGCGGTTTTGAAGGTTCGGGGTAATGAGCCATTTGTACCGGCGCGGCATGAAGTAGTCGGCGCACTCGCGCCAGTGGGTCCACCATGAATACCGGTTGTTCCGCATCCCGAGGATCAGGGATTCGGCGTAAGCCCGATAGGCACGGTCGGCTTCGTTAGGTTGCCACATTGGGGACCTGCGGGATTACGGGGGCGTCGGTCGGAGCCGGAGCTGCGGTGGGAAGCCGGCCGAGGTTTTGCATATGAGCCGCGGCCATGGCGAGATAGGCCTCGGGAACCTGGGGCTGGGGCAGCGTGGTTACGTTGCCTTTGGTTGGGGCTCGGGCCGCGGGGATTTTCATCTTACGACCCTAAGAGTTTCTTCTGGTTGGCCTGCCCGCCGCCAGGAGCTTGGGGCGGGAGGACCGAGGAGCCGAGGAAGCTGGGCGTCGTGCCGCCAGATGGCGACGTGCCCGCGACCGGCTGCTGGGCCGGGGTGATGACTGACGAGGGCGTCGGGGTCTGAAGCATGACCGGAGAGGCCGTGTGTGGTGAGAAGATATGGCTCATGCCGTCATTCTTTCCTCAGCAAAGGGGTTGTATTCGAACTCACAGCCAGGCTTCCGGCCAAAGGCGTCGGTCATGGCCCGGGATTGAAGTGGGTAGGCGAAGGTCAAGGCGAGGGCATCAGCACGGTCAGGGCTTCGGTCTGAGCCAAGCCTCCGCATGATGTCTTCTTTCTTTTCAAGCTGGATCCGGCCTTTGGCGTCAAGGCCGTACATCGGGGCGATTAACTGCGCCCGGAGATCGGGATCGTGTGGGAGGACCCCACCGGCACGAATCCAGGCCCGCATGGCTCCCCACATCGCAGCGCGCTTGTTCGCGTACACTTCACCGGAATTCCCGGTGGCAGCACCACCGACATCATCCGCCCCGCCGAACTGGACGTCCCAGCAATGAAGGCCAAGGGCACGAACGTTATCGACCACGCCTCCACCCACACCGCCTCCATCGATAAAGACGCCATCGGCCCCAGTGGTGCCTTGGGCGGAGGAGACGCGAGCGGCGAGTTCAACGGTGTTGATGCCACGGTAGAACTCCCAGGGGGTTGTGCGGGCGTCGCGGCCTCGGCGGAAAGCGATGACGGATTCGTTGGAGCCGTAACGTGCCACGTCGCAGCCGAGAGCGACCGGGTCGGTTAAAGCAGATTCTGCCTCCCGAGCCATCGCCTGATCGACCTCAAAGGCCGAGATGAACTCCATCTCGCCTGTGCGCGGAAAGGCACCTTTGACACGGATCCGGACAAAGTCAGAGTCCTCGCCGTAGGTTTCAATCCAGCGAGTGAATAGATCTTTGTTGGTGAAGGAGACAGAGCGGGAGTCGATCTGGGCTGATTGCCAGTATTTGCCGTGGCCTTCGGTGTTGAAGCACTCGCGGAACCGGCCGAGAGAACGAGTAGGATTGCCGAAAGCAAACCAAAGGATTTCGGTGTCAGCATCGGTCAGGGCTCCTTCAGCAACTTCCCAGATGGTGTCGGGGATTTCGGAGGCCTCGTCCATGACGAGAAGAATGCGTTTGCCTTGGTTGTGAAGGCCCGCGAAGGCCGCCGGGTTTTTCTCTGACCACGGGACTTGATCGATGCGCCAAGTGCGTTCGCGAGAGGGGTCACGGGAGAGAATGGCTGTTGCTGTTAATTGAAAATGATCGCGAGCTACAAAACGATTAAACCAGACACCTAGTTCAGCCCATGTCTTTGTTTTAAGCTGAGTTTCAGTATTAGCTGTTACGACGCCACGGGTATCAGGAGCAGTAGTAAAAGCCCAGAGAATGAGCCAAGAGACAAGAGCAGACTTACCAATGCCATGGCCGGAAGCGCGAGCAATCTTAATAGCTTCGTTAAGATTGAGAAGACGTGATTCGACATCCTGCATAATCTGAATCTGCCAAGGCTCAGGGCCTTTGAATTTGGCAAGATTGCCTTTAGCCTCTCCCCAAGGAAAAGCCCCAAGGACAAAACGCAGAGGAGATTTATTACAGGACGCTAACCATTCTAGAAGGCGTGGTTCGATCATATCCGCCTCCTA
>JARLJB010000088.1 GCA_031291415.1 Telmatospirillum sp.
GCCACTTTGCAATCAATCTCGTACGGGCCGTCGTCGATAAAAAGAGTATCAAACGCAGGCGAAAAGTGGCGGGGTGGAACACCGAATATCTCGCCGAAATCCTCGGATTAAATCCCCGTTAACCTGGATTCGTTGCCCTGATCGAACCAGGGTCTATGAGACGCCTTCGGCGGTGATCGGTTGCGATCACCACTCCTTGGTATAATGTGCCGACGCCGTACATCGAGATCCGTTTCCGGATCGTCCCTCCGTCTCATGGACTGAAAGAGTATCGATGAGCCTTTCCACTCATGCAGTATCGCTGTTGGCGCTGAGTCTGCTGCTTCCCGCCTCGCCGGTCACCGCCAAAGACATGGCGCCGTTGGCCGCAGCCCAGTCATCGGACCTGCCGGAAAGCAACCCCTTTGCTCATCCGTCGTCCCTGCCCTTCGGCGCGCCACCCTTCGACGAGATCAAAGACGGCGATTTCCAGGCGGCGATCGATAGCGCCATGCGCCAGCATGACGCGGAAATCGCGGCAATCGCCGGCAACTCCCAGCCTCCGACGTTCGACAACACTATCGCGGCGATGGAACGGGCCGGACAGACGCTGGCCGTCGTCTCGGCGATCTTCGATAATCTCGTAAGCGCCAATACCAATACGCAACTCGACAAGGTCAATGCAATCGAGGCGCCCAGGCTGCAGGCGCACTTTGACAAAATCAGACTGAACAGCCGGCTTTTCGGCCGCGTCCGCGCGCTTTACGAGACGCGTAGCCAGCTTGGGCTGGACAAGAAGCAGAATTTTCTCCTGGACCGCGTCTATCACGATTTCGTGCGTGCCGGCGCCAGCCTGGCGCCCAAAGACCAGCAAAAACTCCTTCGGATCAACGAAAAGATCACACGTCTGTCCACAGCCTACCGCAACCGGTTGATGGCCGCCTCCAACGCGGCTGCCGTGATCGTCGATGACAAGACACAACTCGACGGGTTAAGCGACAGCGACATCGCCCAGGCGGCCGAAGCCGCCAAGGCACGCAAACTGCCAGGCCGGTACCTTCTGGTGCTCAGTAACACCACCCAACAACCACTGCTGGCAACATTGAAGAACCGGGCTTTGCGTCAAAAGCTTCTCGAAGCATCGGAAAGCCGGGGCAGTCTGCCTGGACGGCATGATCTTCGCGATATGATCATAACGCTTGCCCAGTTGCGGGCCGAACGCGCCCGGCTCTCGGGCTTCCCCAGCTATGTCGCCTTCAAACTCGATGAGCAGATGGCCAAAACACCGGGTGCGGCGCGCAAACTGCTCGCTGCCATTGTGCCGACGGCCACGGCCATGGCCCGACACGAAGCCAACGAGATCCAACAGGTGATCGACGCGGAAGATGGCCACTTCGCCCTGACCGCTGCCGATTGGCCGTTTTATGCGGCAAAAGTCCAGAAGATGAAATATGGCGTCGATGACGCCGAAACCAGACAATATTTCGAACTGAACCGCGTCCTCATCGACGGAGTATTTTTCGCAGCCAATCAACTCTATGGTCTCACGTTTAAAGAACGCACCGACATTCCGGTCTATCATCCCGACGTCAAAGTATTCGAGGTTTTCGACGTCGACGGGTCACATCTGGCGTTGTTCTACGCGGACTATTTCGCCCGACCGAACAAAAACGGTGGAGCCTGGTGCTCGACCTTCAACCGGGCCGGCGGTCTCTTCGGAACCAGGCCGATCATTGTCAACGTGGCCAACCTCACCAAGCCGGCGGTCGGGGAACCCGCCCTTCTCAGCTATGACGACGTGATCACCCTATTCCACGAATTCGGTCACGCGCTGCACGAGATGATGTCGATTCAATATTATCCGTCGGAAAACGGGTTCCGGGTTCCAACCGACGTGATCGAATTCCCCTCGCAGTTCAACGAGCATTGGGCTCTCTACCCATCGGTTCTGGCCAATTACGCCAAACACAACCGGACCGGCGCCCCGATGCCGCAGGAACTGATCGAAAAAATAAAACAGGCGCGCAATTACGGAACGGGATACGCGACGACCGAAATCGTCTCGGCGGCGCTGCTCGATCTCGAGTGGCACAGCCTGCCGGCGAAAGCGACAAAACAGCAGATCACCGCATTCGAGGCCGAAGCGCTTAAGAAGAATGGCGTCGATCTTCCGGAAGTGCCGCCCCGCTACAAAACCGCCTATTTTCAGCACATCTGGGCGGGCGGATATGAAGGCAACTATTATTCCTATCTCTGGGGAGAGATTTTGGACGACGATGCCTTCGAATGGTTTACCGCCCACGGCGGCCTGACCCGCGAAAACGGCCAGCGTTTCCGTGACATGATGCTGGCGCCGGGCTATTCGGCCGATCCCATGACCCTTTACCGGGCCTTCCGCGGCGGAGAGCCCACGGCCGATGCCCTTCGCAGACAACGCGGCCTTGAGGACTGATACCAACGGCAATAAGTCGTGACTTGTTGCCGTTGGCCGGCTGCAGGCTTAAGCCGCGCCGCCGATGCGGCGGAAGCCCAGGCGGACCGCCGCTCGGGCTTAAGGGATGGCAATTCGGGGGAAAACGCGGGCCTCGGAGAAAGAGGGTTAACCATACAACAGCATACAGTTTGATCATTGTCAATAAATCGTCATGCCTGCAGCGATGAAATTTCGATTCCGACAGCACTGTCAAAGATCGAAAATGAAAAAGGTCTAATTTTTCCCGCTTTCATTGCCACCCCATGCTCTGCCATGGGAAAAGGATATGCTATGTCGTTTCCTAAGATTTCTACCATTGACCACACAATGGATGATTTCCTTCAAGCAATTCACCAAAGATCGAAATCGAATACACCGGCTTCGGAGATGCTGGAACTTCAGAAACTGATCCGCACTATGTGGAATCTTCTGACTCCCGAACAGAGCCTTCGCCTGGCCAACGACCGGCAAATCAAAGCGCTCTTTCACAAGGGAAGCCAGTCTGAAACATCCGGCGGATATCAAGGCACGCTCGGCGGTTTCGGAACCGAGGAGCTTGAGGAATGGCAGCGGACGGCACATCAGCCGACGCCATAAGCCCCCTCCCCTCCTGTGACGACGGTACCGGCAACGGCGCATCCGATCTTCGGTACTCTGGCCGACACTTACGAAAGAACCGGGCAGAAGCGCTATTCCTCCGCCCCACGCCGTCATCTACCAACCGCAGGTTCGTCACTCCGTCGACAAAGTCTGCCAGAACCACTCATTCATCTGGAAACCGGGCGCCCGACGGTCCATAACGTCGGCGAAAATCAAATTCTCACGAATTTCCAGCGTGCACGGAAAAAAACTGTCGTAACGGAGCAAAAACCATATTAAATTTGTGACTATTGGTGGTGCCGGTCTTTGCCCTGCAGAGACCGGCACCACCATGCTTCATCCCCTGTGGGGCGGCCATGGACCACATGAAGAGGACGCGGTCTAATGCATGTCGTCGTTTGCATAAAACAGGTTCCGGACAGTGCCCAAATTCGGGTACATCCCGTTACAAACACTATTATGCGCCAAGGTGTTCCAACGATCATCAACCCCTATGACCTTTTCGCATTGGAAGAGGCCTTGCGGTTGAAGGACCAGTTCGGCGCCAAGGTTACGGTTCTGACAATGGGCCCGAAAATGGCCGATCAGGCTCTGCGTAAAGCTCTGACCTTCGGTGCGGACGAGGCCATCCTACTGACCGACCGGGCCTTTGCCGGTTCCGACACATTGGCCACGTCCTACGCGCTGTCGTCGGCGGTTGCCAAGATCGGACAGACAGATCCCATCGACATCGTCTTCTGCGGCAAGCAGACCATCGATGGCGACACGGCGCAGGTCGGTCCGGGCATCGCCACACGGCTCAATCTGCAACAACTGACCTATGTGTCGAAGATTGTCTCCATCGACAAGGACGCGCGGCAGATCGTCGTGCATCGCCGGGCCGAAGGCGGCGTGCAGGTTCTGAAAACCGCCATGCCCTGCCTTATCACCATGCTTGAGGATACCAACCACATCCGCTTTGGAACGATGGCCGACGCATTCCGGGCCGCCCGTTACACCCTGACCGAATGGTCGGCAACGGAGGCTGGTGTGCCGGATGTCACGCACTGCGGCCTGCGTGGTTCGCCGACCGTGGTGAAAAAGGTTTTCGCCCCGACGGCAAAGACTGTCAAGGCCACGCCCATTGCCGGGGACACGCCGGAGAGTCTTTCGCAGACGCTCATCGACACTCTGTTCTCCGCCCATCCTGGCTTGCAGGAAGACTTGGAGAGCCGGGTCGCTAGCAATTCTCAAGGAGCCTAGTCATGACCGAACCGGCGACATCACGTCCGGCCGGACGTCCTGTAGAAATCGATGAGCGCATCGCCGCCTACAAGGGTGTTTGGGTGTTCATCGAGACGGAACGGGGACATGTGCATCCCGTCTCATGGGAATTGATCGGCGAAGGGCGGAAGCTGGCCAACACATTGGGAGTCGATGTGTGGGGCGTCATCCTGGGCCCGCAAGGCGAGGCCAATATCGCCGCGGCGAACGAGGCCTTTGCCCACGGCGCCGACGGCGTTTATCTGATGGAAGATCCGATTCTCGCCGAATATCGGACAGTGCCCTTCAACAAGGGCCTGTGCAATCTGGTCAACACCTACAAACCGGAAATCCTGCTGTTGGGGGCAACCACGCTCGGCCGCGACCTGGCCAGCGCCGTGGCCACCACCTTGGCGACCGGGCTGACCGCCGACTGCACGGCCCTGGCCATCGACTTGGACACCCACAGCATGGCGGCGACCCGTCCGACTTTCGGCGGCAGCCTCTTGTGTACCATTCACACGCTGAAGGCTCGTCCACAGATGGCCACCGTCCGTCCACGCGTGATGGCCATGCCGCCCAAGCTTTCCGACAGGACCGGCAAGATCGTCAACGTTGCCTTGGGCATGCAAGAGCAAGACATCATCACCAAGGTGCTCGACTACATTCCCGACCGCAACCAGGATCAGGCCCAGTTGGCCTTCGCCGACTTTATCGTGGCCGGCGGCCGGGGTCTCGGCAAGGTCGAGAATTTCCGTCTGGTCACCGACCTGGCGGCGGTCCTGGGTGCCGAAGTCGGCGGGACACGCCCCCTGGTGCAGGGTGGCTGGATTCCGCAGGAACGGCAAATCGGGCAGACCGGCAAGACGATCCGGCCCAAGCTCTATATCGCGGCCGGGATCTCGGGGGCCATTCAGCACCGCGTTGGTGTTGAGGGCGCGGATTGCATCATCGCCATCAATTCCGATCCCAACGCGCCGATCTTCGATTTCGCTCATTACGCATTGGTCGGCGACGCCATGAAGATCCTGCCCGCATTGACGGAGGCGTTCCGCAATCGTCTCTCGGTCAATCGGAAGACCATTTAAGGGGGAATGCCAACATGACGGAGAGATTCGACGCCATCGTCGTCGGCGCCGGCCCAGCAGGGAGTGCCGCGGCCTATGTGATGGCCAAGGCAGGACTGAGCGTGCTTATGCTGGAGCGCGGCGAGTACCCCGGCGCCAAGAATGTCCAAGGCGCCATCCTCTACTCGGATGCCCTGGAACGCATCATTCCCGAATTTCGCGACGAGGCGCCGCTTGAACGCCATATCGTCGAACAGCGGGTCTGGATGCTGACCGACAAATCGCACATCGGCTTTGATTACCGGTCCGATGAATTCAACGATGCGAAGCCGGACCGCTATTCGATCATCCGCGCCCAGTTCGATCGTTGGTTCTGCACCAAAGTCAAACAGGCCGGCGCCCTGGTGATCTGCGACACAGTGGTCCGGACTTTGTTGAAGGACGAGAAAGGCCAGGTCATCGGCGTCAAGACCGACCGCGAGGGCGGAGACATCTTCGCCAATGTGGTGATCCTGGCCGACGGCGTGAATTCCACCCTGGCCCGCGATGCCGGTTTCCGCAAGGAACTCGACGGCGACAACACCGCGCTGGTCGCCAAGGAAATGCACTTCCTGCGCCCCGAGGTGATTCAGAACCGCTTCAACATCGGCGAGAAGGAAGGCGTTGCCTTCGAACTCGTCGGCACCTTGACGCGCGGCAAGATCGGCATGGGTTTCATCTACACCAATTTGGAATCCGTCTCGATCGGCATCGGCTGCATGGTTGGCGACTTCGAGAAAGGCGGCCTCACTCCTTACGGGCTGCTCGACGAATTGAAGGCACATCCGTCCGTCAAGCCGTTGCTCGCCGGGTCCGAGATGAAGGAATATTCGGCCCACCTCATTCCCGAGGGCGGTTACAAGGCGATCCCCAAGGTCTATGGCAATGGCTGGATGGTCGTCGGCGACTCGGCGGGCCTCGTCAACTCGATCCACCGCGAAGGCTCCAACATGGCGATGACCAGCGGCCAGCTTGCCGCCGAAACGGTCATCGCGCTCAAAAAGGAAGGCAAGTCCTTCACCGAGCAGAACTTGGCCCGCTATCGCTCGGCCCTCGATGACAGCTACATCATCAAGGATCTGAAGAAATATCAGGGCATGCCCGGCTTCCTGCACGGCAACCGCCATGTCTTCACCGTCTATCCGGAACTCATGTCGCAGGCCGCCAGTACCATGCTGCGGGTGGACGGGATCGACAAGAAGAGCAAGGAGAAGCAGGTCACCAAGAGCTTCCGTCAGAAACGCGGTCTGTTCGGGTTGGTTGGTGACGCAATCAAGTTCGCGAGGGCGTTCCGATGAGCAAAGTCGAAGAAAAGCTTTTTCAGAACAGATATCTGCTCGATGAAGGCAACCCTCACATCCGGATCAAAAATCCGGAGTTGTGCAAAGCCTCCTGCGCGCAGCCCTGCACCTTTTGCTGCCCGGCCGCGTGCTATGTGAAGAACGAAGCGGGCGGAGTTGACCTGACGACGGACGGCTGCCTGGAATGCGGCACCTGCCGCATCATCTGCTCGGGCAACAATAACCTCGAATGGGACTATCCGCGCGGTGGCTTCGGTATCTCCTTCAAGTTCGGGTGATCGCCATGAGTGAAGTGGAACAATTCCTCGAAGCGGCCGTGAAATTGGAACGCGACTCGGCCTCGCGGTACGATGAACTGGCCGATGCGATCAACGGACAAGGACAGGCTGACGTCGTCGCGTTCTTCCGCAAGCAGGCTCTCTATTCCCGACGCCACCTGCAACAGGCTGAGGCGCGCATCGGCAAACGGGAGCCTTGGGACGGCGTCGAACCCGAGAAGGACGGTGATCCCAAGACCGTCGCCTTTCCCGGTGGAGAAAGTCCGGAAGCCGCGGCGATCTGGGCTGCCGACGGCATGCTTTCGGTGGACGACGCCATGGCCTTGGCGCTCGAGGCCGAGGAAAAGGGACGGGTCTATTACGCGACGGTGGCTGGCGCCACCCGGGATCCCGAGGTCCGCACCCTTGCCGAAGCTTTTGCCAAGGAAGAAGGCGAGCATGTCCAGGCGTTGAAGGAACTGATCGCCAGATTCGCCAAAGCCTGACTTTTTCGCCAGCGACAGAAAGAAAGCTACAAGAAGGCCGCTCCTCAGCAATCGGAGGAGCGGCCTTTCCATATCCAAGGAGTCGTTGCCGGCCCGCTGGCCATTTTTCCAGCTTCGCGGTAGAACGTCTGTCCTTGGTAAAGCCGGAGGGAGGAAAAGTCGTGAGTGAACAGGTGAAGTATTTGTTGGGCGAAGATCGCATTCCCAAAGCCTGGTACAATATCGTTGCCGATCTGCCGGAACCGCCGCCGCCGCCATTGCATCCCGGCACCGGCAAGCCGATCGGCCCCGACGACCTGGCTCCCATTTTTCCCATGGCGGTCATCGAGCAGGAAGTATCGACCGAACGCTGGATCGAAATTCCCGAACCGGTTCGCGAGATCTACAAGCTCTGGCGGCCATCGCCCCTGATCCGGGCCCGGCAGTTGGAACGGGCGCTCGATACCCCGGCCAAGATCTTCTTCAAATATGAGGGCGTCAGCCCCGCCGGCAGCCATAAACCCAACACTTCGGTAGCCCAGGCCTACTACAACAAGCAAGAAGGTGTGAAACGCCTGACGACCGAGACTGGCGCCGGTCAATGGGGATCATCGCTGGCGTTTGCCGGATCGCTGTTCGACCTTGAGGTCGAAGTCTATATGGTCAAGGTCAGCTACCATCAGAAACCGTACCGCCGCGCCTTGATGGAAACCTATGGCGCCCGCTGCATCGCCAGCCCATCGTCATTGACCGCATCCGGCAGGGCCATCCTGGAGAAATCGCCCGACAGCACCGGATCGCTTGGCATCGCCATCTCCGAAGCGGTCGAAATGGCAGTCCAACGGGACGATACCAAATATGCACTCGGCTCGGTGCTCAACCATGTCCTGCTGCATCAAACCGTTATCGGCGAAGAGGCCATGCTGCAAATGGCTGATGCCGATGTCGAACCGGACGTGGTGATCGGCTGCGCCGGCGGCGGCAGTAATTTCGCGGGTATCGCCTTCCCCTACCTGCGGGAAAAACTGGCAGGGCGCAGCCATGCCCGTATCGTTGCGGTGGAACCGACATCCTGTCCCACCATGACCAAAGGCCGCTACGCCTATGACTATGGCGACACAGGACATCTGACCCCGTTGGTAAAGATGTATACGTTGGGCGCGTCTTTCGTGCCGCCGGGTTTCCATGCAGGTGGCCTGCGCTACCACGGCATGTCGCCCTTGGTCAGCCATGTCCTGCATCTCGGCCTGATCGAACCCAAGGCTTACGCGCAAACCGATTGTTTCGCCGCAGCCGTGCAATTTGCCCGTTCGGAAGGGATCGTGCCGGCACCCGAGTCCAGCCATGCCGTGAAAGCCGCGATCGATGAAGCGCTGCGCTGCAAGGCTGAAGGAAAAGCCGAGACAATTCTCTTTTGTCTGTCCGGTCACGGCCATTTCGACATGCAGGCCTACATCGACTATTTCGCGGGAAAGCTCAAAGACGTGCCATTCGACCACTCAGCGTTGGAAAGCGCTCTGGCAGAGCTGCCGATGGTTGCGGAATGAGGGCGGGTCGGCGCGCTGGGAAGAAACAAATTGTCAGTAGCGCCGGCGTCCCTGCCGGTGCCACTGTCATCCAGAGCGGGTCGGCACGCGCCGGTACGGAACTCTAAGCAAAAAAACCAAGTCTCGAAGAGGATCTCCTTTCGAGACTTGGTGACAGGCGGGGAGATACCGAAAAAACTAGAAGCGATAGCCGATGCCGACGCCGACCAGCCACGGATCAAGATTGACGCGGGCGTGCGTGATGGCGGTGCCGTTGAGCTTCACATCGGCAGACGTCGGCAGAAGCAGCTTCTTGACATCGACATTGGCAAACCAGGAACCGCTGACCTGATAGTTCGCCCCGAACTGGAAAGCTGTGCCGAAACCGTTCTTGTAGGTGACCTTGGTGGATTCGCCAGCAATGTTCTGGGCGCCGCCGGCTCCGTAGAAAATCGTATAATTGACACCGGCGCCGACATAGAGATCGATCGCGGACCGCCCCAAGGGATGGAATTGCGCAGTCAAAGTCGGCGGAAGAAGCCAGACATGGCCAAGATTTAAATTAGAGCTTGTAAGTTTATCTTTTACGTTGTGCCGCGTTGTTCCGGCAATTATTTCGCCGGAAATGTAATCCGTTACGAAATATGAGGCATCCAGTTCCGGGATGACATAATTATCCGCATCGACTTGGCCATTCAACAAAGTGTCGCGGCCTCTCACGTCCGTCAGCACGCCGACGACCCTGCCATGCACCAGCAGATCGCCGGCACCGAGACCGACCTTACCGTCGGCCGCCGCCGCAGCGGACACTCCCGCCAGCAAAGCGACCGCAGAGACGATACCGAGCTTGAACGTTGACCTCATGGTTAACCCCCACTGGATATAGGTTGATTTCTCAACATCCCGCAGGCGGCGTAACGGATCAACTCAACCTTTGATATATGTCAAACGCTCGATGAAAATGTTTTTTTTGTTACATTTATGCAACAGACTATTGGGATAGACGGGCTCATGCCGAAGGTTCAGCACGGCAGAACCCCGCCCATGCCAAGCGACGGTCAGCTCAGTTGGTGTTCACGCACCACCCGTTCATGTCCGTCGAGGGAATTCTTGATCCTGTATTGATTTTCGCCACCCTCCGGCGGCAGCAGGCGGACGATGGTATAGTTTCCGGGACGAGAACCGCTTTCGAAGGCGCCGGGAACGAAGCGCAGGGTCTGGCCGACCTTGAATTTGTGCCCGATCGGCGATGACCGCCTGGCGCCCCGGTCACCGGATGTCGGCGATTCGTGGGACGGCGTTTTTTCTCCGGTCTTTCGCTCGGACAATATGCCTGCCATCATGTGACTTCCTTCATTTTTGAGTCGGACCGGCAGGAGGAAGATCGACCGTGCGATTTCCGTCCCGCCTTACTGCCGTCTCTTTGCAAAAAAAACTAGATCAGCTTGCGACCGTCGATCTCATCCTTGCGGCGCAACCCGGCCTTAAATCCGTCCTCCCACCGCGCGCGCTCGGCAGCCGTGGCATAAGGATTGGATGTTTCGATAAACGCGTCGAGAGCCTCGTCCGAAACATCGACTTGGCCGGCTCGCGCGGCGTTCCAGCCCTTCGCATAGATTCGGCTGAGCTCGAACGAACTCAATTCCGCGCTACCCAACTGCACGTCCTCAGGCTGAGGCCGAAGAGAACTGTTCTTTGAACTCGTCACGAGGGGACCCTCCTAAAGTGGCGCGACATCTCTCGCCGTTTTCCGGCACCGAAAGCTCATCTGGTCGACGGAATGGCGGTGTGGCGTCGCGATGGTGCCATGAAGGCAATATCTGCAAGGCTCCGTCGATCATCGCCCGCCGTCGACGGCGTGTTCTGGCTCCGCCGACCGCTCTCCGACTGATGAGCGCGTTGCTCCTGCGGCCGTGGCCTGCCGCCGTTGCGGACCTGAGCCGGCCGCTCGTCGCCGGGAACGAAGGCGGCTGACGCACCGCCATGCGACCGTCGATCAACGGTTGGCAGATGCAAACGAGTCAGTTTCTCGATATCCCCGAGCAACCCTCTCTCGGCGTTGTCGCAGAATGAAATGGCGATTCCTTCGGCACCGGCCCGCGCTGTCCGCCCGATCCGATGGACATACCGTTCCGCAACGTCGGGAAGTTCGAAGTTGATGACGTGGGTGACGCCGTCGATATCGATTCCACGCGCCGCCACGTCAGTGGCGACAAGCACGCGAATGCCTCCCGAGCGGAATACCGAAAGAGCCCGTTCCCGCTGGCTTTGGCTCTTGTTGCCATGAATCGCCGAAGCGCCGATGCCGGCACGGCCGAGACATTCCGCAACCTTATCGGCGCCGTGCTTGGTCCGCGTAAAAACGATGGCCCGGCTCATCTGCTGATCGGCCAGCAGCTCGATCAACAACTCGCGCTTGCGGGCCGTCTCGATGAACATGACGCGCTGGCTGACCCGTTCGACCGTGCTGGCCGACGGTGCCACCGAAACTTCCACCGGATTGGTCAGAAGTTCGTTTGCCAGTGTCTTGATGCCCTTCGGCATGGTTGCCGAAAAGAACAGATTTTGACGGCGGGCCGGCAGCTTTGCGACAAGACGGCGGATCGCCTGAACGAACCCCAGATCAAGCATCTGGTCGACCTCATCGAGGACCAGAACTTCCGTCGCGCCAAGATTGGCCTTGCCGGCCTGAAGGTGGTCAACGAGGCGACCAGGCGTCGCCACCAGCACGTCAAGACCCCGCGCCAAAGCCCGGATTTGCGGACCGTGAGGCACGCCGCCGAAGACGGCGGCAACAGCGAGATTGAGCCCCACCCCATAAGCACGAAAGCTGTCGGCAATCTGGCTGGCAAGCTCCCGCGTCGGACTGAGAACCAGGACACGGCAGCCACCGTGCGGAGCCGCACGGCGGTCGGCCGCGAGACGGTGCAGAATGGGCAAAGCAAAAGCGGCGGTCTTCCCGGTTCCCGTCTGGGCAACACCAAGAAGATCACGACCCGCCAGAATTTGAGGAATGGCCTTCGCCTGGATCGGCGTCGGCGACACATACCCTTCCGCCGCCAGCGCCTCAAGAATGGGCGCGGCGAGGCCAAGGTCGGTAAAATCGGTCAATGTAAATCTTTCAGTAAACCGCTGCCGCGCCGACAAAAATTGTCGTCGCCGCACGCAGCAACAATATGGGGCGCCCTGCGTGGCCTGGGCTACCGAGGAAAATTTCTGGGGAGGGCACGCAACAGGAGGACGGAAGAAGCGTCCTTCACGCAGCCGAAATGCCGACATCCGCAATCCAATTGCAGATGCCTGATCATAATTTCGCAAAGCACTGACGTCAAGAAAATAAAATATGGCTATGCTCCGATATCGAGCAACAGCATCAAATATGCCATCACAAGTTTTTCCACCCTCTGGTTGGGGAAGTGCGGACTTCTACTAAATAACGCGGCCTATTATTAAGTCCTTTAAATGGTGATGACGGACGTCCCTGTCAACGAATGTTGGCAGACTTTTTAGTTAACTGGTTCGTCGCGGGAAGAGGGCGTCCGGGGCGGCTTCAACGCACCACCCTTGCGTATAATACATAGCTTACTATTTAATAGGTATGCACTATATAGCACCGTACCGGTTTGGAGAATTTTCATGGACCATCGACGGCTGCGAGAGCAGTTCGGTTTTCATCTGGCACGGCTGGCACGCCTTTGGCGTTCGCATCTAGATGAGCGCCTTTCCCCTCTTGGTCTGACGCAGGCCAAATGGGCCATCCTGCTGCATCTTTCGAAAACCGGCGGAAGCCTGCCGCAACGGGAACTTGTCGATCGGGTCGGCGTCGAGGGGCCCACCCTCGTGCGCCTGCTCGACGGATTGGAGCGGTTGCAGTTGATCAAGCGCCATGACTGCGCTGACGACCGCCGCTCCAAGACGATTCATCTGACGGAGCTGGCCGGCCCCGTCATCAGCGACATCAGCACCATCGCCACCGATTTGCGGAACGAAATTCTCGAAGGCATCAGTGCCGAGGATCTGGCGACCTGTGAAAGCGTTCTTCTTCACATGGCCAAGAACCTGGGTGTCTGCCTCCGGGAGGAAAACCGGTGAGCAAGCAAGTCCTCGCCGCTGCCCGCACCTTTTCCGTCAGGCGATTGCGGGCCATGACGCATGTTCCTGTTTTGCGGCGCCGCGCCCTGGTGGCCGCGCTCGCTGCCGCCGTTGTCGCTCTCGGTATTTGGCAATACGGTCGCATCAATCAAATTACCGAAACCGACGCCCGGGTCATGGCCGACATGATCACCGTCAGCAGCCGCGTCGATGGTTGGGTCGCCAAACGTACGGTCACCGACGGACAGTCGATCGCGACTGGCAACGAACTGGTCGTCATCGACCAGCGCGAGGCGGAGCAGCAATTGGCGGCGCTTCGCGCCAGCGCCCAATCCATTCGCCTGCAACGGGAACGGGCACTGGTGCAGTTGCAGGTTGACGAAGGGACCTCGAGCAGCGCGGTCACCGCCGCCGAAGCGCGCCGCACGGCGGCCATCGCCAACCTTCATTCGGCAGAGTCGGAATTGCAGCGGACCCGCGAAGATTTTCAGCGGGCCGACGCGCTGCTGGCCAGCCAATTCGTCTCGCGCCAGTC
Source organism: Telmatospirillum sp. (assembly GCA_031291415.1). Taxonomy (GTDB): domain Bacteria; phylum Pseudomonadota; class Alphaproteobacteria; order Rhodospirillales; family Magnetospirillaceae; genus Telmatospirillum. The sequence goes on from JARLJB010000088.1 coordinate 13,597, forward strand.
CTGGGATTTGCGCCAAAGCCAAACCCGCAAGGCCGAGGAAGCGTACCGTGGGACGCAGGCCCAGCTTGCCGAAGCGGAAGCCTCTCTCGTCGAGGCGAAAGCGAAACTGGGTACCGTGGACGTCCAACGGAAAGAAGTGGAACGACTTGAGCACGATGCCGAGCAAGTGGCGGCACAGGTGCATCAGCTTGAAATCGAGCTAGGCGACCGCGTCGTCCGCAGCCCGATTGATGGCGTCGTCGACCGGAAGTTCGTCGAACCAGGCGAGTACGTCATTCCAGGCCAACGTCTGCTGCTGATCCACGATCCGAAAGCGGTTTGGGTGGAAGCCAACGTCAAGGAAACCAAACTCGAACGGTTACGCCCCGGGCAACCGGTGACGATCAGTGTCGATGCCTATTCCGATCGCACTTTCAGAGGCACGATCGAACGCGTCGGCGATGCCGCCACCAGTCAATTCGCCCTGCTCCCCAGCCCCAATCCATCGGGCAACTTCACCAAGATCACACAGCGGGTCCCCGTCCGCATCCGGGTCGACCAACCCGACGACAACCCCTTGCGTCCCGGCATGATGGTGGAGGTCGACATTGACGCCGGTCACCGCTGAACAACTGGCCACCCGCTATGGCCCGCGTTACAAATGGTACGTCACGGTTACGGTGATGTTGGGAACCATCGCCATGGTCCTGTCGGCAACGATCGTCAACGTCGCCCTGCCTGACATCATGGGCGAGTTCGGCATGGGGCAGGACAAGGCCCAGTGGCTGTCCACGGCGTTCCTGGCGTCGATGACCGCCACAATGCTGGTGACCGCCTGGGCGACGTCCAATTTCGGCGTCAGAGCCACCTACACATTCGCGCTGGCGGCCTTCACCATCGGTTCGATCCTGGGAGGATTGAGCCCGTCGGACGACACCCTGATCATCGCCCGGGCCATCCAAGGTGCCGCCGCCGGCCTGGTTCAGCCACTCGCCATGGTCGTCATTTTTCAGGCTTTTCCTCCGACCGAACGCGGCACGGCCATGGGGATTTTCGGCGTCGGCGTCATTCTGGCTCCCGCCTTGGGACCGGCTTTGGGCGGCATGCTGATCGACAACTATTCCTGGCGGCATGTCTTCTTTCTTGGGCCGCCATTTTGCGCTGCCGGCATGCTGTTGGCGCCGGTATTCCTGGCCACAAGGTCAGCCAACCGCACGCAGATCTTCGACTGGCCAGGCTTCGCCCTGTTGTCGACGGCCCTTGCCGTCCTGCTGGCCTCTTTGGCCAATGGACAACGCCAAGGCTGGGACTCCCCCCTCATCACCGGCGGTTTTGTTGTCGCCGCTCTCTGTTCGATCGCCTTCGTTTACCGGGAAGGACGAACATCGTCGCCAATTCTTGCCCTCAGGGTCTATCTCAATCCGCGTTTTGTCGCCGCCTCGGCGGTGGCATTCATTCTCGGCCTCGGGCTTTATGGCTCGACCTATCTGGTTCCGCTTTTCGTACAAACCGTTCAAGGGTACACCCCAACCGAATCAGGCCTGTTACTGATGCCGGCCGGTGTCATCCTGGGATTCGTTTTTCCCATGGCCGGACGGTTGAGCGACCGATTGCCGCCACACGCGTTGATCCTGTCGGGTCTGCTGTTGTTTGGCATCTCCAGCGCGCTGATGGCGGACGCCGACACCTCCACCGAATTCTGGACCTTCGCCGGATGGGTGGTGGTCGGCAGAATCGGACTTGGCTTCATCCTTCCATCGCTCAACGTCGGTGCTCTGCGCACACTCGACCACGGGCTGGTCAGTCAGGGTGCCGGCGCGATCAATTTCATGCGTCAGTTGGGCGGAGCGGTCGGCGTCAGCATCCTGTCGGTTTATCTCGAACGGCAGACGACCTTTTTCGCCGGAGAATTGAATGCCCTGCAGACCGGAAACGCGGCGGCCGCCAGCACCCTTGACGGCATTGCCCTGCTCCTTGCCCGCGCGGGAATTTCCGACAACGTGCACGTCGCCCTGCGCAGCGAAGAAGCGTATATGTTTCTGTCCCGCATGATCGCCGCCCAGGCCAGCGTCATGGGGTTCCGAGAGAGCTTTCTGCTGGTCGCCATCGTCTTTTTCACAGCTCTCGTCCCTGCCTGGTATATGCGGCCGCGCCGACAGCCCTTGCAGAAGAAGCCACATGTTTAAGACCATTCTTGTCGCCGTGGACGCCTCTCCACAGACCGATCCCGTCCTTTCCCAGGCTGCCGATCTCGCCTTGCATCTCGGGGCAGAGGTGCATGTGGTATCGGTTAACGACGCGACCAGCCACTGGGAACTGGGGGTAACCGGACCCGCTCCGGCCCTGTTCGACATCATCGACCAAGACGTCTTTGCCACCCTGGACAAGGCGACGAGAACGCTTGCACACCGGGGCATCACCTGTCACACCCATGCTCCGACCGGCATGGCGGCACAAGAGATTGCCGCTTTGGCGGAAAAGATCGCGGCCGACATGGTGATCATCGGCCACCGTCACCTGTCCTGGCTTGGACGCCTGATGGAGGAATCCGTCGGCAGCAGCCTGTTGGCGCGCTCTCCCTGCAGCGTCCTGATCGTCGTCGAACCACACATCACGCCGCCGACGCAACCAACACCCTGAACGGCAAAGCGCCGCCATGAGAAACGCCGGCGGCATCGTCCGCGCCCCCCTCGTTTCGCCATCCGGCGAGACAAGCTAGTTTTTTTTCTCCGCGTTCAAGAGACCGTCCCACCGGCGCCACGAAGAAATGAATGACGCTTGGCCGGCGCAAGACCGGGAAAGCGCGCCACAATCCGGCGTTTACTGAAAATCAGAACAAACACAATTATCGAGATATCAGCATCATTCACAAAATGCGTTTTTAATAATTCTTATTATATTTTTGATGGAATGTCTCAAGTACATACATTGTACAAATAAATACATAACGTCAACGCCAAGCATACTTAATAGTGTTCGTTTTTTGAAACTTAATTAAAATTGATTCTATTTGCATCCAAAAATTAATCGTTGCAGTGCAGCGAAGAGCAGCATATATGCGAAATAGGAGGAAATCCATAACACAACAATCCACAAAGATGGCTTGTTGTCGCTGTTTTTATCTTGATGCGGTGTAGCTAGTCAAGCTATCGCGTTACGGAGGCTGCTTTGAATGCAACATTTCCCATCACAGAAACGTTGAGTTCCAAGTTCTCTATTATCGATTCGACTGACAGTATCACCAAATTTACTTCCTCTGATGACCTTGCAGATTGGAATTTTACTTGGTCGTCCACATTGATTGATGGGCTGATCATGTCCGGAGCAACGAACGTCGTAATGTCGCCCGGGGCTCAAGCCGCCCCATTGATGATGGCCTGCCGGGCCAACGCCAAAGCCAAAATCACCGTGATCATCGACGAACGATCGGCGGCCTTTTTTGCGCTGGGATTGGCTCGCGCCACCCAGACACCGACGATCATTATCTGCACATCAGGTTCGGCCGTCGGCCAACTGTATCCGGCGATCATGGAGGCTGCCGCATCCCAGGTCCCGCTGATCATCCTGGCCGCCGACCGCGCTCCTGAGAAACAGGATTGCGGAGCAGCCCAAGCGACAGATCAGATTCGTGTTTTCGGCATGCAGGTTCGCGCCGCGCACCACCTGCCGGTGCCCGATGCCTCCATCGAGTCATTGCCATCGCTGGCGGCGCGCATCATCGAACAGAGCCTTTTCCCGAACCCGGGACCGGTCTATGTCAACCAACCGTTCCGCGAACCGCTTTATGCCAAAACGCTAAGAAAATTCGCCTCTCCGAGGCTTGTGCCAATGACCTCGCAGCCCCTGCTGCAGGCGACCGACGACGACATACTGCATGTCACCGATCGGGTCTCGGGGCGTCCCGGCCTGATCGTCTGCGGTTCACAGGAAATCGCTGGCGATTTCGCCATGGCGGTCCAATTCCTGGCCACGGCCGCAGGAGCGCCGATCATCGCCGACCCCTTGAGCGGTTTACGTTTTGGGCCATCATGCCGGGACGGGCTGGTCAGTTGCGCCGACAGTCTGCCTCGCGCTTTGGCGTTCGCTGACGATTGCCATCCCGAATGGGTCATCAGTTTCGGCGGTCCGCTGATCTCCCAGGCATTCTCGGCATGGCTCAAGAAAGAACCGGTCGCCGACTATATCGTGGTCGACAACTCGCCACGGTGGACCGATCCGCTTAAACGAGCCACGCGGATGGTTCGCGCCGAACCTGCCGCCTTCTGCCGTGCCTTGGCCGGCCATGTCAGCCCCGCCCCCGCCGCCTGGCGTCAGCGCTTCGTGACCCTCGAGCAAAGGATCAGTACCACCCTCCGTCATGGCAAGGACGGCCTGCTGTGGGAAGCCCCGATAATTGCCAGTCTTCTGACCGCGGCCCCGGAAGGAGGCGCGATCTTCTCTGCCAATTCCATGAGCATCCGCGACTTCGACACCTTTTCGGGATCATCGGACAAACCGTTGCGCGTCCTGGGCAACCGAGGCGTCAACGGCATCGACGGCAGCATAGCGACGCTGCTTGGCATCGCCTCGCGCAGTGATCGAACCACCCTTGGCATGATCGGCGACGTTGCCTTTGCCCACGACATGGGAAGCCTGCAAATCGCCAACCACCTCGATGTCGTTCTGGTGGTCCTCAACAACGGCGGTGGCGGCATCTTCGATTACCAGGGAGCTGTCGAAACGCGGGAATATCTCGATTTTCTTTGCCCGCCAACGGTCGATGTCGCCGCCGTGGCCGGCGCTTGCCGTTGGCATTATTGGCGGGCCGATACCGCTGCCGATTTCGACAGCGCCCTTGGGAAAGCCATGTCGGCCAAAGGATGCCGGCTGATCGAAGCCGTCATCGACCGCAAAGCCAGCGTCGGACGGCATCACGCGTTCTGGAAAGATGTCAGCAAGACGACCGTTGCGACGGAGTCTGTTGCTTGACTCTGACAACGAATAAACACGCCGGCGCCGCAACGCTGGTTACTCTTGTAAGAAACAAGGACTAAAAATGACGCTATCGCTTCGCACGATGCCTATCGTATTTCGAGTAGCACTCATAGCAGTTTTGGCATTTATAGTTACAATCATCAATCTATTTTGCCAGATGACGGTTCTTTCCGAGAAGATCCACGACGCCAGGCTCGAACAGGTGAAAGCAGCGGTCGACAGCGGTTATTCCATCGCCGCCGGTTATGCCCGCAAGGCACAAAGCGGTGAGATGACGCCTGAAGCGGCTCAGGAAGCGGCCAAGGCGGCGGTCGGGACCATTCGCTACGCCGGCGACAATTATCTTTTCATCCAGAATTTCGACGGCATCTCGCTGATGAACCCCTTCTCGCAATCCAACGTCGGCAAGGATGTGAGCGGAGCAGAGGACAGCAACGGCTTTCATTATGTTCGCGCCATGGGCGAACTTGCCAAAAGCCGGGGCGAGGGTGTGATCGAATATTGGTGGCACAAGCCCAATGAGACTGCCCCGGAACCCAAACTGACCTACGTCAAGGCCATTCCCCAATGGAACTGGTTTATCGCCTCGGGCGTCTATGTCGACGACATCCGCGACGCGGTCCATGCCGCCTGGTTTGAATTCGGCGCCATTGCCCTGGTCGAACTGCTGGTGCTTGGTCTTGCCAGTTTCGCCATTGCGCGAGCCATCGCCAATCCGATTCAAAAGTTGACCGAGACGATGCGCCAATTGGCCGACGGCGAACTCTCGACCGAAGTCGTTACAGACCAGGGCGCCGAGATCGGCGCGATGCAAGCGGCCACCCAGGTCTTCAAAGAAAACTCCCAGCGCGCCGAGGCGCTGGCCGCCGAACGAAACGCGAGCCAGGAAAAACGCGAGGCCCGTGTCCAGGCCATCGATTCCCTGACCAGCAGCTTCGATCAGACGATCGGCGGAACTCTTGAGACCGTGGCAAGCAACTCGGCCCAATTGAATGCCACGGCTCGGACGATGTCGACCACCGCCGAACAAACCAATCGGCAGGTCGTTATCGTCGCGTCCGCCACCGAACAGGCCTCCGCCAGCGTCCAGACCGTCGCCACCGCCGCCGAGGAATTGTCGGCTTCGATTCGGGAAATCGGACGACAGGTGGAACAGTCCAGCCATATTTCCCAGATGGCCTCCGACGAGGCCGACCGGACCAACACCACCGTCAAGGGACTGGCGGAAAGCTCAGCCAGCATCGGCGAAGTCATCAAATTGATCAACGACATCGCCAGTCAGACAAACCTCCTGGCCTTGAATGCCACCATCGAGGCGGCGCGGGCCGGCGATGCCGGCAAGGGTTTTGCCGTTGTCGCCGGCGAAGTCAAAAATCTGGCCAACCAGACCGCCCGGGCCACCGAGGAAATCTCGGTTCAGATCGGTGCGGTGCAGACAGCCACGCACGAAGCCGTCACAGCGATAGGCGGTATTGTCGGGCGTATCGAGGAAATCAAACAGATTGCCTCGGCGATCGCCTCGGCGGTCGAAGAACAATCTGCCGCCACCTCGGAAATCGCCCGCAATGTCCAACAGGCTGCGGTGGGGACCGAACAGGTTTCCAGCAATATCGGCACCGTGTCGGCCGCCGCCGCCGAGACTGGATCGGCCGCCACGCAGGTATTGTCATCGGCCGAAGAGCTGTCACGCGAAGCCGAGGACTTAAGAAAAACCGTCGCCAATTTCCTGCAGGAGGTTCGGGCGGCCTAGGGTCGCCCGCGATCTTCCGTATGAATTCGTAAGAACTCTCCACCTCCTTCGGCTTTCGGGCGTGATGACATTTCACCGCGTCATGCTCGAAAGCCCCCAGCTATCGCCGGCAGATGTCGAGGATTTCCCCATTTCGGCCGGCCCTCGCCGTCGGCGAATCCCCCCTCCCATTTCGCCAAATCCGGAACAAACCGGCTTGATCCGCGCCGGAAATTGGCATATTGGTCCAACCATTGATCCATTATACCTCTATGCCGATATGCAGTTCTGGCAGAGGGTACGGCGCCCAGGCGCCCAAACGGGATTGGATGAATAAGGAGCGTCATCGTGAAAATGTCCTTCCGCTGGTACGGCGACACCGACCCGGTGTCCCTTGATTACATCCGCCAGATTCCTGGCATGCATGGAATTGTCTCGGCCATTTACGATGTTCCAGTCGGCGAGATCTGGCCGGTGGAAAAGATCCGGGCCATGAAAGCGACGATCGAAGCGCACGGCCTTGCCTTCGAAGTGATCGAATCGGTCCCGGTGCATGAGGACATCAAGCTCGGCAAGCCCAGCCGTGACCGCCTGATCGCCAACTACCAGCAATCCATCCGCAATCTCGGTCAGTGCGGACTCAAGGTCATCTGCTACAACTTCATGCCGGTGTTCGACTGGACGCGCACGACGCTCGCCAAGAAATTGGCCGATGGATCGACAGCGTTGGCATTCAGTACCGAAGAAGTGGAGAAAATCGACGTCAGCAAAGGTATTTCCCTGCCTGGTTGGGACGCCAGTTACAAACCCGACGAATTGAAGGCATTGCTGGCCGAATACGCCAAGGTCGATGAGGAAACGCTCTGGAAGCATCTTGAGTACTTCCTTAAGGCTATCGTTCCCGTCGCCGAAGAAGCCGGCATCCAGATGGCCATCCATCCGGACGATCCGCCGCGCCCCATTTTCGGCCTGCCGCGCATCGTGAAAAACCGAAACGATCTCGCCCGTCTGCTGAAGATCGTCGACACCCCGGCCAATGGCCTGACCCTTTGCTCCGGCTCACTTGGCGCCGGTCCGGAAAACGACGTCGAAGCCATGGTCCGCGAATTCGGCGCCCAGGGTCGCATCCACTTCGCCCATCTCCGCAATGTCAAAGTCAACGCCCGCGGCGATTTCGAGGAAACCGCGCATAAGTCCGAATGCGGTTCGCTCGACATGGCGGCCATCGTCAAGGCTTACCATGACGTTGGTTTCGGCGGTTATGCCCGCCCGGACCACGGACGGATGATCTGGGGCGAAACCGGCAAGCCCGGCTATGGCCTTTATGACCGGGCTCTGGGCGCCGTCTATCTGAACGGCCTGTGGGAAGCCATTGACCGCTTTGCCTCGAAAGGCGCGAACTGACCCCAAGCGGGCCGATCGCGGCGAGCCACGTCACCTGATCCTGTTGCGGTCGGAACTCCGATGGGACGAGACAACCACCATCCATCAGAGTTTTGGCCGCACGGTCACAAAACCGGGGATCGGTAACACCTGGAAACCACACTTCCGGCTTGACCGGAGAACACCAATCGGCCGAAGTTGGCGCCAAGAGATGTTCCTCCTCCCGCTTTTTTCTTCGTTTGTCAGGTCTCGCCATGCCCCGCGGAAGTAAGACTGCCACAGAACAGTCACCCGAACTGCCGGTATTGCAGTCGCAACGCCTTTACAAGCAGATTGCCGAGGTCTTGGAAGGACGCATCAGGTCGGGGGCCTTTCCGCCCGGCAACTATCTTCCGCCGGAACGGATTCTTGCCCATCAGATGGGCGTAAGCCGCACCTCGGTGAGAGAGGCGTTGATTGCCCTTGAGGTCAAAGGTCTGGTGGTTATCCGCGTCGGCGATGGAGTGCAGGTTTGCGAACCCGCCACGGTCGGCGTGGTCCATGAATTGGCTGGCGAACGCAGCGCCTTGGAGCAGCTGCAGGCCAGAAGCCTGATAGAGGGGGAAATTGCCGCCTTGGCGGCAAAAAACGCTTCAGCGGAGCATCTGAACGACCTCGATATCGCCCTGAACGCGATGGATCGATCATTTTCCGATCCGGCGCAGTTTCTCAATGCCGATCATAATTTCCACGTCGCCATGGCCGTCGCTGCGGGCAATCAGGTTCTTCTTGATCAGCTGGAACATCTTTGGGCGCTCCGTTATCAGCCGACATTCCTGAAATTCGAAGAGCATTATTCCAATGACGCCCGCGAACAGCTGGCCGTTTTCGACGATCATCGCAAGATCGTCGCAGCAATTCGCAGCGGCAACCCCAACCGGGCACGTTCGGCGGTAAGACAACATCTGAAACGTGTGGTGAAAAACTTCATGAAATGAATGCGGTCTTCCGACGAAACCCTTTCGTCAGGACCTCATGAGCAACAGCAGCAGCGACATCGTCACCGCCGATGCCACGGTGGTCAGCAAGACGGTACCGGCGGAATTGGCGGTATAGAGATCGAACCGCTTGGCCAAAACGAACGTGTTGACCCCCGTCGGCATCGCCGCCAACGTCGTGCTGACCGCCACCTGCAACCGATCAAGCCCGAAAACATGCGCGGCCAAAAACCAAATCAGGGCCGGCATGACGATTGCCTTGATCACGCTGACGCCCAGGATTTCGCCCAAATACGGTCCGATCCGGAGAGTCGTCAGCGTTGCCCCCATCATGAAAAGGGCGCAGGGCGAGGCCGCCGTCGATAAAAGGCGAAGCGTCGTCTCGATCGGACCGGGAAGTCCAAGGCCGGTCATGCGCCACAAGGCGCCCGCCACCACCGACATGATGATCGGGTTTCGCACCGTCGACCGCAGGGTTTTGACAAAGACGTCCGATATCCGCGTTCCTCGATTCCGTCCGACTTCGACGAACACGGTCGCCAGGGTCAGCATTACCAGCGAGTGAAAGGCGGTGATCATGGTCAGGATATGCAGGCCGCGCGGACCGAAGGCGCCCTGGACCAGCGGCACTCCCATCAACACGGTGTTCGAATAAGTCGCGTTGAGGGCGAACAACCCCATTTCCGGCAGCCTATGCCGCCGCCAGGCAAGCGCCAACACGGCGCTTGCGAAGAACAAAGCGACACATCCGATAAAATAGGCATAGATCACAGCGAAGCGGATCGGCTCGCCTTCGACGGCGATACTTTGAAAAAGAAGTGCCGGAATGGTGAAATCGACAACGAAGCGGGAAAGTCCCTCCAAGGCTCCCGCCTTCAGTCCACCGCGCCACGCCGAAAGATACCCCAACACGACCAGCGCCATCATCGGCAAGATGACGGACAAAACCGCTTGCATCGTCGCCCCTCATGATCAAGGACATCGGAAACATCCAATACCAAGTCTCGATGAGTCATCCTCATCGAGACTTGGTATAAGACGTGGGGCGGCAGTCTATTTCAAAATGCCATTTGATTTCATCCAATCGATCGCCAAATTCGGCCATGCCGAAACTGGCAACTGGCGCGTATCACGGATGCCAAATCCATGGCCGCCATCCTTGAATATATGCAACTCGGCTTGAACGCCGACTTTCTTCAGGCCCTGGAAATAACGGATGGCATTTTCCGATGGCACAAACGGATCATCGTCGGCCAAAACGATGAATGTCTTCGGAGAGTCTTTGGTGATGTGAAGATCTGGAGAATAGGCGGCGATTCGTTCGGCCGAGGGATCCTTTCCCAATAGATTGTCCCGCGTTTCAAGATGCGTATAGCCGGTCTCCATGGTTACCACGGGATATAACAACAGCAGAAAATCCGGTCTCGCAGAAAGCTTGTCGGCATCGTCCTGCGCCTCGTAAACCTTCTTGTCAAATTCCGCCCCGACCGATGCCGCCAGATGTCCGGCGGCGGAAGCCCCCAGCAGTCCGATGCGATTGGGGTCGAGCCCCCATTCCTTGGCATGTTGCCGGACCACGCGAATGGCTCGCTGACCATCCTGCAAGGGAACATCGGCGCCGTTCGCGTGCCCCTCGCCCGGCAGCCGGTATTGCAGCAAGAACACGGTGACGCCATAGGGATTGAGCCAGCGCGCCATTTCGGCGGCTTCCTTGTCCAAGACAATTCGCCCATAGGCGCCTCCCGGCGCGGCAATCACGGCGACACCGTTTGGTCTGTCGGGAACAAATGCCGTAAGATTGGGGCGGGTAATTCCGGTCACCACGCGATCCGGCCAGAAGGGAACCTTGCTGCGCTCGGTCACCGTCAATTGAGCGGGAGAGCCTTGCGACCCCGGCCCGACACCGTCGGCGGGCCAAAGATTGATAACCGATTGCGTCTTGATCGACTCCGCATTGGCAACGACCGAACTCATCAGTAACGACGCCACGATACCTCCCCAAAAAAGCATTTTTGCTTTCGCCATTTTTGCTCCCCTTGAACGTCTGAACCACATCATCGATCTGCACTGCAAAGATATCTCGACAGTGCACACGCAGGACTAAAATAATGACTCTTTTCCGGTCTCAGAGACACTGGAGCGCGTTGTCAGTTACGCCAAAGGTTCGTCGGCGAGCGTCTGAGGTTGTAAAAAATTAGTGGCTCCACGCTGGTGAGGGGCCGAAGTCGAAAGCAAGTAATTTTGCCGCCTTGCGGCGAACACCGGCGCAGAGGCTGGTGCCCCGATGGCTTAAAAAAAATCGGTGTCTCCGTGGTGAAATATCGACCAGAGATAGGCTTGTCTAGTTTGATAAGTTTCGATCGTCTTCGTGGTTAAGCGACAAATGATGGTAGTCACGAATTGCCGTAGAAAATAAATTCACCATGGAGACAAGGGAGATCACAGAGGAGTCGCATTGCGCTTCGGCACCTCTTAAGCTTTGTGTTCTTGATTCCTTGGTGGTTCAACAAAATATCGTCCACACAGGAATGATCAGGACAAGCCTCAAAATTATTTGCAGGAATATGTGGCACAATAGTTTAGCTGCTTGCTGACGCACTCATGACTGGAACCACCGCGTGATTGCATCTCTGCTGTTTTGGCATATTTCGAGCAATATTTATTCGCGGCAGCGATCGCGCTGCTGGGCATGATTCCATTGGAATCATAGATAACGACGTAGCTATCGTCCCCCTCGACAACCTGCGGCGCGAAATAACCGATATCATTGAGGCCGCTACAGGCCGACGTCAGCATAACCAGTCCTATGGCAAGCCCGATTTTCATCACCATCTTCGTTTCTCCGCACCACCGCTGCAGCCAGTCTGACGGCACCGGCCGTCATGGGAGAAGTGCCCCAGAAAAGATCTGGGGCACTGTGGTTCGATATCAGAAGCCGACTTGGGTGGTAAACTGGATGCGATCGTTGCTGGCAGATGTCCCGGAGGTCGTCCGGGTCGTGCCCGGCACTCCCGTCAGGGAATAAGGCGCAACGACGTCGGTCGTGGCATGGAAATAGGCTGGACCCATCTGAATCCACGGATAGGGGAACCACACGAGATTGAGCTCGAATTCCGAGAGATTCTTTTGCAGCCCCTGAGTGTTGACCGGTCCGATCAGGGCGTTTGGATTCCAGGCATGCTGCTGCCCCCAGATCACGTTGGACTGCCACTGATTAGAGAACCAATGCTGATAGCTGACGTTGTAGCCGGCAATCGGCACAGTTTTCAGATGCCCGTTGTTGTCGATAACCGCCGAGTAGCCACCAGCCGCGTTCCAGTACCGGCCGATGCCTTCGCCGCCGGACACGCGCAGGGTCACGCTGTTCAAAGGATTGCCGAGACCGGTATAGATCTTACCGCCCATATTGACACCCCATCCGACGGTGTTGTCGTGGACGGAGATCTTCTTGTTGCCAAGGGCATAAGCGGTATTGATCGATCCGGCGTCATAGGCCTCGAGATCACGGATAAGGCCCGTGACGAAAAGACGCCCCAAAGACGAGTTGTTTGCGTATTTGACCGTGAAATCAGGCAGCTTGGTGGTGTTGTTGGTCGGCTGCGGAGTGGCCGCCGTGGTGAAGGTCTCGGTATCGGCGCTCAGGTAGTCGTTGAAGGGATTCTCAAGAGCAAAGTAAAGTTGGTTTTTCTGCGCCTTGTCGATATCCCAACGATATTGCACCACCGGCGTGCGAATGCCGCCTTCGATGCCGGCACCGGCATTGAGATCCAAGCTGCCGGGAAGCGTCGCCCGGTCGGTCCACAGGGTGTAGGTCTCGCCGAAAGTCCAACCTCCGAGAGTCCCATACCCCTGCCGGAACCGCAGCGGCGCCGAGTTCGAAGCTGCCGTGTTGCCGGTGCCGCCGCCTTGGAAGTCGGCTTCGAGATAGAACTTGAGAGCACCGAGTTCTGTCGGCGTGGCGCTCTGCATAATGAACCGTGACGTACGGGCGTTTTCCTGGAAACGGCCGATCTGGTGAGCCGCCTGCGTGCCGGGCAAGGCAAAGCCGGTCTTGCCGGTCGCCAGCGCCGCCGAATTGACACCAAGCGACTGCGCACCTGCGGCGCCCATGCCAGCGCCGAAATCGTAACTCATATCGAATTTGGCGAATCCACCGACTTTCAACATGGTTTTGGTACCGGGAATCATGAAGGATCCGGCGTCACTGAAATAGGCAGGAACACCGGGCGGCGGAAGTGGATTGGGAACCGTGACCGCCGCGGTGTTCGGCGCGGCAGCGCCGGGCGTTGCGGCAGTTGGCGCGGTTGCCTGTTTCTCCTGCACGCCCTTCAGAAGATTGATGAGATCGTCGATCTGCTTCTGTTGGGTTTGCACCGTGTTCCGCAGTTCCTCGATCTGCTTGCCCTGCACATCCGTGTCGGCGGCGTTAGCGACCCCGGCGACGCCGACCATCAAAGCAGCGGCACTGACCATTAAGCTAGTCTTGTAAAACATTCTCGAACGTCTCCCCTTTTAGAACTACACACTTAATAAAACTAACTACAATGAGAATATATCGACAATATTGTCCATACTAATATTTCGTACGGATTACGACAATGCTGATATTTATCAAAATTTGGCAAAAATCTCCCATTTCTCAAAAACTAATTCAATAGTTTTAGAGATTCTCAGACAACTGAGAAAAAATACTTCGTTGTTACTTTATCGGTGTCGAACTCATATGGAGGAAACGATATCCCTCACCGATTGTTCCACGGTTACCAGCCCAACCCAGACCGCCCCCACGACGCATTTCAGCCTTATCTCCATCTCCCCCCCAACATGCCGCATTCGGAAAAACGCTTCGGGCCTCTGCGGCAACGTGTCGTTTATCTCCACTAAACCGTGCCACGTCAGACTAAACCTGTCTGACAGGTGTAGGATAGTGTGGCAAAGACCGTTCCGTGACAAGTCATTTTGTCACCACGCCGAACACCCCGATGGCATCGGTCAAAATCAGCACCGGCTTTCGGCCGCCAAAAATGTCGTCTGCAGCCCGGAATCGGCTTGAAGGCCGGCGGCGGGATGATGCAAGGTTCTCAGCTATTCTGTCGTCCCGCCTTGGGCCGGCAACTCTCCCCACCGATCGAGGTCCGATGTTGGACGCTTCCACTCTTTGGCCATTTGTGCGGGATCTTCGCGAACGCGCCCCGCTGGTTCAATGCATCACCAATTTCGTCGCCATGGATATGACCGCCAATGTCCTGCTGGCCGCCGGGGCCTCGCCGGCCATGGTCCACGCCACCGAGGAGGCCGCTGACTTCGTCGAACTCGGCGGTACCTTGTCGATCAATATCGGAACGCTCTCGCCCGGCTGGCTCGGTGGCATGGAGGCCGCGACGATAGCGGCCAAACGCCGCGGTACGCCCTGGGTCCTCGATCCGGTCGCGGTCGGCGCCACGCGCTACCGGGACGAAGCAGTCGCCCGTCTGTTGCCGCAGACCCCCACGGTAATTCGCGGCAATGCCTCGGAAATCATGGCCATGGCCGGCCGGCGTGACGTTGCTGCGAAAGGCGTCGACAGCACGCAGACGTCGCCGGCCGCGCGAACCAACGCAATTGAACTGGCCCGCCGACTGGGATGTACCGTGGCGGTGACCGGCAGCATCGATATCGTCACCGATGGCGCGCGGGTCGTCAGCCTGGCCAACGGCCATCCAATGATGACCAAGGTCACGGCAATGGGATGCTCGCTCAGCGCGCTGGTCGCGGCCTTCCTGGCAGTGACCCGTGATCCTTTGCTGGCCGCCGCCTCCGCCATCGGCTATTTCGGCGTTTGCGGCGAACTGGCCGCCGAAGCAGCCGAAGGACCCGCATCGTTGCGTCTGCGGATGATTGACCGACTGTACACGCTTGACTGCACCACTTTCGCGGACCGCCTGAAGGTGGTCGAATGAATATTCGCCCCGAGACCTTGCAGCTTTACCTGGTTACCGAGCGGTCGTTGGCGGCCGGCCGGTCGCTGACCGACGTCGTTCTTGCCGCCGTTGCCGGCGGGGTAACCATTGTCCAAATCCGCGAAAAAGCGGCCACGACACGGGCCTTCATCGAACAGGCCCGGGCTTTGAAAACGGCGCTGAACGACAGCGGAGTCCCGCTGATCGTCAACGACCGTGTCGACGTCGCTTTGGCGATCGGGGCCGATGGCGTGCATCTGGGCGATGACGACATGCCCTGTCCCGAAGCGCGGCGCATCCTCGGGCCGACTGCGATCATCGGCGTTTCGCTGGCCGCAGCGCCGGGCGACGGCTTCGCCGATGCCGACTATTTTGCGGCAAGTCCGGTATTCGCCACCGACACCAAACCGGACGCCGGACCAGCCCTCGGTTTGGCCGGAGTCGCCATGCTGCGCCGCGCGGTGGATCGCCCATTGGTCGCCATCGGCGGAATCGACCAGCACAACGCCGCGCGAATCATCGCGGCGGGGGCCGACGGCATTGCGGTCGTCTCGGCCATCATGGCAGCCGACGACCCGACCGAAGCGGCGGCACAGCTGAAAACGGCAGTTACTCGCTTCAGTTGACGACACCGGCGGCGACCGAGACGTCGCCTTTGTTGACAGGCAGCGGACCGGCGTATACAACTTTTTGGAGAATATAGCAGCGGGTAACAAGCCTACAGATGTTCTGTCTCGCGGATCGGGAACGGACGCGGATATTTTCCACAGCAGCTGCCTCTGGCGACATCACCTGTCAGACGAACACAAGCGGGGGGACGATGTCCAAGCTCAAGCCAAGGTTGGCAGAGATCGTCCTCACCATAATTCTGGCCGTATCCGGGTGCACCTTCAGCGACGATCTCACCGGCCAGATCGGACGCGACAGCAGCTCGATCAAGACGGCCGCCGAGGAATTGCTTCTTCTCAACATCGTGCGGGCCGGCCATGCCGAACCGATGGCCTTCAGCCAAGTGTCGAGCGTCCTCGCCTCCGGGTCGATTTCCGGTACTTTGGGCCTGCCGTTCGCTCTCTTCGGTCCGGGCGCCGCGCCGGCGGCGGTAACGCGTAACGGCTTCGGCGTCGCCGGCACCAACTCCGTCGATACGCAAAACGCCAACGACTTCACCCTGTCGGTACTCGACACGAAAGAATTCTGGCTTGGCATGCTGACGCCATTGTCGTTCGACACGCTCAACTTTTTCATCAGTCGGGGAGTACCCCGCGACCTCCTGTTCAGTCTTTACATCCTAAGAGAGGAATCAACGGTCGGCACGACGGTGAAGACCGTCGTCAACGACCCGGCGGATCCGAGCTTTCCCGAATTCCTGGCGCAGCTGCGGCAGACCTTGCGGTTAGGATTGACCACCGACAGCGTGGTGAGAACAACCAATATCGGCCCGCCGCTCAGCAGTGAGGCGGCCTCCGACATGAAAAATCTGGTCGAACTCCACAAAGCCGGACTGGCCCTTCGCCCGGTCTCGACCAAGGATGGATCACGCTACCAGATCGTCGACGGCAAGGTGACGGCGGTTTTGTGCTTCGAACCGGGAATTGCCACGACCAAGATCGAAGACATCATCCCGCCGCAATACACCTGCCCGGTCGTCACCGCATCGGACGCGGCAGAGAAGACCGAGAACACGTCGTCGCTGTCCGGCCAAACGCCATTCGGATTCCACTCGAAGGAATCGGCGACGCACGCGGCCACCAGCCACAAATTCTATCTCCGTTCGACCTATGACATCATGCGTTACCTGGGATCGGTGGCGCAGGCGGACATCGATAATCCGCACTATGTCGATCTGGTCACCCGCGAGGCGATCGCGATGGGCAAGGATCCGCTGGCCAGCCGCCTTTTCGTCGTTGAAAAGAACTCGGACTCGACGGACGATTTCATCTCCGTCATGTACCGCGGCGACCGCTACAGCATTCCAATGAAAGCCACCACGACGCTCCGCGTCATGTCCCTGGTCCGCCAGCTGATCGCGCTCAGCACCTCGATCAATTCCTTGCCGGCCACCGGCGGTGTCGTCATCTCGCGTTAGATCGCATCACACGATTTAGACCGCTCGGGAACCCCCATTCGTTCAATACATGCAACCGCGACGGCATCAGAGCGGAAATCAGGGCGCTCGTAATTGAATGACAGGACTGGGCAGTTTGCGGAATGGCGGATGTCGGCGCATCTCCAACAAACATGTGGCGGATGTTATAACTTTCATTGTTACGCGACCTCCTCATTGTTGGCCGGCCAAGCGCCAACCTGGAACAGCCACCCGAACCAATCTTCGAGATGCCATGTATGCGTCAGCCTGCCGTTTTCGATCGCGTGGAACTCGTGAATCGGCATCTGGAAAGCCTTGCCGGTCGGAACTACACCGAACCAATTGCCCTTGTGGGTTCCCGTGATCATGGCTCGCACGGCCGCACGGCCAGGCGCGCCAATGATCTCCAATACTGTGATTTTCATGTCCGGAAACGCGGCGATGATTGCCCGGATCAGCGGCTTCATGCCGTCGCGACCGGGCTGCTGATCCGGCGCGAGTGGAATGTCCTGCCAGTCGACCGCCACAGCTTCGTCGAGCAAGTCAAGATTGCCCTCGTTGAAGGCTCTATACATGGTAATAACGGCGAACTGTTCTTCCGCAGTCAATCCTAATATTTTTGGTTTATCATTATTCTGTGTCATCTCGTGTTTTCCCTATGAGTATTTTTGGCTGAATCGTGGCGACCGTTTTTCGAACCGGCGTTAGCGTCATATCGGGTGCGGCGTCTGCGGAATGGCCGGTTGGTCGGACATGGGCCACATGCGGGGGCCCAATCTCAGGCGACAGGCTTAAAGGGTTGAGGCCGCCTGCTTGCGTCCTGATGATCGATCATCCAGCCTGGATAGTACGGAGGCAGAGCACTGACGGCATCAAGACGCGCAAGCTCATCCTCAGTGAGAACGATATCGACTGCGCCAAGATTATCTTCAAGCTGCTCCATCCGTTTGGCGCCGATAATCACGCTCGTGACATGTGGCTTGGCGAGTAACCAAGCGAGCGCGATCCGGGCAACCGAGACAGCGTGCTTATCGGCGATGACGCGCATTTCTGCCACGCATGGCCACGCGCGATCGAGATCGACTGGCGGAAAGTCGAAATTGCTGCGCCGTGAGCCCTCTGCGGTCGGTGCCCCGGCGCCGAACTTCCCGGAAAGCAATCCGCCGGCAAGGGGCGACCAGACGAGCAATCCCATCCGCTCTTCGGTAACGAGCGGCACCAGTTCGCGCTCCACGTCACGTCCGGCGATCGAATAATAGGCCTGGAGCGTCTCGAAGCGTGTGGCGTGAAGCGCTGCGCTTACCCCGAGTGCTTTGCCGATCTTGCCGGCCCGCCAATTCGAGACACCGACGTAACGAACTAGCCCCTGCCGCGCGAGATCATCAAGCGCACGCAGCGTCTCTTCAATCGGCGTGACAGGATCGCTTGCGTGAATCTGGTAAAGGTCAATATGGTCGACCTGGAGTCGTTCCAGGCTTCTCTGCGCCGAATCCATGATATGGCCACGCGACGCCCCCTGGTCATTGGGTTTCGGGCTCATCACGCCGGCGGTCTTGGTGGCCAGCACTATGTCGCTGCGCGGCACCCCAATGTCCCTGAGCGCCTGCCCGACGACGCGTTCAGACTGGCCAAAGGAATAGATGTCGGCGGTGTCGATGAAATTGATACCCTCAGCGAGCGCGCGGGCGATCAGCTTGTTTGCCTCGTCCTGCCCGACTGCACCGATCGCCTTCCACATGCCGGCGTCAGCATTGCCGCCCAACGTCATCGTGCCGAGGCATAGCTCGGAAACAAACAGGCCGGTGCGGCCAAGCTGATTATATTTCATGGCGATTCCTTCCACGATTAGCTCGATAAAATGCGACGGCATCGGATTGGCGCGTTTCGAGCGTCATGTTTTCAACTGCTATGCAAGTTTTCCGGATTGGAACTGTCCGGCAATCATCGCGACGCGTGCACCATAGCGGCGGGCCGTCTCGAGGTCCCCTGGCGACATCTCTTCTGGCGACGCATCTGCAGGTGTCTGTGCCATCGGAGCGATGTAAGAGCCCATGCGGTTCAGGTCGTCACGCTTCGAATCTTTCCGGTTGGCCGGTTTGATATCCATGCTGACCCAGACGCCACCATGCTGCCCAGCCAGTAGGAAGAAGTATTCGAGCGTATTCAACTTATCGCCGTTGATACTCGCACTGTTGGTGAAGCCGCCGAAGATTTTGTTTTGCCAGATACCTTCAAACCAGGACTTCGAGGATGCATCCGCGAACTTCTTAAACTGCCAGCTGGGCCCACCCATATAGGTCGGTGAGCCCAACAGGATCGCATCGGCCACACCGAGCATCTCCCAGGCATCGTCGG
Organism: Telmatospirillum sp.; assembly: GCA_031291415.1. GTDB lineage: Bacteria > Pseudomonadota > Alphaproteobacteria > Rhodospirillales > Magnetospirillaceae > Telmatospirillum. The sequence goes on from JARLJB010000088.1 coordinate 33,019, forward strand.
CTATGTTCCCCTCGGGATCGATTTCGACCAACGTCGCCTCGGCGCCCTCGGCGACGGCTTCAGCCATACGACGGGTATGTCCGTAGCCCGAATGGTAGACGACGACCGAACGGACAGGTGGTGAGGATTGACTCATGAAATTCTCCATTAGCTGAGCAGTCGCCACAGAGGCCGGCTGCAACCATGCCCTGGGAAACAATGTACTGTTGTCCATTTATGCGATAAACTACCGTTTTTATAACAGACTGTTTCTCCCAGACGTCACAATGCAGAACCTCGACGCACTCCTGATCTTTGCGCGGATCGCCGAAATGGCGAGCTTCACGCGGGCGGCCGAAAGCCTAGGTATCCAGAAGGGACGCGCATCCATGGCAGTCCGTAAGCTTGAGGCAGACGTGGGCGCCCGCCTCCTGCATCGGACGACACGACGCGTGCAACTAACTGAGGATGGACGGGCCTTCTATTCACGCGCGTGCGATTTGCTCGCCGAAATGGAAGAATTGCACTCAATGTTCACGGGGGATAGCGCGCCGCTACGGGGGCGGCTACGTATTGATTTGCCGACAGAGCTGGCACGTAGCCCCATCATTCCGGCGCTGCCCCAGTGGATGGCAGCGCATCCTGAACTGGAACTGGAACTCTCCAGCACTGATCGGCGCGTCGACCTCGTGCAAGAAGGATTCGACTGCGTGCTCCGGTTGGGTCCAATCGTCGACGAGACGCTGGTTGCCCGATCGCTTGGCAGGCTCCGCATGATAAATGCGGCAAGCCCAAGCTATCTGGCGAGGCACGGCACACCTCGCACGCTTGATGACCTGCGAAGCCAAGGGCATCAGATTGTCCACTACACCACGACGCTTGGCTCCAAACCCTTTGGATGGGAATACCCCGGCGACAATGGCTATTCAGTGCTTCAGCTACCAGGTGCGGTGCAAGTCAACAGTGTACAGACTTATCATGCCGCCGGACTCGCAGGCATCGGCCTGATTCAGGCCGGATACTCCGCTCTCGCGCCTTACATTGAACGCGGCGCATTGGTTGAAATCCTTCCGGACCTCCGTCCGGCGCCTCTTGCCGTGTCCCTCGTAGTGGCCCATCGGCGTAACCTGTCGCGCCGCGTCCTAACCTTTATGAATTGGATCGAGAGCGTGTTGGCGCCCTATACTTGAGTACCCTAAGCTCTTGGGCGTTGGTGATATCATCGATTAGACGGGAACCGTGGAAGCCCTTGATCCAAGCGAAGTTCGCCAAAGTTGGGATCGCGCCCCGCGATTTGCGGCCGACACCGCGCGTGGAAGGGCCGCTATTGAAAATCGGCGGCGATCTACGGAGGACAGTGACGGGCGCGTCGTCTCTGCTTGTCAATAAGCCCGTCGTCGTTGCGATCCATCCACAGCATCGCTAAGATCCGCAATCCGTCCAATTGTTGTCTAATAACTGCAATCGTGATCTTCTTTCAGGAGATTCGCAGGAGGTGGCGATGCATGAGATAATTTTGAATTCCCTGAATGAGGCGAAAAGCGCATTAGATGTGGTATTGGGTAATCAATCTGCACTTATCGCCATAGAAAACGCAGGTCTTTCTCTTGTCGAAACATTGACGAAAGGCGGTCGTATCTTCAGTTGTGGGAACGGCGGGTCAATGTGTGATGCCATGCATTTTGCAGAAGAGCTATCTGGTCGATATAGGCTTGATCGTAATGCATTACCTGCCGTGGCTATCAGTGATCCGGGATCATCTGAGCTGTGTCGCCAACGACTACGGCTATGAATATGTATTCAGCCGCTACTTGGAAGCACATGGACGCCCTGGCGACAGTTTGCTCGCAATTAGCACAAGTGGAACAAGTAAGAATGTCGTAACAGCGGCGATAGCTGCAAGAAACCGAGGCATCAACGTAATTTCCCTGTCTGGAAAGATGGACTCCCAATTGGGGAAATTGGCCAACATTGATATATGTACGCCCGGCGGAACCTATGCGGACCGTACTCAGGAGCTCCACATCAAGGTCATCCATATCTTGATCGAATTGGTTGAGCGTCGGTTATTCCCTGAAAACTATGCTCGGCGTGATGAATGACCCTGCCTCCGACGACGGCCGATGCTCTTTCAAGGCAAGGTCCGCTTGGGAATCGACGCCGAGCCGTAGATCGACCGACTTGGCCGCAACCCGGATATTGAACTCACGCAGAGCCGCAACCCGGATATTGAACTCACGCAGAACCAACGTTGCCGCCGGGTAACGACCCATCAAAATCACCGTGTCGCGGCGCCAGTGTCCTCGGAACTGATGCCGGAATCGCCGGCCGGCGGCGGCGTCATGGTTGGCCGTGACTTTTTCGGGTCGGATCCGGGCAACTGACTCAGCGCGTTGGACGGAGGAAGATCGGCCGACCGCGCGTTGCTGGAATGGGTCGAGGAGGCCGGCGCTTCTTTCGCCACCGGAGGGTTGGCGGCGGACGGCGCCGGACCATCGGCCGTATTGAGGATAACCGGCAGACCGTCCTTGCCGCCGATGATGATGATCTTGCTGTTTGGCGATGTGGCCAATGCCGACGTCGCCTCGATGCCGCGCAGACGCAGATATTCCGGGGTAATGGTGCGCGCCACGATATCCTGGAACGTGCGGATACCCTCGGCCTCGATCTTCTTGCGGTCGCGTTCCTTTTCCTCGCGGGCAATGCGGAAATCATATTCCAGCATCGCCTGATATTGTTCCGACTTGCGTTCGATGGCGGCGGCAACCCTGTCGGGCAATATGACCGACCGGATCAGCACATCCTCGACCGAGACCAGCTTGCCGCGGGAGCTTTGATTGATCAGCGAGGAACCGAGTTCCCGGACCATCCGCTCCAACAACTCGGCCTGGATGAAACCACGGGCGTCGGAATAGAGCTGTTCCGGCGTATAGCGCGAGATCAATTCCCGCGCATGCGAGCCGATTTCCGGATAGACGAGAACTTCGGGATAGTCAGGTCCGACCAGCACATGCAAAAGACCGAGCGTGTCCTTGTTCACGCGGTAGCGCACGGCGATATCCACCTGCATGCTGAGACCATTGGAGGAAATGGTGTCGTAAACGCGGGAGGTGTTTTGCAGCCGGGTATCGTAGACGTACATTTCGTCCCACGGGAAGATCATATGAACACCTTCGCCGTAGGTACGGTCAGTCACCGTTCCGCCAAAAAAACGCAGCCACAAGACTGCCGCGTGGCCGGCCGGAACGTTGATGAAAATGTTGGGGGCCAGCACGATCAACCCAAACAACAACAGCAGCAGGGAGAGATAAATACTGGTGCTGTTGCGGTTGAGCCACCGTGGAAAACGGTGGACCAACCACTCCTTGCCGCGACGGAATGCCGACGGTCGCTTCGCGACCGGAGGCGTCGCCGCTGTGCTCTCCTCAGCCATCGCCACCCTTTTCGCTCCCTCCGCGGTGAGGGGTCAACCTGGTCTGCCCTCCCGGAAGCGCACCTTCGTTCGTCAGGCAGGTGGCCCCAGCGCCCCCAAAGGGGCTACTTTTCCGACATCTTGTCGATCTGCTCACGAATTTCGCGACGCGGCCGACCGGCAAGCTGCGCCAGGGCGTCGATGATCGGCGTCACCACCAAGGCCAGCAGGAAATGCCCAAGAAACCCGAACGCCGTTTTTCTTCCCATCAGGCCGCAAATCACGCAGGCGATCACATATAGGAACACCGTGACGACCGGCATGTTCGCCCCCTTCTCCGCGGCCGGAAACCAGTCCCGCGACGACCATCGATCACACCATACGAACTTTAGGCGGCGGCTGTTGCTGCCACGCCCTGGTCCTTGGCCTTGGAGAATTCGTCGGAAAATCTAGCCTTCACCGCCTTGGCGTCGAAGGTCAGGAAAGTGCCGCCCGTTTCGAAGTGATGCTTGAAGACCGCACCGACGGCATAGGTGAACGCCGCTGAGAAAGCTGGCTGCGTCGCCAGGGAAACCACCGTGCCGAGCACCGGAGTATGCCGCAGCAGGCTTATCGCCGCACCGGAACCGAGAATGCCGCCACTGAGCATGCTGGTGCCGACACCCGTCAACAGTGCGGTGACCGCCGACTTGCCGGCATTGGCCTTGAACGGGACGCCATAAGCGTCGCCCAACTCTTTCAGCAGCTTCAATTGGACGACGATCAGGGCGGCGGTGTCGACGAAAGAAATCGGGATCACGCCGGCGCCGATCGCCCAATAGACGTTATGGCGAATGATCTTGTCCGCCGTCACCGACAGATTATGCCGGGCAACCTCGGGATCGACCGTCTCTGCGACAGGAGCGGCCGATTCGGTCGCCGGGGCGGCGGCCTCAACCGCAGGACTGACAGTCTCCGCTGCAGGTTTCGCCGTTTCAACGGCGGGGCCGACCGCATCGATGACAGGTTTCTCTGTGGCGCTCTCTTGCGACTTGGATTTGGTCTCGTTGGTCATAGATCTCACTCTCTATCTTAAGGGGGATACGGCCGAAACGAACCAGAACGGCAACATAACACGGAATAGAATTTCTATGCCTGATTTTACCCCATAGAGCAGGGCAGCGCACGGGCCACAACACGACACTCACAACCATAAAGAGCATAGCTGTTTTGCGGCTGCGCAGCGTGACACTATAAGTTATGTGGAAAGTTTTTCAATCATAGAGTGCTTATCTCCACCTTTATGGCATAGACGTACCTCAACCATAGAGATTTTATCTTCAGGATTCGTTATCATTTTGTTGTCATTGATTCCGCAAACACCCTACCCTCTAGCGCGGTTTTGACGCTGGCGATCAACAGATGGAATCCGCCATGAAGGAAAACGATCATTGGGGTGGCGGCATCGGGAACAACGACCACAACCATAAATATTTTCTTCTAAAAGTAATATCCTTCCGCACGCTCCGAGATGCGGCCGTCTGCGGCAATGTCATGCTCGCCCGAAACTTATCAACCATAGAGGAGGACTAGCCTTGCGGCGCGCGACTCCGGACGGGACGGCTTCAGCGGCAGCATGGGAGGACGGCCCGATCCTGTCCGACGGTCTGGGTGACCGGGCGCTGGTCGACGTCTTTGCAGACGCGGCGGCACGCCGCCCGCACGCCGTCGCCGTCATCGATCGCGGCGGCAACCGCAACACGGATTACCTCACGCTGGCAGGGCTGGTCTCGTCATGGTCGGCCCGGTTGATCCGGGAAGGAGTCGGTCCTGGCACAGCTGTCGGTCTCTGCGCGATCGCCGAACGCGAGGTGCCGGTGGGATTTCTGGCCATCCTGTCGGCGGGTGCAACAGTCGTCCCCCTTGACCCCTCGCTGCCGCCGGAGCGATTGCTGACTCTGGCGCAGGGAACCGGCTGTCACCTCATTCTCGCCAGCGACGGTGCCCGCGCGGCGTTGCCCACGGATTTGGCCGGGCTCAACCTGTCGGAGGAAATCGCATCCGACGGTTCGGCCATTGCCCCGCCTTTCGACCCCGACCATGTCGCCGTCATCTATCACACCTCCGGATCGACCGGGCGTCCCAAACCGGTGGCTTTGACCCACCGAACCCTGTCGTCGCGCCTCTTGTCGATGATGGCGTGGTTCGGTATTGCCGACGACGAGGTCGTCTGCGGGTCGGCGACGCTGGCCTTCGATCCGTTCCTGCAGCAGCTGTTTTTTCCGCTGTGCGGTGGAGGAACTCTATGGCTGCCCGACCGCTCGGTCCTCCTCGACCCGGCACTGTTCTGGCCGCAGGTTTCCGAACATGGCGTCACCCATCTCAATCTGGTGCCATCGCAAGTCGAGGCCTTGCTGCACCATCCTTTGGCGACGCCGCCGGTCGCCCTGCGCCGTCTGGTGATGGGCGGAGAATCGCTGCCCGCCGGCCTGCCGGCCCGCATCGAGACAGCGTTGGGACCGGTAGCGATCTACAACATGTACGGCCCGACCGAAGCGGCGGTCGACGCCTGCGGCCAGCGGGTCGCCCCTTCGGCAAACGACGCCATCGTTCCGATCGGCAAACCCTTGCCCGGTTGCCGGGTCCGCATCCTCGACAAACGACTGCGCCGGGTCCCGGTCGGAACGACGGGCGAACTGTGCATCGGCGGAGTCGGGCTGGCAATCGGCTATCCAGGCTTACCTGACGAGACCGCCCGCGCCTTCGTCGCCGATCCTTTTGGCGAAGCCGGCGATCGCCTTTACCGTACCGGTGACCTTGCCCGCTGGCGCGACGATGGCAGCCTGATCTTCCTGGGAAGGCACGACGATCAGGTCAAGATCCGTGGTCATCGCCTCGAACTGGGCGAAATCGAAGCGGCGATCCGCGCCGTCCCCGGCGTCGTGATGGCCTCGGTCAGCAAATGGGACGACGCGGCCTGCGGCCCAGCCCTGGTCGCCCACGTCGTCGGCGACGTCGATTTCGCGGCCTTGCGCCATGAGCTGGCCCGGCGACTGCCCGCCGCCGCCATCCCGGCGCACATCCTGCGGCTCGACCGCATGCCGACGCTGCCGTCCGGAAAAATCGACCGCAAGGCGCTTCCCAAGCCGACCGCCCAGCCGTTGCCCTTGCCGATGACAGGGCCGCTGACGGGGCAGGCGGCGCTGGAACAGAAGATTGCCGCGGTATGGGCAGGCCTGCTTGGCCGCGCCATCGACGTCACCGCCAATCTGTTCGAGATGGGCGCCCACTCACTGATGGTGCCACGCGCCCTGGTCGATATCGCAGCGGCAACCGGACAGCCGCTCAGCGCCGTCGAGCTGTTCCGCTTCCCGACGGTTGCCACCCTTGCCCGCCATCTGGCGGTACCGGAAACCCCCACCGGCGAAACGGCAATCCAGACCCGCGCCAGCGGCGGACGGGACGAAATTGCCGTCGTCGGAATGGCTTTCCGCTTTCCCGGTGCCGCCGACCGCGATGGCTTCTGGAGCAATCTGATAAACGGCACCGACAGTCTGCGCCGTCATGACCTGGCGACCCTGCGCCGGGCCGGCGCCCCGTTGGCGTTGCTCGACCATCCCGATTTCATCCCCGTTTACGGCGCCATCGACGGCACCGATTGCTTTGACGCCGGCCTATTCGGCTACAGTCCTGGCGAAGCGGCGGAAATCGACCCGCAGCAGCGACTGCTCCTGCAACTGTCCTGGCAGGCGCTGGAGGATGCCGCCTGCGACGCGGCCGTCGACGGACCGGTGGGGGTTTTCGCCGGTGTCGGCTTCAACTCCTACCTTGTCGACAATCTGCACCATCGTATCGGCTTTGGCGGCGGGACGGAACGTTGCTCGATGGTCGTCAATGGCGACAAGGACTTCGCGGCCACCCGCATTGCCTACAAACTGGGATTGACCGGCCCGGCGATGACCATCAACAGCGCCTGCTCGACGGCGCTGTCGGCCACCGCCGTCGCTGTCGACAGTCTGTGGGCCGGACGCTGCCGCGTTGCCCTGGTGGGAGCGGCATCGTTCGGCATGTTCTCCCCCTATGGCCACATCCATGCCGAAGGCGGCATCGCCTCGCGCAGCGGCACCTGCCGTCCTTTCGACGCGACCGCCGACGGCATCGTCGCCGGGGCGGGAATGGCCGTGCTGGTGCTGAAACGGCTTGAGGACGCCTTGGCCGATGGCGATACGCCGGCCGCCACCATCCGCGGCATCGGCATCGCCAACGACGGCGGCGGCAAGGCGGCCTTCGCCGCGCCCTCCGTCGACGGCCAAGTCGCGGCGATCACCGCGGCACTGGCCGATGCCGGTGTCACCCCCGGCGAAATCGGCTTCGTCGAAGGACATGGCACGGCGACGGCGCTCGGCGATCCCATCGAGGTCGCCGCCCTCAACATCGCCTATCGCGGCGCCGAGAGGGGAAGCATCCGTCTTGGCTCGGTCAAGGGTAATGTCGGTCATCTCGACGCGGCGGCCGGCATGGCCGGCCTTATCAAGGCGATCCTGACAGTCAGCCGTGGCACGGTCCCGCCCACCGCCCATTTCACCGCCGCCAACCCGGACATCGCCTTTGCCGACGGCCCCTTCCGCGTCAATGCCCAACCGGAGCCCTGGGATGGCCCGGCGGAACGCCGGCGTCAGGCCGGCGTCAGCGCCTTCGGCATGGGCGGCACCAACATCCACGTTGTCGTCAGCCAGGCTCCGGCGGCGGCCATGACCGCGGCGGCAAGCGGACCGGTCCTGTTGACCCTGTCGGCGGCCAGTCAAACCGCTGAAGCGGCATTGGTGGCAGTCCTCTCGCAACATCTCGATCATCTGGCCGCCGATATCCCGCTGGCCGTGGCGGCGTCCTCGCTGGCGCGCCGGCGGACCTTGCGCTTCCGCCGGGCAATCGTCGCCGCCTCGGCCACCGAGGCAGCGGCGGCACTTTGCTCCGCGGGGCCGGCCGAAACGGCAACCACCGGCGGCACGCCGACCATCGCCTTTCTGTTCCCCGGCCAGGGCGCACAACGGCCCGGCATGGCCACCGACCTTTATCGCGCCATTCCCGCCTTCCGCGCGGTCATCGACGAGGCCGACAGGATCCTTGCGGACACGCCGATCGCCGGCCTCAGGGCGTTGCTGCTGGCCGCCGCCGACGACAGCGCGGCGATGCGGACATTGTCGGAAACCGAATGGACGCAACCAGCGCTTTTCGTCACCGAATATGCCACGGCGATGGCCCTTCACAGTTACGGCGTGCGGCCATCATTGCTGGCCGGCCACAGCGTCGGCGAATATGTGGCGGCCTGCCTTGCCGGCGTCATGGCGTTCGATGACGCCTTGCGGCTGGTCGAGGCACGCGGACGGCTGGTGGCATCGGCGGCGCGCGGCGCGATGCTGGCGGTGTCGATGACCGAGGCGGAACTGACGCCGCTCCTGGAACGCACCGGTACCGACCTCGCGGCGGTCAACGGCACCCGGCAATGCGTCGCCAGCGGCAACGAGGCGGCAATCACGGCTCTGGCCGAAGCCGTCGACGCGCTGGGACGCCCGGCCCGGCGACTACCGGTATCGCACGGCTTCCATTCCCGGCTGATGGATCCGATCGGCGACGCCTTCACCGCCGAGGTCGCACGCGTTTCCTTATCCGCCCCCGCCATCCCCATCATCTCGACGCTCACCGGCGCGCCGCTGACGGCCGCCGAGGCGACCGACCCCGGCTATTGGGGACGGCATCTGCGCGGTGCCGTCCGCTTCGCCGACGCCTTGGCGCGTCTGGCAGCCGAACCGTCCGCCCTGCTGGTGGAAGCCGGTCCAGGCGCCACCCTCAGCCGACTGGCGCGCGCCGCCGGTATCGCCGAAACCCGGGCGATCGCCGTCCAACCCGCCGACCAGACCGATGGACAGGTGGCCTTCCTGGAAGCTCTCGGCCGGATGTGGACGGCCGGCGTGGCTATCGACCGGCTGGCCGCCGCCGGCGGCGCGAAACAACGAACCTCCCTGCCCGGCTACCCGTTCGAGGCGGTCCGACTGTGGATCGACCCGCCCACGGCCGGGCAATCGGTGCTTTCGGAGCCGCCGGAGGAGCGGCGCGCGCCAACGGCCAATAACAACTTCGTCGGCGCGGCGGCAGTCATCGCCCAGGTTTGGCAGGACGTTCTGGGGGTACCGACGATTGGACCGGACAGCGACTTTCTGGCCTTGGGCGGTGATTCGCTGATCGCCGTGCGCATCGCCCAACGGTTACGGGAAAAGCTGGGTTGCGACGTCGAGGCCGGGGCGCTGTTCCGCGAAGGGACCGTCGCCGGACTGGCCCGCCTGCTCGACGCCCGGAGAACGACGGATCCCGAGCTGCTGCGCGAAGAGGGATGGCTCTGATGGACAATATCGCCCACTCCGAACGGGACACTGTCCTCGACACCTTGCTGCTCGATCTTGCCGACCGGGACATCCGCTTGAAGGTAACCGCCGGCCGCCTGGGCTATGATGCGCCGCCCGGCGCCTTCACCGACACGCTCAAGGATCGGGTCCAGACGCTTCGTCCGGAATTGATCGCCCGTCTGACCGCCGCGGCGCCGGCCGCCGATTCCGTCACCGCCCCGCTCTCCTGCGGTCAGGAACGGATGTGGTATCTGAACCGCCTGGAAATCCAGTCCGCCGCCGGCTGCTATACCGAGCATCTGGCCTATGCCTTGGCCGGCCCACTCGATCGCCGGGCCCTGGAGGGGGCGCTTGCCGCCATTGTCGCCCGTCACGGCGCCTTGCGCTGCCGCTTCCGCGACGACCCGACGGGTCCAGTTCAAGTCATCGTTCCACCGACGCCGTTCGTCCTGCCGGTTATCGATCTGACGGCGACGCCGGACCGACTGGATGCCTGGTTGGAGGCCGCCGCCCACCGAACCATCGATTTGGGCGATGACGACCATGTCCGTTTCACGCTGCTGACGCTCGGCACCAATCGGCACGTCCTGTCGGTGTCGGCCCATCATGCCGGCTGGGACGGCTGGTCGAATGGCGTCTTCGCCACCGATCTGGCGACGGCGTACAACGCGCTCCATGCCGGCCTTGAACCGTCTCTGCCGCCACTGGTCCGCCAAATCGCCGATCTCGCCAGGCAGCAGCGGCAAGCGCTGGCCGAAAGCCGTCTCGACGCGCCGTTGCAACGTCTTTGCCGCAGCCTTGCCGGTTTTCCGACCCGACTGGACTTGCCGGCCGACCATCCGCGCGCCGATGTCGCCGATGGGCGTGGGGCGGCGATTATGGTTCGCGCCGAACCGGACGTCGCGGAAGCCCTGGCCGCCGCTGGACGCCAGGCGGGCGTGACCCCGGCCATGACGCTGATGGCGGCCTTCGCACTATGGCTGTCGCGGATCAGCGGGGCCGGACGGCTGTTGATCGGCGTGCCGGTCGCCGCCCGCGACGACGCCGCGGCAGAGGCGGTGATCGGCTATCTGTCCAACACGCTGGCGGTCCCGGTGGACATCGAACAGGCCACAAGTTTTGGCGCCTTGGCCATCCAAGTTCGCGACACGTTGCTGGAAATCATGAATGCGCAGCAGGTGCCGTTCGAAAAACTGGTCGAAACCATCGCTCCACCGCGCTCCCGCGCGACGACACCGCTGATCCAGGCCGTCTTTTCCATGCAACCGCGCACGACGCCGGCCCCCGATCTGCAGGACCTCGACGTCGCGGTTGTGCCCAGCCACAACCATGGCGCCCGCTACGAGTTGATGCTCAATCTTGAGAAGACCTTGGACGGTGGGCTGGAAGGGCCGTTGACCTATGCGGCATCGCTGTTCGACGCTCCGACAGTGCAACGCTGGACCGACGATTTCCTCGTTCTGCTGCGGGCGATACCACAGATCTGGGCGCAACCGCTGGACCGCGCCCCCCGTGCCGTCGAGCCTGCCGCACCGATCGCCAGGCAGACGACGGAAGACCGAGGCTTCATAACCGCGACCGAACGCGCCCTGGCGGCGATCTGGAGCGAATTCCTGCAAACCGCCCCGACCGATCGCCACGACGACTTCTTCATGCTGGGCGGCCATAGCCTGTTGTTGATGCGAATGGTCAATCGGATCAACACGTCCGACCTCGGCAGAATCACGCTGGTCGATGCTTTGGGCGCAACCACGGTGGCCGGCATGGCAGCCAGAATCGATGGACAGGCGGCCGACATGCTGATCGTCCAGAGAGCCGAGTCCGGCGAATACCCGGCCTCCGGCGCCCAAGAGGGCATGTGGCTGGCCCGGCGCGACGATCCGGATTCGGTCACCTGGGCGGTCCCGCTGCTGATCGACCTGCCACGGCATGCCGACCCGGCATTGGTGCGCGACGCGCTCGCGCGATTGGCGGCCCGGCACCCGGCTTTGCGAACCACGCTGGCGGTTCGCGACGGTGACATCATCCAACGCGTCGCGCCACCTGGTCCGGTGGAACTGACTGTGCATCGGGGACTGGATGACGCCGGCCGGGTCGCGTTCATGCGACAGGAACTGGCCCGCCCGATGAATGTCGTACGGGGACCGCTCTACCGTTTCGATCTGTTCGCCGATGACGGCCAGGAGGGAAGCGACCGGGGAGCTCTGTTCCTGATCGCCGACCACTCAATGATCGACGGCTGGTCACTCGATGTGTTGCGACGGGATTTCATCGCGCTCCTCGACGCCGTTGCGGCCGGCCGGCAGACCGATGACCTGGCGGTCCTGGTCACCAGTCCGGCCGACGTCGCCGTCCGGCAGAGGGAGATGTTGGCCGGGCCGCGCGGGGTGGAGCTTCGCCGCCACTGGCTGCAGACCCTGGATGGTCTCCATCTGGGGGAATGCCCGGCCCCCGGCAGACGGCCTCCCGGCGCCGGACGGCGGGGCCGGCGAACCCTGGTGGAGGTCTCGGCCACAGCGGTGTCAGCCCTCGATCGGCTTGCCGCCAGCCATGGCACAACGGCGACGGTGGCGTTCCTGGCGATTGTCGCGACCCTGCTGGCGCGACTGAAGGGTGACGGGCGCGAAGTTTCGGTGGTCACGCCGTTCGTCGGCCGCCCGGACCCGGAGTTGGCCGACCTGATCGGCTGCTTCGTCGAAGTTCTGCCTCTGCGCCTGTCCTGCCCCCTGGACCAACCCTTCGCGACGCATTTGGCGGCCACGCGCCGCGCGCTGCTGAACGCCCTGGCGAACCAGGACTATCCTCTGTGCCGCCTGTCCGATGACTGGCTGCGGGCCATGGGCGGCGAACCGCAACCTCTTTACGACGCGGTCGTCGTCGTCGAGGAGGCTCCGGCGCAGATCCGCGACTGGTTCGATCCCCATCTGGGAGCCGGCAAATACGACCTGGCCTTCGCACTCAGCCGGCTTCCCGCATCCGAAGGCGGCGGTGTGCTTGTCATCGAACATGACGAATGGCTTTATGACGAGCGTGACGCGCGCGATCTGGCCGCCCGCCTCGACGTTCTGCTGATGGACGCGGCCGCCAACCCCACTCGCGCGCTCGGCGATCTGACGCTGCTGCCCGATCAGGAGCTGAAGCTGGTCACGACGGGATTCAACCAAACCGCCGCAGTCTATCCCGACGACTCTCTGGCCACGCTTTGGAGCCAGGCAGCCCGCCAACACGCGACACGCACGGCGTTGATCGCCCCGGACGAAACCCGCACCAGCTATGCCGCGTTGGATCGCTGGGCCGAAGACGTCGCTGGCGGCCTGCTGGCAAGCGGAACGGTCGGGCCGGTCATCGCTTTGGCGATGGCGCGCGGGCCGGCGGCGATCGCGGCGATCCTGGCGATCTGGAAGATCGGATCCGCCTATCTGCCGATCGATGCCAAGATGCCGCCGGCAATCGTCGAACGACTGATGGCCGATACCGGGTCGCGCATCATCCTAGGCGACGCCGAAGGGACGGATCGGCTGGCCGGTCTGGCCGGCGTAACCATCCTTCGTGTCGACGCCCTGACCGTGGCGGCCGAGGCCGAAGTCCCATTGCCACCGACCGACGGCGGCTCGACCGCCTATGTCATGTTCACCTCGGGGACCACAGGACAACCCAAGGGGGTGGTCGTTCCTCATCGGGGGATCGCACGGTTGGCCTTGGCGGAAGCCCGGATGCATCTGTCGCCCGACGATGTGATGGCGCAAACCGCACCACTGGCCTTCGACGCCACCACACTGGAAATCTGGCCGCCCCTCCTCAACGGAGCCGCCTTGCGGATCTTCGCCGACGAGGAATTGCACGATCTTCAATCCTTCGGCGCCACTTTGCGCCGCGACGGCGTCACCGTGATGTGGTTGACCGCCGCGCAATTCAACCGGATTGCCGACGAAGCGCCCGGCGTTCTGGCGTCTTTGCACCGAATCATCGTTGGCGGGGAAGTTCTGAGCCCGCCGCATCTGCGCCTGGTGACCGGGGCCTGCCCCGGCATCGCTTTGCAAAACGGCTACGGCCCAACCGAAAACACCTGCCTCACGACGCTGCACGCCATCACCACCGCCGATCTTGATGACGCCATCCCGATCGGCAGACCGGTCGCCAACAGCCGCGTCTACATCGTCGACCAGCGTCTGAATCCGCTGCCGATCGGCAGTTGGGGCGAGCTGGTCTGCGCCGGAGACGGCCTGGCGGAGGGCTATGCCGGCCGGCCCGATCTGACCGCCCAGGCCTTCGTCACACTCCCATGGCCGGCGCGGGCAGCGGCGCCGGAACGGGTCTATCGCACCGGTGACATCGCCCGGTGGCGCCGCGACGGCATCATCGAATTCCAGGGACGCCGCGACGGCCAGATCAAGATCCGCGGCCATCGTATCGAAATCACCGCCATCGAAGCGACACTGGCAGCCTGCCCGGATATCGCCGATGCCGCGGTGGTCGTCATCGGCGAGGGTGGCGACAAGGCCCTGATCGCCTGCGTCGTCGTCGCCACTCCCAACGGCGAAACCGCCGACGCCGCGGCGGCGGCGGCGGCCGGACGTGAGGGTGCATGGCGGCGGCATCTGGCCGACCGGTTGCCGCTTTACATGATGCCAGCCCGTTTCCTCGTGCTGCCAGCTCTTCCGACGACCGCCAACGGCAAACGCGATCGACGGGCGCTGGCCGCCCTCGCCGGCACGACCAGCAAGGCACCGTCCGTTGTTGCCTCGGCACCGCCGGAAACCGACCTGGAACGCCTTGTCATCCGCAAGTTCGCCCTGCTGTTTCCCGGCACGGCGATCGACCGGACCTCCGACTTCTTCCATCTGGGCGGCCATTCTCTGCTGGCGATGCGGCTGTCCAGTCACCTTGAGGCGGAGTGTGGTACGCGCCTGCCGCTGCGCGCCCTGTTCGCCGCCCGGACGGTTGCCACCATCGCCCGACTGCTCGACAATAGCGCCGAGGAGGTGACGCCCCCTCCATCGCCCCCTATCGTTTCCGCAGCTCCGGCCGCCGCCGCGACCGCCGACTATCCGCTGTCCTGCGGCCAGGAACGTCTGTGGGTGATGCAGCGGCTCTATCCGCAAAGTCCGGTCTACAACGTCCCGCTGGCCTTCGAGATCGAGGGGACTCTCGATGTCGGCGCGTTGACCCGCGCCCTGCTGGCGTTGGAAGAACGTCACCATGCCTTGCGCCTGCGCGTCATCGACGACGCCAAACGCGGTCCGCGCCAACGTCTGGTACCGGTCGGCGGCCTCAGCCCGGCGTTGACCGACGTCAGCGACACCGATGATCCATCGGCGGCCGCCGAAGCCCGAATGACCGACGAAACGATGCGTCCCTTCCGCCTCGATAGCGAGAACGGCGCCCGCGCCATTCTGGTCAAGCTTGCGCCGACGTGTTGGCGGATCCTGCTGGTCCTCCACCATGCGATCAGCGATGGCTGGTCGGTGGACATTCTGTTGCGCGATCTCGCCGCCTTTTACAGCCGAGAAAGGGGGCTTCCCGATGCCCCGCCGGCCGCGCCGAAAATGCAGTTCGAGGACGTCGCCGTCTGGCAGCGTGGCCTGCTGGCCAGTGTCGACGGTCAAGCGGTGTTGTCTCGTTGGGTGGAACGATTGACTCCATTGCCCGAGCCGTTACCGCTTCCTATCGATCACCATCGTCCGCCGGTCCGAAATTTCCATGGCGGAATCGCCATCTTTTCCTTCGATAAAGCGCGCAGTCGCGACTTGGACGGGCTGGCCCGCGGCGAGGCGGCGACGCCCTTCGCCCTGGTGACGGCGCTGGTCCAGGTTCTGCTGTTCCGCATGACGGGAAAAACGGATCTGGTTCTCGGCACGTTGGTCAGCGGACGCGACCGGCCGATGGTCGAAGACACCGTCGGTTTCCTGGTCAATACGCTGGTTCTGCGCCAGACGGTCGACGAGGCGGCCGGCTTCGAACGCCATCTGGCCGCCACCCGCGAAGTCTGCCTGCAGGCGATCGCCGATCAGCATTGTCCCTTTGAAACGCTGATCGAGGCGATCGGCCTGCCGCGCGACCTCAGCCATAACCCGCTGTTCGATGTGCTGGTGGTCTGGCAGTCGGGCGATTCGGCGCCGCCGTCGCTGCCCGGATTGACCTTGCGCCCGCTGTCGCCGTCATTTCCTTATGCCAAGTTCGATCTGGCGTTTCATTTCGGCAGGAACGACGACGGCATCGTCTGCCAGATCGAATACAGCACCGATCTGTTCGAAGCGGAAACCATCGCTGCCCTGTTCGCCCGGCTGGACACATTGGCCGGTTCCGTGCTGGCCGATCGTGACCGCCCGCTTGCGACGATTGCCATTCTGCCCGAGGCCGAACGGCGGCTGGTGGTTGAAAGCTTCAACGCCACCCGGCGGACGCAGGATACCGAGAGATCGCTGTTGCGTCCGTTCCTCGACCGAGCTGTCCTCAGCCCCGACCGCCCGGCGGTGATCTGGGACGGCGGCTCGTTCGACTATCGCCAATTCGCGGCGCGTGCCGGAGGGGTGGCCCGTCGCCTCGCCGCCGCTGGCGTACGCCCTGGCGACACCGTCGCGGTTTTGGCCCGACGCTCACCCGAACTGCTGGTGGCGATTTACGGTGTCCTGATGAGCGGTGCCGCCTACGCGCCGCTTGGTGCCGACCATCCGCCGGCACGTATCGCCGCGATGCTCGAGGACCTGGGCCATCCCCCGGTGCTGGCGAGCGCCGAATGCCGGAGGCTGGTCACTGACGGAACCGCCGGCGTCCTCGATCTGGCAACCGGCGAGGAAGGGCCGCCGCTCGACCTTGGCGGCCCGGCACTTCTGGCCTACGTCATCTTCACCTCGGGCTCGACGGGACGCCCGAAGGGAGTGGCGATAGAACAGCGCTCGGTGCTCAATCGGCTCTTGTGGCTGCAGAACACGCTGTCCATCGGTCCCGGCGACGTGATCCTGCAAAAGACCCCGATCACCTTCGATGTGTCGGTTCCCGAGCTGTTCTGGTGGGCCGGCAACGGCGCGACGGTCGCTCTTCCGCCACCGGGGGCCGAACGGGATCCGACGGCATTGGCCGGCCTGATCGAACGGCACCGCGTAACCCACGTTCATTTCGTGCCATCGATGCTGGCCGCGTTCCTGACCTGCGTCGACGACGGACGAATCGACGCCGGCGGCCTCAAAAGCCTGCGGCAGGTCTTTTCCAGCGGCGAAGAATTGCACCCCGCCCAGGCAGCGCTGTTCGACCGTCTGCTCTACCGCCCCTATGGCATCCATCTGCAGAACTTTTACGGCCCGACCGAGACAACCGTCGACGTCACCTGGCAACCATGTTCGCCCTGGAATGGCGATGACCGGGTATCGATCGGAACGCCGACCGCCAATACCACAATCTATATTCTGGATGGCGAGGGCTGCCCGGCACCGGTGGGGATCGCCGGTGAAATCCACATCGGAGGGGCCCAGTTGGCGCGCGGCTATGTCAACCGGCTTGATCTGACCGCCGAGAAATTCATCCCCGACCCCTTCGCCGCCGGCGGACGCCTCTACCGCACCGGCGATCTGGGGCGCTGGAGACGCAACGGTACCGTGGACTTTCTGGGTCGCATCGATGATCAGGTCAAGATACGCGGCCAACGCATCGAGCCCGGCGAAATCGAACGGGCGCTGGAAACCCATCCGTCGGTCGAGCGCGCCATCGTCGTTGCCGCTGCCGAGCAGGAACTGACAGAACTGCATGGCTATGTTCTGCTCCGCCGTGCGGTCAGCGCCGACACATTGCGGGCCCACCTGCGCGAGCGGGTCACCGAGGCCATGATTCCCAGCCGCTGGTTCCGGCTCGACAGCGTGCCATTGACCGCCAACGGCAAGCTCGACCGCAAGACCCTGAAAGGCGTCCCGCTGGACGGTGACGACCAGGTGCCAGACGCCGGTCCCGACCTGGCTCCGGACGCCGTCGAAGCCGAGGTCCGGGCGATCTGGAAATCGGTACTGCCCGCCGCCACACCCGGCGCGACCGATGGTTTCTTCCAGATCGGCGGCAACTCGCTGCTGCTGGTCCGTCTGCACGAGCGTCTCGACGCCCGCTGGCCCGGCCGTTTCACCATTACCGACTTGTTCGCCTCTGCCACCATCGCCGCCCAGGTGGGACGAATAACCGGAGACGCCCCGCCATTGTCCGGGGCAACGGCCGCGCGCCGGCCGGCAGAAGAAGACGGGATCCCTGTCGGTCGAACGGTACCGGAGGCCGGCGTTGCTCCGCCCCCGCTGGCCCCGACGCTCACCGCCGATGCCGGCACCGCAGGAAAGTTCTCCTCGCACGCCGTCGCCATCGTCGGCATCGGCATCAGGCTGTCCGGCAGCCAGGGTATCGACGAATTTTGGCGCGATGTCGCGGCTGGCGCCGATCGTGTCCGCTCTCTGCCGCCAACGCGCGAAGCCGACATCCGGGGGCTGGCCGCCCTGCTCGATCAGACGGCACCGGTGCGATTCCGCGACGGTGGCTATCTCGACGACGTCTTCGGATTCGACCCGCAGCGGTTCCGCATGTCGCCGGCCGACGCCAGCCTTCTTGATCCCGAGCAACGGCTATTCCTCGACACCGCCTTGCAGGCACTGGAAAATGCCGGCCGCGGCGGCAACGCCCTTGACCGGAAGCGCGTCGGTGTCTTCGTCGGCGGAGTATCGGACAACACTTGGCGCAACGCCGTCATGCGCGGCGCCACGCCAGAGCGCATCGAACAGGTTTCAACGCTCAACGTGCCGTCGAACGTCGCCACCCGCCTGTCCTTCCTGCATGACTGGCGCGGACCGGCCGCTCTGGTCGACACCGCCTGCTCGGCATCGCTGGTCGCCCTGCATCAGGCCTGCCGGGCGCTGCGCGGCGGCGAATGCGATTGGGCGCTGGTCGGCGGCGCCAAGGTGGTGCTGATCCCGCCCTCGGCCGACGAGAAACTGACGATCTACAGCTCGAACGGGCGCACCCGCGCCTTCGCCGACGGAGCCGACGGCACCGGAATCGGCGAAGGCGCGGCAGCCTTCCTGCTGCGCCCATTGGCTGCCGCTCTGGCCGACAATGACGCCATCCACGCCGTCATCCTGGGCAGCGCCGTCAACCAGGATGGCGCCTCGAGCGGTATGGCCGCCCCCAATCCCGCCGCGCAGGCGGAAGTAATTCTGGCGGCGGCGCAAGACGCCGGCGTTCCCCTTGCCAGCCTTTCCTATATCGAGGCGCACGGCACCGGCACGGCGCTCGGCGATCCCGTCGAAATCGACGGCCTGACACGGGCCTTTGCCGCGGAAACCGGCGGACCGGCCCTCATCGGAACGGCCCTCGTCGGATCGGGGAAAGGCAACTACGGTCATCTCGACGCCGCGGCCGGCGCCTTGGGATTGAGCCGTGCGGTGATGTGCCTGACCCATGATCAAGCCCCGCCACAGCCCTTCTTCACGACGCCGAACCAACGGATCAATTTTGCCGGAGCGCCGGTCGCCGTCAGCCGTTCGCTCGCCCCCCTGGCCGAACGCGGCGGACGGCGCCGGGCCGGAGTCAGCGCCTTCGGTCTCAGCGGCATCAACGCCCATGTCATCATCGAAGCGGCTCCCCCCTGGCAAGCCGCCGAACGGTCGGCCGAATGGACGGCGCTCGGCATTTCGGCCGCTACCGAGGAGGACTTGCGAAGCTATGCCGAAGCCATCGTCGAGACCCTGCGCCAGCATCCCGAGTGGCCGCTGGCCACGATCGCCGGCACGCTGACGAACGGCCGGGAGCCCTTGGCGGCACGGCTGGCCATGGCCGTCCGCGACCGTGGCGACATGATGTCCCGGTTGGCGGTGTATGCCGTGGCGCCGGAGAAGGCGGCTTCGCTGGTGATCACCGGAATTGCCGAACGAGGCCAGGGGAACCGGGCCGTCATCGCCGTCGGCAACGACGAGAAAGAAGTCCGCGCCGCAGCGCAGGCCTTTGTCGCAGGCGCCCGATTGCTGTGGCCCGACACCTCGCCGGCCGGCCGGGTCCACCTGCCGGCCGCCCCATTGACCCGTCAGCGCATGATGCCGACACTGATCCATCCAGCCCCTCGCGCCCCGGCGCGCGGTGGATTTTGGGCGCCACCTGTCGTCACGGCACAAGGCCGCTTCCATACGGTCGACGTTCACGCACCGGCCTTCTGGCCGGTCGCCGAGCACCGTCTCGATGGCAAGCCGACCCTGGTCGGCATGGCCTTTCCGGCACTGCTGGCCGAGGCCTGCCCTGGAACCGCGCTGCGTATCAGCCGCCTGCGCTGGGTCCGCCCCTTGCGTCCGGAGACGTTGGAACCCGGTACTGTCACGCTGTCCATCGGTACCGACGGCAAGGCCAGTCTTGACGGCCGCACGACCGACGGCCTCTGGCAAAGCTTTGCGACGGCGACCGTCGAGGTCGACGGCGGCGTGACGCCTCCCATGACGCCCCCAATGACGATCGACATCGAGGCGATCGGCCGACGTTGCGCGCCCCCCGCCGAAGCGCCGGCCTTCAGTGGCAAGGGTGGCGTGGTCGACGTCAGCGACCGCTGGGATTGCCTGGAGGCGGTCGCCATCGGTTCCGACGAATCGCTGGCTTGGCTCAAAGCGCCACGTAACGATGGTGTCCCCTTGCGCCTGCATCCGGCCCTGCTCGACGTCGCCGCGAGCCAGGCGCTGCGTGTGCCGGGCCTGGTTCCGGCCGGCTGCGAAGATATCGTCGTCACAGGTCCGCTGCCGCCCGACCCGGTGGCGCATGTGGTGTTCCGTCCGCTTGGAACGGAGGGTATCGAAGCCGATCTGTGGCTGGCCGATCGGGCCACCGGGGTGGTCGGCCTGACCATCCGGGGGCTCTGCTTCGTCCCGATCGACACCGGATCGGCTATTGGCAGCATCGTGCCATCGGTGCCGGTATGGCGCGACCATCCTCTCGGCATCCCGGACGCCCTGCTTGCCGACACGCCGGTCGTAGTGATCGGCGAAGGCCCTCTGGCCGAGCGGATCGCCACCTATGTCGCCGCCAGCGGCCACTTGGCCGGCCGGGCCGGCAGCGGCGCCATCGATGCCGCCACCCAGGCGACCATCGGCGGGGCCGGCCGACCGGCGATCGTGCTGGCTCCGGCCGGTGGTCCGGACATCGGGTTGCGCACCACCGCGGCGATGCGCGCGATTCTAACGGCCCTGCGTCATCCGACCCGGTTGCTCGGCATTGGAGAAGGGGCGTTCGCCGTCGGTGATGACGGCCCACTCGCCCCGGACCTGGCCTTGGTCTATGGCATCCTGACCGCCGCAGCCCTGGAAGAGCCGCTGCTCAGTTGCCGCTATGTCGATACCGACGACGTCACCGACGCGGCGGCTCTGCTGGGCGAGCTCGCCGTTCTCGAAAGGCCGGAGGACAGGCTCTGCCATGCCATTGCCTGGCGCCAGGGACGCCGTCTTCTGCGAACCTTCGCGCCGATCGGTAAAACCTCGCGACCAATCGTCTGGCCGGATCACGGCTGCTGCGTCGTCAGTGGCGGAACCGGTGGGCTGTCACTGTTCCAGGCGGAAACACTGACCAATGGTGGTCGTGTGGCGCTGGCCTTGTTGTCGCGCAACGGAACGCCCGGCGGCCCGGAACCGGAGGCGGCCTTGCGACGGCAGAGACTGGCCGATTTGCGTGCCGCCGGTCTCAAGATCGAGGTCTTCGCCTGCAATATCGGCGATCGGGCGGCCTTGAGTGCGACGCTGGACTGGATTCGCCGCGATCTGGGACCGATCACCGCCGTCGTCCACAATGCCGGCGTGCCCGATGGCGCCGTACTGATGCAGGCCAATCAATCCGGCAAAAGTTATGCCCAGCGGATCGACGGCAAGGTGAACGGCGCGCGTTTGCTGGACGCGTTGACGGAGGACGACCCGGTGGAAGCCTTCGTCATGGCAGGATCGCTGACCGCGCTGGTAGGGGCGCCGGGACAAGCGGCCTATACCGGCGCCAATGCCTTCCTCGACGCCTTTGCGGCGAAGCGCCGTCGGCGCGGCAAGCCGGCGCTGACCATCGATTGGTGTCTCATCGGCGGCATGGGTATGGCCGCCCGCGTCATGGGCACGCAGGATCCAGGCATCCCGACGATTGGCGCCGGCACGGTCGAACCGCTGCTGCTCTGGGCCCTGGCGGCGGACGTGCCGCAGATCGCGCTCATGGATCCGGCGGTGACGAAGGTCATGGCTGAACCACCGGCAGTCGTCGCGGTGCCGCCGCCGCCGGTGCCGCCGGTGACGACAGCATCCAACGGCGAGGCCTCTCTGGAGGAGATCCTTGCCGCGACCTGGGCCGAGGTCTTGGGTTATCCCTCGGTCAGGCTGGACGACGATTTCTATGCGCTGGGTGGTGACTCGATCGCCGGGATGCAGATCGTCGAACGGGCCGTCCGCGTCCTCGGCCTGTCGATGACCTTGGCCGACCTGTTCGCCGCCGGCACGGTATCGGCACTGGCGGAAAGGATGCGCAGCCGGACCGACACGCCCGAAATCGTCGGACCGCACCCGGCCCCGCTGCGCGACCGCTACCCGCTGGCCTGGGAGCAATTGGCGGTCCTGCGCGCCGAAGCCACGGCCGACATGGCCACCGCCCACAATCTGCCGCAAGGCCTCAACCTGCCGGAGGATGTCGATCTGGCGACGCTTCACCGCGCGATCGATGAACTCGTCGCGCGTCACGAAATACTCCGCACCCGTTTCGTCCGGCCGACAGGCGAAGACGACGAGCCGACGATGGAGATTCTGGCGCCCGCGCCCGTGACGGTTCAGCGTCTCGACTTTCCGAACACCGATGCTCTGGACGCCGCTTTGAAGGACTGGGTACGGCCCTTCGATCTGTGGGCGGGCGTGCCGATGCGGATCGCCTTGGGATCGATCGGCGGCCATCCTTGCGTTCTGGTGCTCGATGTCCATCACGCCTTGGCCGATGCCTTCACCATGGAACTGCTGCTGGCCGACCTGAACGCGCTCTATGCCGGCGGCCCGTTCCCTGCCGCGCAAGTCCCCGCACTGCAATTGAAAGACTATGCCTGGTGGTCGCGCCAAGGCGAGGGCGCCAGCGGACAGGACGATGCCCGCGCCTATTGGCACGATCGCTTCCAGGGCCGGCTGCCGACCTTCGATCTGCCCTTGTCGCGACCGCGACCGCAACAGCGGTCGTGGCGGGCAGACTGCATCGAACATGTTCTGCCCGCGGAAACCATCCGGCATCTGCGCGACGCCGCCCAGCGTTGGCGGACCACGCCGTTCACCTTGATGACGGCAGCCTGGGCGCTGTTGTTGACCCAGACGGCCGGATGCAAAGAGATGGTTATCAGCGTACCGGTCAACGCCCGCCAGCACCCCGGAATGGCCTCCATGGCCGGCATGCTGGTGTCCTTGCTGCCGTTGCGCCTGACGGTCGCCGCCACCGACAGCGTATCCGAATTGATCTTGCGGACGCATGCCACGCACGCCGACGCCTTGCGCCACCGCGCCTACGATCTGGGCCGGCTGCTGGCTGATCTGGCCCCGCCGCCGGCTCCGGACCGGCCATTGCTGGCCGAGGTTCAGCTCTCCTACATGAATTTCGCGGAATATGCCGGACAGCGGCCGCCCGCGGTCGCCATGACGCCATTCTCTTTGACCCGGCCGGAGGGAAAGAGCGACCTTGGCATCTATGTGCGCGATCTGCCCGACCAGATGGTCATGATGGTCGAATACGCCTGCGACCTTTTTGACCACGATCAGATCAAGCAACTGGGCCTGCGCCTGTGCCGGCTGCTCGATGCCCTGACCACGGCGCCGGGCGATTGCCCGGTTCTGAACCTGATCGCGATGACGCTGCCCGCATCATGAATTTGCTGCGTCTTCTCAATCGGCTGGGACCTAAGCCGCTGTTCTGGTTGGCGGTGACGGCGGCAGCCTCGGCGCTGAGCAGCACCGTCGTGCTGGCCATTGTCAATTCCGCCGCCGAGCGCATTGCCGAGAGCCACGCGGATTTCGTCGAGCTGCCGCTGGCGGCGGCGTTCGCGACCGCCGTGGTGTTGTATATGCTGTCGGAATCCTGGATGGTCGCCCGCATGGCGACCGATGTCGAAACGGTTGTCGATCGCTTGCGCATGCGGCTCACCGACCAATTGCGCCACAGCGACCTTTTGAAGCTGGAGCGGTTCGGCCAGACCGCATTGTTCGACAGCATCACCGGCGCCAGCCAGACGATTTCCCAGAACTCGCAGTTTCTCGCCCTGACGCTGCGTTCGGCTTTGCTGACCGTCACCATCCTGATCTACATCGCCACCGTGTCACCGGTGGCTTTCCTGCTGATCCTGCTGCTGCTGGCCGTGGGAACTGTGCTTTATATCCGGCGCGGCATCGAGATCGAGGCGCAGATGAAGGCCCTCGACGCCGAAGAGGCGGCGCTGTTCGAGAGCGTCTCCGACCTGTTCGACGGCTTCAAGGAGCAGCGTCTGGACAGCGCCCTCAGCCGCGGTCTCAATCAGACCTTCATCGAGGTCTCCGAGCGTACGGTGGTCGCCAGGGACTTGATGCACCGCGACAACTGGGCGCAGTACGTTTTCGGCGAGACCGCCTTCAATCTGATGCTGGGGTTGGTTATCTTCGTCGTGCCGAGATATTCCACCTCCTTCGCGCAGGAGATCGCCAAGGTCTCGACGGCGGTCCTGTTCATGGCCTCGCCGGTGTTCGGACTGATGCAGTCGCTGGCGGTAACGCGCGCCGCGGAAGGCGCCGCCGGACGGATGCTGGAACTCGAAGGGCAGATCGGCGAACTGGCTGAACCGGGCAGCGACGCCCCCGGCGGGCCGGTGCCCGACGACTTTTCCTTGTTGAGAATGGAAGGCGTGACCTTCACTTTTCCGGCGCCGCCCAACGAAATTCCGTTCAGTGTCGGTCCCGTCGATCTCACCATCCGGCGTGGCGAGGTGGTCTTCGTCACCGGCGGCAACGGTTCGGGAAAATCGACCTTCATCCGGCTGTTGACCGGACTTTACCATCCGGCCGCCGGTCGTCTGCTGGTCGACGACGTGGAGATCGGGCCCTCGACGCTTGGCGCCTATCGCGAGCTGATGGCGACCGTCTTCTCCGATTTTCGTCTATTCGCCCGGCTCTACGGCTTGCCGTCGATCGATCCCATGGATGCCCGGACGCAGATGCGCCGGATGGGCATGGACCACATCACGACCATCGATGGAGATCGCTTCGCGCGCCAGGACCTGTCGGCCGGCCAACGCAAGCGCCTGGCTTTGGTCGCGGCGCTTCTGGAACACAAACGGGTTCTGATCCTGGACGAATGGGCCGCCGATCAGGACCCGCAGTTCCGCTTGCGATTCTACCGGGAAATACTGCCGGACTTGAAACGCCAGGGCCTGACCATCGTCGCGGTGACCCATGACGACCATTATTTCGACGTCGCCGATCGCCGCCTGCATATGGAGGATGGACGGTTGGTCGAACTGCCGGTTCCGGCTGTCACGGGCGGTGTGTCATGAGGTTGGCCGCCACGATTTTGCGGGAAATTCCGCAAAACCTCAAAATGCTGACCTTCATGAACATCCTGTCGGGCATCGTCACCGCCTTGATGCTGGGGATCGTCAGTCTGGTCGGCAAGAATGCCGGCTCGGGCTCGACCAGTTTCCGACTGGTCCTGCTCTATGTGGTGACCATCATGCTGTTTTCCGCCAGCCACAAAATCATCCTGGTGACGGCGGCTCAGGATGGCGAACGGCTGATCCATACCCTGCGCCTGCGCCTGTTCGAAGCCGTGCGGCGAACCGATCTGGTCACGGTCGAGAACATCGGCCGCGCCGCCCTGCAAGGCGTCCTGGTCCGTGATACGCAAACCCTGGCGCAAACCTTGCCGCTCCTGGCGATCGGCGGCCAGCAAGCGGTCATGCTGGTGTTTCTCGCCATCTATCTTGCCTGGTTGTCGCCGATGGCCTGCGCGATGGCCTTCGGCTTCGGGGCGATCGCCATGGCCGTCCGCCTGGCGCGACGCAATACCTTCGTGCTGCTGATGCGCGCGACGGCTGGAGCCGAATCGACCGTCTTCACCGGCCTGACGGATCTTTTGCGCGGGTTCAAAGAGGTTCGCATGAGCCGTCCGCGCGCCGACGGCCTGGTGGAAGCCATGGGGCAGGCCTCCGCCGCGGCCCAGCGGATCAATGTCCAGACCAAAACGAGGTGGGGCCGGGATTTTGCTCAGATCGAAGCGATGTTCTACACCGTCATCGGCGTGATGGTCTTCGTCGTGCCGCTGCTGTCGTCGGGCTATCACGAAGTCGTGATGCCGGCGACCACGGCGGCTCTGTTCATCGTTGGTCCCATCGGCACCATATCGTTCGTATTCCCGAGGGTGGCCGATGCCGAACTGGCTCTGGCCAACATCGAAGCGATGGAACAGCGACTGCTCTGCCACGACAGCACCCCGCAACGGGAGCCCGATGACAACGGCGGCAGAGCGCCTTTGCCAGAGCGGACACCAACGACGATCGCCCTTGACGGTGCGCGGTTCTCCTACCGCAATGCCGTCGGTGAACCGGTCTTCGCCGTGGGGCCGCTGTCGGCGGTCTTCCGGGCCGGCGAAATCACCTTCATTACCGGCGGCAACGGTTCGGGCAAGTCAACCATGTTGCGGCTGCTGACCGCGCTGATGCCGCTCGACAGCGGCGCCCTGCTGGTCGACGGCGCTCCGGTCGAGCCGGAACGCATGCAGGCCTACCGTGACCGGATTTCGGCGATCTTTTCCGATTATCATTTATCGCGCCGGCTGTATGGCATTCCAGACCCCGATCCGGTCAAGGTTCTCGCCATCCTCGAGCAGTTGGAGATGGAAGACAAAGTCATGGTGTGCGACGGCGCCTTCAGCACCATCGATCTGTCGACCGGCCAGCGCAAACGGTTGGCCATGGTGGTGGCCCGTCTGGCCGACAAACCGGTGATCATGCTCGACGAATGGGCCGCCGACCAGGATCCGCATTTCCGCCACGTCTTTTACGAGGAACTGCTTCCCGAACTGAAGGCGGCCGGCAAGATCGTCATCTGCGTCACGCATGACGATCGCTGGTTCGACGTCGCCGACCACATCTATCATATGAATGAAGGGCGCATCGAAGCGATCCGTTGAGAGGTGTGATGCCATGAGCGAAGTCGAAGCGAAGACCATCGACACCACCACCGGTGCGCCACCGGATCTGACCGCCGCCTTGCACCGCGCCCAGGCCCGCGAGGTCGTCGAACGCTATTCGACCTATGCCGCGGTCGGCTGCGTGGTGCCGCTGCCGCTGATCGAAATGGCCACGCTGGCGGCGGTGGTCTTCAAGATGTGCCGGACTCTGGCCATCCATTACCAGGTGCCGTTGTCGCAAACGCGCGCCCGCTCGGTTGTCATTGCCCTGATCTGCGCCTTGATCCCCACCGGCCTCGGCAATCTGACCACGGCGGCCCTGCTCAAGATCGTGCCCGGCGCCGATGTGCTGGGATTCGCCGCCGCATCGATGTCGGCCGCAGCCCTGACACGGTTGGCCGGATTTTCCCTGATCGCCCAATTCGAATCGGGAGACGCCAGCCTGCCTACCGATCTGGCCGTCTGGCGCCAACGCATAAAAGCCGTTGCTTGACGTGGACGGCGGAGTTCCTGGTGGCAAGCCAAAATCATCAGTGGGACGAGCGTCCCTGCTCGTCACGCCGCGAGTAGCGGCGATCCTTCAGGCGACCGCGTCGGGGCGAGGCGAGGCCTTTTCCGGCGCCGCCGGAACTCCGGCAGAGACGCCGGAGCCACTGGGGTAAGGACTCATCCCGCCCTAGTCTTCCCTCGGTCCCAGCAAGCCTATTTCCCGCCAATAGCGCTCCGCTCCCGGATGAAAAGGCAGATAGTTTCCCACAGCAAACATCTCGTGAGGATCCAGGTTTTTCAGGGCGGGGGACGACGAACGGAGAAGGTCGATGTTCTCAATCGCCGCCTTGACCAGCCAGTAGACGACATAGGGATCGGCCGGTTGATAGGCGACCACTACGTTCTTGGCGCCGATGGTTTCAAACGGCTGATCTTGCCCGGGATAGGTTCCGGCCGGCAACACCACACGGCTATATTCGGGATGTTGGCGCAGTATCTGTTCCATGCCGGGACCGGAAAGACCGGAAATCCTGGCGCCGCAACGATCGGCGGCATCCTTGACGACCGGCGTCGGATGGACGGTAAATATCGGATAGGCATCGACATAATTGCTGCAAACGCCCTGCGCTCCGTACTCGATAGGGAATGAATCCAGGCGGTCGAGTTCCTTCGTGGCGATGCCGCTGGCCGCCAGATAATCCAGGAACAAGGCATGTCCGGCGCTTTCCGTTGCGCCGAGATTGATGCGCTTGGCACGCAAATCCTCAACGGACTGGATATTCGCCTGTTGCCTGGAGATCAGAACACTTATCTCGTCACCCAACGACATGACCGACCGGGCGCCGGGGATCGGGGCTTGGCCGGTGGATGCCCGATAGGTAAGGGACGATGGCACGATCGCCACCTGGACGCGTCCGTCGCGCATCCGCCGGACATTATCGCCGCCTCCGCCGGAACGAAGAACGACACAATGTATATGGTTCTTGTCAAAATATTTCCGCACGACATCACAAAGTGAACTTGCCTCACTGTAATAACTTCCAGTCGTAGTACTGGCATATATTGCAAGGTAATAGTCTTTTATTTGTTTATATTTTAATGACCCCAGACCAACTAACGAATCTGATGAATGTTTGTACTGACTGAGGGGAATGGCATCGGGATGATATGGCAGTGATTGCTGTTCCGGTTCGATCTCATCACCTTTGGCCGCACTGACGGCACCCGATGCCACCAGCAAAAGCAGCAGCCCACCCAAACATCCGGCCAGACGCGACGCACGGTGGGCCACTTGTCCTGCGTGCCGCCGGCAGACGTATGAGAAATGCAGGTTGGTGGGAATCACAGCGTCTCCGTGTACTGGGGCAGGCAGGTGATAAAGACGTTCGCCTTGTCGACGATTAATTACAACAGGTCATTACACTGATGGTTGCGAGATTCCAACATTGCGGGACTGTCTCCCGGCGACGACGTCCTAACGCATAAACACAACTTTTAAGATACCAAGACGTTTGTCGTAGCACAACTCAAAGCTCGCAACTTCCCAGCAATAACGCTACCTTTGGTTGGCAAGACAATTACGGCATCGGATGCCTGCATACAGCTCATCGCACCACGTAAAGTTGTAGCGCACCAGAGGGGAAATCGTGAACGTCCAGTCTTTACGAGAGCCGATGGCCGCGGATGCTCTGCTGCAGCGTCTCCGCATGCAGGACATTCGCCTGTCCCTGGACGGCGACAATTTGCGTTTCTCCGCGCCCTCCGGAGCTTTCACCGCCGAGTTGAAAGCCGAAGTTGCTGCCCGGAAACCGGCGCTGATCGACCTTCTGCGACGTGAAGCGGAGGACAAAGCCTCGACGCCGGCCGACGAGATGCAAGAAACCGAGTTCCCGCTGCCCCCCGCCTTGGAGGGGCAATGGCTGGACCGCCGCGACAAACCGGGCGCCGTCACCTACACGCTGATCTTCGACGAGCAGGTGCCATTGGGCACCGACCCGTCGATCCTGATCGAGGCCTTGAACCAGATTGTCGCCCGCCATGCCGCCCTGCGCTCAACCTTCCGGGAGCGCGACGGCGACGTCTGGCAGATTGTCAACCCGCCCATCCCCGCCGTTCTTCTGCCTTTCGATGACGAAAATCTGTTGGCGCCGTTCGACCTTGGGAATGGCCCGCTCATTCGCTTCGGCTACACGGCGGCAGGGCACACCCCTTTGCGGATCGTCGCCGACCATTTGATATATGACGGGCATTCCCAGACGGTCTTCAGTCGTGAATTGAGTTGCCTGCTGGCCGGGCGATCACTGCCGCCGCCGCCGCCCGCCGATGCCCGCGCCGGAGAAACGGCTCATTTGACCGGCCAACGAAGCGACGACGCCCGCCGATTCTGGCAGAGCCGTCTGCCCCGCTTGCCGACCGCGCCGATCTCCGTCGACAACGAACCATCCAGGGCCCGTGATGCCGGATCGGACGGTGGACGGCGCCATATGGTCACCCTGACGGCCACCACGGTGCGGGCCCTGGCCGACCTCTGCACCTCGTCCGTCACCCCGACGGCTGTCTGGTTGTCCCTGGTCGCCGGCTTTTTATGGCGGCACAAGGATCGTAGCGAACCCGTGGCAATCGGTCTTGCCTTCGCCGGACGCGATACGCCGGGCGCCGGGGATATGATCGGCTGTTTTGCTAATGTGCTGCCGGTGACCGTGCAACCCGTGGCCGAAAGCGGAATTGCCGCTTTGGGTCGAGCGGTGCTGGCCGAGATCTTCGAAATCATGCCACATCAGTCCTATCCCCTGTCGCGTTTGGCGGCCGATTGGGCGCAACTCGCGCCGCAGCGGGGAACGGATCTCTTCGATGCCGTCTGCATGCTCGATGAGGACTTCCTCAACCAGGAAATAGAGGACGCCCATCCACATTTCGCCACCGGCAAATTCCCTTTGCTCCTGAACCTGATATGGCAAGGCGAGCGGGCTGTCCTCAATATCGAATACGATACGGGCCGCTACGGCGAAGTCTGGATCGAACGGTTGAGCCAGCGCCTGCAGCTGTTCATCGAGGCCGCCGCCGCCGCCCCGGACGCACCACTGGCCCGCCTTCCACTCCTGGCGCCCGGCGAACGCCAGCGACTTCTCCGCACCTTCAACGACACGGCCCGTCCCTATCCCCGTGACCTCGGCTTGGCACAGTTGCTGGACCGCGCTTTGAGCGACGATCCCGACCGTCCGGCGCTCAGTGATGCCACGCATGTCCTCAGCCGGCGTGAGGTCCGCCGCCGGGTGGCGGCCATCGCCGGTGCCCTGCACCGTGACGGCGTGCGGCCGGGCGACGTTGTCGCCTTGGCGATGGAACGCTCAACCGAGGCCATTCTGGGTTTGCTCGGCATCGTCTGGAGCGGCGGCGCGTACCTGCCCCTCGATCCTGCGTTCCCGCCAGAGACCGTACACCGATTGCTTGAGGCGGCCGGCTGCCGACATGTGCTGGCAGCGGCAATCGACCGGCAGGAAACCCGACCGGACATGACGGTAACCGAGATTTCCGCCGACGCGGCGGACATCCCTCCGACCGCCCGCGGCGGCGGCGATCTCGCCTATATCCTTTACACCTCGGGAACAACCGGTGAACCGAAAGGCGTCATGGTGCCGCACCGCGCTGTGGCACGGCTGGTGCTGGGCGATGCAGTCCCACCGGGCGGAATCATGGCGCAGACCGCCCCCTTGGCGTTCGATGCCGCCACCATGGAGATCTGGGGGGCGTTACTCACCGACGGACAGCTCCGTGTGATCGCCGAGGCATCGCTGTTCGATCCGCTGCGGCTGGAGGCGGACCTGCGCGACGGCGACATTTCGACGATGTGGCTGACGTCCAGCCTCTTGAACCACATCGTCGACGAACGGCCGCAAAGCTTCGCCACGCTGAACTGCCTGCTCACCGGCGGCGAGGCCTTGAGCCCGCCGCATATCGCCAAGCTGCGGCGTGCATGCCCGAACCTCGCGGTGATCAACGGTTATGGACCGACCGAAAACACAACGCTCACCACCACGCACGTCATCACCGCCGCCGACCTGACCGGCGCCCCCATCCCCATTGGCAAGCCGGTTGCCAACAGCCGCGCCTATGTTCTCGACGCAGACCTGCAACTGGTTCCGATCGGCGTTTGGGGTGAGCTTTTCGCAGCCGGCGACGGCCTGGCGCTGGGCTATTGCGGTCGTGACGACCAGATCGCTTTCACCGCCGTCGATGGTATCGACGAGCCGCGTCTCTACCGCACCGGCGACCGCGTTCGCTGGCGCACCGACGGCGTGCTGGAATTCGGCGGCCGTGGCGACGGCCAGGTCAAGGTTCGCGGTCATCGCATCGAAACCACGGCGATCCAAGACGTACTGACGGCATTGCCGGGGATTCGCGAGGCCGTGGTGATGGCGGTCGACGCCGGTGACGGAGGTGGGACCTGCCTCGGCGCGGTCGTCGTTGCCGACGATTCCGACAGCCGGACATGGAGCGACGCCCTGGCCAAGGCACTGCCTGCCTATATGGTCCCCGAACGCTTTGCTGCCGTCACCCGGTTGCCTCTCAGCGGCAACGGCAAGGCCGACCGCGCGGCGCTGGCCGGATTATTGCGCCAAGGAGACTCCGCCATTGGCGCCGCCATCCAGCGGTCTCCCGCTCCAGGACTGGAAACCATCGTCGCCGACGCCTTCGGCCGGCTCTTCGACGGTGCCCGGATACATGCCGGTTCGGATTTCTTCGACCTGGGCGGCCACAGCCTGAAGGCGATGCGTCTGGCGGCGATACTGGAACACGCCGTCGGCACCCGTCCGACACTGGCGGGACTGATGCGCGCCAGGACTGTCGAAGCCATCGCCCGCCTACTGGCCAACGCCAATGCCCCCGCTGCCGGTCCGACCATCATGCCGCAGGTTGAGGGCGACGATTATCCGCTCTCCGTCGGCCAGAGCCGCCTGTGGGTGGTGCACCGGCTCTATCCCGACAGTGCGGCCTATTGCATCCCGATGCTCTGGGACATTCACGGCGCTTTGGACCCCGACGCTCTCGATCATGCGTTGGAATGCCTGGAAGAACGGCATCACGCCCTGCGTCTGCGTTTCGTCATCCGCCCCGACGACCCAGATGGCGTACGCCAGAGTCTGGCCCCGCCGGGTGGCTTGCGCCTCCACCGGCTGGAGCTCGATGACGCCGCCGCCCATGCCTGGGTCGCCAGCGAATGCCTCCGGCCCTTCGCCGCGACCGACGGACCGCTGGCACGGGCCGCGCTGATCCGCCTCGATCCAGAGGGGAGACACCACTGGCTGATGCTGGCCATGCACCACGCCATTTTCGACGGCGGGTCGCAACAGATCCTGCTGCGCGACCTCGCCGCCTTCTATACCGCCGCAGTCAGTGGACAGACTGCCGATCTGCCCGCCCTGTCCCGCCAACTCGAAGATTTTGCCGCTTGGCAACGCAGCGTCGCCAACACGCCGGAAAGCCTTGCAGGGCTGCGCCGCTGGGTCGAACGCCTGACGCCGCTTCCCGAGCAGGGACTCTTGCCGCCGGACCGCTGGTACGACGGTCCGCGCCGCTTCGCCGGAGCAACGCGCCGATGGGATTTTCCGGTCGACACCCTTGACCGTCTCAACCGGCAGGCGGAAGCCGCCTCCACAACCGTCTTCGGCGTCCTGGCGGCGCTGGTTCAGGTTCTGCTCCATCGGCTGTCCGGCCGCACCGACATCGCCCTCGGTCTGCTGGTCAGCGGACGGAACCGGCGGGAACTGGACGATGTCATCGGTTTCTTCGTCAACGACGTCGTTCTGCGTCAGGAGATCGATCCAGACCTTTCCTTCGCGCGGCATCTGGAGACCACCCGGGAAAAACTGCTGGAAGCCATGGCCGATCAGGACGTTCCTTTTGAGGAAATCCTGCATGCCCTGCCGGGCGGGACGCATGACGGCCAACATAATCCGTTGTTCGAAGTCCTGGTCGTCTGGCAAGACGACCCTCCGGCCATGCCGGCCATAGCCGGGTTGAGCGTGGTACCGGTGGAACTCGCCATTCCCTTCGCCAAGTTCGACCTGACCTTCCACTTCCAGCGAAGTGGCGACGATCTCCGGTGTTACCTCGAATACAACACCGACCTCTACAACGACGACAGCATCGACGCCCTGGCCGCCCGCCTGGAGCAACTGGCCGAGACATTGCCGACCACAGGGCCGTTGCGCGACATGCCGTTGCTCCTGCCAACCGAGCAGGAGCGGCTCAGGGTCTTCAATGACACAAGCAGGCCGCTGCCGTCCGGGCGGACCATTCCAGAGCCTTTCCTTGAGCGCGTCGCCCTCGCCCCCGAGGCTCCTGCCCTGCTGGCGTCCGGGCGCCAGCTCGACTATGCCACCTTTGCCGGCCTGGCCGCCGGCCTGGCCAGGCGTCTTGGCGACGCGGGCGTCAAGCCGGGCGACGTGGTCGCCGTGGTCATGCGCCGATCGGCCGACATGCTGATCGCCATCCACGGAATTTTATTGGCGGGAGCGGCCTACTGCCCCATCGACCCCGATCTGCCGGCGGCGCGCCGGCAAGCCATGCGCGAGGATCTGGGCGACCCCTGGTTCGTCGCCGACGCCGACGCCACGTCTGACCTGCCGGCGCACCGCCTGATCGCCGCAGCAACCGACGACGACGTTCTTGCCGACCCGCCGCGGCCGTCGACGGATCCCCATGGTCTGGCCTATGTGCTGTTCACCTCGGGATCGACCGGGCGTCCCAAGGGAGTGGAAATCGAGCATCACGGGGTGCTTAACCGCATTCTATGGATGCAGGACACCTTCCCCATCGGCTCCGGCGACGTGATCTTGCAAAAGACGCCCATCGGCTTCGACGTCTCGGTCTGGGAATTGTTGTGGTGGTCGTGGACCGGCGCGGCGGTGGCGGTGCCGCCTCCCGGCGTGGAAAAGGACCCGCAGGCTCTGGCCGCCGCCATCGCCTTTTACCGGGTCACGGTGATCCATTTCGTCCCCTCGATGCTGCGCGCCTTTCTCACCGCCATCGAGGCCGGTCGCGTCGCGATCACCGACCTCGCGACGTTGCGGTTGGTTTTTTCCAGTGGCGAGGCGCTGGACGTCGCCACCGTGCTCCGCTTCAACGGGCTGCTCCATTCCCGTTTTGGCACGGAACTCCATAATCTCTATGGACCGACCGAGGCGACCGTCGATGTCACCTGGCACCCCTGCTCACCCTGGACCGGAGGAACGACCGTTCCGATCGGTCGCCCGATCGCCAACACACGCGTCGATATCGTCGATGTCCTGGGCCGTCCGCTGCCGCCGGGCGCGGTCGGGGAAATCCTGTTGGCCGGCCCGCAAGTCGCGCGGGGTTACCGCAACCGGCCAGAGCTGACGGCGCAGAGTTTCCTGCCCGATCCCATGGCACCGGGCGAACGGCGTTACCGGACCGGCGACCTGGGACGCTGGAATCGTGACGGCACCATCGACTATCTGGGCCGCATCGACGACCAGGTGAAGGTGCGTGGCGTGCGAATCGAGCCTGGTGAAATCGAAGCGGCGCTCGAGTCCTGCGACGGCGTCGAACGCGGCCTGATTCGCGCCCAGGTCCGCGACGGCATGACCGAATTACACGCCTTTGTGGTTGGAACAGCCGAACTGAATGTGGCGGAGCTTCTCACCAAGTTGCGCGCCAAACTGCCGGAAGCAATGATCCCCTCGCGTTTTTTCCGCAGCAGTGCCGTCCCGCTGTCGGCCAACGGAAAAGTCGACCGCAAGGCCTTGTCCGGCGTCCCGCTGGAAACCGCACCAAAACACGATGGCAACGACGGCGGACCTCACCGGCAGGCGCTGATGGCGCTGTGGCGCCAAGTGTTGCCCGACGTCGATTTCGGGACCAATGACGGCTTTTTCGATATCGGCGGCAATTCGCTGCTGCTGTTGCGCCTGCACGAGCGCATCGAGGCCCGCTGGCCGGGGGTTTTCCGCGTCACGGATCTGTTCTCCTGCTCGACCATCGCCGCCCAGGCCGACCGCCTGACCGGCGCGGATCGGCAACCATCGGGCATGCCAGCCGTCTCGCCGTCCAGCGACGCGGGAAGCGTCGCCATCATCGGCATGGCTGTCCAGGTGGCGGGCACCGACGACCTTGATCAGCTTTGGCGGGACGTGGCGATCGGCGCCGACCTGGTTGGTCCGTTGCCGGCCGGCCGACGGGCCTCGGCCGAAGCAATGGCGGCAGCCTCGGGCCTGCCGATGCCCGCCGTTTGTAAAGAGGCCGCCTACCTGGACGACGTCGACGGATTCGACTTCCGCCGGTTCCGCTTCGCCCCCGCCGATGCCGCTCTCGTTGATCCCGAGCAGAGACTTTTTCTGGAAACCGCCCTGATGGCCCTTGAGGACGCCGGCCTGGGGGGCCGCGCCACGATCGGCGCCAGGGTCGGAGTCTATGCTGGCGGCAACGCCAATCCCGCCTTCCGCATGGCGCTGGCCCGGATGTCCGATGACCAGGCCGAGCAGGCTTTCACGCTCAACGTTCCCTCCAACCTCGCCACCCGTTTGGGCTTTCTGCTGAATTGGCGCGGGCCGGCCGCGGTGATCGATACAGCCTGCTCGTCAGGACTGGTTGCGGTCCATGCCGCCTGCCGCGACCTGTTGGCCGGAACCGCCGACATGGCGATTGCCGGCGCCGCCCGGCTGATCCTGGTGCCGCGATCGGCCGACAGCCATTCAGCCATCGACTCATCGACGGCGCGCACCCACGCCTTTTCCGCCGACGCCGATGGCACCGGAACGGGCGAAGGCGCCGCGGTCGTCGTGTTGAAGCGCTTGGCCGAGGCCGTGGCCGACGGCGACGCCATTCACGCGGTCATCCTGGGCAGTGCGGTCAACCAGGACGGTGCCTCCAGCGGCGCCGCCGCCCCCAACCCGCTCGCCCAGGCCGAAGTGATCCGCGCCGCCTGGGATCAGGCCGGAGCTGATCTCGCCAGTGTCTCCTACATCGAGGCGCATGGTACCGGCACCAAGCTTGGCGATCCCATCGAGATCGACGGTCTCTGCCGCGCCATGGCGGGCCGCACCGCCGAGGTGGGTTTTGCCGTCGCCGGTTCGGCCAAGGGGAATTACGGTCATCTGGACAGCGCCGCCGGGATCTTGGGACTGGTGCGCGCCGTTCTGACGCTGGCCCACGACATCGCGCCGCCGCAGCCGTTTTTCACCGCCGCCAATCCGGCCATCGATTTTGCGCGGGCGCCGGTGCGGGTCGTCGACCGGCCGACGCCGCTGGCCGACCGTGGCACGCCAAGGCGCGCTGGCGTCAGCTCGTTTGGTCTGAGCGGCATCAATGCCCACGTGGCGATCGAAGTCCCGCCACCGACCCCGACGGCATCCGTCACTGACCTCCCCTGGGTCGTCGTCGCTCTGTCGGCGGGCAGCACCGCCGCTTTGCAATCCTATGCCACCGCCTTGCGCCGCCACGTCGCCGGCCTGCCGCCCACGGTGCAGCTGGCCGACATCGCCATGACCTTGGCAACCGGCCGCGACGCCTTATCCTGCCGCTTCGCCATGGCTCTGCGACAGCGTGACGAACTGCTGACCGCCCTCGATCACCTGTTGGCCGGTGACGGCTCGGATACCGCAACGGTATCGATCACCCGCGGCCACGACAGTCGACCGACGGTCGCCGCCGCCTTCTCCCGTCGCGCCGATGCCGTGGGGGCCGTCAGCGCCTTCCTTGCAGGGGCGGATCTGACCTGGCCGGCGGACCAGGTCGCCCGCCACCGTCATCTGCCGCCCGCCCCCTTCAGCCGTCAGCCCTGCCGACTGGCGGCGACGGCGAGCACAACGACGACCGCGGAACCTGTCGAGGCCGTCGAAGCCGACGCGCCGCCTTTGGCGGTACCGGTCTGGCAAGCGGCCCCGGACGTCCCGGTCGCGGCGCCTCGCAGCCCCCTTCTTCTGTTGGTCAGCGACGACGGCAACCTGGCCGATTTTCCCGCCTGGCGCCATCTCGATCCGGTGCACCTGAGTGCCGACGGCATCGGCACGGCCGAAGCGCTGGTCCTCGTCCTCGCCGATGGCGACGATTTGGCCAGACGTGCCGTCCAGGCCATCCGGGCGGCGACGGCGGCGATGCGTCGTCCCTTGCCGATCATGGTGCTGGGACATGGCGCCTTCCACCTGACCGCCACCGACGAAGATCCCGATCCCCGCTGGTCGACGGTGGCTGGCCTCGTGCTGGCCGCCGCCCAGGAATATCCGGCGCATGATTTGCGCTATCTCGATGTCACCCGACGCGAAGCCGTGCAGGCGGTGGCGGCGGAACTGGCGTTACCGCGGCCGGCCGAACCATGGTCGGCGTGGCGGGACGGACGGCGTTTTCTCCGCACATTCATTCCCTTGTCCGAAAAAGGAACGCCCAACTGGCCGGATCAGGGAGTCTGCGTGATCAGTGGCGGCAACGGCGGCTTCGCCGCCTCGCTGGCCGCGACCTGGAGCGCCGGCGGCCGTGTCGCCCTGGCCTTGCTGTCGCGGCGCGGCGCCACCCCACCTGAGAACGTCGAGCTGTTCGCCGATCTCAGTCGTCGAGGCGTAGACGTCCGCAGCTATGGCTGCGACGTTACCGACGCCGATGCGCTGGCGCGGACCTTGGCCGTGATACGGGCCGAACAAGGGCCGATTACCGCGGTGATCCATGCGGCGGGCATCGCCGACGGTGGCGTCCTGGCGGTACAGGACCTCGGCGATTTCGATCGCGTGATATCCGTAAAGATGGCCGGTGCCCGCAACCTCGATACCCTGACCGCCGCCGATCCCATACGGGCATTCGTGCTGTTTGCCAGTCTGACCGGAGTGACGGGAGCGCCGGGACTGGCCGCCTATGCCGCCGCCAATGCCGGGTTGGACGGTTTTGCCGCCTGGCGGCGCAGGCAAGGGCGTGTCGCCCAGGCCATCGACTGGTGCAGCCTGCGTGAACGCGGCATGGCGGCGCGGACCAATGTCCGGATGGAGGACGGGTGGTCGATGACGCCAACCCAGGCGGTCTCGGCCTGGAAGGCCATTCTGGCGGGCGGTGCGGTGCAAACGGTGACGATCGACGCCGCACTGTTGAACGATCGCCAGAGGCTTGTGCCAGCGCCAATCGACCCGACCATTGCCCTGGAAGATCGGATTGCCGTCATCTGGGCCAAAATTCTCGGCTATCCGGAAATCTCGGTCGACGACGATTTCTTCGCCATCGGCGGCGATTCACTGACCGGCATGAAAATTGCCGGCACCTTGAGCGGCATCCTCGACAGAAGCGTCACCCTGACCGACCTGTTCAAGGCAGCGACGCCGCGAGCCATGGCCATGGCGCTCGCCGGCGCTGGCACAGCCCCGCGCGCCGGCGACCCCGCCGAAAGCCAAGACGAAGGCGGGAAAACGATTAGTCGTGAAGCTGTCGTTCGGCACCGGGCGCCGCCAAGCGAGACCTATCCCCTGTCATGGGAACAACGGGCCGTCCTCTATTCCGAGGACGCGGCGGAACAGGGAACGGCTTTCAATCTGCCGCATGTCATCGAACTGCCGGCCGACGTGGATCTTGGCCGCCTGCGGGCAGCCCTGACACAACTGGTGACCCGTCATGCGGCTCTCAGAACCCGCCTCGAACGCTGGGACGAAAGCTGGCGAATGCGGCCGGTCGACATCGCTGCCGCCGTTCCGACGCTGATCCCGATCGGGGTACCCGGGGACCCCGATCTCACGGCGATCGGCCGCCGATGGATCCGCCGATTCGCCCTTGATACCGAACTGCCGGTGCATTGGGAGCTCCTGCGGACGCAAAATGGCCGGTTCGCTCTGTTCTTCGATATCCACCACAGCCTGGCCGATGGTTTTGCGATCGAGACGTTGCTGACCGACCTCAGCCAACTCTATGCCGGCCACCCGACACCGGCTCCGAGGGCTGACCTTCTCGACTACGGATGGTGGAGCCAGACCGCCGAGGCCGAGGCGGGCCTCGCCGAAGCCCGTGCCTATTGGCAGCGAATTTTCACAGGTGTGCTGCCGATTCTCGACCTGCCGGCCGATCGGCCGCGCCCACCACGCCATACCCACCAGATCGGCCTGCACGCCTTCGCGCTGGAGGACGACCTGGTGACCGATATGCGGGCCTTTGCTGCGGCTGGGAGGACGACCCCGTTCACGGTGATCCTCACCGCCTGGGCGATCCTGTTGCATCGTTTGGCCGCGACCTCCGACGTGGTGATCGCCATTCCGGTCGATTCTCGCAACGCCACCGGATTTGACGGCGCGGTCGGCATGATGGCATCGCTGCTGCCCTTGCGCCTGAAGGTTTCCGGCGACGTCACAACCTCTGACCTTCTGCGTTCCGTCCAGGAATGCCACACCGAGGCGATACGCCACCGCGCCTATGATCTCGGCCGCTTGATGGGCGATCTGGCGCCTGCCGCCGCACCCGAACGCACACCGTTGTCGGAAGTGTCGCTGTCTTACATGAACTATGGGCAAGACGCTGCCGACAGCCTTGAAGCGGGGGGCTTCACCCTGCATGGACTGTCCCGCGACAGTGGCAAGAACGATTTGTCGATCTTCGTCCGCGACCTGCCGCGCGGCATCAATGTCTCGATCGAATATTACAGCGCGATGTTCTCGGCCGAACGCCTCGACCACATGGGCCGGATGTTCCGTTCTCTGCTTGGCGAGATCATCCACCGTCCGGAAGCGCCGGTGGAGCGTCTGGCTCTCCTGGACCAGGACTGCCTGGACGAAATCCTGAGGCTGGAGGAAGGCCCGACGCCCGATTTGCCGTTGGGCCGCGGTCTGTTCGCCTTGTTCGCCGAACAAGCGGCCCGCACTCCCGCCGCTCCGGCGGTGTGCGACGACGACGGGTGCTGGAGCTATGACGAACTGCTCCGCCACGCCACGGCAATCGCCGGAACGCTCCACGACAAGGGCGTCAAACCCGACGACTGGATCGCCATGCATGTGGAGCGCGGCCGTCTGGCGGTAGCCGTCACGCTGGGCATCGTCGCCGCCGGCGCCGGCTATGTGCCGCTCGACCCCTCCTACCCGGAAGAACGCAACCGTTGGATCCTGGATGACGCCGCCGCCGGCTTCGCCGTTGTTGACGCGACCGGCAATCAGGCGCTGCGCAACAGTGGCGTCGTCCTCATCGAAGCAACCGCCGGCACGCCCGTCGCTCCGGTCGACCTCGACGAGGGAAATGGCGACGACGACCGGCCAGTCTATCTGATGTACACCTCGGGCTCGACGGGACGTCCCAAGGGCGTGGCCATTCCGCAGCGGGCCATCCTTCGTCTGGTGTTCGGCGACGACGACATCGGCCTTTCCGCCTCCGACCGCGTTGCCCAGGCCGGTCCCCTGGCTTTCGACGCGGCGACTTACGAGATCTGGGGGCCTTTGCTGAAGGGCGCCTGCGCTTGCGTCATCGGCCGCGACGATCTGCTCGATCCCGCCGCCCTGAAGGCAGCCCTGTTTCGACAGCGCGTCAGCACAATGTTCATCACCACCAGCCTGTTCAATCGCCAGATCGATGACGATCCTCTGGCCTTTCGCGGCCTGCAGAGCCTCGTGGCCGGCGGCGAAACACTGAGCCCGCCCCACGTCCGCCGGCTGCTTGAGGCCTGCCCGGACCTTCCGCTGTTCAACGGCTATGGTCCGACCGAGGTCACGACCTTCTCGCTCATCCACCGGATCGTCGCAACCGATGTTCTGCCGGACGGCCTCGGCATTCCCATCGGCCGCCCGATTGCCCATACACGGGCGGTGATCCTTGACGCCGGTGGCCAGCGCGCGCCGATCGGCGTCTGGGGAGAACTGTTCCTCGGCGGCCTGGGGCTGGCGCCGGGATACTGGCGAAACGCCGCTTTGACGGCGGAACGCTTCGTCGTCGATCCGATGGCCGCCGACCGACGGCTCTATCGCACGGGAGACCGCGCCCGCTGGCTGGCTGACGGCTCCATCGCTTTCGGTGGGCGCCTGGACAGCCAGATCAAGCTCCGCGGTCATCGCATCGAGTTGGCGGAAATCGAACGGGTCCTCGCCGACGCTCCCGGCGTCGCTCAGGCAGCGGTGATTCTCGCCTCGGCCACGAGCGGCGACGGCGAATTGCTGGCGTGCATCGTCGCCGAGGCCAAACCGTCGCCGACCGTGGCATCCTTACGCGCCTGGACGGCGAAATCGTTGCCGCGCTACATGGTGCCGGCCCGATGGCTCTATGTCGACGCCCTCCCCCTGACCGCCAACGGCAAGCTCGACACCGCGGCTCTGCTGGCCAGATTGCCCGACGCGCGGATACAGGAACAGAACGACGACGAGCCGGTCACCACGGCAGCGGAACGGATGGTGGCGCAAGTCTTCACCGAGATCTTCCAACGCCCGATCACGTGGCGTACCGCCAACTTCACCGATCTCGGCGGACACAGCCTGATGGCCATCCGCATCGTCAACCGGCTGGCGCAACTGGGCGGAACGCGGATTCCGATGACGGCGTTTTTCGCCGACCCCACCGTCGCCGGTCTGGCTGGCCATTTCACCGTGCAGGACGACGGCGCCGATCCGACCGGACCGGCGATTCGTCCCGCCCCGCCAGCGGCGTTCTATCCCGCGAGCCATGGCCAACAGCGCCTTTTCCTCTTGCAGAGCATGGCCCCCGACAGCGCTGCCTATGTCATGCTGTTCGCCTTCCATTGCAGCGGGCTGCTGTCCGCCGACATCCTTGGTAAAGCCCTCGCCCTCCTGGCAACGCGCCACGAGACGCTGCGCACCGGATTCACCACCATCGACGGACGGATCGTCCAACGGGTCGGCGACGGTCTGCCGGTGCTGGTCGAATGCGACTTGCGCGGCCATGCCGATCCCCGTGCCGAAGCCCTGCGTCTGGCGCGGCGTGAAGCGACGACGCCGTTCGACCTTGGGCGACCGCCGCTGCTGCGCGGCCAGGCAATTCGTCTCGCCGACGACGAGTCCCTGGTTCTGCTCGCCCTGCACCACATCGTCGGCGACGGATGGTCGGCCGGCATCCTGGTCGACGAACTGTCTCTCTTTTACGCCGCACTGGCGGACGGCCGAACGCCCCGTCTGCCCCCCCTGCCCATCACCTACAAGGACTATGCCGCCTGGCAAACCGGACATGACTGGCGGGCCGAGGAAGCCATCTGGCGCCAGCGGCTGGCCGGGGCGCCGACGGAAATCTCTCTGCCCACCGATCGCCCACCGTCGCCGATCCAGTCCTTCCGCGGCGGCGCCGTCCATCGCGAATTGCCG
This sequence comes from Telmatospirillum sp., assembly GCA_031291415.1. Classification (GTDB taxonomy): domain Bacteria; phylum Pseudomonadota; class Alphaproteobacteria; order Rhodospirillales; family Magnetospirillaceae; genus Telmatospirillum. The sequence goes on from JARLJB010000088.1 coordinate 75,699, forward strand.
CCGGCGCTCACCGCCGGCATGCACGCCCTGGCCGAAAAACATGGCGCGTCGATGGCCGCCGTCGGTTTGGCGGTGTTCGCGGCGGTGCTCTACCGCCTGACCCGGCAGGGCGACATGGTCATCGGTATGGGCGTGGCCGGCCGGGATCACATCGAGACCGAAGGATTGATCGGCTTCTTCGTCAATGTTCTGCCGATACGCATCCGCCTGGGCGACGAAACCGACTTCGGCGATCTGATCGACGCCGTGAAGGATACGGTGATCGCCGCGCTCGACTGCCGCGACTATCCGTTCGACCTGCTGGTTCGTGCCATCGCGCCGCACCGCAGCGGCAACCGTCAGCCCCTGCTCAATGTCGTGTTCGAATATCATCGCTTCGAAGGAGTCCGCGATCCGGGGAAGGGCGGCTTACCGACGTTGCCACCGGGACATCAGGGACGTCTCGGCGACGATTTGTCGGAGATCATCGACAGCCGCACCACCAAGCACGACCTGATCGCCTTTTTCGACGAGGAGGCGGGCGAGGCTCGCCTGACACTGGAATACGACACCGATCTTTTCGATGCCGCGACCATGGAAAAATGGCAGGGCTATTTCGCCACCTTCGCGGAAATGGCCATCACCTCAAGCAATGGAACCGCACCTCCATGAAGATCGGAGACATCCGGTTCGACACCCCGAACCTCGTCCCAAACGAACCGGCCGGGCGCTCTGAAGAGGGCGGCGCAGGCGAGGGCAACATCGTCGATGCCTTTGCCAAAGTCGTCGCCGCCCACCCCGACCGCCTGGCAGTTGTCGACGAAAAAGCCTCGGTACGTTACGACCAACTCAACGATGAGGCCCGCCGCGTCGCGCGCTTTGTCGCCAGCCTGCATTTGCCGGCGGAAACCCCGGTGGCCGTCATGATCGGCCGCTCCTGGCGCTATGTCGCGGCGACGCTCGGTGTCCTGATGGCCGGCTGCGCCTTCGTGCCGCTCGATCCGACCATGCCGCTCAGCCGGCGGCGAACCATCGCTGCCGAAGCCGGGGCTCCGCTGCTGATTTCCGAAACCGCGCAACTGCGCGACATGCACCGTCTGCAATGGGCCTGCCCCGACCTCGCCCATATCCTCTGCCTCGACAGCGACGACCTTGATGGACGGAGCGAACCACACGGCGCCCTGATGTCTGAAGAGCTGTGGGATCATCTGTCGGGTGGGGCCGAAGACGACGTCCTGGCCGGCGGCTGGAAAAGCGCCTTCACCGGCCAACCGATTCCGGAGGCGGCGATGACCGCCTTCGGCGCCAATGCCCGGAGCAAGATCGCCCCGCTGGTCGGGAGCGGATCGAGCGTCCTCGAAATCGGCTGCGCGTCGGGTTTCACCCTGCGCGCCGTGGCGCCGATGGTCACCCGCTACCTGGCCACCGACCTGTCCCGCCGGACCATCGAACGCATCGTGACGGAGGCGCGCCGCCTCGACCTGCCGCAGGTCGATGTCCGCGTGCTCGCGGCGCACGACATCGATATCCTGTCCGACGAACGCTTCGATCTGGTGATCGCCAACAGCGTCGTCGAGAGTTTTCCCGGCTTCGGTTATCTGCGTGACTTTCTGGCCAAGGCGACGGCGCTTCTGAAGCCGGGTGGCGCCATCTTCATCGGTCACGTCTGGGACCTGGACCGCCGGGACATCTACCAGGACGATCTCGCCGCGTTCGCCCGCGCCAATACCGGCCTGGGATGCCAAACCAGACTCGATTGTTCGGAAGATCTGTTCATTCCCCGCGCCTTCTTCGAGGACTGGGCGGCGGAACGCGGCGGCATCACGGCAATCGTTTCGAACATGGAGATCGATGGTTTCGACCCGGCCCCTTATGGCTTCGACGTCCTGTTGCGTCTCGACCCGTCCGCCGCCCAGCGCCCGCCACGCCGGTGGCGCCATGACCGCCGCGCCCTGGCCGCGACGCCGGCCACGCCTCTGCCGTCGCCGTCATCCAGGTCCCTGGCCTACGTCCTGTTCACCAGCGGCACCACCGGCATTCCCAAGGGCGTGATGATCGAGCATCGTTCGGTGGTCAATCTGGCTGAAAGCGTCAACGCCAGCCAATTCGCGGGTCTCGGCGCCCCTCTGAGCGTCGCCTGTATCGCCTCATTCGCGTTCGACGGATCGGTGGTCCAGATCTTCGCCGCTCTCCTTGGTGGACACAGCCTGGTCCTGCCCGGCGAAGAGGCCAAGCACGACCCTGCCGCCCTGCATGCCTTCATCGAGTCGTTCCACCTCGATGTCGTCGATCCGACGCCGAGCCTGTTTTCCATGCTGCTCGACCACTGGGCAACGAATGGCACGGCAAGCTCGGCAAGGTTGTTCGTCATGGGTGGCGAAGTCGTGCCATCAAGCCTGCCCGAGAGATTCTTCGCCAATCCCGCCCATGCCGACGCCACCTTGATCAATGCCTACGGTCCCACGGAATGCTGCGTGTCGGCGACGCAACATGTCATGACGGCGCGGACCTGGCGCGAAACCCTGCCGCCACCGGTCGGACGGCCGATCAGAAACGTCATCGTTCGGATTTGCGACGGTGCCGGACAGCCCCTGCCCGACGGCGTGGCAGGCGAAATTCTGATCGCCGGCGCCGGTGTCGCCCGCGGCTATTTCGGCATGCCGGAGGCGACCAGCCAACGCTTCGTGACCGACAAGGCGAACCTTCGCTGGTATCGCAGCGGCGACATGGGGCGACGCCTCGCCGACGGTGCCCTCCATTTTCTGGGACGCGAAGACGGCCAGGTCAAAGTGCGCGGCAATCGCATCGAGCTTTCCGATGTCGAAGCGGCGCTGACCGCTCATCCCTTCGTCCGTCACGCTGTGGTTCTGCCGTTCGACCCGCCGGACGGCAGTGGACGGGTGCTGGCGGCCTATGTCGTCCCCGAAGCCGGCTTCGACGCGGCGGCCTGCCGGACCGACCTCGAAACACGCCTGCCGTCCTTCATGTTGCCGTCCTGGCTGGTGACACAGGACGCCCTGCCTCTGACCGTCAACGGCAAGATCGACATTTCGCGACTGCCGACGCCAACCCGCGCGCCACGTCCACGGCCGCGCCGGCCATTGACCGGCGACGAGGAAAAGGTGGCGGCGATCATGGGCAAGGTTCTGGGGCAGTCCATCGACGATGCCGACGCGGATTTCTTTGTCTGCGGCGGGCATAGCATCCTGGCGGTCCAGTTGGTCGAGTTGCTCCGTGACGCCTTCGACCAGACGCTGCCGCTGTCCGACCTGTTCGCCGATTCCACGGTGGCGCGCCTGGCCCGGCGACTGACGCAGCGGCGCCACGACAAAGGGCTGCGATCGGCGCTGGTGGAGGTCAACGACCAGGGAGCCGAACCGCCGCTGGTTTGTTTCCATCCGGTCGGCGGCAATGTGTTGTGCTATCAGGCCCTGGCCGAAGCGCTTGGCCCACGGCAACCGGTCGCGATGGTCGAAGCGCAGGGCCTGGAGCGAGGCCAGAGCCTGCGAAGTTCTGTCGAGGAAATGGTCGCCGCTTATCTCCCACTGGTGCGCCAGTGGATCGGCGAGCGCCCGGTCCGGGTGGCAGGATGGAGCTTTGGCGGACTTTTGGCGGTCGAAACGGCTTATCGTCTGGACATGGCCGGCGTCCCGGTTCGAGACGTGCTGCTTTTCGACGCCGTTGCATCGCCCGAACCGGTACGCCAGCTGCTGGCCCGCGACGAAAGCGATTATCTGGCAATGCTGTTCGACGGATTGGGCATCGCCGACGCCGCCACCTTGCGGACGTTGACGCCCGAACAACGCCTGGACCTGCTGGTCGAACGCGGACAGGGAATCTTGCCGTTGCCCGACGGCATCGACCGCGACGCGGTTCGGCGGTTGCTGGCTGTGTTCCAAAACAATGCCCTGGCGGCGATCCGCTATTGCCCGCCGCGTCTGGAGAGACTGGGCGCCTTACTGGTCCGTCCGCGGCAACCGTCGTTGCAGGCCCCGGGCATTCCGGGCGACGATTTCAACGGCTGGCATGCCTGTTTCGGCCAGGCTGTCCACCTGGAATGGATGGACGGAAACCACAGCCAGATGCTGGTTCCGCCCCATGTCGGCGAGTTGGCCAACCATGTCCGCCGCTATCTGGTTCGCGCCATCACGGACGAATGACCCTACAGACTATGTAGTAAATTTACATGCAAACCAGCATTGCAATGGCGGAATGCGCCTTTCCGTTGCAAATTCCGGGCATCATGTAGTAAATAGTCATGTTACCGAGATAGGAGGGATCCGGCGGACAGCGGGCTCCCCACTCGAATAACCAGGACATTTTCAGGTAACAAATTTTGAACTGAATGCCCTGTTTAAGACAAAAAGAGCATACGCAGCGTTATACGATAGTCACATAGAGATTTACGACTGCACACGACGCTAGATTGTTTTCTGCATAATGCATGGCAAAGAAAATAGGAGAATATAATGACTGAATTGGCCCTCGTAGTTAGCAAAACCTTGTGGTCCTCTTTCGTGTCGTTCTTTGAAAAGATCGTCGCGCAGACTGAGGAAGAGCGCCAGATCCGGGCTGATCGGGCCCGCATCGTTGAAGAACTGAACGCGACGAGCGACCGTGAACTGGCTGAGCTGGGCTTTAGCCGGGCCGACCTCCCCGCTATCGCCAACGGCACTTATCAGCGCTAATCCGAGCCGGCGATCGAGCCGGCCACAAGGTCGGTTCAGGCGACGCCGCGCCGCTGACGACCGCCCAGTCGGCGGCGAGGTGCTCAAGGGTAATACGGTCGACGCGATAAGCGTACCCATCTCGAACTCCCAGGCGTCAAGCCGGAGTGCAACCAGCCGCGCAGCCGTGCGATAGAAGATATCCCATGGCATCAGCGATACCCATCCATCGACGGAGGGAAGCTCAGGCTGGAAATTCCCCACAGTTCCAACCGCCCCTGCAGCAATGTCAGTTATCCCCTCGCCCGCTAGGCAGGCTCGGGCATTCACACATCTCTGTCCGTTTTCCCGCATCGGCGCTGACTTATACCAAGTTGCAGTGATCGGAACCGATCACTGCCCCCTCAGCAACTGTCTTTGTCAGGCAGCGGCAGCTTCGGGTAAATCCCGCCATGGCTTGGCGTCCCTGACCAGGGCGTTGAGGATAGTGATGAGCTTGCGGAC
>JARLJB010000089.1 GCA_031291415.1 Telmatospirillum sp.
CGCCTTCGGTCTCCGTGCCGCCGAACGCGGGGGGATGGCCAACCCCCCGCGTTCATCCTTACGGACAGACATTCTTACCAAATTTTCAAGACACGAAACGCCGGGCGGGTTTCTCCGAAACCCTGGGCTACGCTCGCATAAGCTCGCGGGAGAGAGGGTGCGCCCACCAAGTCTCGATGAGTTATCTTCATCGAGACTTGGTGTAAGGCAATTTGATCTTGTCGGTCCCGCCTTGTCGCAACCTCGCCGATATTCCATGCCGATAGCGATAAATCAGGATCGTGATCAGCGTGACCAAGGCAAGAATCCCGCCGAGAAATCCAGCCTTGTGCACGAGTGCGACCATATCCGCCGCATGTGCGCCGAGATAGAACCCCACTATGGTCCATACCAGGACCCAAAGTGCGCCGCCCGATGCATTGAAGAAAAGAAACCGCTGCCAATCCATCTTCATGGTTCCGGCGATGATACCATTCAGTTGGCGCAACACAGTGAAGAAGCGTGCAAAGCCGACGGTTACCGGACCATAATGGGCGAAAATCACCTCCGCCTTATGAATCCGCCTGGCATTAAGTCCGATTCTTCCGCCGTAGCGCAGCAAAAGGCCATTGCCCCGCTTCCGGCCAATCCAATATCCAATGTTGTCGCCAAAAACGGCGCCAGCCCATGCCGAGAAAAACAGACTGGAAAAAGAAAAATCACCGTGACCGGCGAGCATAGCGGAAACAATGAGCAATGACTCACCGGGCAATGGTAATCCGCATGACTCAAGTGTCAAAATAAAGAAGACGGCAGCTACGCCGTAGTGATGAATCCACGGCGCCAGCATTCCGAGCGTGGGTCCGAAATCTAACACGGCATGCCAATCGCTCCGGTTTAACGCCGGCCGGCTTCCGCATGATACGGAGCCGACGCCTCCTGCCTTGCGGCATCCTTATCGTAATCACGCGCCAATTTTTCGAGTTCGGTGGCGATGCCGCAAGACCGCGCCTGTCGTGCCAACTGGCGGCACTGTGCGGCCCTTTCCTGAAGATAGGTCGTGCCCATCATCCCATCGTTGTCCATGGTCTGCCCCCACCCGGTTGACCAATTATGCGAAATCGTGGCCGTCAAGAATGGGCAGAATAGTCATCAACGGTTGGGTTCGGCAGTCCCGGAATCTACTCATGTCGACGAGGGGGGGCTCCGCACGTGGCCTTTCCCCAATATCCACGACAGATATTGCCCTTGCCGAGAATGACGGCGGCGATGGACGATCCGCAAAATCTTCATACCAGGATCCTGACTTGGCTCCATACCGAGCCAAATATACCTGTCTGTAAGTTCATGATGTCCCTAAGAAAAGGGGCCCTGGTTACCCAGGGCCCAAGTTTAGGGAGGAAACGTCCAAGAACGCGGCATCTGAAGGGGAACAGATGCGCTACCACTTCAGATGGGGTGTTCATTGTTGCATTGCAACATGAAAATCATCGGTAAAATGTCGTTCGAAAAAAATGCCGCGGCATCGCGCGGCTTGGCGCCAACAACGGCCGAGTTATCTTGGTGGAAGGCGGCCTTCGCCGGAGGCTTACTTTTGAGTGGGCTATGCGGGTTGATCTGTGTGAAATCGATTGGTCCCGCGATGAGGAAGAACACTGTCCGCATGGTGGCGAAACACCTATCGTCCTTCCTGAACCCCATATGCGCCTCACAAGGGGCGGGGCTTCCCGGCTTCCCGGTTGGCACGCCAGCAACGCCCCGACCATTCCCGACAATGTCACCATTGCCCCGCTTCCGCCCTGTTTTCCGGAAAGCAATCCGGTCAAACGGTCTGCTCCTGCACCAGTCCGGTCGGTGCATCCCAAAAAACCGCCGACCCGTGGGGAGCGGGTCGGCGGCGTTTGGGGCGTACGGCCGGGGGGGGGGGGCCGACGATCCCGAGGCAATCCTCCGCAGGCGGAGGCGCGATGACCATGAAGGTCGCGAAAGCGATCATGATGGATATCGGATTGTCCTGGCAGCCACGGAATCTACCTATGCCGCTTTTCCGTGATCGGTTTCGAAGAACCACCTGATCGCATGGGGTCGCCTTGAGTAGTTCCCGAACCTACCTTCGCAGGATCACTGCTGCGTATGGTGACGTGGGTCGGATAAGTCTTCCTGGCGTAGTCTGCCTTTGACCGAGGCTGTCTTCCCTAAATCTTGCCGGCCCGACGTCGCCGGGATCGGCAAGCGATGGTCGACAACGATCGGCCGTGTCGGCCCTTTGCAAGGAGTGCTTTCGATGACCGACCAGAACCGGAATGTTATCGTTCTCGCAAACCGGAGCCCCGATCGGAGTTCGGCGAAGGTCTTCTTGGTGGGCGGTGGCATTGCTTCTCTGGCAGCGGCGGCATTTCTGATCCGCGACGGCGGCGTTTCGGGCAGGAACATCACCATCCTCGAAGAGGCGGACAAGATCGGCGGCAGCCTCGAAGGCGCCGGCTCGGCTCACGACGGCTATGTCCTGCGCGGCGGACGGATGACCGAGCGCAAATATCTTTGTACTTACGATCTGTTTTCCTCGATTCCCTCCCTGGCCGGGGACAAGACGGTGACGCAGGAGATCTTCGATTGGAATGACGCCAGAAAGACCTCGTCGCAGTCGCGTCTGGTCCGTGATGGCCAAAAGCAGACGGCCCCGAAATTCGGTCTCAGCGAAGCGCACATCCTGACGATCGAACGCCTGGCGCTGGAACCGGAGGCCATGCTGGGCAAGACGACCATCGCCGATCAGTTCGATCCGGCATTTTTTCAGACCAATTTCTGGTTCCTGTGGTGTTCCACCTTCGCCTTCCAGCCATGGCACGGCGCCGTCGAATTCAAACGCTATCTGGTCCGTTTCGCGCACATGATCGGTGGCTTCAATCACCTTGAGGGTGTTATGCGGACAGCCTACAACCAGTATGACTCGATGGTTCGGCCATTGCAGAAATGGCTTGATGCACGCGGCGTGACGTTCGCCTTGAACACCCGGGTTATCGATGTCGGAATAAACCGGCAAGACGGCAAGTCGCAAGTTGAGAGCATCACCTGCGAGAGCGCCGGAAAAACCAGCGTGATCACGGTCGGCGCCAAGGATTTTGTGATGATCACTCTGGGGTCGATGACCGAGGCGTCAAGCCTCGGCACAATGGACACCGCGCCGGTCCTCAAAACAAAAAAAGACGGGGGCGCTTGGACTCTTTGGGAAAAGATCGCCAAAGGGCGACCGGAGTTCGGCCATCCTGCGGTGTTCGCCGACCACATCGACCAATCCAAATGGGTGTCGTTCACAGTGACCATGCATGATCCGACTTTCCTGCGGATCGTGCGTGAAATGACTGGCAACGAACCGGACGAGGGAGGGCTGATCACCTTTCCCGAGTCCGGCTGGCTGATCTCGATGATCATCCCACACCAACCGCATTTTATTGATCAGCCTCCGGATGTCGGCGTGTTCTGGGGCTACGGCCTGTTCGTCGACACGGTGGGAAATTTCGTCAAGAAGCCGATGTCGGCCTGCTCCGGCCGCGAGATCATGACGGAGATTCTTGGTCATTTGCGGGTAAGGACGGATGCGGACAAGATATTGGCGACCGCCGTTTGCATACCTTGCTCGATGCCGTTCATTACCAGCCAATTCCTTCCACGCGAGATGGGGGATCGCCCGCCGGTGGTTCCGCCGGGGTCGAAAAACCTCGCTTTCATCGGTCAATTTTGCGAGCTTCCGGAAGACGTTGTGTTCACTGTCGAATATTCGATCCGGTCCGCTCAGACGGCCGTCTACACGCTTCTCGATCTGCAACGGGAGCCTCCAGCCGTCTATACCGGGAAATTCAACCCATGCGTTCTCTACAAGGCGTTCATATCCCTGCATGACCTATGTGCTTAAGGAAATTGTCCGGCATTTGGCGTAGTCTCCAGAGACCATCCTTGGATGTGTTCCTGCTGTCATGAACACCGCCAAGGGTCGTCTCACGGGCGGGCGCCACGATATGGAGCGCGAAACGAAGGCTGCAACAGGGACGCCGTTGGAGGCTCTGGCCGTACAGACCTTTTCGCGCGTTACCGACGCCCGGCGAACGGAAGGGAATGCCGTTCGCCTTCTTTGCGATGGGGCCGAGAACTATCCGGCGTGGTTGGCCGCCATCGCCGAAGCGCGGATGAACGTCCATCTGGAAAGCTATTTCATCGAAGAGGGGGAGGTCGGTGATTCCTTTGCCGATGCCCTGATCGCCGCCGCCAGGCGGGGCGTTCAGGTTCGCGTCCTCTATGACTGGCTTGGCTGCAAGCTCAGAACCTCGCGTCGTTTTTGGGAGCGGCTACGGGACAAGGGGATCGAAGTCCGCAGCTACAATCCCCCCGGGATCGACAGTCCGCTTGGCTGGATCAGCCGCGATCATCGCAAGTTGCTTTGCATCGATGGTCAGCGGGCCTTCGCCGGCGGTCTTTGCATCGGTCATGACTGGCTGGGCAATCAGCCGCGACATATTCCGCCGTGGCGGGACACCGCCGTCGAAATCCGTGGACCGGCGGTGGTCCAGCTTGAGGACTCCTTCGCCGACAGTTGGGCGGCTGCCGGGCAGCCGCTCCCGGCTCTGTCGTCGCTCCCGGAGGCGCGCCCGGCCGACGAACAAGCGGTTGCCGGCACACTGGCGATGTGGGTCATCGCGGGAAAGCCGGGCAGCATGGGACTCTATCGCCTGGAACAATTGGTGGCGGAGTTCGCCGAGAAGTCGTTGTGGTTGACCGACGCCTATTTCGTTGCCACCACCGCCTATGTCCGCGCCCTATGCCGTGCCGCCCGCGACGGCGTCGACGTCCGGCTGCTGGTTCCGGGGGCCAGCAATCTTCCGGCGGTTCAGACGCTTTCCCGCGTCGGATACCGTCCCTTGCTTGCCGCCGGGGTGCGGGTTTTCGAGTGGAACGGCTCGATGATGCACGCCAAGACGGCGGTCGCCGATAGCTGCTGGTCGAGAATCGGATCAAGCAACTCCAACATTTCAAGCTGGATTGCCAACCGCGAGCTGGACCTTGTCATTCACGACCAGGACTTGGCGAAGCAAATGGAAGAGATGTACGAGCGTGATCTCATGAATGCGACGGAAATGATCCTCGACACCGGCGGAGTGCATCTTTCGGGACTGGCAAATCCTGGCAGGGATCACCGGGGAACAAGAACCGCGTCAACCGGGCGGTTGATCGCCGGTACCGTCGGATTCGCCAGCGCCGTTGGCGCGACGATTTCCCAGCAACGTGCCATCGCGCCGGTCGAGGCCCATGTGCTTGGCGTGGCCGGCGTAATCCTCTTCGGGCTTGCCGTGGCAGGCGTCTTGGTCCCCGGCTTGCTCGCCTATCCGTTGGCCCTGCTTGGCGGGTGGGTCGGTCTCACTCTGGTCATTCGCGCCAGGAAACTTCATCTTTCTTACCGGGCGCCCAAGGCGCAGGAGCGGCGCTGATGGCTCGCCAGCCTGAAGTCACTCCGTCAATAGCCTTGGCATCTTCTCCCCGGCCGGATCATGACGGCACCGTGAAGATCGTCAGTTGGAATCTGCTCCATCGTGGCGGGGTAACTCTCGATGACATCGTCACCCTGATCGTCCGAGAGAAGCCCGATATGGTTTTGATGCAGGAAGCGACCGCGCGAATAGATAATCTCGCCGCCCGAATCGGCGGAACCTATGTTCGTAATCCGCTGCCTGGACGGCTGCACGGTCTGGCCGTCTGGACATCGATGCCGTTGCGCCACCCGTCGGTCACTCTGACCTTGCAACCGGGCATCGCGGTTCATCGGCTTTGTCAGATCATCGACGTCGGCGACTTCGTGATCGCCAACGTTCACCTGTCGCACGGGCAATTGCTCAACCGCCGGCAACTTCGCAAGATCGCCCGGGTGTTGCCGGCCCGCGCCGCCATACTGGGCGATTGCAACATGATCGGTGCCGCGCTATTGCCCGGTTTTCGCGATGTCGGGCCAAGGCAGGCGACCTTCGACATCGGCGGCTTCGTGCCGGTGCGGCTTGATCGCTGCCTGGTGCGGGGTCTGACATGCCGTGCCACCAAGACCCTTGGCCGGGCAGGTTCCGATCACCGGGCCATTGCCGTCCGTCTTTCGCTCCCTGGCCAGGGAGCCTGAAGCAACTCCTTGTCGCCTTCATATTGGTAGGTGATGCTCGGATTGCTGGCCTGCAACTGCTGTGGCTCCGAGGATGTCAGCGTACAAGATGCCACCAACAGGGCCGTCGCGAGCTGTTTATTTCACCGTGACGGCGTTTTCATGCAGGTCAACGCGGGACGGATGGAGGTCGTTCAAGATCGCCTTGGCGCGAGTAACGATGTTGGCCGCTCTGGATTTTCTCAAACCTTTGGGCCGTTCCTCGGCAAGATAGTCCCCGGCGATCTTGGCCGGGCAGCTTCGGAAATTACTCAGTTCGAACGGTTTCGAGCGGCAGGCGCAAACGCCGCTTTCAAATGACGCCATCTGGCCCATGCAGCCATGGATTGCCTGGTCAAGCCCGGCAATGACGATTGTTGGTTGTGGTCGCAACTCGGAAAATATGCGAAACACAAACTGTGACGGACGACCGTGGGTGATAACGCTGGGAAGCGTTTGAATATATCAACAGGCACTAAGTAGATTCCGAGTCTGATATGAATGACATCTCTTCCTCTATTGTTACGACTGGCAAGTCTCGATGAAACGCTATCCACAGAGGATGAATATTATTTCCGTCTTCGATGGCCTGTCGGCAATACGAGTTTAATTGAAGGCGATCCATGCGAATCTGCTGTCATAAATACCTGTGAGGCATTCGTATGCATGAGTTCTTGAAGAGGTGATGCTATGAAATATTCAATTCCATCTATTCTGTTGGTCGCGGTTTTCGGTCTGGCGGCTTGCACGGGGCCGGCTGGGCCGGCCGGGGCGCCAGGTACCCAAGGAAACACCGGTAACACCGGATACACCGGTGCTACGGGGGCGACCGGCAACCAAGGGAATACCGGCTACACTGGTGCGCAAGGCGAGACGGGAAACCAGGGGAACACCGGGAATACCGGTGGCACGGGCGCGACGGGCCTGCAGGGCGATACCGGCGATACCGGCGCCACGGGCGCCCGAGGCAGCACTGGAAATCGGGGAAACAAGGGGGCGACCGGCGCCACGGGAACTGGTTCCGGCGACACGACCGTCGTCGTGGTCCCACCTGTTCGCTAATTCCCAACATGACCAGACAGAGGCGGGAACGAAAGTTCCCGCCTCTGTCTCTGATGAACCATCAATCCTTGTCGCCGTTGGTATTACGCGATGGCTGCAGCGTCAAGCGCTGCCTCGATCGCTCTCGACAGATCTTCACATCGGTAGGGCTTGCGCAGAATCGGGAAATCGGACATGGCGTCGTCGGCCGTCCCGGCATTTCCGGTCATGCCCGATGTCAGGATGATCGGCAGCCTGGGCAGGCGGCGACGGATCTCGCGTGCCAGCTGAAAGCCGGATATCCCGTCGGGCATGCGTATGTCGCTGAGGACCAGATCGACGACGATGCCGCTATTGAGAAGGTCAAGGGCAACCGGACCATTTTCCGCGGCGATGGTGTCGTAACCGAATCCCTCCAACACTTCGAGTACCAGTTCCCTTACGCTGGCGTCGTCCTCGACAACCAGAATTTTTGCTGTCCGTGGCGTGCTTGGCCGGTCTGGCGTGACGGCTTCGGGCTTCGGCGCGGCGACGGCCGCATCCGTCAAGGGAAGATATAGTTGGACCGACGTGCCGCTGCCGGCGACGCTGTCGATCGTCACGTGCCCGCCCGATTGGCGCATGAAGCCGTAAACCAGGCTGAGGCCGAGGCCGGTTCCCTTGCCGACCGCTTTTGTGGTGAAAAACGGTTCGAAGGCCCGTTCGCGGATTTCGGGCGACATTCCGTGACCGGTGTCGGTGATGACAATCGCCAGATAGCGCCGGTCGGCGACCCGATCCAGTCCGTCATCGGTCTGGTCGCGTTCCGCTTCCATGGTTGAGATGGTCAGTCCCCCACCGTCCGGCATGGCATCCTTGGCATTGGCGACAAGGTTCAGAATGGTCGCCTGCAGCCCGTCGGGATCGACCAGACACAGCGCCTGTTCTGCGCCAAGGGCAAAAACGAGGCTGATCTCATCGCCGACGGAACTGTGCAGAAGGGGTTCGAAATCGCGCAGCAAGGCGTTGATCGAACAGGGGCTTGGTCGAAGATGCTGACGGCGCGAGAAGGCGAGGAGATGCCCGGTGAGACGCGCTCCCCGCTCGACGGCGCCAAGCGCCGCATCCAGTCTCGACTTCAGCCAAGCGTCGTCGGTACGCCCGTGAAACAGTTCGAGATTGCCGGAAATGACGGAAAGAAGGTTGTTGAAGTCGTGCGCAATCCCGGTTGTGAGCTGACCGACTGCCTCCATCTTCTGGGCATGGTGCAGCATCGACTCGGCTCGTCCCTTGTCCTCGATGGCCGCAACCAGCAGGGCGTTGGCGTCGGCCAACTCCCGGATCCGCGCCTTTTGCCAACGCAGATCGGTGATGATGCAGGAAACGATTCTTTGTCCCTCCTCGGGGAGACCCGTCGCCTGGAGAAACACCGGAACGGTCGTCCCGTCGGCGGCGCGCAAAGACAACTCGCCCTTGTCGTCGACCTCGCCGACATTGGCCAGAATCCTTTTGAACGACGATTGATCGTCTGCCACGATGAACCGTTCGAATCTTTGGCCAACGATATGAGACAATGCAAGTCCCAGGAATGCCGCAAATCGTTGATTTGCATAAAGAATTGTCCCATCCGGGGTCAGCGAGGCAGCGCCCTCCTGCATGCGTTCGATGATGGTCCGGTAGGGGCGGTCGGCATTGGAAAGCGTGTAGACCTGCGGGCCGGACAGGCCCTGCACGACGATGGCATCGACGTCGCCGCTGCGGATCGCCAGGAGGGTTTCCTCCATCTCCGCCAGTCGTCCTCGCAACCGGTCGATCTCAAGCTGCTGCCGATCTGACGTGGTTTGGACGTCTGGCGATGGCGGGCGCCTGCTCATTTCATCTCCGCCGTTCGTGCGTCAAGCCCCAGGCTTGTCAAGATCCGCTGGCGGTCGGAGAGATCGCCGATGATGCGGCGCAAGGGAACGGGGAACAGCCTGATCAACGTCGGCGCCGCGATGATCTGCTCCCTGGCCGCCGCTTCCGGGTGCTGATAGAGATCCACGACCTCAAGCTCGTGGCGGCCCTTGAGATAGGTGTCGCAGACTTCCCTGGTATTTTCGATGGCGCGTGTCGAGCGCTTGGTGCTGCCGGCGACATAGAGGCGCAGCACGTAGCGCTCGGTATCCGCGGAAGGCTGCGAGCCCTCATCCATTACAAATCACTCCAAACTCAGTCATTGGCCCATCCTCACACGGCCGCGCCCGCGTCGTGCCGTTTCCGGCCCGTCGGGTGGCTCCGGTCCTTGCCGTTCATTGGGACGCCGCGGCTTACGCTCATCGCGGCCCGGTCCGCTTCAAGCACCCGTTCACGCCGTTCGTTTTGCGCGATGAGTCGCGTGACCTCGGCCTCCTGCATTTCGATCTCGGCGTGCAGTTCGGCGATCTGGCGTTCCGTCGCCGCCCGTCGATTGGCAATTTCCCGTCGGCGGCTGGCGATCTCTTCCCGCTGCTGCTGTGCCTCAAGGCTTGCCTGCGCATCCATTGCCAGACGCGCCGAGCCGGTCAGGACTCCGGCGACACCAATATAAGCCTCGATGAGAATGACGCCCTGGTCGGTCAGGAGATATTCGCGGATCTGATTGGAATGGCTCATGCCCCGTGACTTCAACACGTAAAGACCGCGGTTGCGTTCGCCGTTGCTTTCGATATCGGCCAGGGAAATCCATGAATCCATCAGAGAGGAAAGACCAAAATCACTTTGCGCCATCCGCTCGGTGGAAAAAGTAAGGCTGGTGAATATGGTCGTGACTCCACGCGTCTTCAGCATATCGAGCATACGAAGCAAAAGAGCGTTCACTTCGCTGTCGGGACCTCGGAAACTTGTCACCGGATCGACGATGACGGCCGAAGGCCGGAAGCGATCCAGTTCCCGTTGCATATGCGCCAGATGCATCTCGAAGCCGAACGATGTCGGTCGCGTGGTTTCGAAACGCAGCAATCCCGCCTCGACATGCTGCTGAAGTTGAACTCCGGCCGATCCGACATTTCTTATGAGTTGCTCGGCGGCCTCCTCGAAGCTGAAGAACATGCAGCGCTCGCCACGTCGGCACGCCGCGTCGGCAAAGGAGGCGCCGATGATGGTCTTGCCCGATCCGGCGACGCCGGAGACCAGCACGCTCGATCCGCGATAAATGCCGTTCGGCCCCAGCATGGCGTCGAGCCCAAGGATGCCGGTCGAGACCACGTCGTTGGATACCTTATGGTCCAATCCCGACGAGGAAAGCGGCACCACGGTGATACCCTGGTCGTCGAGGAGGAAGGGGAACTCGTTCGTGCCATGTGCCGAACCGCGAAATTTGACGATGCGCAACCGCCGCGTCGTGATCTGATCCTGCACGCGGTTGTCCAGGACGATGACGCAATCGGATACATACTCTTCCAGTCCGTGCCGGGTCAGCGTGTCCTGGCCGCGCTCGCCGGTAATGATCGTCGTCAGGCCGCGCTCCTTAAGCCAACCGAACAGACGACGCAGTTCGGCGCGCACGGTCGACTCGTTCGACAGATTCGAGAACAAAGCCTCAAGCGTGTCGAGAACGACGCGTTTCGCTCCGATCTGATCGACGAGATAGCCGAGACGGACGAACAGCCCCTCAAGATCGTATTCGCCAGATTCCGCGATCTCGCTGCGTTCAATGTGGATATGATCGATCGCCAATTTTTTCGCGGCAATCAGGCCAGGCACGTCAAACCCCAATGAGGCGACGTTGTCGGCCAGGTCCTGGCCGGTTTCCTCGAAACTCACCATGACGCCGGCTTCGCCGAATCTGGTTGCACCATTGACCAGGAAAGTCATGCCGAGAAGCGTCTTGCCGCAGCCGGCCGCGCCGCAAACCAGCGTCGGTCGACCGGCGGGGAGCCCACCCAGCAGGACTTCATCAAGTCCAGAGATACCTGTCGGTGCTTTGGTCAGTTGCGGCATCTTCCGTTCATTTTCCTTGGGCTTCATCCTGCGCAGTCCCCCGTCCTGCCGTCCATTCTTGGCGACGTGGAACCTATCAGGCACAGGCCCATCTAAGTAGGCTCGGAAAACACCTACGCTCGGGCAGTGGAAACGTCGGGCGCGCCGCTGTCACTGCGCGATGTGCGGCAACAAACCGGAAATTCCCACAATAATGAGGTAGATGGCGACGATGTAGCTCAGGAGACTGGGCGTGACGAGAATAAGTATTCCGGCAATGAGTGCAACAATCGGTTGCAGCATAAGGGCACTGAAGGTCATGGAACGGGCTCCCTGGGGCGGAATGGTCGCGGGGAATGTCTTTATTCCCTCCATATTCCTCGAACGGGAGAGTTTTCGACAGACTCGGAAACTACTTAAGAGTGCAGCCGTCAGCCATCACAGCCACAAGGTTCCGATCGCCAGGGTGATGATGGTCAGCGGGGCGCCGATCCTGAAATAGTCCCAAAAGCCGATCTCCACACCGCTTGCCGCCGCCTTTTGCACGACGATCAGATTGGCGATCGATCCCAGGACAGTGAAATTTCCCGCCAATGTCGACGCCATGGCGACCACCAGCCATGCCCGGTCATGGTCGTGCAAAGACGCGATAAACGGCTTTATCACCAGCACCGCCGGCACATTGCTGACGAGATTGGAGAGAACCGCCGTGACGGCGCTGAGGATGGGCAGCTGGTCCAGGTGCAGCCGGCTTACGCGGGCGACGAGGTCGGGCGTGAGCAGCGTCCGTTCGGCGCCGGCGACGATGATGAAAAGCCCGGCGAACATCAACAGGAGCGCCCAATCGATCTCGGCGTAGATTCTCCGGCTTTTGACGCGTCGGGTCAGCAACAGCAGGCCGCCGATAACGATCGCCGCTCTGGCCGGTACGACTCCGGCAAAAAACAAGGCGATCATGAGGGCCGTCGCCAGCAAGGTGCGTATCACCAGCACGCGATTGACATGGAAATTCGGTCTTGGCGCCAGCAAACGCACGTCGGCGGTGAATTCGCTGCGATGAAAGAGCGCGATAAGGGCCACCGTGATGAGCAGTCCCAAGAGGGCGATCGGGCCCAACGCCAGAACGAAGTCGGTATAGGCGATGCGCGAGAAGCCGCCGATCATGATGTTCTGCGGGTTCCCGGTGATCGTCGCCGTCGATCCGATGTTGGACGCCATCGCCACGGCCAGCAGATAGGGGGCCGGTTTGCGGCCCATCGCGACTGTCAACTCCAGCACCATTGGCGCCAGCACCAGGCAGATCGCGTCATTGACCAGGAATGCGGAAAAGAAACCGGACGTCGCGACGATCGCCGCCAACAGGATCAATGGTCTTTTCGCCCGTTCCATGACCCAGGCATTGGCGACGGCGAAGAACCCGGACAGCCGCAAACTGGCGACGACGATCATGATGCCGAGCAGCAGCGTGATAGTTTCGAGGTCGACGGCCCGGTAGGCATCTTCCAGCGGCAGAGCCCCGGAGGCGACCATGAGGCTGGCACCGACCAGGGCGATGCCAGCCCGGTCGATGAGCAGGCCGGGAATTCTGCCGATCGCCAACGCCAAATAACTTCCGACGAAGATGGTCACGGCAGCGATTTTCCGGCCGTCCTCGCCAAGGGCCTCACTGATCGGCAACAGGCTGGGGGCTACCGCGGCAGCCGTAGCGATGGCAACGACAAGCCCAACGAGGACAATGCTCAGGGCATCGGGCCAACGGCTTCGCTGGGATGCTCTATTCGGTGGGCGATGTGTCATGCTGGAACCCGGTGCCCCTGGCGTCTCGGAGGCTCACCCAAGTCTTGGTCACACTGGAACGACCGGGATAAGCTTCTTTGTAAACAATTACCGTAATGTCTGTCCGCAGATTAACGCGGATTAGAATATAATATGTATATTTATGTCTTATAGAAGACGTCTAAATTTTTCTCATCCACGTTTTGTCGCACCGTGCATTTTTTTGTCTGCGTTAATCTGCGTCATCTGCGGACAAAATAGACTAACGGATTGAGATGGCGTCGAAAAGGCTTGTCCCTTTGCTTCCGGTGCCCCTGGCGTCTCGGAGGCTCACCCAAATCTTGGTTACACCGGAACGATTGGGATAAGCCATCTAATTTATTTCTGTGGAATGCTTATACCAAGTTGCAGTGATCGGAACCGATCACTGCCCCCTCAGCAACTGTCTTTGTCAGGCAGCGGCAGCTTCGGGTAAATCCCGCCATGGCTTGGCGTCCCTGACCAGGGCGTTGAGGATAGTGATGAGCTTGCGGAC
>JARLJB010000016.1 GCA_031291415.1 Telmatospirillum sp.
AGAAGGTCGCCATCATCGCCTGCGTCCGCAAGCTCATCACTATCCTCAACGCCCTGGTCAGGGACGCCAAGCCATGGCGGGATTTACCCGAAGCTGCCGCTGCCTGACAAAGACAGTTGCTGAGGGGCCGAAAATGTCTCAGCATTTTCGGCACTTCGTACTATACGACGCCGCACCATTCCGGCAGTCGCATGAGCGTCGATTCATGGGCCAGCGGCGGCGGCGGCGAATCGGGCGCCGTCATTCCGATCCGGTCATGCCAGAAGCAAGGCAGACCGGTTCTCGCCGTCCCGATCAGATCGTAGGCTGAACCTGCCACGAACAGGCAGCGGTCGGCCGCCACACCCAGCCTCGCAAGTCCCAGCTGGTAGGTCCGGGGATCCGGCTTGTACCAGCCGGCCTCCTCGGCAGTGATGATCGGATCGAATTCGATGCCGATTTGCCGCGCGGCGATCAGACCAAGCCGGCGCGAGCAATTGGTGACGATGCCGAGCGGCAGCCCCGCGGCCGAAAGCCGGGACAGGATCGGGACGACGTCAGGCCAAGGTTGGAGTTCGGCGTAATGGTCGTCGAGCTCCACGGCGAGCCGACGGTCCAGCCCGACCGACTCGGCAGCCTCGGCCACCAGATCTTCGTAAGGTCGATAGGCGCCGGTCGCATAGGTGATGCGGAGATAGGCGGCACGCCAGCGGCGCCCGGCCTCGGCGTCGCCGGCGACGGCATTCCATAGCGACCAGCTATCGAGCAGAGCGGTCAAAAGATCGAAGAGTACGGCGTCGTAGCGGGCCTCGGGAACAGTGTTCATGGTTCTTCATCTTTCAGCCGGCGTCCGGCTATCGCCTCGATTTCGATCAGATAGCCATGGTGGAGCGCTGGCACCGGCACGACGGCGCGCGCCGGACGGGCATCGGCGAAGGCGTCGGCGAAGACGCGGTTGAATGTCGGCCAGTGTTCGACCCCGGTGATGTAGGCGGTCACCTTCAAAACGAGGCCGGGATCGCTGCCGGCCGCGGCGAGGACGGCAAGAAGATTGGCGAGAGCCTGGCGCGCCTGGTCCTCGAACACCAGGTCGGCGGTGTGGCTGCCGTCGGGGCGGACGGGAAGCTGGCCGGAGATGAAGACGAGATCGCTCCATGCCGTCGCCTGGACATAATGCCCGGACGGCGATGGCGCGGCCTCGGTCACGATCCGCTCGATCGAGTCGGTGGAGTTGGTCGCCATCACGTCACCAGCCGCCGATTCGAGGCCATTGCGCGATCACCCGCCGGTCAGGCGCCAGCACATGATAGCGGTCATGCTGCGCCGCCGTTGCACAGGCGTGGTTGGGCAGGATGCGCACCAGCGAGCCGACAGGCAGGTCGGGCGGCTTTTCTCCGCTGCCAGGTCTGGCGCCAATGATCCCGTGCTCCTGATTGGCGTCAAGGACGAGGAGGTCGGGAAAGGGCGCACCGGCTTCATCGCATACCAGGCCATATCCCTGATCGACCGCCTGGCGGCTGGTTCCGCGGTCGCGTGACAGCGCCATCCAGCCGGCATCGACGATGGTCCAGCCCTTGGCCCGCTGGTGACCGATCACCGTTGCCAACACTGAAATCGCAATGTCATTCGAGGTGCAGGCGCCGATGCCGGTCTGGACCAGGTCGCCGAACATGAAGACGCCGGCCCGCAGTTCGGTGACGCCGGCGAGATCCTGGGCGAAGCTGGCGGTCGGCGTCGATCCGATGCTAACCACGGGGCAGGGCAGTCCGGCGGCGCGCAGGATCTCGCCGGCCCCGACAGCGGCCGTTCGCTCGGCTGCCGCAGCGGCGGCGAGATCGTCGGGTCGGCTCAAGGTGTAGCTGTCACCGGCATGAGTTAGCACGCCACGCAGCGCGGAGCCGCCGTCGTGAAGTTTCCGCCCAATGGCGATCAGGCGCTCACCGTCCTCGGGTGGCACGCCGGAGCGGTGCCCATCGGCGTCTATTTCGATCAGGACGGGCAAACGATACCCTTGTGCCGTGGACCAGACGGCCACCGCCTCGGCCTGCTCGAGACTGTCGAGGATGATCGTCAGTTCGACGCCATGATGCCGGCGGAGCGCACCGATCCGATCAAGCTTGCCCGGTGCGATTCCGACGCCATAGGTCAGGTCGCGCACGCCATGGTCAGCGAAATACTCGGCCTCTCGCAGGGTCGACACCATGGCGGGACCACTGGGCCGGTCCATCACGCGACGCGCCACCTCGATGCTTTTCGCGGTCTTGAGATGCGGACGGAAACCAACATTGAGCCGCGTCAGGCGATCCCGCATGCGCGCGACATTGCGTTCGAGGCGGTCCTGATCGAGCAGCAGGCCCGGCGTGACGAGATCGCCCAGCCGGCGCGGCAGGAGCGGCGAGGAGGGGGTCTGGTCGGCGATGGGCATGCGGCGTCTCCCAATTGCGATCGGGACAGTAGATCATGCCGGGACTGGCGAGGCCATTAACAAGACCTAAGGCTTGAGTTAAGCTCGGTCTTAATGCTCACCACGGATGATCTTCGCTTCTTTGCGGCGGTCTCGGCCGCCGCCTCTCTCGCTGCTGCCGCGCGGACGCTCGATGTCTCCGCACCGGCGGTCACTCAGCGGCTGCGCGCGCTCGAGGCGCGGCTCGGAGTGCAACTCATCGATCGTGGCGGACGTTATCTCACACTGACCAATGAGGGTGAGCTCCTGGCCGAGCGTGGTCGCGAAATCATCGCTTCGCTGGGGGAGCTGACGGACGCGGTCTCCGAGCGGCGCAGCGTGGTGAGCGGCCATCTCCGGCTGGTGGCGCCGCTCGGGTTCGGCCGCCATCACATCGCCCCGATCGTCGCGCGGTTTCAAGCGATCCATCCCAAGGTGCGGGTTGATCTTCAGCTGACGGACCGGCTCGGTCACACGCCGGCCGAGAGTTGGGATATTGCCATCCATGTCGGCCCGTTGGACGACGCCACGCCCGGCCTCACTGTCCGTCACTTGGCGCCCAACGAACGATTCCTGTGTTGTTCTCCAGACTATCTGGCGCGGCGCGGCACGCCGATGGTTCCGGAAGATCTGCGGGCCCATGCCTGCATTGCGTTGCGCGAGAACGAAGAGGACGTGACGCTGTGGCGTTTCCGGTCGAAGCAATCGGGCGACGAGACGCGGGTCCGGATCGAACCCGACCTCGCCAGCAATGCTGGCGAGGTCGTAAAGGCCTGGGCGCTCGCCGGCTACGGCTTCATTGTCCGCTCCGAGTGGGACGTTGCCGGCGATCTTTTGGCAAATCGACTGGTTCGGGTCTTCGGTGACTACGATTTGCCGGCCGCCCCGATCGTCGCTCTCGTCGGCACGCGACGCGAGGCCCGCGCCGCCCGCACGCATCGCTTCCTCGATGAGCTGACCGAGAGGTTTTCACGGCCGGTCTGGCGGCAAGGGGCGAACGAGCCATTACGCACTCGGCCGTAACCCGCCGTCGCACTCGCTCACCGCATATTGCGCGATGCCGTGGCCGAACGACCAGTTCTCCGGTGCAACCTCGACAAGGTTGATGAAGATGTCCTCCGGCCGCACGCCAGGATTCTCGGTGAGACGTTCGGCAATCCGGCGATAGAGCGTCTTTTTCTGCTCGACCGACCGGGTATTGCTGACCGTGAGTTGGATGATGACGAGATTATCGCTGCGGGCGATGCCGAGATAGTGCGCGCCGTAGCTGAAATCCGCTTTGTCATGCTCGGAGATCGTCATGAAGCGATCGTCCTCGGGCACGTCGAAGGTTTCGCGCAGGGCATGGTAGACACCGTCGAGAATGGCGTGACGATAGGCCTCCGATGTGCCCCGCCTCAGGGAAATGCGTGTCAGCGGCATGCGGACCTCCTGCTCTCCGTTGCGAACCGGACAGAGGATAGCCACTCGTTGATCATATCAAAATAATATGATACTGTATTTCAGTGATTTGTAATTAAAATGATGATGCGATGAAAACCCTTGATGTCGAGGCGGTGCAGGCTTTCGTGCTGGTGGCCGATCTGAAAAGCTTCACCCGCGCCGCCGAAGCGATGGACACGACACAATCAGCGGTCAGCCTGAAGATCAAGCGACTGGAGGATGGTCTTGGCCACCGCCTGCTCGAACGGACGCCCCGGCTGGTGCGGCTTTCCGCTGAGGGAAACCTTTTTCTGGGATCCGCGCGGAGCCTCGTCGCCGCCCATCAGAGCGCCGTCGGTTCCTTCGGCGTCGAGCGGCGCCGGCTGGTGGTCGGCCTCAGCCACCACATTGTGGGTGCCGAGCTGCCGCTCCTGCTGAAACGCATGAGCAGTGCAGAGCCCGCCCTGGTGATGGAGATGCGTGTGGCCGCATCGCGGGAGATTCTCGACGATTTTGATCGAGGCGAGCTTGATGCGGCGATCGTCTTGCGCCACGACAACAGCCGCCGCGACGGCGAAGTCATCCTCGAGGAAGGATTCGGCTGGATGGCGGCGTCCGATTTCGAATATCGGCCGGGCGAAAGGCTGCGTCTTGCCACACAGGCGGAACCTTGCCACGTACGCGCCATGGCAGTCGACGCCCTCGACAAGGCGAGAATCCCCTGGACGGAGGTCTTCGTCGGCGGCGGCATCACCACGATCGGAGCCGCCGTCTCGGCCGGCCTCGCTGTCGCGGCGCTCGGCCGCCGCGTGGCGCCGCCTGGCACGATCGATGTGGGACCGCAGTTCGGTCTGCCGCCGTTGCCATCGCGTGACGTGATGCTCTATTCGAGCCTGACCGACAGACAGGCGCGCGGTACCCTTCGGGCCCTCTCTGCCGCGATCAGATCCACGGCGAGGTGATCGCGGCCACCCTGGCCTCGAAGCCGAAGAGAATATGTCCCGAGCCAGCAGTTCTTCTCGCTCACCGGCCACGGAAGCGTAAAGCCGGGACTACGCGGACCCGGATCGCCGTGGATAGGTGGAATCGCAAAACCGACGTTACGCGGAGTCGGAAAACCGACGATCAGCGGGCACGCGCCGTCAGGGCGTTCCAGGCGGCAAGTGAGTCCATGTAGTCGCGCCAGTGCGCGATCTTTCGGTTCTCGATCGTGATGATCGAACAGAACCGGTTGTCGTATTTCGTGCCCGTCGCAAGGATGGTGCCATGAACCTCGTATTCGATGACGACGACTTGGCCGCCATCCGTCTGGTGGACGATCAACTTGTCGGCGGAGTGCAATGCGATGGCATCGACATAGCCCCGGAACCCGGCCATCAGGTCGGCCCGGCCCCGGATAACGCGGGGCCATCCACCGATGTCGTAAAGGACCTCGTAAACGACGTCGTCGCTGACGGCGTCGAAGAAATGTTCGCCATCGACGAGGGCGCCGAGCGCCCCGCGAACCAGATCGAAGTAGGGGGCGGCGGGCGCATAGGCCGTGTATTTTGGGTCGGGCATGTTGGGCTCTCCACGGGCTACCGGTGATTGCTTGCCAAATGAGAGCAACTTATAAATCGGAAGCTTCTTGTGAAGAAGAAGGCACTTTGACGTCAGCTGCTAATGCCGAGGTAAGTCATGAAAAGAACCAGCAAAGGCACCGCCCTGGATCCCGCCCAGGTCTGCCGGAGCTCGGATCCGATGGCCGGGACTGCTGACGGTTCGGGAGGCGCAATCCAGGTACTGGCTCCCTGACATCGCGGACGAAAACGCAAAGCCGGAGATACGGAAATCGGCGTCTCCGGCACTGCGGACCACGATCTTCATCTCAACCTGGGTCATGGGTCGTCTCCATGACGGGCGCCGGAAGCCTCTCTCCCGAACCTTACCTGGTCACCACGGTCGCAATCGGTGTTGACCACGCCAAAAACGACGAGGGCCGCTTGCGCGGCCTGTCTCGTAATATGCTGGTTTTCTCTGGAAATTTGGAGCGGGCGAAGGGATTCGGCCGGACTGCCCAAGCCTTCGACCTGGACTACGATTTGATCATCGTGCGGGATGTGCACGCAGACACGGACAGCGAAGTGCATGACATTCTGCTCGAGAAGGTCATGTTTCAACATGCCGCGATCGTGTACACGGAAATGATTGAACTGGCTCTCGACGTGGGGGATTAGCCTCACGAGGAAACCCACCGCGCATGAAACGAGCCGAGATCTTCATCCTCCTGGCCGCAGTCATGAGCACTACCTTTTATCATGAGGACAGCATGAACGATCTCGACACCTTCATCGACGGCCTGCCTAAGGCTGAGTTGCACATGCATCTGGAGGGCAGCCTCGAGCCGTCTCTCCTGTTGACGCTCGCGCGGCGCAACGGGGTTGAGCTGGCGTGGGACAGCGAGGATGCTATCCGGGCTGCCTACGAATTCGACAACCTGCAGTCCTTTCTTGAACTCTACTGGGCAGGCTGCCGGGTGCTCCGGCACGAGCAGGATTTTTACGAGATGACACGCGCCTACCTGGAGCGTGTCCGCCAGGACAACGTGCTCCACGCGGAGCTGATGTTGAGTCCGCAGAACTTCATCACGCGTGACATCGCGATCGAGACGGTGATGGACGGCGTGCTGCGCGCCATGGACGACGCGAAGGCGGAGACGGGCATCAGCTCGGGGCTGATCATCGTCATCCAGCGCCAACGGCCCGAGAAGGACGCCTTCGCGGTGCTCGGCGCCGTGGCGCCCTGGGCGGACCGTGTCGATGCCTTCGGCCTGGGCGGCCCGGAGGTGCAGTTCCCTCCCTCCGGCTTCGTCGACTTCTTTCGCGCCTGTCATGATGCGGGCTTCCGGACCGTCATTCATGCCGGCGAAGAAGGCCCGGCAAGTTATGTCCGCGAGGCGGTCGAACTTCTGCATGCGGACCGCATCGACCACGGCAACGCCTGCCTCGACGATCCCGATCTCGTGCGGATCCTTGTCGAGCGGCAGATCCCCCTGACTTTGTGTCCCCTCTCCAATCTCAGGCTGAAGGTGATCCCCTCGACGGAGGCTCATCCTTTGCGGAGGCTGATCGAGCAAGGCGTCAAGGTGACGATCAACTCCGACGACCCGTCCTATTTCGGCGGCTATGTGAACGACAATTACAAAGCCTGCTGCCACGCGCTCGGCCTTGATGTGGTGGAACTTGCGCAGATTGCCCGGAACAGCTTCAGCGCGGCGTTCCTACCCGAAGATTCGAAGTCTCACTATCTGGGATTGATCGACGCGTATCTAACTGGTTCGAACTGCGCGTGAGGTATTTTCCCCAACGGAGCGCTGGATCGGAACCATCCGTCATGCGGTTGAGCCAGATCCTGGCCTCCGCCTTGATGGTCGTCCACTGCCCCCGGTGCTTCGCGAAAAGCGCAGGTCCGGCCTTCTGCAGAAGGCCGGACCTGCGCCTGATCAAGCCATATCATAACGTCAATGAGGGGTCAGTTCCGAATGTCGCTCGAGTGGGAGCGAGGATGATCGGCAGATATAGAAAGTTTCTGCCTTGTACCCGTAAACTTGCCACCTCCAAGCTCTGATACAGATCAGTACGCCCCTGGCGCCTTCCAGCCACGGCCCATCTGACCGGTCGTCAATCGCACCAGAGTTCGACGGTTTTATGCTCCATTTCATGTAAATATGTTTTATGATAATTGGCGCATAGAATGTGAATATGCGTCGAATCCGATATTGCTGAATTATCGGATATGGCACATATAAGGTTGAATGGATACCATGACCGATCTCGCCCGCACGCCGAAGCACATCGGCAATCTGATCCGGCGGACCCGCAGGAAGCTGGGGCTCAGCCAAGCCGAGCTTGGCAATAAGGCGGGATTCCGGCAGGAGACCATCTCGCTGATCGAGACCGGCAATCCGGCCACGAAGCTGGAGACGATCCTCGCCGTTCTCGCCGCGCTCGATCTGGAGTTCCACATCGTGCCGCGATCCAAGGGCGACAGCGGCATGATCGAGGATATCTTCTGATGCCCCGTCATCGTCGCCACCCACCTCTGAGGGTCCTCCTCAACAACCGCCTGGTCGGGCATCTGAACAAGGCACCAAGTGGCGCGATCGACTTTCGCTACGACCAGGAGTGGCTGGACTGGGAGCACGCTCTGCCGGTGTCGCTGTCCCTGCCTTTGCGCGAAGATCCCTACCGGGGCGAGCCGGTCGTGGCCGTGTTCGACAACCTGTTGCCCGATTCCGATGCGCTGCGCCGGCGCGTGGCGGAAAAGGTGGGCGCCGCCGGTGTCGACGCCTACAGCCTGCTGGCGGCGATCGGCCATGACTGCGTCGGGGCGTTGCAGTTCGTCGCCGATGATGACGACGTTTCCGGCGACACCACGACGATCACCGGAGAAGCCGTTGCCGACGACGCAATCGAACGGCTGCTGAACACCCTGGCGCAAGCCCCGTTGGGGCTCGATCGGGAAGACCCATTCCGGATTTCGGTCGCGGGGGCACAGGAAAAGACGGCGCTGCTCTGGCACGACGGCCGCTGGCTCAAGCCGCATGGCACGACGCCGACCACGCATATCTTCAAGACGCAAATTGGCCGGTTGCCAGGTGGCATCGATCTCTCGAACAGCGTCGAGAACGAGTACTACTGCCTGAAGCTGGTCGCCGCCTTCGGTCTGCCGGCCGCCAGGGCGGAGATCCGTTCTTTCGGCGCGACCAGGGCCTTGGTGATCGAGCGGTTCGACCGGCGATGGACCAGGGATGGACGCTTGCTCCGCCTCCCGCAGGAGGATTGCTGCCAGGCCCTGTCGGTATCACCGACCCGGAAGTACCAGAGCGAGGGCGGGCCAGGGATGGTCGACATCCTCACGCTGCTCAAGGGCAGCGATCGCCCGCCGGAGGATCAGGCGACCGTTTTCAAGGCGCAGATCCTGTTTTGGCTCATCGGCGCGACAGACAGGCATGCCAAGAACTTCAGCGTCTTCCTCGGTCCCGGCGGCAGCTATCGCCTGACGCCGCTCTACGACGTGCTCACCGCGCAGCCGAGCTTCTATGCGCGTCAGATCGAGGCCAAGCAGATGAGACTGGCGATGTCGGTCGGCGGCAACCGGCACTACCGGATCGACGAAATCGCCGGCCGGCATTTCGTGCAAACCGGCGAGGCGGCAGGACTGCCGCGAGCGCTAATCCGCGAGGCCATCGAGCAGATGGCCGATACGGCCGAGGATACGCTGCGACAAATCGAAACTGTCTTGCCCGCGGGCTTTCCCGAGATCATTCAGATGTCGGTAAAGGATGCGGTGATTAACCGATTGAAGAGCCTGCGGGCATTTTGATGCCGCCGCCCAGTTCCTACCTTGGCCGTCGGCCAGATTGCCTATGGTGACACACTGGATCGCCGACCGATCCTGGCGCTTTTTCTGTTGCTGAAGGACATGCTGGCCTCGTTCAGAAGGGCCGGTGTAGCTCCAGAACATACATATCGGGCCGGCCAACTCCTTTCGGGCTCTCTCGCTGGAAGGGCTTGCCGCCGGCGCTGCCGCATCGGCGATTCACATGACGATCGCAGAACCGCCGTTTTGCGAGACGCTGCTCAGGTATTTAGCCGGCGGCTTCCCGAGCGCCTTTTTGAACATGGTAATAAAGGCGGTGACGGATTCGTAACCGAGATCGGCCGAAACTTGTTGCACGGTCACGCCGGAGGCCAGTTCGCGCACCGCGATAAGCAAATGAAGCTGCTGCCGCCAGCGTCCGAAGCTCAACCCCGTTTCCGCGACGACCAACCGGGCCAGGGAGCGTTCGCTCATCGCTAGCCGCTTTGCCCATTGCGCGACCGTGCTGCGGTCTGCCGGATTGGCGTGCAAAGCATCCGCCATCTCCCGAATTTTCGCATGGTCGGTGACCGGCAGAGAAAGCCGTTCCATCGGCATCAACGCCAACTCGTCCAAAAGCACGCGGGCAAGCCGGTCGACATGACCGCCCACGCCGTCGTCGTCGTGCGGCACATCGGCCAGATGAAGGATCATCTCGCGCACCATGGGCGAGATGGAAAGCGTGCAGCATTGTTGCGGCAGGGCGATGACATCGGGTTCGGTAAACAAGTAACAGAGACGCGCATTTGCGGTGGCGCGGTTGCTGTGAGGCATACCACCGGGAATCCATACCCCGCACTGCGGCGGCACGATCCATAAAGCATCGGCGACCTGGCACGTCACCGCGCCATGCAGCGCCAGAACCAATTGACTTTTGCGATGCCGGTGCATCGGGATCTCGGTTTCGTGTTCGTTGAAATGCAGGCGCCGCGCCGTTGCCGGGCAACGGGTCGTGTCGGGATCGAACTCGGATATGAGAGGGTATTGCTGCATGATGATTGGCAGAATTTAGAGATAATCTGGCATTATAACGAAATTCAAAGTGCCGCCAAGGCGCTATCCTCCCCGCATGCAAAAGAAAATACTCGTTCCGATTTCAGCGACTGCCCAAAAATATTCGTCATGGCCGACGCAGTGGCGGAAATTTGATCGGCTCTCTCTGATAAAGCAATCCATGGCACCCGATCTTGAGGCCGTTCTCTTCTCGGTGAAATCTTTCACCGCCGCGATTCTTGCTCTTTACGTGTCATTGAGCATTGGGCTGACGAACCCTTTTTGGGCAATCGGGGCGGTCTATACGGTCTCGCAGCCTTTTTCCGGAGCATCGGTCAGCCGGAGTTTCTTTCGGTTTCTCGGAACGATCGGCGGCGCGGCGGCGACCGTTGCCCTGGTGTCGACATTCGCCAACGAACCGCTGGTCCTGAGCGTCGCCTTGGCCTCCTGGACCGGTTTTTGTCTCTATCTCGCGGCGGTCGATCGCACGCCCCGGGCTTATGCCTTCCAGCTCGCCGGCTACATGACCTGCCTGATCGGATTCCCTTACGTCGCCCAAGCCGGCGAAATCTTCAACGTCGCCATCGTACGCGTGCAAGAAGTCTCGATCGGGATTCTGTTCGCGACGTTGCTCCACACCCTGGTACTACCGCGCAGCGTGTCGGATCGGGTGAAGGCGCGCGTCGCGGGCCTGCTCGGCGATGCGGAACGTTGGACGCGCGACACGCTTGTCCATGCGCGCGAGGCTGTCCTCGTCCACGACCGCGTGAAGGTTGCCGTGGGCTTGCTGGACCTGCATCAGAACGCCATTCACCTGCCGTTCGATTCGGCCCGCGCGGTGCCCCGTGTCGAGATCCTGCGGACATTGCATGACCGGCTTCTGACCGTGCTGTCGCTGTCGAGCGCCGTCGACGACAGCCTGGCCGAGCTTCAGACAGACGCGCGGGATATGCCCGCCCGCCTTTCCCGCATCATCGAGCAGGTGAGATCGTGGCTTGATGCTCCCGAGCGCATCCTCGATCCCGACAAGGCCGATAACCTATTGCGAGAATTGCGCGATGAGTTGCGAGGGACCTCTGGTTCCGGAGATTGGCGCGATCTGCTTCTCGCCAACCTTGCCTCTGACCTCCGCGATCTTGTGGTGGCGCATCAGGATTGCCGCCTCCTGCAGCAGGAGTTGACGGAACAACCAGGATGGATGCGCCGTCTTCCCCCGCGGTTGATCGGCCGCGGAAAAGGCTATGTCCTCCAGCGCGATCATTGGCTGGCCGCACGGAGCGGTATCGGAGCCATGGTCGGCATCACGCTCTGCTGCCTCTTCTGGATCGCAAGCGGCTGGGTCGACGGTGCGAGCTCACTTTTCGTCGTGGGGCCGACCTGCGTGCTGTGCGGAACCATCGACGCTCCGATCGGTGGTGCCATCCGCAGCATGGTGGGGATGGTCGTGGGGATAGCCGGCGGCCTCGTCTATGGTTTCGTCATCATTCCCAGCACGACCGATTTTGTCAGTCTGGTTGCTGTACTTGCGCCACTCCTGCTGCTGAGCGGGTCTGCGCAGGCCCGGCCGCCGCTCGCCTTCGCGGCCGTCAGCATGATCCTGACCTTTCCGGCCATCGCCGGCCTCGCGCCAACCAACGCGTCCAATTTCGCGAGCGCTGGTTTGGTGCCAACCAG
This sequence comes from Telmatospirillum sp., assembly GCA_031291415.1. GTDB lineage: Bacteria > Pseudomonadota > Alphaproteobacteria > Rhodospirillales > Magnetospirillaceae > Telmatospirillum. Next base: position 11,912 of record JARLJB010000016.1, read on the forward strand.
CACGTCCGATTTCGTGAGCGTCCTCAATTGTGGTTTGGCGGCCTTGATCGGCGGCGTAACGACGCTGGTCAGCCTCGTTCTGTTCCAGACAATCGGCATCGATTACCGCACGGGCAGGATATTGCGGGCGATCCGCCACGACGTTGCGATGCGGGCGGCCGGTGGCCATCCCGACACGGTGCGCTGGACAAGCAGAATGCTGGACCGCATCGGGTTGCTCATCCCGAGACTGGCCGGGAATGACCAGTCCACCAACCTGCTGCGTTACGCCCTTGCCGATTTGAGGATGGGACAAGCGGCGGGTGGGCTGCGTGCCCTCGAAAAAACGCTCAATGGGCGAACTGCGCGGGCCATGCTCTCCGGCTTCCTTGACGATGTCGTCGCTTATTTCAGAAGTCGGACGACGTCTGGAGATGAGCGTTCCGTCCGGCATCTTCTCGCCCAACTCGACGGTGTGAAAGACGCAATGGTCACCGAGGCGGACCCCGTCCGCGAAAGGGCGCTCCCCCTGCTCTCCGCACTTCGCCGCGACTTATTGCTGCGCGTGATCGATCACGGGATGTGAAGCGATGTTCACCGAAATCTCCATTGGCGGTGTCGCCATGCCGGGGCTGTTGGTCCTGGGCTTTATCGCGCTGTTGCTCACCGGCCTGTCCTCCCGACTGCTGACGAGCCTCGGCATCTATTGGCTGTTTGCCCACCGGCCGCTGGCCGATCTCTCCCTCTTTGTCCTCTGGCTCGGGCTGCTGGCACGGTTCGCGCATATTCCTGGAATACTCATATGAAACATCTCCTGGGTGTCGTCGGCCGATGGGCCGCTACGCTCCTCCTTTTCATTGCCGCCATCGCCATCGCGCGATCGGTTTGGGTTCGGTACGAAACGAAACCGTGGACCCGAGATGGCCATGTCCGTGCCGATGTCGTGCGGGTGACGCCGGACATCGGCGGGCTGGTGACTTCGGTCGCGGTGCATGACAACCAGCGGGTACGCGCTGGCGATCTGCTGTTCGTGCTCGATCAGCCGCGCTACGCGGCCGCCTTGGAAGAGGCGGAAGCGGCTGTGGTCCATGCCCAAGCGGCGGTGGCGGCGGCACAGGCGGGAGTGGCGAGTGCCCAGGCGACGCTAACCCTCGCCCGGCGGGAGGCGGCGCGCGACAAGACGCTCGGCAATCTCGTTGCTACCGAGACGCATGAGCAGAACCTCGCCAAGGTCGAAACCGCACAGGCTGAGGTGCAAAAGGCGCAGGCGGCTGTGGCGCAGACGGCGTCCGCCCTAGACCAGGCGATCTCCGCGCGCGAGGTGGCCGAGCTCAACTTCAAGCGGACCAGGATCGTCGCCTCGGTGGATGGACAGGTCACCAATCTCGATCTCCATCCCGGCGATTTCGTCGGCGCCGGACAGCAGGCGATGGCGCTGATCGATGTGGATTCGCTCAGGATCGAAGGCTATTTCGAGGAAACCAAGCTCCGCTGCATCGACGTGGGAGACGCCGCCGTCGTCCACCTCATGGGCGATGACACAGAGATGTCAGGTCACGTCGACAGCATCGCTGCCGGCATTGCCGATGATCAGCGATCGGATTCACAAAATCTTCTGCCCGCCGTGCAGCCGACCTTCTCGTGGGTCCGTTTGGCCCAGCGGATTCCCGTGCGGATACACATCGACGAAATGCCGCCGAAGACGCTGCTCATCGCCGGTCGGACGGCCTCTGTCACCATCGTTCCCGATGCGCCGGGGGCGTGCAAATGAGGACGAGGACTGTCGCGCCGGCCGCTCTATCGCTGATAATGGCACTCTCAGGCTGCACGGCCGGGCCTGACTATCATATGCCGGAAACGTCGGTCGCCCTGGCTCCGGGCGCGGCTTTCGCGGCAGGCTCGGATGCGGCCTATTCACAGGCGCCGCTCCCCGATCAATGGTGGAAACTCTACGAAGACTCGCGGCTCGACGGTTTGGTTTCGGAGGCTTTGGCGGCGAACACCGACCTCAGAGCGGCCGAGGCCAATCTTCGCCGTGCCTCGGCTTTGGTCCGGGAGGCAGAGGCGGCCCGTTCGATCGAGACTGATATCTCGGCATCCGTCACCGGTGCGCGTGTGGGAGGGTATACGGAGCCACTCATTACGACGTCCAACTCCTATGCGCTCGGGCTCAACCTTTCCTACCCGCTTGATCTGGCGGGCGGCATCCGGCGCGGCATCGAGGCAGCGAACGCGAACGCCGAGGTGGCGCAGGCGACCCGCGATCAGGTTCGGGTGGTCGTCGCGGCGGCGGTGACCCGAGCCTTTGCACGGGCCTGCTCGGCCAATCGCACCTTGGCCGCAACGCAGCACGTGCTGGAGGTCCAGAGACAGACGCTCGCCGTCACCGAAAAGCAGGCGAACGGGGGACGCGGGACGGCGTTCGATGTCAGTCGCGCTCGTGCCGCCGCGAGCGAAAGCGCTACGGCCATCCCAACTATCATCGCCGATCGGCAAACTGCCCTTTACGAACTTGCGGCGCTGATGGGGCGACTCCCCGCCGATTATCCCAAGGAACTCGAAGACTGCGCCCATCCACCGGTCGTCGAGCAGCCCATCCCGATCGGAGACGGATGGCAGTTGATCCAGCGGCGGCCGGATATCCGTGAGGCGGAGCGTGGCTTGGCGGCCGCAACAGCGATGATCGGCGTTGAGACCGCCCAACTTTATCCGCAAGTCAGTATCGGAGGCGCCATCGGTTTGGCCGCCACCTTCGACCACTTCGTCCCAAGTCAAAGTTTCGGGGGCAGCATCGGGCCGCTCCTGTCCTGGAAGATGCCGGATCGCTCGGTCGCCAGGGCGCGGATCGCCGAAGCGGGTGCTGGCGCCGAATCGTCGCTTGCGGTGTTCGACGGAACGGTTCTCAAGGCGCTGAAGCAAACCGAAACGACGCTTTCCGCTTGTACGCAGGAGATGAGCCGCGAGCGTAGTCTGGCCCAGGCGCGGGACAGTGCGGCCCAGGCGAGCGATCAGGCAAATCGGCTCTTTCAGTTCGGCAGGACGGGTTTCATCGATGCCCTTGCCGCCGAGGCCGCCCTTGCGAATGCGGAATCGACGCTGGCCCTGTCGCGCGCGCAAGTGGCCGACCGCCAGATCGATCTGTTCCTGGCGCTTGGAGGCGGCTGGGGAACCTCCCCTGAAGGCCCTGAACAGCCTGGAACGAACAGTCAGCCCGGCACCGGTGCCGCGTTGCCAGAAGCCGTTGGCCGGGCACCAGCTCAATGAGGGCAGACGCAGCGTGACGCCGCCGCCCCCTCTGAAATCGCCCGGCATTTACCCATTCTACGGTCCCACGGCAACGGAGTGGGCGCGATGAGGCCCAGGAGAACTTTTTTTCGAACAACCGATTCCAGACGTGACAGGAAGTTCAGAAATTGACCGTCGAGCTTCGCGATCTGCGCTGGGCGATCGTCGTCTCACAGCACCGTAGTTTGCGGCAGGCTGCGGAAGCGTTGAATATCCAACAATCGA
>JARLJB010000017.1 GCA_031291415.1 Telmatospirillum sp.
CAGGTCGGGGTTCACGGCGAACGCCCTGGCCACCGCGATGCGCTGCATCATGCTGGCGGAAATCTGGTTCGGGTACAGCTTCGCGGTGTCGGTCAGCCCCACCAGGCCGAGGATGTATTGGAGTCTCTCGTCGCGTTCCTTCTTCGGGACGCCCTTGATCTCCATGCCATAGACCACGTTCTGTTCGACCGTGCGCCAGGGCAGGGCGGTCGGCTCTTGAAAGACGAAGGCCAGATTGTGCTTTTTGGGGTCGGCGGGTACGCCGTCGATGAAAATGTCACCCTCGGTCGCGTCCATCAACTTGGACATGCAATTTAAAAACGTCGTCTTGCCGCAACCGGTCGGACCGACAATCGCAACCATCTCGCCGTCATTTACGGTGAAGTTAACATGGTCAAGTACAACCAGGTCGTTGAACTTCTTGGTGAGGTTTCTGACCTCGATTTTTGCGTTGGGCCGGGCGGTTTGTAGCACTTGCAACCTCGGGTAACTGAAAAAACCTTTGGGGGCGTGTTGGCGGCAGGACGCGAAGGATCGCGCGCGAGGGAGATTCCGCCGGGAACGGTAACTTTGCTTTCTGGGTCTCCTCCCGACCGTGCCGCCTCGCAGGATCGTTATTTGTCGTGGTGCGACATATCGTGGGGCGACATTATCACTGGCGGTCGGCCTGTCAACGCGTTAACGCTACGTCATCTTGCCGGCACGGAGATATTTTTCGCGTGGGCGGGATAGGGGTGGGCCATTGGCACCGGGGGCGGGGAGGGACCGGCCAGCCGGGCCGGTGGAGGGTGTGGAGCGAGATGAGCGTAACGACTGAGAATGAGCGTCGGATCCTGAACGAGCTGACCAAGGAATCGCCGCTTTCCAAACGCGACGTCACGCTCCGCTGCGGCATGGGCTGGGCGACGGCCGTCAAGCTGATGACACGTCTTGAAGAGCAGGGCTTCATCATTCCCGTCGGAAGCGAGCGGCAGAATGGCGCCGGCAAGACCGCCACCGTCTATACGCTAGCTCCGTGCCGGCCCGCAGCGATCGGCATCGACATTGAATACGCGCGGGCCCGGGTGAGCATTCGCAATCTGGCCGGCGAGTCGCTGTTCGATGCCGAACAGAAGACGCCCCCGTTTTCCGATCCGGCGGAAATGACCGATTTTCTCGCCTCCCTGCTCGATGGGGCGAGCGCCAAGGCGGCCGAACTCGGAGTGTCGCTGGGGGGCGCGGGAATCGGCGTGCCGAGCCATTTGTTCGGCAATGAAGGCATGGCCTACGATGTTCTGGCCGCCGAGCTTTCGGCGCGTGCGGGCTTCGTCGTCAGGGTTGACAACAACATCCGTTGCTTCACCGCGGCCAAGGCCAGCGCCGCCGCCCCTGGCAACTCCATGCTCGTGGTCACCATCCGCTCGGGCATCGGTGTCGGCATCGTGCTCGGTGGGCACATCTACCAGGGCGAACGCGGCTGCGCCGGCGAGATCGGGCACATGCCGGTCGATCCGGCCGGGCGGCGCTGCCGTTGCGGCAAGTTTGGCTGCCTGGAGACGGTCGTTAATCGCGAGGCGCTGGCAGGGGATCTGGAGGCCGCCGGTCTTGGCGAGACCGCGGCGCGCCAGCGGATGGATCGCGCGGCCGGGCTGCTCGGCACGGCGATCGCCTCGATGATGCTGGTGCTCGATGTCCGGCAGGTGGAAATTTTCGCCGAGCTCGGCAAGCCCGGCCAGGCTTTCGCAGCCCTCGTGCGCAAGGCGGCGCAGCGGGCGATGTATCCCGGGTTTGCCTTCGAACTTCGCTACGAGACGTTGGATGCGCGCGCCTATGTGGAAGGCGCCGCCCAGCTGATCCTGAACGAATACATCCGCTAGGTGTTTAGTCCCGGGGGTTGATGGTGCAGTCTTTTCGCAGGCATGGAAGGATGCGCTGTGGGCCGGGTTCTTCACGGGAGCGCCACAACGACAGAGGCGATCCGTGGAGCGATACAGCATAGTCAAGAGAGTCTGAGTTCGCTGGAAAAGCACTACGGGATCAACCAGAAGACCGTCGCTAAATGGAAGGGAAGGCCTACCCGATTGGCTTCTTCCACATTGACGTCGCCGAGGTGCAGACGGCGGAGGGTAAATTGTATCTGTATGTTGGCATCGATCGCACCTCTAAGTTCGCCTTTGCCCAACTCGTCGACAAGGCCAGCACGGTGACGGCACATGCCTTTCTCGACGCGCTGGTGGCTGGCGTTCCCTACGGGATCGAGATCGTTCTGACCGACAACGGCATTCAGTTCGCGGACCTGCCGCAGAACCGCTCAGGCCCGACAGCCATGTGGCGCGGGCATCCGTTTGATCGTGCTTGCCAGGCTCATGGCATTGAGCACCGACTGACAAACCCCAGGCATCCGCTCGACCGACGGGTAGGTTGAGCGGATGAGCCGCACGATCAAGACGGCCACGACCAGCTTCGAGCTCGTCTCGAAAGCTTCGTCGCCGCCTACAATTTTGCCCGACGCCTCAAGACACACCGTACGAATTCATCTGCAGACGATGGGCAATCGGACCCGAGAGATTCGTCATCAATCCGATCCATCAAATCCCGGGACTAAACACCCGGGCCGCGATACAGAGAGTGGCGTTGGGAGATTGCCCAGGGGAGGGGAGGTTTCGTACCCCTCAGGGACGACGAGGAAAGATCGTGGCCGGAGCGGGGAATGGCCTGTTCAATCCCGGCCAGCTTCACGCCACAGGCGGAGCAGATCGTCCATCGCGTTGCGAACATGTTCACGAGAGACTTTCTCCGCCCGGTCACCATCATTGTCGCGAAATGCCGCCAAAAGCTGGCGGTGTTCCTTCACGATTCGCTCGGGGCGGTAGTCGCTGTAGCCCCAGGCCACCCGCATCGAATTGAAGAACGAACGGTGGCGGCTCATCAGGGCCGCCGCCTCGGCGTTCGGGCGGATGGTCATTATGGTGCGGTGCAGGTCGAGGTTTATCCGAATGAGAGCCTGGATCCCACCAGGAGCCGCTCCGGCAAGCGTGGCTTCATAGAGTGACTCAATGGCCTCCAATGCGTCAATCTGCGTGGGGGTGGCGATCACCGCGGCCTGCCCCACCAAGTACGACTCCAGTCCCAGTCGGATCTCGTTCAGTTCTTGCAAGAAGGTGGAATTGATCGCGCGCACCTGGGCACCGCGATGAGGATGGATTACCACCCACCCCTCTGCTGCCAAATGGCCCAGCGCCTCTCGAATTGGCGCGGGGCTTAGGCCGTAACGATTGGCCAACTCGACGGCCTTCAGGCGGGAATTGGGCGCCAGGGCGCCGCGGGCGATGTCCGTGCGAATGGCATCGCGCACACGCTGATAGCTCGGCGCCCCGAGGGCCTCCGGCGTCTGCAACAAATCAATCATCGCGGAACCTTACGCGAATCGGAACAGCTTGCCAACATTTTATAGATTCTATATTGTCGTAGTTTCTAGATTATCGACAATCGAAGATATAGGAGATGGCGGCTTGAAAATCGAGCGAATCGAGGTGTTTCAGGTCCAGTGGGAGCCGGAGGCCAAGCCCGCGACGCGCAGCGCTTTCGTGCGCATCCATGCATCGGACGGGCTGGTCGGGTTGGGCGAGGCTTCGCCGATGCAGGGAGGACGCGCCTCGCTCAGCATGATCGAGCACGAAATCGCCCCGGCGCTGATCGGAGCGGACCCCCTGGACCACGCAGTAATCCAGGATCGACTGACGCACCGGTTGGTGAAGCTGGGGCCGGAGGGCGCGCTGTCCGGCGCACTGGCGGGCATCGACATCGCGCTGTGGGATCTGAAGGGCAAGTTTCTGGGCCAGCCCATCTACAAACTGTTGGGCGGCGCCTGGCAGACCTCCGTGCCCTTCTATGCCTCCATCGGCCACAACAGCTTCGGCGAACGCACGGTGGACGAGGTGTGCCGGGTTGTCGAGCAGCGCATGCGCGACCAACCCACCGCCATCAAGATCCGGTTCGACAACGATCGCACCATGCTGGACCGCGACATTCCTGGCGACATCGCGAAGGCAACGGCCGTCCGGCGGATGGTGGGCGACGACTTCCCGCTGGCCTTCGACGCCAACAACGGACTTTCCTTCGGGGGCGCGATGCGCGTCGGCCGTGCGTTGGAGGATTTGGGCTACTGGTGGTTCGAGGAACCGCTGCAGCACTACCATGTCCGCGAACTCGGCGCGTTGGCGCGCAAGCTGGATATCACCGTGTCTGCCGGCGAGCAAAGCTACAGCACCGCCGCGGTGGCCGACTTGATTGATGCCGGGGTGCCGATGGTGCAGCCGGACATTATCAAGATGGGCGGCATCACCGGCATGATGCGCTGCGCCGCGTTGTGCCAGGCGCACGGCGTGGAATTGGTGCCCCACCAGACGCAGCCGACGATCGGCCATCTCGCCAGTCTGCATGTGGCGGCCGCGCAATTCCAACGCACCAAGCCATGCGAATTGGACGACCCCTCGACCCGCCGACACGCGATCTTCAAGAACGCGCCAAAGCCGGTTGACGGCCTGTTCCACCTGCCCACCACACCAGGTCTGGGCATTGACCTCATCGAGGCGGAAGTCGCGCGGCGGCGCGTGTAGCACAAGCAGCGCCGGCGCGGCGCCTTCCAGGTGAGCTCTCCTCAACAAGAAGAACCGCGCGACAGGTGCGTACAATAGGCCATTAAACGTCAAGGAATGAAAAAGAATACTATGAATGAAAAAACCATAGATTCTGGCACGCTATTGGCCGCAACCGGCGGCTCCGCAAGCGAGGCCGATGCGATTGAACGGATGACGATGCGCCGCGTGACCTAGCGGTTGATTCCGATTTTGATGCTTGGCTATTTTTGCGCCAGCCTGGACCGCTCCAACGTAGGCATGGCCGCAACGACAATGGCGTCAGCCTTGCATTTCTCCAATGCGCAGTTTGGATTCGGGGCAGGAATTTTCTTCGTTGGCTATCTCATTGCGGAGGTTCCCAGCAATCTGGTTTTGGCACGATTTGGGGCCCGTCGCTGGATTTCACGTATGCTGATGATCTGGGGAATATTCTCTGGAATGACAGCGTTTGTCTGGAACGATTGGGGCTTTTACACAATGCGTTTCGTGCTGGGGTTGGCGGAAGCCGGCTATTTCCCCGGCGTGCTCATCTTCATCAGCTGGTGGTATCCCGCGCGCTACCGCGGCCGGGCGACGGCGTACTTCATGGGGGCCGGAGTGTGCGCAAGTATCTTCGGCGCACCCATCGGCGGCCTGCTGCTGCAGATGGAAAATGTTCTCGGTCTGGATGGCTGGCAGTGGCTCTTCATTCTTGAATCGTTGCCCGCCATCCTCACGGGCGTACTGGTGCTGGGGCTGCTGACCGATCATCCCGCCGAGGCGACGTGGTTGCCGCTGGAGTCGCGCCGCTGGTTGGCCGAACGGCTGGCTGCCGAGCGGGCGCAACAAGAGGCCGTGAAACGCTACACGCTGTGGGAGGCATTACGCGGCACAAAGGTATGGCTTCTGACCTTCGTGGAATTCGGACACCAATATGCCGGATATAGCCTCGGATTTTTTATGCCTCTGATCGTAAAGGGGCTTGGCGTGGAACGTGCCTGGATTGGGCCAGTTGTGGCTGCCCCTTACATATTCGGTTTGGTGGCCTCGATCGCCTGGGGGCGTAGTTCGGATCGGTCGGGTGAGCGGATTTGGCATTCCGTCGGCACCATGTTCCTGGTTGGGGCGGCGGTGGTGGCATGCTATTTCATTGGCGCCGGGCATCCAGTATTGCTGATGGCAGCGCTTTGCGTCGCAGTGGCCGCCAACCAGTCCTTTGCACCCTGCTTTTGGTCTATTCCCGGTACGTTGCTGACAGGAACGGCGGCGGCCGGTGGCGTCGCGATGATCAACGCTATCGGCAACCTGGGCGGCTCCGTCGGCCCGTGGTTGTTCGGGGCAGCACGCGATGCGACGGGCAGTACCGGGTTTGCCCTGCTGTGCCTGGCGGTGGGCCCGGTGATCGCGGGCGTGGTGCTGCTGTTGGTCGGACATGACCGGCGGCTCGAGCAAGTGCCCCCAATGCCCAGGACGAGGTGAGCCAACTTCCGCGCGGAGTCCGGTCTTTGTGAAGGGACCAGCCTTTATGTTGCCTCAGAGCGGGGACGCCCGCCCTGAGGCAAACGCGCGTTCCATCTGGGGGCACGGCATAGAAAGGGCAGAGAGTAGTACGGTTCAAGGCACGAACCGGGAACGACGGCATGCCAATCGCCTGTCCTGGGTGATTTCGTCATCAGGTTGTGAGACGTCATTGGGACGGGGGAGAGTGGGCGGTGACCCGTTGCGGCTCGTGGTTTGAACCCTGTTGCCGGAGCGCCTGATAATATAACTGCTTCATCCTCAGGCCCGCACGACGCCCGCCGTCCGTGCGGAGATTGCCAGATCTTCAGAGACCACGGGCCCGCTGGCCCGCCGTTACGCGATCAGCGATGAAACAGTGCGCAGATGGCGCCGACGGGGCGTGGATGCGTGCCTTGATCGCACGAGCCGTCCCCGGCAGTAGGCATGGAAGGCGACCGAAGAAGAGCGGGCCATTGTCTGCCATCTCCGCCGCTCTACCGAGTTCGGCCTCGATGACCTCACTTTTGTGGTGCGCACTTCCTGTCGCATCTCAACCGTGACAGCATCTGGGGCATTCTCATGTCATTTGCCGATGACGTCTCACAACCTGACAGATAGGCGGTCAGCGCACCAGGTTTGGGGGCTCCCGGCCGGAGAGGACGGCGGCGATGCCGTCCAGGACGATGTGGCCCATGGCGTCGCGGGTTTCGATGGTGGCGCTGCCGAGGTGGGGCAGCAGGACCACGTTTTCCAGGGCGCGGTAGCCGGGGTGGACCGCGGGCTCGCCGTCGTAAACGTCGAGGCCGGCGTAGGCCGCCTGGCCGGTGCGCAGGGCGTCGATC
>JARLJB010000090.1 GCA_031291415.1 Telmatospirillum sp.
CCTTTATTACGACAACGGCGCGGGTGCCAAAAACAACACCTGGGACGATGCCTTGGTCGGTCTGGCCGCGCGTCTTTCCATCACGAAATTCCATTCCGCCCCCTGGTCTTCCCAGGCGCGCGGCGTCATCGAGCGGTTCAATTCCTCGGTGCTGCACAAGCTGGCGCGGTGGTTCCCGACCTATTGCGGCCAACGCATGGACGATGAGGCCCGGCGTAAGGTCTTCCAGGTTACCCGAAAAGACATCAAGGCGACCGGCACCTCACGCCTGTTGCCGAGCTGGCAGGACCTGATGGATTTCCTCGCGGACACGATGGCCGCTTACAACGCGACACCACATTCGTCTCTGGCAACGCTCATCGATCCGGAAACCGGCAAGCGACGCCACATGAGCCCGAACGAGGCTTGGGCGGCGGCCGTCGCGGCTGGGTGGGTCGCGGACCCGGTCACCGAGGAAGAGGCGCGCGATCTCTTCCGTCCGTTCGAACGGCGGATCGTTCAACGCGGCCTCGTGAAGTTGATCAACAACGATTATTACGCCGATGAACTGGTCCCGCTGCATGGGCAGGAAGTGGCGGTCGGTTTCGATATCCATGACGCCGCCAAAGTAACAATCCGGCTGCTCGACGGCCGCTTCGTCTGCGAAGCTAAATGGAACGCCAATCACCGCGATTATATGCCGGTGGCATTCGTGGAACGGGCCAGAGAACGCCGCGTTGAAGGCAAATTAAAGCGCCTTGATGCCCATCGGGACGTTGCTTTGGCCGAGCTGCCATCAGCGGCAATCATCCAGCATCAACGAATCCCCGACGCGGCTCCAGTCAGCCCCGATGAGCAAGCTCGCCTTGATGCGATGGAAGCGACCTGGGAAGCGCTCCCGGCGCCTCAGGAAGCATCGCAAATCGTGCAGCTTGAAACCCGCGAAACACGGTTCCGCCGTGCCCTGGCTATCCAGGGCCGCTTAACCGCGAACGGCGCCGTGTCCGACGAAGATGCGGCTTGGCTGGCCCGCTATCAGGCCCTGCCCGAATACCGGGCGTTGTCGAGCATGTACGAAGAGTTCGGAGACGCGGTTCTGACCGCGTGAACGAACAGGCCCCGCCTGGCCGGGCGGAGCCTGATCAAAGGTTGTCTTAAG
>JARLJB010000091.1 GCA_031291415.1 Telmatospirillum sp.
CCTTTATTACGACAACGGCGCGGGTGCCAAAAACAACACCTGGGACGATGCCTTGGTCGGTCTGGCCGCGCGTCTTTCCATCACGAAATTCCATTCCGCCCCCTGGTCTTCCCAGGCGCGCGGCGTCATCGAGCGGTTCAACAGTTCGGTGCTGCACAAGCTGGCGCGGTGGTTCCCGACCTATTGCGGTCAACGCATGGACGATGAGGCCCGGCGCAAGGTCTTCCAGGTTACCCGAAAAGTCATCAAGGCGACCGGCACCTCACGCCTGTTGCCGAGTTGGCGTGACCTGATGGATTTCCTCGCCGACACGATGGTCGCTTACAACGCAGCCCCCCATTCGTCGTTGGCAAAGATCATCGATCCGGAAACCGGCAAACGCCGTCACATGAGCCCGAACGAGGCTTGGGCGGCGGCCGTCGCGGCCGGATGGGTCGCGGACCCGGTATCCGAGGAAGAAGCTCGGGATCTCTTCCGTCCGGTCGAACGGCGGATCGTTCAACGTGGCCTCGTGAAGCTGTTTAACAACGATTATTACGCCGATGAACTGGTGCCATTGCATGGGCAGGAAGTGGCGGTCGGTTTCGATATCCACGACGCCAAGAAGGTATCGATCCGGCTGCTCGATGGCCGCTTCGTCTGCGAAGCCAAGTGGAACGCCAACCACCGCGATTATATGCCGGTGGCATTCGTGGAACGGGCCAGGGAACGGCGCGTTGAAGGCAAATTAAAGCGCCTTGATGCCCATCGGGACGTTGCTTTGGCCGAACTGCCCTCGGCGGAGATCATCCAGCACCAACGGACCCCGGACGAGGCGCCAGTCAGCCTTGAGGAACAGGCGCGCCTTGATGCGATGGAAGCGACCTGGGAAGCGCTCCCGGCGCCTCAGGAAGCATCGCAAATCGTGCAGCTTGAAACCCGCGAAACACGGTTCCGCCGTGCCCTGACAATCCAGGGCCGCTTAACCGCGAACGCCGCCGTGTCCGACGAAGATGCTGCTTGGCTGGCCCGCTATCAGGCCCTGCCCGAATACCGGGCGTTGTCGAGCATGTACGAAGAGTTCGGAGACGCGGTTCTGACCGCGTGAACGAACAGGCCCCGCCTGGCCGGGCGGAGCCTGATCAAAGGTTGTCTTAAG
>JARLJB010000092.1 GCA_031291415.1 Telmatospirillum sp.
CGGCTGGCCGATGGCCTGCACTACGCCTCGGGCTATCCCCGCCCGATCCCCGGCGTCGAACAACGCCGCAATCTCCACGGCATCAGCTTTGCCACGGCGCAAGTCAGCGGACTGTTCGCGGCCAACCGCATCGCCTGAAACGCCGCATGCCACAAAAAATACCCCTCGTGCGATCGGCACGAGGGGCACTTGTCACGCAATGTGTTGTGATCAGTACTTGTAGCCGAGCTTCACGCCGAAAAACTGCGGCTTGATCGGATAGCTGCGCGAGGAATTGGCGCAGAGCTGGATCGAACAGAACGTATTCTTTGACAGAATGCCGCGTTCGTCAAAGGCATTCTGGATGAACGCTTCGGCGGTCCACTTGTCCTTCTTGATCCCTGCCGAGAAGTCAAAGCTGGCAAAGCCCGCTGTATCGCCCAGCAGACTGTCATTGAGCGCGATCACGTCCGACGTGCTCGACGTCTGGTAGAACATGGTGCCCTGAACGAACGATTCGAGACCACTAACCTGGAAGTTGTACCGTGCGGTCGTTTGCAGTTTCAGGCGCGGCTGGCGCGGCAGACGCGTGCCCTTGGGTGCGGCAACGTCGGCGGAATTGGGGCAACTGGCCAACTGGGTGTAGTAGTTGTTGTTGGCATCAAGGTTGCAGATGTCCTTGGACAGGGCTGCGTCGTTGTAGGCACCTGAAGCCGACAGCACGAGTTTGCCGAGCCGCCATTCGGCATCGAGTTCGGTGCCATAGACGCGGGCGGCACCGGCGTTGAGCGTCAAAGTCGAGCCTTGCGTATTCGGCACGACAACGCCGAACTGCATGTTGTTCCATTTTTCGTAATAGATCGCGCCGTTGAAGCGGAAATTGTTGCCCCAGCGCGTCTTGAAGCCGAATTCAAAGTTATCGAGCGTATCTGCCTGGTAATTCGGACGCGGCGTGCGGTTTCCGCCGCCCGGACGGAAACCGGTCGAGTATGTGACGTAAAGCATCTTGTCCGAAGCGGCCTGCCACGACAGGCTGAGCTTGTGAGTCTCGCCGGTCTGGTGGAATGTCGTGTTGGTATTGATGCAGGTCAGGCGTGGGTTGCCTTCGAATTTTCCGTAGATGACCGTAGGATCGCTATTCCAGCAGCCCGCCTTTCTGGCCTGTTTCCATTCACCGCCAAACCCGACCGTGCCGTTGTCGGAGACATAATAGCGAACGCCGCCGGTCGCCTTGAGGTTGCTGAGGATGTTGATGCTGCCTTCGGCAAAGGCGGCGCCGTCCTTGTAGTGCTGGTCGGTTTCAACGAGGTACAGCACATCGGGATTGAGTGTGGTGTTGATGGCCGGCGAAAAGCCCGTCCACGAACCCGTGCCCGTAGCCTGACCCAGGCCCTGAATGTAATAGTCGCCGTTGTTTTCGGCCTTCTGGAATTGATAGAAACCGCCCACGGTCAGGTCAAAGGGCCAGCTCTTGGGTACTGACAGGCGCACTTCCTGAGTAAACTTCTGCTGATGGATCAGGCTGTTATACTGCTGGGTCGGATCAATGACGTTGCCGTTCTTGTCCAGAAACTTGGAATAGACGCCGTAATCAACCGGATCTTTTTTGGCAAGATTGTCGTAAGTGACCGAATAATAGGTATAATCGCTGGCATTGCGGATCTTGCGGTTGAAATAGCCGGTCGCCGAGACCAGGTCGAAATCGCCGATTTTGCCGTGGACGGTCAGCGCTGCCTGATAC
>JARLJB010000093.1 GCA_031291415.1 Telmatospirillum sp.
ATCATGCAAGCGATCTATGATGACGCAGTCCACGGCGAGACGCTCGACTGGCTGGGGGCCGGCCAGCGCCGCAAGTACCTGTCGAAATCCCTGTTTGCTTTGTGGGCCAAGTCGGATGCCAAGAAGCCGCCCTACGGCGATGCCGGCCCCATCGATTTCGACCTCACGGAGGACACCAACGGCGCCGACCTGAAGACGTTCGTCATCACAGTGCCGAAACAGACTGTCGATAGAGCGAGCGTCTATGTGCAACTCGGGTATTCGGTGCCCAGCCCCGACGGTGAACACGTCGTCATCTATGAGTTCGTGCGTGAGAACGGTCGCTGGAAGGTTAATGAGATCCATACGAAGGTGTGGTCGCTCCGGACGCTTCTGTCGAACTGGTTGAAGGAGAAGTAGACGCATGCAACACCAGCGCGGCTTGCTTCGACCGTGCGGCACGAGTGATCGATGGCTGTCGCAGCTTATTGTGCTGGCGCTCGCGGTTGTATCTTGCTTTCTCTTGAACGTGCAGGCGGCTTCGGCGGCCGCACGCGCTGAGACGCCGTTGGACGAACTGCGGCGAAGCTTTACGGTCGGAGGAAAGCCGGTGCCACCCGAAGTCTTCCGAGACCTGGGCGACGGCGATCTTGCCGATTCCGACAGCATCCTGGTGACCGTCGATGTGACTGCGGCCATCGGCAGCAATCGCTATTTCGATGACATCACGATGGCCAATGGCTGGGTCACGCAAATCAAACCAGCGAGAAAACCGCCCGATCCGGTCGAACAGACCGCCTATATGTATATAGGACGGACCGAAAACGATCTGTTGATCGTGATCGCGAGCTACAGCGGCGGCGGTTCCGGCGTGTTCTATACGTTGCATATCTTGGATGCAGTTCCGGCAAAAGGCTTGAACTCGGCAGGCAAGCGCTATGATCGCCTGAACGTTATCGCGGTGCGTAGCGTCCCACTTGGCGACCGATGGGATGGCCATGCCAAGATCGACGGCAATGCCATCTCGATTGAAACGAAAGGCAGAACTCCTGACGGCCAGGATCGAAAATCGACAACAAGGATCATCAGGGCTGAACGGCCGTGAGCCCGGGTCGCTGTCGGACGATGCGGTCATACCAACGGCGCGTCCATTCGATCCATCCGCCAGGGTCCGGTGGCATCCCGGCGGCGGTCCGAATCCAATGACGTCGCAACGGGCAGATCGGTGCAGAACGATGAAATTGAAGGCGTACTATTGTTTCGGTTGATCTGACCTTTGGAGGCTATGATGACCGCTTTATTCAGTCGGAAGTGTCTATTTTTCTTTGGATCTTTCGCCGGAAACCTCGCCAGTCTTTGTCTGATCGGGGCATCGCCGGTGGCACCAGCCTATGCGGAAACGAGTACGCTGCAAGAGTTCGCATTGTCGCGCGCACCCCAGCCCCCAGGCACACCTTACTATGAGGCGGCCCGACCGGCGTCGCTTGTCATCGGACCGGATCACGCCATCTGGTTCATCGAGGTTGCCGGGCGAAAGGTCGGGCGCATCGACATGAACGGGTCGATCACCGAATTTTCGATCCCAGGTAAGGAGTTAGGTCTCAGCCGCGAGATCAGTCTTGATTCGATCACTTCGGGGCCCGACGGTGCCCTGTGGTTCACCGACGCCGAAAGCAACAAAATCGGCCGGATCACAACACACGGCGTGGCGACAGAATTCGACCTTCCCTTCGTCAAGATCCCCGGCTTCCGACCCCTTGAAGTGCAACCTTCCGGCATTGCGGCCGGTCCCGACGGCGCCCTTTGGTTCGCCGAAGCCTTTGCCAACGCCATCGGGCGAATGACGACCGCAGGCGAGGTCACCGAATTCAAGCTGCCGCATGCAGACTCCTCGCCGCGAAGTATCACAGCTGGCCCCGATGGAGCCCTCTGGTTCACCGAAGCAAAAGGCGGGCGCATCGGGCGGATTACAACGGAAGGCAAGATCTCCGAATATGAGCTTCGGACCTCAGACGCGACACCATGGGGGATCGTCGCCGGTCCGGACAATGCACTCTGGTTCGTTGAGAATCCAGGAAACGCCGTCGCGCGCATTGCACCCGATGGGTCGATTACCGAGTTTCCTTTGCCAAGTCCCGACCGCTATCTCGGCGCCATTGGGCTCGGTCCAGACGGAGCCCTCTGGTTCCTGGGATCGCGCAGTATCGGCCGCATCACGGTCAAGGGCGCGATCCGGGAATACATGGCGCCAATTGAAAACGCTGACCCGTTCTCGGTCGTCGCAGGACCGGATGGAGCACTCTGGCTCGCCGGCGAGCGTCAGGACAAATTCCTGCGCG
>JARLJB010000094.1 GCA_031291415.1 Telmatospirillum sp.
GGCGGTTCCCGACCAACCCGAGCAAGTCGTCCTGGACGGCAACGAACTCGCCAAGGGCCACGCCTTCTTTTCCATCGGTGGCACTGACATTACCGACGACGGCCTCCGCCTCGCCTACACCACCGACACCACGGGCTTCCGCCAGTACACGCTCCGCATCAAGGATCTAGAAACCGGCGAAACCCTCCCCGGTGAAGTCGAGCGCGTCGGCTCCGTAGTCTGGGCCGCCGACAACAGCACCCTCTTCTACACCGTCGCAGACGAGCAGCAAAAACGCCAGCACCAGCTTTGGCGCCATACCCTAGGCGCTCCCTACTCCGACGATGTCCTCGTCTATCAGGACGACGACGAGCGCTTCAACCTCGGCGTCGGGCGTACGCGCGACGGCAAATATCTGGTGATGGAGTCGGCCAGCCACACCACCACCGAGTCATGGTTCCTTGCGGCCGACCAGCCCACCGCCAGCTTTGCCCTCATCAGTGAGCGCCACGACGATCACGAGTACTCCATCGACCACCGCAATGGCCTCTGGTTCATCCGCACCAACGACTGTGGCCGCAACTTCCGCCTCGTCACCGCGCCCGTCGCCACCCCCGGCCGCAAGCACTGGACCGAACGCATTCCCCATCGCGCCAACGTCATGCTTGAGGAGATCGATCTCTTCGCCGGCTTATTTGTCGCCTGCGAACGTGAGGACGGCCTGCCCCGCCTGCGCCTGTGGAGCTTTGACGGCGACACATCGGAAGCCGCCATGACCGGCGAGATCGCCTTCCCCGAGCCCACCTACAGCGCCCACCCGCACATCAACCGCATCTTTGAGACCACCACTTATCGCTACGGCTATCAGTCGCTCGTTACGCCCAGCTCGGTCTATGAATACGACGTTCGCAGCGGTGCATCCACGCTCCTCAAGCAGCTTGAAATCCCCGGCGGCTTCGTCCGCACCCTCGACGCCAGCGAGCGCGCCCACCCCACCCCCCCCCCCCGCGGCCACCCCCCCCCCCCCCCCCC
>JARLJB010000095.1 GCA_031291415.1 Telmatospirillum sp.
CCGGACGGACGCGCCGCCACCGCCGCGCCGCTTGCCGCCGGAGCCACCGCCACCGCTGGGACCGGCGCCGGGCGCCATGTGACCAGCCGATCCAGTCGTCGCGACGATCCCCTTCGTGCCGCCGCTGTGGCTTTCCGCGTCAGCCATCCCGTCGCCGGGCGCCCCGAGCAAGCGCGGCAGGCGATCAGGGATCGTGATAATCATGCTGTAGAGACGGGACATGATTTGATATGTCAAGAAAGACATCAAGAAGACACCGCCAAGTGTACCAATAACACCTGAGTAATGTCCACCTTGACTACCAATATAGGCCGTACCGAAATACTTCGTCAGCAGCGGCATGCAAAGAGGCACAATGGTCCGGCATCCGATGTAGCCCAGGATGCCCAGAGCGGGGCGAAGCGCCCAATTCATGAGGATAATCAGACCGGGCCGGTGGACGGAATCGAAGAGTTCTTGGCCGTCCATCCTGATCAGCAGGAAGGCCCAGATCGGCGCGACGATTATGATTTCTACCGTACCGATTACGAAACCAATACTTAGCCAAAGCCCGGCAATCCATGGCAGCATTGGCAAAAGAAATTGGAGCACATACCCCGCAGCAAAACACGCCCAAATTATCGGTCGAACAAAAGGCAGTGCGGATTTGACGGCATCGCATGCGCCGACTAGCGCGCCCGCAGCATTACACGCGCTGCCGCTCGCTGATACCGCCGCAAGTGATGCAGCTTCGCCCGCCGCTGTTAGTTTGGCGCCAAGCGACATCATGTCATCGACGGGATCACTAGCGCTTGCCGCCGTAAAATCGACCACGGCGCCGGACACACGATGATCGAGCCCTTCAAGCAGCCCCGTGAGATAGCTATCCGACGATGCGCCCGCCGCCGCCAGATTTGGCGCCGTGAGCTGCCCGGCGCCACGCTCACGGGCAAGCTCGTCGTCCAGTGCCGCCAGCACTTTGCCGACCGCCGTCACGCCTTCCTTATCCGCCCCAGGTCCCAGGCCGCGCGCGTCCGGGACCACGATTGGATGTGTCCAGCTCGGTGCCTCGCTCGCCATCGTCGCGGTCTGCAAAGACGCTTGTCCAATAGCGCGATCATACGCAAAAGCCTGCATCCAGCCGCCAACCGCCGCCGCATCCTTGAGATTTTGGCGGGCGACCTTATTTTGGTCTGCTGAAAGCGTCGCGGCGCCGGTCAGCATCACGGAATCATAGGTCTGTCCGAGAGTGTCGAAAACGACCTGAACGCCGGTCGGAAAGTCCAGAGAGTAGTCATAGCCATTCGGACCGCCTTCGGCCCAGACTGCGGACGTCTGCGCAATAGCTCGCTCGCCGGAGCGCATTGCCGAGATCAGCGACGAGACGGCCGCGATCCGTACCGTCGAGAATGCCTTGATCGGGTCCGCCGACGCCGACGGGGGCACAGGCAGCGACAGGGCACCGCACGGGCCGCCCCAATGCCAAATCTGTAATCCCGATCCGTCGGCAAGTTTGCCGCGCCCTACAGCGCTTGCAACAAATTTACCGCCTGCATCCGGCAAACTTGCGGCGGGCGTGGTGCCAGATATCTTCGATCGAGCGATCAGCACTGCGGCGCAGATCTCCGACCGCGCGATTTGCTCCGCGACCTCCGCTCCGCCGACGCTTGGAGGGATCCCCGGCGCCGTCACAGCCGCGCTGTCCGTCCCCAAAATTTTATTGACATACGTAGTCCACACGCTGTTTGCGAGGGTATTCGATTGGACGGCCACATCGTAGACGATGCCGTGCACAGCGGAGAATCCAGAAGGCAGCGGCGCCAAAAGAGCAAATCCACTGACTACGCGTAGCGGCGCCCAGATCTGATGCCATCTCTGGCCCAGGACTTTGCCTTCGTGAGCCGTCGCGATGGTCCCGACGACCGAGTGATACGCGAGCATCCCGCCACCGATGCCGCTTAAAAATGCTGACATGATGCCTAGGGCGGACGAAAAAGCCGTCGCCGTTGCGGACGAGACGGACGACGACGAGGCGAAAGGCAAAAGCGCATTGATGATGCTCAACGCTTGATCTGTCGCCGTGCTGCCCGTCGCCGCCAGCGCGGCCGTGGGGACGGTCAGCAGCATCCCGACGGCGACGACAAGCCAGCTTGCCAGCATCCTGCCGTCGCCACCGGACGACGGCGGAATCCACGCGCCGGGATCTCTGAGAAATACTGACAAGGGATCGAGCGACCGGCGCCGGATTTGCCAGTGATGAAAAGCCGCCCGGCCTGCCAAGACGACCAGAGCAGGCAGGATCGCGAACGGCAGCAGCGCGCCGAGCGGGCCGTACAGCCTGGACCAGACGGCGCTGACGATGATCCCCCAGGCCAGCAAGACGACGGCGGCCATGAAATAGATAGCCCACCGCCGCCAAAGCGCACGCTCGATGAGTGCCAGATCGCCGTCCCGACGGCCATACCGACGCGTCGCCTGGCGAAATCGCTCTGCCGGGTCCGTCACACCATCAAGCCAGCCCGTCGGCTGATCCGGCGTCACCAAAGCGGCAGCGGAGCGCAGGCCCTGACGAGCAGCCAAAACAGCAGTTTCGACCGGCCATATAAAAAGCGTCCGCAGCGGACGGCGGACAGCGCGGTCAGTCGCGATTGATGCAGCCGCGCGGCGCAACTTACCCATGCTGCCCCGTCCTGTCGGATGGATGGCGCCAGTCGGTGAAAGCGGCGATCAGGACGAGCGCGGCCCCGGCGCCAATAGTCACCACGACGGCCAGCGGGCTCCCGGCGATCGCCGGGGCACCAAGGAAGACCGAGCACACCGCCCAGCCGATCAACGCCGCCACGGCGACGGCGGCAAGGCGGACAAGGACGACGGCAGCGAGACGGATCAGGCGGGCGCGGGTCATAAGGGACTCCTATTATATGGAGGGCGCGGGCGGTTCCGGGGCGGCCTCGGGTTCTGGCTCTGGCGCCGGTTCGTCCGTCGGCGGCGCGGGCTGCCAGCTTCGGCGGGGCAGCCCGGATTCCTCGGGCGGCGGGCCGTACCGCACGTCGCCCAGACCTGGATCGGCGGCGAGCAGCTTCCTGCCGATCTCGCGATATTCGCGCATGCGACGCGGCAGCATCGCCTCGCCTTCGCCGAGATCGCGCGACAAACCGGCGATCTCCGACCCCCCGGTTTTGTTCGCGAGATTTGAGCCCCCGGCGGCGTTTGCGACAGCGCGGAGACGGGGTTCCAGCTCGCGGGCGGCCGTCGGCTCGTCGGCGGGATCACCGCCCGCCGCGCGCCACCGGCAATAGCAAGCCAGGCGATATTTTTGCCCGCCGTCAGTCATCCAATGCTCGACGCACCGGGGCGACGGCGCGTAAGCGAGCGGGCCGTCGTGTCCGGAGTCACGGAACGATCGCAGATCGCCGTCAATCACCGCCCCCGCGATCAGTGATTTGTCACGCGGCGTCGTGCACAGCGATATGAGCCCAGCGGTCAGGCCGATAGCCGCCTGTGCTTCGGGCGACGTGAGCAAATCGGCTATGTCGATGATCTCGCCGCCTGTGCGTTTCTTGCGCTCGATGGCGGCGAGCAGGGCGGCGCGCCATGCGCGATCCTTCGCAATGTCGGTCATGTCACGCCTCATCGTCATCGAGCACGACGTAGACACTCTGCTCACCGAGCGTGATTTTGTACTCGCTTGTCGCCGTGAGCATGTCACACCTCCCCCACCTGCGCCGCGGCGGGCGTATCAGATTCGGGCGCGATTTCGAAAGGCGTCCCGCGCAGCGCCTCGCGATCACTATCACGCTTCACGTGTGCAAGAAGGTGCCGACGAAATCCCTCGACAAGGCGAGGTTCGGCCTCGACAGCGCGCAAAACGGCGTGCCCCAACACAAATTTTTGCTGCGACGCGCGCTTGGAATCGTATGTCGCGATTTGCCGGTCAAGCCTCGCGATCATGCTGCGCGCCCGCCGAAGCCGTCCCGCAGCCTCTTCGCGTCGCGCCAGTAATCCAGCATCTGTCAAATCCTTTGCCGACATGTCACGCCTCTATGAAGTATCAATATCCAATGTGTGCGCATGTCAGGGCAAAAATCAAGGCAACCGCTTGTCATTATCGGAAACGGAAGCTAGATTTGTAAGTGATAAGTGTTTTGACGGCGAGGAAGTAGTCTCGCCTATACATTGCCTTTGGCAATGTGTCTCGTTCAAATGTTGACAATCACCTGCTTTCGCAGTGTCAACATTTCATCCGGTACAGGAGTTCGGCACATGATCGACATCAATCGTACCTTCGAAATCGTGATCCGCGTCACGCCACGCGACACAGCGATCAGCGCCACGCAAGACGGCGAATCGATTCCACTCGCTGGCGGTAATCACATGTTCGGCATCGCCGCGCTCGAAGCCGTGCTGAGCCGCGCGGAGCCGCGTCGCATGAATTGATCATGCCGCCAGTCCGCGCCGTCCACATCGACTTTGACGTAGTGCGTCGCTCGCACGGACAGCACAGCGTCAAAATCTCAGCCTACGCCGCCACCGCGCGCTATGACGCGGGCGACGGCCGGACATTCGATTTCCGCCGCAAACGGCCAGAGCACCACGGCCATGTCGTCCTGTTGCCGGACAGCGGCCCGGCATGGGCGGCCGACGGCGCCGAACTGTGGCGCCGAGCCGAGACGGCGGAACGGCGCGGCGACGCCCAGCCGTCGCGGATCTGCACGCTCGAAATCCCGCGCGCCGTCCCACCCGAACGGCGCATGGAGTTCGCGGCAGCCGTCGCGTCCATCTGGACGGCCGAGGGGATGGCCGTCCAAGCGGACGTGCATGCGCCGTCCGCGTCCGATGGCGGCGAGCAGCCGCACATCCACTATCAGATGACCATGCGGAAATTCGCAGGCAGCGAGTTCGCGGCGACGAAGGAACGCGCATGGAATCAGGCTTTCATGGCTGACAGGGGCCGAGCCATAAAACAGAAGATGTGCGATGCGGCGAACCGCTGGCTTGAAGAAAACAACATCGACGTGCGCGTCGATTGGCGGAACGCGGAGCGGCAGCGCAATCCCGATCTGCCGCCACCGGAATCAAACGTCAGCAAGCGAAGCTGGGAAGCGTGGAAACGGCGCCCGGACTCGGACGCCGCTGGTCCCGTTCGCGAGACGCTGGCCGCCCGGACGGCGCGGCGGCAGTACCACCGGGCAAGGGCCGTCGCACAGGAAGCGGCCGAGGAAATCCAGACCATCGCCCGGACCATCGAGTACCGCAAGCCCGGCCTCATTGGCCCCCGGCGCCGGAAGAAAAAGCGGGACCCCTGGCGCTGGGACGACACATGGACGCCGGAAATCCGGCGCCCTGTCGAAGCCGTCACCGTCGAGGCCGACAAGCGCCGCGCTGTTCTGGCCTTGACCGGCGGCGGCCAGATCATCGACCGGGGCGACCGCATCACGATCGCCGGGCGGACGACAGACCAGAGTATCGCCACCCTGGCAGATCAAGCCGTCCGGCACGGATGGAAACAGGTCGCGGTGAGCGGTGACGCGCCGACCAGAGACAGGGTCGCCGCCGCGCTGGCCGTCCGGGGCATCGAAGTCGCCAATATTCCGGCGCCGTCCCGGTCTGCGATGAAATCGGCGCAGCGGCAGCTTGACAGCGACAAACGGGACGCCGCCCTGCGTGCCGAAGTCGCCGCCGAGGCGGCAGCGGCCCCGGTTGCCCCGGCGCCCAAGCCGGTTGCCCCGGCGCCGAAGCCCAAACCCGCGCCCGCGCCGGAAGTGGATCAGGCGCTAGGCATGGCGGCGCCCCGGCCATCATGGGCCATTCCGCCATGGGCCAGAGCGCCGCAGGGACGGGACCGGAAGGGCGAACGAAAATGAGAGTAGACGGGACTAGACGCAACGCTTGTCTAGTCCGGTTCTCCGACTGGGCGGGGGGAGGGGATCCTATTCGACATCAAATTTTGGGAGGCGCGTTCATGGTCCAAAGCAAGGCACTCGCGTACGTGACAAATTCTATAGCTTTTTGCGACGAAAGCTCGTCGCTGTGTGCGTGAACAGCAAGATTCCGCAATTGTCTCAATCCATTCAAAGCTCTCTCTGTCTCGGACGAAATGGCCTGTGCATCACGCAAAGAGCGAACCAAAGTCATTGGATTGTTTCGAATATCGACATGCCTTTCCTCGGCGAGTTGATGCAACTTCCTCTCCACTCGCAACCACGCTTCAAGGACCGCCGCCCGAGGTGACTCCTGAGCAAGTGATAAGAGCCGTTCGCCGTCGGAATCAACAAATGACGGAGGTTGATCAGATGTTCTCGTAATATTTTCGGCAATGTTAGCCGCCTGATTTGCGAATGCCGCTTCGAATCCACCATATTTAAACGAACTCAACCGTTCTATTAGGTTTGGTATCGTCTTTCTAAATATTATAGCTATGGCGATAGCGGCAATTGGCCAAGCCACGGCCTTGGTCATTTCCACGATGAAGTCAAGTGTCACCATGTCCTCGCCCTAATAAGCTACGAGCTCGACTTTGGTCGAGCATCAAAGCGAGCCAGAAGCAGCCGAGCGGTCAACAGCACGATATGAAGTCGATAGGTGCTGTCATCGTCGTCCGAGAGACCCGGATGGGAGCCCATCGGATGTAGGCGTTTGAACAGAGCATCTATGAATACCCTCTCGTTCAATTCTCGGTATAGGAATCCCCCATCTGCAAGTCGCTTGACCTCTTCCCCCTGAGGGCGCCCCAGCGCGTCGGCCATTGCTTCACAGATCGCCTGGAGAAAGGTGCGAAGCTGGCTGTTTGCGGACGCCCATTTTCCATCTCCATGCGAGCCGAGCGCCTGATCAAGATGGCCTTTCGCAGTGTCGAAGCCGTGTTTTGCCAGCAATCGTTCAATCTCGGTTAATACGACCGGCAGCGCCACATCAACAGGGAGCAATCGGCGAAGCTGCCCCCCTGACACGGTGAAGCCATCACGTTGGAGACTTCGCAGCAAATTTCTTGGTTGAGGCGGCATGAAATCCGCCTCCTGCCAGGCACTGTCCGTATCGACACCGTATCCCGGCAGAGTCGCCACGCCGTTTTCGACAAGAACGTCGTGCAACAAATTGCCATCACCGAGCGTGTAGTACGCGGGTAGTTCATCAAGTGACAGGGCGATGAGGCGATTTAGCCGTTGCGCAATCGTGCCGCCTTCGCCGACCCGCGATGCGATGTCAGGCCCCAGTTTCAGTAGGTACCGCGTCAGTTGTGCGTGATTCCATGGCTCCATGGTCTCGACGGCGGCGATGATCGTATTTCGTGAAAATCGGCTGGGAGAAGGTTCCGGCATTGGCCCAAAATATTCCTCGACCAGATAGTTGGCTCGTCGCTCCAAAAAGGCCCGAGCATCAAGGTTCGACAGAGGAGCAAATTCCGTTACGGTTTCTCCATCATGATCCACGACCACCTTGAAGAACACCCCGTCCTTTGTTCGATAAAGCCCCCACCACGCATCGGACATCGGACTGTTATCGCCCGACACGACTTCGGTCGCCGATTTGGTGTCGAATGCTTTTCCCTCGATTACTCGTCTCATAGGGCGTGTCCCACAGTGCACGATATCGAGTGCCACCGACCGGCCCGGCCGTCAAGGCCGCTGCGGCACCGAAGCCCCGGCCGCCGTGAGCGCTGGCCGGGGCTTCGGAGGTAAATCAAGGACGAACCGCCCCCGACTGCCGCGCTTCGAGGAGTTCCACCGCCGCGTCAAGCGCCGGACGCATCGCCGCAGCCGCGTCCTCGCCCAGCCTGTCCAGGTTGGCGCGCATCGCCTTCGCTGCCTCGATCAACTGGCCGATCTCTTCGCCCGTCAGCTCGGGCAAAGCGCCGTCCAGAGTGGCGCACCTGAGATATTCCTGCACTTCGGATGGCTCCAGCATTTTGCGTCTCCGTCTTGAGAAGGAGCCGTGAACATACCCCCGACTTTGATCGGCGACAAGTAAAAAAATTGTGTGTTTTCAATTACTTAATCAAGGATTTCGCGCGCGAAATCCTTGGCTGCAAAGGACTCAACAAGGAAATAGGGGAGGCACGGCGACGGGAGCACGCCTTGTCAACATTTGCGGTCTTGTGCTCCCGGAATGCTCCCGAAACGCCAAGAAGGCCAGTGCTACGGGAGCACTGGCCTTCTTTAAATCCTTGTATTTCAAGGAAAAATTTGGTGCGCCCGGCGGGATTCGAACCCACGGCCCCAGGATTAGGAATCCTGTGCTCTTCTAAGACCCGATGTCACCCTACCGGACCATACCGATCACGTCGGAGGGCATTGTCGTCTGGTCCAGCGGACATCGCAAGGGTCAGTCGAGGTGCCGGGGGTTTATCCCCGAAATCCATAGGACGGCCCTTGGGAGGTGCCTGTGGAGCTTCGGGGATAAACCGACAAACGAATGCCGGCTTCCGTCGGCCAAAGTCGGGCTATCCGTCGGCGATCCAAATTACGAGCAGATGGTTTTGAGGGCGGCATCCATAGCGGCCCATTGTTCTTCGGTCATGAGCTTCAATCAATCCCAACGTTCTTGCGCTATAGAAAACATTGGTTCGTTTGGGGCGTGTCAACACGCCCTAGATGTGAAGTCTCAGGAGGTTGCCCACTCGATCAGAACCGAGGAAGCTGAAGTTGCGAGACTTTGGCTATCGACGGAGAGATCGAATGGGCACCCACAAGAATGCCCCGCTGACAGCGGTGGGTCGAGAAATTCTGGTGCGGCGGGTTTTGGACGAGAAGCAAACTCCCATGGCGGTGGCCACCGCCATGGGAGTTTGCGTTAAGACCGTTCGAAAATGGGTTGATCGCTTCCAGGAGGAAGGGGTATCGGGCTTACAAGATCGCTCGTCACGTCCCCATCGATCACCGGCGCGAACACCCGTTTCGCTTGGCGAGCAAATAGCGGATCTGCGGCGACTACGCCGGACAGGAGACGAGATCGCTGCCACCGTGGGGCGCTCGAAGGCCACGGTATTCCGCATCCTTGGCCGCTTGGGATGAACCGCCTGAAATCACTGGAGCCCGCCGAGCCGGTGCGCCGCTACGAACGCGAAGCCCCTGGCGAAATGATCCACATCGACATTAAGAAGCTCGGTCGCTTCAACAGAGTCGGTCACCGCATCACCGGTGATCGTACTGGTCAGAGCAATAGCCGTGGCGTCGGCTGGGAGTTCGTCCACGTTTGCATCGACGACGCCTCGCGGGTGTAAGCGGGTGGCGATGGCCGCCTACCACCGTCAGCAGTTTCCCTTCATGATGTGTCCACATGATGGACGCGGTGATCGTGTCCAGGTTGGATAATGGACACGATCGATGTTGGATGGCGGGCCGACGGAAGTCTCGGGCGAGGTGATCGAGTGCGGCCGGCGTCGGCGGCGAAGATGGACCGTGGCGGAGAAGATCCGGATGGTGAGGGAGAGCTGGTCGCCCGGGGCGTCGGCTTCGGTGGTGGCGCGGCGCTACGACGTCAACGCCAACCTGCTGTTCACCTGGCGACGCCAGGCGCAAAGGGGCGAGTTCGGCGCAGACTTGCGATGCCAGGCTGAGTCCGTGGCCGACGGACGAGCGGCGGCGGAACCGCTGGCACTGATTCCCATTGAGGTGCAGCCAGCAAGTTCGGTGGAGTCGGCCGCTCTGACGACGTCGGCAATCGGCAGACCGGGTCTGATCGAGATCGAACTGCCCGCTGGCGTGCGGGTTCGGATCGACGCCCTGGTCGACGAACCGGCGCTGTGCCGGGTATTGGCGGCGGTGAAGAGGACGTGGTGATCCAGTTCGCGCCGAACACGCGGGTGTATCTGGCCTGCCGGCCGGTCGACATGCGGAAAGGCATGGACGGACTTGCCGCCCAGGTCGCCCATGTGCTGAAGGCGGATCCGTTCTCGGGCCACCTGTTCTTGTTCAGGGGCAAGCGGGGGGATTACTTGAAGCTGGTCTATTGGGACGGCTCCGGCCTTTGTCTTTTTGCGAAGCGTCTTGAGAAACACCGTTTTGTCTGGCCGCCCATCGTTGACGGCAGAATGCAACTGACCCCAGCGCAGATGGCGCTTCTCCTGGAAGGGATAGACTGGCGCAGGACAGTAAGTGTGGAACAAGAAACGCGGCCGACTGCAATATAAAAAAGACGTTATCCACAAGATATATTTATAGCACGTTCATATACATTTTGTTAGATAACGGCATGTCTTTAGCGAACGCTCCCCTGCCGACCGATCCCGACGATCTGCGCACCTTTGCGGAGCTGCTGCAGGCGGAGGTTCATGCCAAGACACTGCACATCGAAAAGCTGAAGGCCCAGCTGGCTGCCCTGCGGCGAGCCCGCTTCGGCCGGTCCTCGGAAGCGCTCGACCGCGAGATCAGACAGCTGGAGCTGTTGCTCGGCGCGCCGGCCGATGACGGGGCGGAGCGCCCGATGGCGGCGGCAAAGGGCGGCGATGACAAGCCCGCGGCTTCGGGCCGAGCGGAGCGCAAGCCCGGCGGCCGTCAGCCGTTGCCCGCGCATCTGCCGCGCGAAACAGTGGTTCACGAGCCGGCCTGCACCTGCCCGGTCTGCGGCAGTGCCCGGCTGACCAGGATCGGTGAAGACCGGCGCGAGGTTCTCGAATACGTGCCTTCCTACTTCAAGGTCATCGTCCATGTCCGGCCGAAGGTAAGCTGCCGGGCTTGCGAGACGATCACCCAGGAGCCGATGCCGTCGTTGCCCATCGAGCGCGGGCGGCCGGGTCCGGCCCTGCTCGCCCATGTCCTCGTCGCCAAATACTGCGATCACTCCCCGCTCAATCGGCAAAGCGGCATCTACCGGCGCGCCGGCGTCGACATCGACCGGGGGACCATGGTCGGCTGGGTAGGGCAGTTCGCCTTCCTGGCGGAACCTGTGTGGCAGGGGATCGCCCGCCATGTCCGAGCCGGCCCCGCCCTGCATGCCGACGACACCCCGGTGCCGGTCCTCGATCCGGGGCGCGGCCGGACCAAGACCGGTCGATTGTGGGTCCTGGTGCGTGACGAACGACCATGGGGCTCCACTGCGCCGCCGGCGGTGGTCTATCGCTACTCCCCCGATCGCAAGGGTGAGCATGCCAAGGTGTTGCTCGACGGCTGTCGCGGCTTCCTTCATGCCGACGCCTATGCCGGCTTTAACGACCTGTACGCGCCGCATCCCGCAACTGGACAACCAATAATAGAACCCGTGGCCTGCTGGTCGCATGCCCGCCGGCAGATATACGAAGTGCACGCCGACACCGCTTCGCCCCTTGCCCAAGAGGCGTTGGAACGCATGGCTCAGTTGTTCGCCATCGAAGCCACCATCAACGGCAACACGCCCGATGTCCGCCTGGCCGTCCGCCAGAAACAGTCCGTGCCGCTGCTGGCCGGGCTCAAGGCCTTCCTCGACGACGCGCTCACTCGGATCAGCGCCAAGAGCACCCTGGCCAAGGCCATCCGCTACGCCCTGGTCCGCTGGACGGCGTTGGTCCGCTACACCACGGACGGCCGGCTCGAGATGACCAACAATGCCGCCGAACGGGCGATCCGGCCGCTGGCTCTGGGACGAAAGAACTGGCTGTTTGCCGGGGCCGACAGCGGGGGCGAACGCGCCGCGATGATGTACACCATTATCCAGACAGCTGTCCTCAACGGTCTCGATCCCGAAGCCTATCTGCGCGACTTGGCCGCCCGCATCGCCGACCATCCGATCAACCGGATCGACGAACTGCTGCCCTGGGAATGGGCGCGGCGAAACGGTCAGCATGATAAAGTCGCCGCATGAAGCGCAGCAAACCGCCCTTCACCTATGACGAGCTCGATGAGATCCTGCGGGGCAAGGGTGGTCCCGATGGCTTTGTCGGCATCAGCGCCATCGACGGGCTGATCGCCGCATTGGTCGCTGCCCCGACGTTCGTCCATCCGTCCGAATGGCTGCCGCTGATCTTCGGCGGTCGCTTGCCGATGGGACTCGCCGACAGCCCGGAGGATCGCGCGATTCAGACCGTCTTCAATCGCTACAACGAGGTGTCCGCCACGTTGTCCGAACGCCCCGCCGAGTATCGGCCGATGTTCATGGTGGATGACGACGGAAGCCTCTTCGTTCGCCACTGGGCGGTCGGCTTCATGATGGGGGTTGGCTTGCGGCGCGATCTGTGGAGCGAGATCATCTTCCTGACCAAGCACCGGTCGCTGATGGAGCCGATCCTGCTCTACTTCGACGTCGCTCAGGACTTCCTGTTCGACATGCCGGCGGCGGAGAAGGCGCGCCGCAAACCGACCGCCTATCAGGAAATCTCTCAGGCAGTGGTTGCCATCCGCACTGTCTGCAATCCATACCGCGCCGCAGAGGCAGCCAAACCAACCAGGTCGAAGGTCAGAACCCGTCGCCCAAGATGAGCGACTGCGACTGGACTTGTTGGTCACCTGGTTCGTGCGAAGCACACCACGCCACAGCATCGCGCTCGTGTCCATCTTCCTTGGTGGACACGATCATCGTGTCTATCACCTCGGACACATTATGCGGCGAAGCTGGCGTCAGCGGCAGGCGGCCATGGCCACCCGCTTACTCGCGGGTTGCCTTCACCGACATCTTGCCCAACGAGAAAAAGGAAAGTGCGGTCGCCTTCCTGGACGCTGCTCTGGCTTACTACAAAAGCCTTGGGATCTCCGTACAACGGGTCATGACCGACAATGGCTCTTGCTATAAATCCTTTGCTTTTCGCGATGCCTGCAAAGGCCACGGCTTGAAACACATCCGGACCAAGCCCTACACGCCAAAAACAAACGGCAAGGCTGAACGCTTCATCCAGACCGCCCTACGCGAGTGGGCTTACGCTCAGGCTTATGAGAATTCAGCCCACCGCGCCGAAGAGTTACCGATCTGGATGCACCGCTACAATTGGCATCGACCACATGGTAGTTTGAAGGCGAAGACACCCATCAGCCGAATCGGCCTGAATGGGGACAACGTCTTGCGACTCCACACCTAGAGCCGACGCGCGCAGGACAATGAACTGGTCGCGTGCTACATCTTAAACGCCGTTCCTGGCGCCCCAAGCTCCCGACTGAGGCTTTGTTCGATCGTTCCAACATGACCGGTTAGGAAAGCCCAGAACTGAGGGTTCCGAACAGTCTTCTCGACCAGGTCGCTAGGCACGAACCGCTCCATTTCCTTACGGAAATCGGCGTAGGCAGCCTCCTCCTTGGCGAGGAATGTCGTCCGATCGCGCAGCGCGGCCAGAAACGTCTCGGAGGCGATGGTGCGGTCTGTGAGCTTCTGGCGGACAAGAGCGTTGTCCACGACGCTGCCACCCTGATGCAGCCACGCGATGTCCCATAGGTCCCGGTTCTTTAGCCGGTTCCGGCGCATGGCCAGCGCCACGACCTTATCCGCCAGGATTTCGCGTTGGCTCTGAGCGGGGAGGACAAGGCCACTGGTCCCCATGTCGACAGCATATAAATTGCGCAGGATCACGAATTGGCGGTCATGACTGGGGATGGCGCAGATGTCGATATTGATTCGCTGGGACGGAAGATGTCTGGCCGCCGGGCGTGTCTGCACCTTGAGCTTCCAGGTGTCGACGTTGCCGTTCTCGACGTCATCGGCCTCCTTCGTCGGCTCTGAAACATCAACAGGCAGATTGTACTTCTTAGCTACCATCGTCTTGAGGCGGTCGGCAAGATCGGAGAGGGTGGCCTTGTCGAAGTCGGCTCCCCCGGTGAAATCCAGATCTTCGCTCAGCCGATTGGAGCCGTAGCAGGCGCGCAGACAAGTGCCGCCGATGAACGTCAGGTGTTGCAGCACGTCCATCTCTGCCATAGTCCGCAGAATGTCGTGGTGCAGCAGTTCCTTCTCGACCACGGGACGTAACTGCGCCAAAGCAGACCGGTTGGCCAAAGCAGAATCAACGAGACGATCGAACAAGCTCATCGGCCACCCCCAAATTGATCAGATCCATGGGCCTCTTGGCCCGCCGCATGTCCTGGAGCGCCAGGTCGACGCCGGCGCGCCACATGCCGCAGCGTGCGTCATAGATTAGCTTGTCTGCAACCCGGTCAGGGGTGTTCCTGGTGTGGACAAACTCGATGGATCCCCAGCGGCCGCAGGGGATGCGGTTCGACCGGCCCGTCGACATTATGGTGACCCATTGCAGGGGTATTTGGGAAATAACCCCGGCGTCGCTTAATGCCGTCTCCAGGCTGATGTAATTAAACTCGTCCGCACGCAGGCGCGCAGCCACATGGAACAGCAGTAGACCATCGTTCTTCATCGCTTGCTCGCGCACATAGATGCCGCGGCAGACGCGGGTCAGCACCTTCTTTTTGGCGGCGCGATTAAACAAGACATGAAAGGCGTTGTCGGATATATCCGGAAGCGCGACGCGCAGATCGGACGGCGAGAACAGGTAGTGGTCGCCGTCGGCATGCCGCTCCAGGAGGTCCATCAGCTGCTTGATTGGTTGCATTCGGCACTCCACAGAAACTTACAGAAAGTGTAAGTTAATGTAGATCTAAAAGCAAGCTCAGCAACCTCGGAATCGGCATGTCACGCCGCGGCCTTCCAGGGGACCTCCCAACCAGGATCTGGTGTGGTAAGGGTTGGCGCGCTGACCGTAAGGACATGCAACGAGATTGGGTTTATTACCGGATCCGCCGGCAACGGCTTTGACTCGATCGAGGAACCAAATCGCCGACCACCTGGGTTACGTCGGCGTATGACACTTTTGAAGCGATAAGCACGGCCAGCGCTATCTGGACGAACTGGCGTTCCGGAACGAGCAGCGGCGCTAGTCAGAAGGACGCGGGTCGTCCCGCGGGTCGTCCGCGGCAATGTCAAGAAGCGCTGGGTGTCCGAGCCCCCTGCCGGTTATCGAGCAAATGCGGGCGCTCTTCGCCAACGCGGTTGGCCGGGAACTCCGGCGCACCAAGAAATGCGCTATCGTCGAGGTCAGCGCCGAGCCGGTCGCGCGCCAAGCCCCAGCCAAGCCGCCCAAGCCCTTGACATGGCCAGAACCGGATCCCTGTGCGCTGGACGATTCGATCCCATTTTAGGCACACGCTATGCGTGCGTGACAATTGTCATTTTTTTTGGGGGATAGGTAGGATGCAGAAAGCTGACGGAAGCATCCGCACCTTGTTTTTGTAGCAGAATCGTCGCGTAAGATCGCAAACATCCAGAATGTGACGGCTATGCGACCGCCTGAATATTGGTGAGCCTGAAAAGATCTTCTCTGAACCGCCGAGCATACTCGGAATGTGCAACCTCTTTCGCCAACGGCACCTCCCAAGTGGCATTGATGCCGTAGGTGTGCTGCACCTTCTTCAGGGCAATCTTCCCGTCAGCGAGGCGCCACCTCGTCGTGGTCTTGCCGTTTTCGTCCATTGGTTCCATGTGAAGGACTACGTGCTCCCGCACCTTGTCGAGCTCGGACTCGAAGGTTTGCCAATCGCAGCTGCCCTTGAGAACTCGCTCTTCCAAGAGCTTCTTGATCTCTGCATCTGACGCATCATTGGCATGTGTGCCCGAGAGAACTCCAGTGATCTTGCCATCGGCATGCAACAAATAGCTTGCGTATTTGCACAACGCGCCAAGGAACTGGCGTTCCACGATCAAGGAGACCTTCTCGTTCACCTCTTCGGGCTTCTCTCTTCTTCGCGCATGTTTTCCTCCGTCGAACGAAATCAGACCACTGCGCCGTCCTTGCTCGGGCCGCATCAACCACTTTCCTTCACGCCCAAATCGCCATGGGCAATCCATGGCGGTCCATTGGCCCGTCAATTGGGATTCTGATTGCTATACCTGAAATGATCTGTCGCGCCACTCCAACTGGCGACGACCTCGTCAATGACGTCGTCTGCCGCCAACCCGATGCGACGACCCTCAGCCACCATTTCATCGACCATTGGGAAATGAACCCGAAGCGCAATCTGCTTCGGTGCCTTCAACTCCCGCGACCAAGGGGAGCGCCGGCGAACCTTGGTCGGCCGCTGTCGATGCGCCAAGATTGGTATCCATGGTGTCAGCCCTCGATGTTCTTGAGGAACGAGAGCGTCTTTGATGGGTCGATACGATCGGCTTGGGCTAAAGCCCAACAGGCCCAACGTTCGATATCTTCCGGAGCGACAGGAACTCCGGCAGCACGATCGCGAATGGCGTCGACATACGAACGAATCGCGTCTGCCTGTCTTAGCAGATCGGCTTCGGAAAGGAGCCGCTTGATGCGATCACGTTCTTCCTGTTCTCTCAGTTCTCGCTCTTTTCGATCGGCTTCAATCTTCTTCAGTCGGGTCTCCTCGATGATTTCGAGGCGGCGCTTTAAGACCCACGCGTGGTTATGCGCTGCCGATTCTCGCATCTGAAGCTCTGCTGAAACGAGAAGGCTTGTGACAATCTCTGTTACCGAATCTTCAATGCGATAGCCACCCTCATCCACCCATTGTTGTCGGATCGAGGTGGATCCCCATCCGTTTGTCTTAAGTGTAAGGGCCAACTTGTCGGTGACGTCATGCTCTGATGCGCGCCGCCGCGACAGGCCGCGGTTGTCAGCAGCATCCTTGCGAACACTGAATGTTAAGCAAACAATTTCATCTCCGACCCTAATCCCGATGTCACGGTTGTCATCGGCATACTTGGACATCGACATCGAAACTGAACATCCGAGCCGCTGCATCGCCAAGAACAATGTGTTCATCAGGCGTAAGCGGCGTCGACCGATGGGAGCGTCATAACTTGGCTTCATCCAGCCATATCCGTCTGCGCGTCGTTCTTCGTCTTGAGCGATCAGTTTGGCGATGAGTGGGTGGCAATCGACGAAGGCTGTATGAAGTCGAATCTTGCCGACTATTTTGGCAGCGCGGATCTGAACCGATTCAATGCTCTCATTAAAGACCGGTGCTTCGGGCGGATTGGCGATGACATCGTCCCAGTCAACGCTATTTTGGTGCCGAGGCCCGATCCCGACAACGTCGGCGGCCCCTGGGAAGCGTAGAGGCAAGTCGGGCTGCGAAACCCGCTTTCCGGCCGACTTCTTCGCCCAATAGCCACGCTCTGGGACCGGAATCTCAGCGGCCCTGCAGATCTTGGCCAATCCAACATCACTGATTCCGTAACGCGCAGCCACGGTTCGCATCGGATCTGCCCAAACCTTAATATAGAGCGCTTGCCTGGATATCGCGAACCCCATGCCATCCCTCCCAGAGACCGGTTTCGGCTTGACCATCGTATTGCCTGACGACGGCGATTGCTCTGTTCTCATCAAGCGAGCCGACCAGGCACTTTACGCATTCCGGCCGGCCCCTTTTATGATCTTGAATACATGCTGGGGATTCCGCGCGAGAGTTGCTTATCGCGCGGTCGCATACAGAAAGGGCCGGAACCACCAATATTGGCGTTTTCCGGCCCCTCGTGTGTTTGGTGTCCGCGGCGGGATTCGAACCCACGGCCCCAGGATTCATCCCACTTCGACTTTCGCCGCCACCCTCGCGGGTGTTCGTGGTCTGGACTGTCCCTTCACCATGGACCGAAGTCTTTAGGTGTCGCCCATCCAGTCTCTACACCTTCCCCTTTCGGGGCTTGGCTCGGGATTGGCAAGGCGCCGTAGCGCCGTAGCGTTCCCCGACTTTGAGCGAATCCGTTGCGCCGTTTCCGAACGCAACGCCCAATTTAACAGGAATCCTGTGCTCTATCCTGCTGAGCTACGCGGACATTGTTCCACCAAAACATTCCGTCGACATGATCGGCAATGTCGATGGTTACCCTCTATTACAGGCCCTTGGAGCCCGTGGCAACCTATCTGCGGTCCCGATTTGGGCAAGGACCGGTAACCTTACCACTCGCCGAAACCCAGGAAGAGAGCCGCGAGCCTGCCTACATGGTAGGGTGGTCGGGTCTAAGAGCCGCTCTATCCTACTGAGCTACGGGCGCCCAGGGCGGTTATCGCATGGCGGGCGGCGGCGTTCAAGAAAGGTGCGAAGGGGGCGCTCTTGGGATGACGCCATTTCTCTGGGGCTCTCGTCCGGTTTCCCTTACGTCAACGCGCGAAAACGGTCGGTGGCGGTGACCAGGGCGGCGCGGATGCCGGGCTCCATGGCGGAATGGCCGGCGTCGGGGACGATCTGGAAGACCGCGCCGGGCCAGGCGCGGGCCAGGTCGTCGGCGCTGGTGATCGGGCAGACCATGTCGTAGCGGCCCTGCACGATGGTGGCCGGCAGGGC
Organism: Telmatospirillum sp.; assembly: GCA_031291415.1. GTDB lineage: Bacteria > Pseudomonadota > Alphaproteobacteria > Rhodospirillales > Magnetospirillaceae > Telmatospirillum. The sequence continues at coordinate 18,186 of JARLJB010000095.1, forward strand.
GTGCAGGCGGGAGATGTCGCGCAGCAGCTGGTCGGGTTCCAGGAAGCCGTCGTGGATCATGTAATGGGCCTCGATGCGGGCCATGGCCAGGGCCGACGGCGACGAACGGGTGTCGCCCGGCTCGGCGATCAGGCGCGAACAGGACTCCTCATAGCTGCACCAGGCCTGGGCGGCCGGCATATGGACCGAGGGATCGGGGCTGGTCAGCCGGCGGTAATAGGACTGCAGCAGCGCGGTCCGCTCCTCGGGCGGCAGATGTCCGATGAAATGGCGCCCGGCCTCGGGGAAGAAGCGGCCCATCTGATGGAGGAACCAGTCCACCTCGGCCGGTCGGAACAGGAAGATGCCGCGCAGCACGAAGCCTGCGCAGCGCTCGGGGTGGGCCTCGCCATAGGCCAGGGCCAGCGTACTGCCCCAGGAGCCGCCGAAGACCAGCCAGCGCTCGACCTTCAGATGCCGGCGCAGGCTTTCGATATCCTCGACCAGAAGGGCGGTGGTGTTGTCGGAAACCAGGGCGGCCGGCACCGAGCGGCCGGAGCCGCGCTGGTCGAACAGCACGATGCGGTAATGCGCCGGGTCGAAGAAGCGGCGATGCAAAGGCGCGCAGCCGGCGCCCGGTCCGCCGTGCAGGAACACCACCGGCCGGCCGGCCGGATTGCCCGACTCCTCCCAGTAGAGCCGGTGCGTGCCGCCCACCGCCAACCACCCCTGACGGTAGGGTTCGAGGGGCAGATAAAGCGCGCCCGCAGTCTCTTTGTCGCCTTTCATGGTCGCGTCCCTTGATCCTTATTCCCAATCCGACCGCCGCTTGGCCTTTTTACGCCATCGGTCCCGCCGCGGCGCGATCCATTCGATCTGTCCGGTGTCGCCGACGTCGATCTCTGCCGTGCTCCCGCTGCCGATCCAGCCGCGCACCCGTAAGCGCTGGCCGACCAGGGCGGAGGGGGCGGCGGTCCAAGGCGTCGCCGGCGACGGGGCACCATCGGCGTCCCGACTAAGAGTGGGCATGGCGGCCCAGTCCGTCCACACCGCAAAGGGCAGGTGCACGGAAAAAGCATGCCGCCGATTGCCGCCGAAAGCGAGCCTCAGTCCATCCTTGTCCCGATGCACCGCCGTGATCCGGCCCTCGACCAACTGCATGCTGTCGATCCAGGCGTCGGCTTCGGCGGGACGTTTCACCCGATAGGCCGGCAGGGCCCACAGGCCGATCCCGGCGCGCCGGGCCAGGGCTTCGGCGCCCAGCAGGGCCGGAATCGGCAGCCGGCCGCCCGGCGCCGTCTCGACGCGGGCCAATCCCTGGCGCAGCAAGGCCGTCTGCAGCCAAAGGCCGTCTTCGCGAAGGGCCTGGACCAGCAGACGGCCATAGCGGTCCTGCGGCTGGCCGGATTGATAAAGCTGGAGATCCTTCCCGGCGGTCAGGGCGGTCAAGGCCGCCTCCGCCTCGGCCTCGATGGGCCAGGGCTGGTCGGGCGGGACCCGCAAGGGGCGGCTGGGCAGGACGATGCCGGCCAGGCGGAGCCGCCGGCCGTCGGCGAGCGCCAGGCTGCCGCCGGGTTCGATGGCGAGCACATGGGCGACGCCCCGGAAGCGCAGATCGGTCTTGCCCCATTCGGCGGGCGGCGGCACCGCTGTTTCGATCGGCCCCACGGCGGGATCGGCGGCCAGGGCGGGACGGGGCAGGGCGGGCAGGATCGCCAGAAAAAGCGAGAGACAGCAGGGCAGCGGCGGGATGCGAAAGGAGAGGAAACGATCCCTTGCGCTCATGCCTTCAGGACTTGCAGGAGGGTCCCGTCGGGGCCGAATTGCGCCGCCAGCAGATCGCCGCCGAAGCCGCATCCACCGTCGAGCGACAGGGTGAAGGGGGTCTCCTTGACGCCGGCATGGGTGCGGTCGTAGCCGCGCACGATCCGCCGGTACTCGCCATAGGGCTGGGTGATCGCCGCGAAGGCCGAGCTGCCCCACCAGAAACTGTCGCTTTGGGCCGACAGCGGGCGCTGCGGATCGATGCCGGCATGGACGAACAGCAGGCTGGCGTTTTCGGTGAAGGCGGCGTGGCGCAGCACGCTCATCAGCGTCGCATGCCCGTCGAGGGCACGCAGATTTTGCCGAAGCTGACTGGTCCAGCGGGTCAGGGACAGGATCCCCTCGCGGGCGGCCAGCTTCGCTTCCTGCACCGAGGCACCATAGGCCTCGATGGTCGGTTCGATGCCCTGGGAGACCATCCACTGCAGGACTTCCTGCGGGTTGGGGGCAAACTGCAGCTGCAGCAGCTTCTGCCACATCTCCTCCTGGGCGCCGCGCAGGAAGACGATGTCGTCGCAATCGACATCCTGACGTGCCAGGATGGCCCGGCGGAACAGCAGCAATTCGTCGATGGTCTGACGGATCTGTTGGCCATGGCCGGAATAATTGCCCAGATAGACGATCTGGTCGCCCGGCTGAAATTCTCGAGAGAGCTGATGATGCAAGGCAGACAGGCGATCCGCCTGGCCATGGATGGCGGCTACCGCCCAGATGCACGACTGGCCACGCAATGTCGCGAAGATGCTCTGCTCCGAGGACATGCGCTGCGTCTCACCTCCCCAAGGGTCGACAGGAGCGGCATCGGTCGATGCCGCTCCTGCTACCTTAAGCGGCGTCGAGCAGCTTTTCCAGTTTTTGCGTCGCCATTTCCGGTTCGATGCGTTCGACGGCGGCGAGTTCGCTGGCCAAACGTTCGAGAGCGGCTTCGTAGATCTGGCGTTCGCTGTAGGATTGGTCGGGTTGGTTGGCGTTGCGGTGCAGGTCGCGCACCACTTCGGCGATCGAAATGGGATCGCCGGAATTGATCTTCGCCTCATATTCCTGGGCGCGGCGGCTCCACATGGCCCGCTTGACCTTGGCGCGGCCGCGCAGCGTGCTGAGCGCCGTGTCCATGATCACCGGCGAGGACAATTTGCGCAAACCGGACTTCCGCGCCTTCGGCACCGGGACGCGCAAAGTCATGCGATCGCGATCGAAGGTGATGACGAACAGTTCCAGTTCGTGTCCGGCAATCCGTTGCAGCTCGATGGATTCAACTTTGCCGACCCCGTGGGTCGGATAGACTACGTAGTCGCCTTCAGAAAACGATTCGTCCAGCATATCCTGCTCATCCCTCAATAAAACCTGGGCAACGGCCAGGCACAGCAAAAAACGCCGCGCACCGCACCGCAAAAGCGGTCGATTCGGAACTCCTGGTCTTGCCGTGTGGGGCGTTAGCCCAAATGGCCTAGCCGCTAAGCAGCTATCCGCCAAACCTGGTTCAGCGGAAAGGACTTTATACCATAGACGATCGTCGAGGAACAGAACGAATCCGTCTCGGAATCAAAACGCTATCTTCGGTTGCAAGGATCGGCGGCCGGGCGGAACGGCCGGCGATCTCCCTTCCGCCCGGCCGTCGTCCCCTGGCAATCGGCTCAGCGTTTTCCCGGATTGGGGCTGAGCAATTCGGCTTTTCCGGGCTTGTTCTTCCAACTTTCGGCGTCGGCGGGCGATTCGCCCTTGCGGGTGATATTGGGCCACAGCGTCGCATAGGTGCGGTTGGTCTCGGCCCACTCGGCGGCCTTGGCCTCGCTGTCCGGGAAGATCGCTTCGGCGGGGCATTCCGGTTCACAGACACCGCAGTCGATGCATTCATCAGGATTGATCACCAGGAAGTTCTCGCCCTCGTAGAAGCAATCGACGGGGCAAACCTCGACGCAATCCATGAATTTGCACTTGATGCAGTTTTCCGTGACGACATAGGTCATAACATTCTCCGTAGGGTTGGGTCTTCAGACCAAGGGGCCGGCGAGCCCGAGACGGGCCATGGCCCGCTGACGCGCGGCTCCGCTGTCTTGGTCGGAAACAAAAAGCAGTCCGGCCACCCGGCGAACCAGACTGGCCTCGTAATCGTGCAACTGGCCATTGGCGAAAACCACCTCCCACAGCATCTCGATCACATTGATGCGTTGGGGGAAGTCGAATTTCTCGACAATCACCTTGGTGAAAGGAAACAATTGGTTGGATTGCTTCTGCAAGGCACTGGCCTGCGCCAGCAGCGCTCGGGCCGCTTCGTCGGACATGTGGAAGCGTTCGCCCAGCAGCTTGAGGACCAGTGCGCCCTCGACGCCCTCCAACGAGCCGTCGACCGTCGCCGCCTCGACCAGCAGGGCTGCGGCGGCAAGGCGCACGTCATCGGCGGCAACCGCATGCACGGCGCCACTTTCACCAAAAAATAAAGACTTGAAACCATCGAACATGGCGCCTTGCCTAGCACAGCATGGCCGCGGGAACAACCCTCCGCTCAGTCGGGGATCTTTCCCGGCCCAATGGAACGGTGAAGAGCAACACGGACAACCACGGATAGGCACGGATAAGAATAGGCGCCGCAGGCCCTCCCCCGTCCTTCCGGTCGCGTTCGGCTGGGTTATGCGAAGGATGCCTGCGGCGCCAATCTGCGTTCATCCGTGGTCGTCCGTGTCCATCCGTGTTGTGATGACAAACCGTCGGACACGGTTGGAACGATTGAAAGCCGTTATGCCCAGTCGTCGGGCGGCGGATCCGGGGCGGCCAACTCCTGGTATAGCGCCTGGGCCTCGCTGGTCGAACCGCGCCGGCTGCCGATGCCCGTCACCATGACCCGCCGCCAGCCGCGGCCCTGGCGGAAGGTCAGCTCGTCGCCTTCGCGTACCGTGGTGCTGACTTTGTCGATCGGCCGGTTGTTGAGTTTTACCGCGCCCTCGTCGATCAGATGCTGAGCGAGGCTACGCGATTTGCAGAAGCGGGCAAACCACAACCATTTGTCGATCCGCAGGCCATCCATCGCTCATGCCCGGGTCAGACTGCGCAGGGCGGCAAAGGGTGAGCTTTCGGTCTTGTCGGGGCGGCGGGGCGGGCGGCCCACCGGCCGGCGGGACGCCGTCCGGTAAAGAGGTCCCGGTTCACCGGCTTCCGGTCGATAGCCCAGCGCTTCCAGGATATGTCCCACATCGCCTTGGGAAAGGTTCAGCCGGGCGGACAGGGCCGGGCTCGCCGGGAAAGGCCCGGAACGGGCCAGGTGACGGACCTCGGCGGCGAAGCGTTCCAGCATATCGAGACGGACCGCCCGGCTGCCCAGGGGACGAAAGCCGATGGCCTCGTAGAAGCCCGGCGGATATCCGTCGACCATCGGCACGGTGATGCAGCCGGGCGGCGGTGCCGGCAAAGGGGAAAGGCCGCGGTGGACGCACCACAAAAGGGCGCGCAGGCTCTGGCTCGCCGGTTTCAACAGCGGCGGAAGAAAGACGCTTTCCATGCCGAGACGGATGTCGAGGCGGGCCAGCGCCTTACGGTCGGTCTCGGAGAGCGGGCGGATCTGTGCCGCGGCGCTTCGCCTGGGCAGCGAGCCCAGACCTTCGCCCAATTGGAAGACCAGTCCGCGGGCCGGTCCCGACAGCGGGGCGGCCTGGGCGGCGAACAGGGGCGCCAGCCCGCCGGCGAGAAAGTCCGCGATCCAGGCGGTCAGCCGTTTGTGCAGCAGGTCCCGGGCCGCCGTTTCGATCAGGTCGGACGGCAGCAGGACGACGGCCGGCCGCAAGGGCGTGGCGCCGGGGCTGAGCCGGGCCACCGGATTGTCCTGCCAAAGGATTCGTCCCTGATCGTCCAGGGCGAAGGCCGTATCGGGCTCGGCGGCGAGCAGGGCGACGCGGCTGGCGATTTCCGGACGCAGGGCGCGTTGGGCCGCCGCCGCGACGGTGCGGGTGGCGTGGATCCCCTCGGCATGGTCGGCCTCGAATTGGAAGCCGCGCAGATTGCCGACGAAATGGCCTTCGACCACCACCTGTCCGTCCTTCGCCACATTGGACAGCAAGACGTCGGTGCCCTTCAGCTTGCGGACCAGCATGGTGGTCCGGCGATCGACGAAGCGCTGGGTCAGGCGGTCGTGCAGGGCATCCGACAGGCGATCCTCGATGGCGCGGCTGCGGGCCTGCCAGCCGGCGGCATCGGTCAGCCAGTCGGCGCGATGGCTGACATAGGTCCAGGTGCGGATGTTGGCGATGCGGCCGATCAGAGTGTCGAGGTCGCCGTCGGTCCGGTCGAGGCGCTTGATCTGCTGATCGAGCCAGTCATCCGGCAATCTCTCGTCCGGCCCGCTCAGATGGCGGAAGATGACGGCGAGCAGCCGGCTGTGCTGTTCGGCCAGGGTCTTGCGGAAATCGGGAATCTGGCAGACGTCCCACAGCAGGCGGACCCGTTCGGGCGAGCGGGCGCGGGCGGCGATCTCGGGATCGGCGGCCAGCGCCTGCAGCACCAGCTGGTCGTCGGCGTCGCGGGCGCGGATCAATCCCGGACGGTCGGGCTGCCGGTTGAGCGCGCCCAGCAAAGTCTCGATGGAGGTGAAGCGCAGGTCGCTGTTGCGCCATTGCAAACGCTGCAAGGGCGGGAAGGTGTGATTTTCCACGGCATCGACGATCTCCGCGGCGATCGGGCCGATGTCGCCGGTGGTGCCGAAGGTGCCGTCGTTCATATGCCGTCCGGCCCGTCCGGCGATCTGCGCCACCTCGGTCGCGTCCAGGCCGCGCGGGACCCGCCCGTCGAATTTGCGCAAACCGGCGAAGGCGACATGGTCGACATCCATATTGAGGCCCATGCCGATGGCGTCGGTGGCCACCAGATAATCGACCTCTCCCGCCTGATAGAGCCCGACCTGGGCATTGCGGGTGCGCGGGCTCAAGGCGCCGAGGACCACCGCCGCACCGCCCTTCTGGCGGCGCATCAACTCCGCCAGGGCATAGACGTCGGCCGCCGAAAAGGCGACGACCGCCGAGCGCGGGGCCAGGCGCTGAAGCTTCTGCGCTCCGGCATAGCTGAGCTGGGAAAAGCGCGGCCGGGTGACGAATTCGACCCGCGGCACCAGTTGGCGGATCAGCGGCTTGATGGTTTCGGCGCCGAGGAACATGGTCTCGGTCTGGCCCCGGGCATGCAGCAGCCGGTCGGTGAAGACATGGCCGCGGTCGGGATCGGCGCAGAGCTGAATCTCGTCCACTGCCAGGAAATCGACGCGCCGGTCGAGCGGCATGCTTTCGACCGTGCAGATGAACCAGGAGGGATGGGCCGGGATGATCTTCTCTTCGCCGGTCAGCAGGGCGACGGTCGCCTTTCCCTTGAGGCGCACGATGCGGTCGTAGTTCTCGCGGGCCAGCAGGCGCAGCGGGAATCCGATCATGCCGGTACGGTGGCCGAGCATCCGCTCAAGCGCCAAATGGGTCTTTCCGGTGTTGGTGGGCCCCAGCACCGCGATCACCCGGCCGGTGGCAGGCAGCGATGTCATGACCTAAAAATCAGGTAGGTGTGCGGAGATTGCAAGTTTGTTTGATCTAAGCAGGGATTCGCTGACGGTGACACAAATGCCGTCATTGCGAGGAGCATTGCTCCGAAGCAATCCAGCAGCCGGCCGGTATCCCAGGATTGCTTCGCTGGTCGCTCGCAATGACGGCATTTTGCGGGCCGCTCGAACAAATCCGGCTTGGATCAAACAAAGAGGCGGTGCGCCCCCCGGCACACCGCCTCACTTTGTCTTTTCCGACGACTACAGTGCGGCGCGGGTTTTCGATTCGCCGCGCTGGCGCGTCATGAAGTCCTTGAGCTGGCGTTCCATATTTTCGAAGGCCTCACGCAATGCGATGAGGATGTCTTCATTGACATGGGAGTCCTTGGGGTCGCGTTTCACCACAAGCTCGGCACCTGGCACCGTGACATTGACGGTGATATGAAAGGGTTCACCCTTGCGGTGTAAGCTGCTGGTATTGCGGTGGTGGACCTCGATCACCACGCGGCAACGGGTAATGCGGTCGCAAACTTGTTCGAGTTTGTCCGCTTTTTCACGGATACGCTCCTCGATGGCATCGGAGTGGTCGATACCATGAAAGGTGATCTGCAAAGGAATTCGCATGAGCCTCTCCGTCAAAGTTCGTCCCTACCGGCGAAATCGTGCCCGGATACCGCTTTGGGCTCTCGGTACCGGACTCCCTTAGGCGCAATTGTCCGCCGTCGGGGCGATATACATACCCAAGTCAACCGGGGAAGGCCAACGCTCTCGTCGAGGCCCGGAAAATTCCGTATCACTGCAGGGACTTGCACTGCGCCGACCTTTCCCTCATATCCTGCGGGCGAATGTGTTCACCCACTGGATCGATTATCAAGGTTACACCTCCCATGGCCGAAGAAAAGCTCAGTTTTCAGGCGGAAGTCAGCAAGCTTCTGGATCTCGTCGTCCACTCGCTTTACAGCAACAAGGAGATCTTCCTCAGGGAATTGATCTCCAATGCGTCGGATGCCTGCGACAAGCTGCGATACGCCGCCTTGACCCAGCCGGACCTGCTGGCCGGCGGGCCGGGCGAATTCCGCATCACCTTGTCGCCCGACAAGGCGACACGGACGCTCACCATCGCCGACAACGGGATCGGCATGAACCGGGACGATCTGGTCGACAATCTGGGGACCATCGCCCGTTCCGGCACGGCGGCCTTCCTCGATCAGATGACCGGCGAAGCGAAAAAGGACATGAGCCTGATCGGCCAGTTCGGCGTCGGCTTCTATTCCGCCTTCATGGTGGCCGAGAAGGTCGAGGTGATCACCCGAAAGGCCGACGAGGACCAGGGATGGCGCTGGACCTCGGATGGCAAGGGCGAATTCACCATCGCCGAGGAAGCGGGCGCCGAACGGGGCACCAAGATCGTTCTTTATCTGCGGGAAGGCGAGGACGAATATCTCGACGGCTATCGCCTGAGGAATATCGTCAAGACCTATTCCGATCACATCGCCCTGCCGGTGGTCCTGGTCGAGGAGGGCAAGGAGGAGACCGTCAACAGCGCGTCCGCCCTGTGGATCCGCGCGAAATCCGAGATCACGGCCGAGCAATACAAGGAATTCTATCACCATGTCGCCCATGCCTTCGACGAGCCCTGGGCGACGCTGCATTACAAGGCGGAAGGGGCGATCGAATATACCGGCCTGCTGTTCGTTCCCAGCCAGAAGCCGTTCGATCTCTTTCAGCCCGATCGCAAGCAGCATCTCAAGCTCTATGTCAAACGGGTGTTCATCACCGACAATTGCGCCGAATTGCTGCCGCCCTATTTGCGTTTCGTGCGCGGCATCGTCGACAGCCAGGATCTGCCGCTCAACGTCAGCCGCGAGATGCTGCAGCACAATCCGGTGCTGGCCAAGATCCGCACCGGCCTGGTCAAGCGCCTTTTGAGCGAATTGAAAAAGCGGGCCGAGGACGCCGAGGGCGATTATGCGACCTTCTGGACGAACTTCGGCGCTGTTCTCAAGGAAGGCCTCTATGAGGATTTCGAGCGGAAGGCCGAAATTCTGGAGCTTTGCCGGTTCGCCACCACCGCTTCCGACGAGCCGATCAGCCTGGCCACCTATGTGTCGCGCATGAAGGAGGGACAGGAGGCCATCTATACCATCAGCGGCGATGAAATCTCCTCCCTGAAGAAAAGCCCGCAATTGGAAGGTTTTATCGCCAAGGGCATCGAGGTGTTGCTGCTGACCGATCCCATCGACGAATTCTGGCCGAACGCCATCAGCGCCTATCAGGAAAAGCCGTTCCGCTCGGTCACCCAGGGCGCGGCCGATCTGTCTTCGATCAAGGGAGCCGAAGGCGCCGACGACAAGCGGCCGGAACCGGCGGCCGGCGACGCGGTGGCGGCCCTGATCGCCGCCTTCAAGCTGGCGTTGGGCGATCAGGTCAAGGACGTGCGCAGTTCGGATCGCCTGATCGACAGCCCGGTCTGCCTGGTCGCCGACGAAGGCGATGTCGGTCTGCATCTGGAGCGTCTGCTGCGCCAGCATCAGCAGGCCGGTCAACGGGCGCCGCGCATCCTTGAGGTCAATCCGCGCCACCCGCTGATCCGCCGGCTGGCCGGCGAGGCGACGTCCGAGGGCGCGGCGGACCGCTTGGCCGACACCGCCTGGCTGCTGTTCGATCAGGCCCGCATCGTCGAAGGCGAGGTGCTGTCCGACCCGGCGTCTTTCGCCCGGCGCCTGTCGAAGGTATTGGAAAAAATGGGGTGAGCGCAGCCCGCTCGGTTCCTTGACCGTCATCGTGAGGCGCAGGCATGAAGATATGAATCACCAAGGCACCAAGGTGACGTTAACCCTTCCGGCATCGGTTGGGCGGTGGACAGGGGGGATGAATGCCTGCGGCGCTCACGAGCAAGCTATCGTCAAACATTTCCCGAAACACCTTGGTGCCTTGGTGTCTTGGTGGTTCAAAAAACCGGAGGGGTCCTCATCACTCATTTGAGTTGACGAAGGCGTCGTCTTCGCGGCGGGCCGCGGGAACTATTTCAACAGCAATTCATTCAGCAGATGCCGGCCTTCCGGCCAGGCGCCCAGGCCGGATTTGCCGTTGATGTGGCCGGCACGCCCGATATCGACGAAGGTGGCGCGCCAGGCCTGGGCGAATTCCTGGGCGCGATTGATGTCGACATAGCTGTCGTCGCGGCTGGCGACGACCAGGGTCGGGAACGGCAGGGGATCGCGCGGGATCGGCGCCAGGCACCAGGTGGCGGGCGGCGTCCGCGCCTCCTGTTCGATGTCGGCGGGCGCCACCAGCATGGCGGCGATGACGCGGCCGGTGGCGCCGCTGCGGGCCCAATGGGCGACCAGGGCGCAGCCGAGGCTGTGGGCCACCAGCACCACCGGCGAGGGCGCGTTGACCACGGCCTCTTGCAGATTGTCGATCCATTCGGACAGGACCGGATTGTCCAGATCCTCCTGCTCGACGCGCTGGGCGCCGGGGGTCGAGATCTGCCACAGGGTTTGCCAATGCGACAGGCCCGCATCGCCCAATCCCGGCAGGATCAGCATGGTGGTTTGGCGCATCCCTTGTTCATCCTTCGAGCCGCGGGCGATCAGAGTCAGACCATCAACTGTAAGGCTATCCGAGAGGATGGGCCAGGCATTCGAAGACATCGCCGTCGGGGGCGATGCCGCGGATATGCCGGCGATGCCACAGGGCGAAGAACAGCAGGCGCCAAGCGGCTTCCAGGGTATGCCGATCGCGGCCGGAAAAAGCGGCCTTGACCGCATCCGCCGATGCGATCGCCTGGATGGCCGGGTCATTGGCGACCAGGAGGCCCAGTTTCTCGCCCTGAGTGGCGATCCAATCGCCGACGGGAACGGTAAAGCCTTTCTTGCGGGCGAAGGCGGGGGCGTTGGGCACATGCTCCTCCAGCCAGCGGCGCATCAGATATTTGCCGCGGCCGCGGGCCAGTTTCAGATCCTCGGGCAGGCAGAAACCGAAGTCGCCGACGACGGGGTCGAGCAGCGGCGTGCGGCCTTCCAGGCCATGGGCCATCAGGCAGCGGTCGAGCTTGACCAGCAGGCCATGGGCCAGCCAATCGACGCAGTCGGCGGCCTGGGCGATCTGCAGCTTGCTGCGGCCGGGCAGTGCGCTGGCCGCCTCGGCGGCGACGATGCCGTCCCGCCAATCCTTCGGTTCCTCATAGAGGATGCCCCTGCCGGAGAAGGGGCCGGTGCGTCGGCGCTGCCGGCCGCCCAGCCACCAGGGGCGGATTTGCCGCCGATAGCGGCCGTAGCCGGCGAAGATTTCGTCGCCGCCTTCGCCGCACAGGATGACTTTCAGATCCTTGGCGGCTTCCCTTGCCAGGATATAGGTCGGCACGATGGCGTAGTCGGCGGTGGGGTCGTCGACGCAGGCGACGATCTTGGGCAACAGGCGCCAGAAATCGGTGGCCGTCACCTCGATCTTGACGTGATGGGCCCCCATGGCCTTGGCCAGCTTGTGCGCCTCGTCATATTCGTCATGGACACCGGTCTTCGGAAAGCAGGCGGTATAGGCTTGGACCGGATTGGTGTTGAGCCGCGTCATGCAGGTCAGGATGGCGGCGCTGTCGATGCCGCTCGACAGGAACAGGCCATAGGGTACGTCGGCCCTTTGATGAACATTGACGCTGTCCATCAAGATATCGTCCAGACGCCGCAAGGCGTCGGTCTCGCCGACCGGCCGCGGCCCTTCTGCGGGAAGGGCGGCGAGCATCGTGCGGCCGGTGATCCGGCCTTGCGTGACGCTCAGGGTTTCACCGGGCAACAAGCGACGGATCCCGGCGAAGATGGTCTCGGCGCCGGTGGTGAACTGCAGTTGCAGCAATTCGCCGGCCGGGCGGCGGGCCAGTTCGACGTCGACCAGGCCGGCGGCGATCAAGGCCTGCGGTTCGGAGGCGAAGGCGAAACAGCGAGGCGTCTCGACGTAATAGAGCTGCTTGATGCCGAAGGGGTCGCGGGCCAGGGTCAGGCTTCGGGCGTCCGGGTCGTGCAGGGCGAAGGCATACATGCCGCGCAGATGGCGTGCGGCGTCCGTGCCGTGCCGGTCGTAGAGATGCAGGATCGGCTCGCAGTCGGAGCGGGTGTGCAGATCGGCATCGGGCAATTCCCGCTCGCGCAGTTCGATATAGTTGTAGATCTCGCCATTGGCCACCAGGGCGCAGCCGCGGGGACCGAACAACGGCTGGTCGCCCGAGGTCAGGTCGATGATGGCCAGCCTGGCATGGACCAGTCCGACGCCGTCCCTCACATAGCGGCCGGTGCCGTCGGGTCCGCGATGCAACAGGGCCTTTTCCAAGCGGTCGAGAAGAGCGGCGTCGGGCATAGAGCCGTCGGCCATCATGACTCCGGCAATGCCGCACATCAGCGCACCATCTTTCGAAAGAAGTCGAGATAAAGGCCGACCACCGCATTGCGGCTGAAGCAGGCCAGATAACGGGCGTGGCCGGCTTCGGCGAGGGCGCCGGCCAGCGCCGGGTCGTCGATGACCCTGTTCAAGGCGGCGGCCAGCGGGGCGGCCTCCTCCATCGGGACCAGAAGTCCGGTCCTTTCCGTTTCGATCAGGCCGGCCGGCCCGGTCGATGCCGCCGCCACCACCGGCTTCTTATGGATCCAGCCCTCCAGGATGACATTGCCGAGCGGCTCGACCCGGGACGGGCAGACCAGGCAGTCGGCAGCGGCCAGCAGGGCCCCGCTGTCGGTGCGCCAGCCCAGGAAATGCACGCGCCCGGCAATTCCCAGCCGCGCCGCCTGGGCTTTCAGGGGAGCGTCCAGCCCCCCTTCGCCGGCCAGCCACAAATGAGCCCGTGGCACCAGGGCCATGGCGTCGAGGAGCACGTCGAAGGCCTTGTCGGAATGCAGCCGGCCCAAGGCCAGGATCACCGGAACGTCGGGCGGGGTTTGCAGGCTGGCCCGATCGATGGGCCGGTCATCGCTTTCATCGACGAAATTGGGCAGATAGCTGGCCTTCTCACGCGGCCATCCATGCTTGGCCAGATAATCGACGATTTCCTCGGTGTTGGCGATCAGGTGATGGCAGGAGCGGTAGTATTTGAGATCGTAATAGCCGCCCAGCCGCGCCATCCGGACGAACGGTCCGTCCGGACAGACCGAGGTGGCCCGGCTCATCCAGGTCAGCACGATGTCGGGAGCGAATTTGGCGATCCGCCGTTTCAGCAGCAATTTGGTGACGATGTCGCCGGAATAGAAGAACGGCAACTCCACCGGGGTGATGCCACCGTCCACCAGATCCTGCTTGCAGGGCGCGTTGCGGCGGATCACCACTTGCTGCTCAAGGCCGGTCCGGCTCAACGCCACGCAGAGTCGCGCAAAGAAATTCTCGGCGCCGCCGCGCTTGTCGCTGCCCATGACCTGCATGATGCGCATGTCACGCCTTACCCGAATGGAGTGGCGTCAACGGGTTTTGGATAACACGGATGAACACGGATGAACACGGATGGACACGGATGTGCCGCAGGCAATCGCCGATCGCGCCCAGCAACGACCGAGCCGAAGGGCGGAATATTGCCTGCGGCGCATTCCTATCCGCGTTCATCCGTTCTTATCCGTGTTCATCTGTGTTCCTCTGGCGGGCTGTCGGCGACCGGACGAGCACGGCGATACCCCGTGGCAACAAGTACCAATCCTGTAGCGCCGACGGTCCGGCGCAACCATAAAAGGACCGGTGAGCGCTTTCAAGGCGTGTCGAGGGCGCCGTCGAAGCCGGCGCCGATGACGAACAAGCCGCCTCGATAATTCTCGGCCAGATAGAGATTATAGGTGTCGGCCGGTTGCCCGCCCCACATGAGGACGACCTGGCGCAGCAGGGTGACGCGGGTGAAATAGGGCCCGAGGTCGCGGGCGCCGTCGTCTTTGGTGCGGGTGATGAAGATGCCGTCGCGGCCCTTGAGGGCGAGGACCTCTGCTGCGCTGTAGTAGGAGGGCCGGATGTGGCCTTCGAGAAACACCGGCGGATGGTCCGGTATGTGGAAGGACACCGGACCGGTCGGTTCATGCTTTTGCGAAAACAGGAAGCTGCCGGGATGGGCCTGGCGTTCCGCCTCGACGGCGGTGGCCAGGGTGTCCCAGCCGCCCAGCCGCTTCAGCGCATCGATGCCGGGCGGCAACGGCAACAGGGCGGTGGCGGCCTGGACGTAGACGACGAGGGTCATCGCCGCACCCAGGAGCGGGGCCGCCCGGAAGGCCCAGACGAACCGGCGCCGGGGAACATGCATGAATCCGCCCACGGCGGCCATGATGCCGCCCAGATAGGCCGGGCCGGACCAATGGGATTGCACCACGCCGCTCTGGGTGTGCAGTGCGAAGAAGACCAGGACCGGCAGCGAGGTGGCGCCCAGCAGAAACCATTCCGGCCGGCGCTGCCGCCATCCGGCCAGCAGCGCCCATCCCATGCCCCACAGGCCGAACAGGAAAATCAGCGGGGTCACCAAGCCGATCTGACTCGACAGGAAGACCAGCAGATTCTTCATCGGATCGGTGATTTCGGTAGCGAAGGCGTGGCCCAGCTGCTTGGCGAAGCTCGCCCAATGGTTCTGGCTGTTCCACAGCACGACGGGTGTGGTGCAGGCCAGCGCGAGGAGGACGGCCAGCCAGGCGTGGGTGCGCCGCCACCACGGCCGCAAGGCGGAAAACAGCAGGAAGGTGACGCAGATGCCGGGCAGAATCAGGGCGATGGTATATTTGCTGACGGCACCGAGACCGAGCGCCAGGCCGGCGATGTAGAGAAAGCGCGGGTGCCCGTCGGCGATCAGGCGGATCAGCGCCCACAGCACCGTCGCCCAGCATAGCAGCAAGGGCGAATCAGGCGTGATGACGACGCCGGCGGCACCGAACAGCAGGACGGCATTCAGCCAAAGGGCGGCCATGGCGCCCGCCGGCCGCGAGGCAAAGGCGAGGCGGGTCGCATCCCAGACCACCAAGGATGTGGCCAGGCCGCCCAGCACGGCGGCCAGACGGACCCCCAAGGCGGTATCGCCCAACAGGTGGATGCCCGGCCAGATCCATAGGGCGACCATGGCAGGATGGTCGAAATAGGACAGCTGCAGAGGCCGGGTCCACTGCCAATAATAGGCTTCGTCGGACGACAGCGGCGCCAGATCGGCGACCAGCAGACGCAAGGCCGTAATCGCCAAGAGACCGACCAGCGCCCATCGTTCGATGGGCAGTAGACGGGAACGCCAGGACGCGAGGGTGCGGGATGATTGCATGGCCGACTCTGTTGGGCGCTCATTTGCCATGCAATGGGTGTCGCTTGTCAATCTCCCTCGGGAGGTCGGATCCCGGTTTCAGCGCAGGCAGGGGGCCAGGATGGGGGCGACCAGCACGCTGGCGAGGCCGGCCAGGACCATCACCAATCCGGCCACCGATCCCTCCTCGGCGCCGACCTGGCGGGCCCGGGCGGTGCCGGCACCATGGGCTCCCATGCCGAACAGGGCGCCGCGGGCGAAGGAGGAACGGAGCGGCAGCAATTTCAACACCAACTCGCCCAGAGCGGCGCCGACCACGCCGGTGATGACCACGCAGGTGGCGGTCAGTTCGGGGATGCCGCCGACATCCTGGGAGAAGGCAATAGCGAAGGGGGTGCTGACGGAGCGGGGCAGCAGGCTGAGCCGCAGCGACGGCGACAGGTTGAGCACGCTGGCCAGAACCCAGGAGCTTCCGATGGCGATTGTCGTCCCTGCCACGATGCCGATGGCGAGAATCAGCCAATGACGGCGGATCATGTCGCGCTGCTCGTAGATCGGCATGGCGAAGGCCACCGTGGCCGGACCCAACAGGGTGACCAGCCAGTGGGTTCCCTTGATATATTCGCCGTAGGTGGCGTGCAGTGAAAACGCCAAGGCCAAGCAGGCGAGCCAGGTGACCAGCAGGGGCGATGTCCACCAGCGGCCCAGCCGCCGATGCGTCAGGAGCGAGATGCCGTAGATGACCAGCGTGGCCATCGCCCAGAACACGGCCCACAAAATGGAGTGGACTTCAGCGGGCATGGCGGGCGCTCCAACGGAAACAGGCTTCGATCACCAAGGCGGTCCCGACCATCACGATAAGCGTGCCGGCGCAGATCACGACCAGCACCTTCAACCCGGTCAGGCTGAACAATTCCGGGTGATCGAGCAGGGCCATGGTCGCCGGCACGAAAAACAGCAGCATGTGATCGAGCAATCCGCTGCTGCCGCGGCTGAACCAGGCCATCCGCACCCGCCCGCTGGCCAAGAGGGCAAGCAGGACGATCATGCCGACGACACCGCCCGGAATCGGCAGGGCGAGGGCGCGCACCAAGGTTTCGCAGGCCCACCAGATGGCGATCAGGCCGGCAATTTGCAGCCAGCGATTCCGGCCCATCAGAATGCCCGTCTTGCGCAACATATGCTTCTCCTCGAGAAACCCAGGAAAGACGATCCGACGCCGCGCATGCGTGCGAAGCCCCCGATTCTCCCATGATCCGTTTCTTGTGGTGAACCGATCCGATCGACCCGAAGGATCGGGTGTCACGATCGGTCTTCAGCATATAGGGGCCACCCCCCCTATGTATGAAATGAATTGATTGAATAATAACTATTCTATATAGGAATATTCATGGATTTACGAAGCTTGCGAGCCTTTGTCGAAGTCGTGCGCCAGGGTGGTTTTTCCGCCGCGGCCAAGGTGATCTTCGCCACCCAGCCGACGATCAGCAAGGCGGTCAAGCAGTTGGAAGAGGAGCTGGGAGGGCCGCTGCTCGGGCGTCAGGGGCACCAGCCGCAACTCACCGCCATGGGCGACGTGGTCTATCGCCGCGCGATGGCGATGCTGGCCGAGCGCGACCATATGCTGGGCGAACTGGCGGCGCTCAAGGGGTTGGAGCAGGGCACCCTGCGGCTCGGATTGCCGCCTTTGGGCAGCAGCATCCTGTTCGCGCCGCTGTTCGCCGAATTCCGCAGCCGCCATCCCGGCATTGCCATCGAGTTGCTGGAACATGGAAGCTCCCGGCTCGAGCAGGCGGTCCTGTCCGGTGAAATCGAATTGGCGGTCTCGTTGCTGCCGGTCGACGAGTCCTTCGCCTGGCAAGACATCTGCGACGAACCGCTGGTGGCGCTGTTGCCGCCGGGGCATCGGTTGGGTGGGCGGGCCACCGTGACCTTGACCGATCTGGCGGACAGTCCGTTCATCCTGTTCGAGAGTGGATTCGCCCTCAACCGGATGATCGACACCGCCTGCCGCCGCCGCGGCTTCGTGCCCAGGGAGGCGGCGCGCAGCGGGCAGGCCGACTTCATCATCGCCCTGGTCGCCGCCGGTCTCGGCGTCGCCCTGCTGCCCAGATTGAATACCGAACAGCGTGTGCATTCGCCGATCCACGCCGCCTTGCTCGACGAGGAGGATCTGCGATGGCACGCCGCCTTGGTGTGGCGTCGTGGTGCGGCCCTGTCACCGGCGGCACAAGCCTGGCGGGCCTTGACTCGGGAAAAGAATCTCCGCTGAAAGGGCTAACGGGGCGGGCCCGTGGGATGTGCGTGCAACGGGCCGTCAGGGCCGTCGGGCGGCGGGCCCATGTGCGGACCGGGAAGGCCCGGCGGCCGCCAGACGGCCAGCCGCCGGCGTCCCTCGGGGCTCAGTTTTTCGATGGCTTCGGGCAGGACCTCATTGAGGATTTCCCGGGCACGCTGGCTTTGCACCAGCAATTCCTTGAAGGCTGCCTTATCGAAGGGTTCGCGGCCGAGAATGGCTTGCAGACGCTGCGGCAAGCCCTCTTCGGCGCGGTGTGCCTTGTCGATCTCGCTCAGGCTGGGCGCCAGGCTCTGGCGCAGGATCTGCGCATCCTCCGGCGGCAGGTCGCGGGCCATTTGATCGAGCATCGTGCCGGGCGGCGGTGGCGGCTGGTGGCGCCGGTCCCAACCCAGGTGCGCGATCAAGGCTGCGCAGAGAAACACATTGAGGGTCAAGGATGCGGGAAGCAGCCAGCGGAACCGGAAACGAGACGTCGACATCAAAATCCCAAAGGCTGAGAAGGGGCGGAGGCGCTGATCAGCGAGACGAGAGGGGGTTGCTGCACGGTCTCTTCCTTTTGCGGCAAGGCGGCGCCGAGCAGGATGCCCAGCAATGCCGCCGTCGCCATCTGGACGGCGTAACGGGGCAGGGGGGGCGACAAGAACCGCCAGAAGGCGGTGTGCCGTCGTACCGGTGGCAATTGATCGAGACGCGCCAAAACACCGTTCATCATGGCCTGAACGCGATCATCGGCAATATCGGCCGGCAACGAGGCCGAGCGCATGAAGGTATCGAGGGGATCGCCGCTCATAGCATGTCTCTGAGGCCGGTGATGCCCAAATCGGCAAGCGCCTTGCGGAGCGTCTTCTTTCCGCGCGCCAGCAAGGCCTCGCAGGCGGACAGGGAGAGATCGAGAATCTCGGCGGCTCGCGGTCCGCTGACCTCGCCGAAATAGTGAAGGGACAAGGCTGCCTGCTGACGGGGCGGCAACTGGGCCATGGCTTGCGCGATGATCCGATGCCGCTGCCCGGCCAGGGTTTGCTCCAGGCTGCTGGGAGCCAGATCGACGATTTCGCCGGCCTCGTCCAAGGGGGCCATCGGCGTACGGCGCAGACGATCGAGGCTGGCGTTCAACACAACCCGATAGAGCCAAGTGGAAAATTTGGCTCTGCCTTCAGGTTCCCACCGTGCGGCCATGCTCCACACCTTCAAGAAAGTCTCCTGCACGACTTCATCGGCGTCATGGGCATTGCCGACAACTCTCTGCGCCAAGGCCAGCATCGGCCTGGAGTGCCGTTCCATCAGATATTGAAATGCCCGTCGATCACCCGCTGCCGTGCCCACCAGCAGCGCGTCATCGCCGGGCCCGTTTTCCGGCGATCGGTCCCCTTCACCCTGACGCAAAAAGTCTCTCTTGTGAACCACTCCTACACCCTTTCACGTCCGGGTAGGGGAAAACCGGGCGGTAAAATCGACCGTCTTGGCACAAAAAGATCGGCAATTCCTGCCGGGCGGGGAGGGAAAAATGACCCGCCGCCGTTCCGCTTGGCCAGACGACCGCAGAAAATATTATGAAAAATCAACGTTCTATCTTTTCACTTCAGATTGGCCCGACTCTTGCGAAGGAGATGATCGCAATGGCGTCGTGCGGAGATTCTCGAGCTGGAGCTGAAATTAATCAACACCTCATAATAATATGATGGTGAATTTTGTCACATGCAAATATTAATTGGGAAAAATTTTGAGAAAGATTCAAGTTTAAAAAATATTTTTAATGAAACGCATGGATTAATTCCACGGGGCGTGGAAGTGCATGTGGAGATCTTCTTGTTTTCCACATGCCAAGGAGAAAAACCATGAGCATCTCAAGCGTTAGTAGTAGCTCTCAGCTACAAGCGCTCCTTGCGTCACTGAGCAGCGGCAGCAGCCAAACCAGCAGTATCGCGGATGCGCTGTCCACCGCTTCCTCATCTTCCTCGTCTTCGTCGAGCTCCTCTTCAACCTCCTCAACCTCTTCCTCCACGTCGACGGTCAGTGCCAGTGATCTGGCATCGGCCTTTCAGATGATGAGCGCCATGTTGCAATCGGCGTTGATGCAGGCGCAGGCGGACAACAGTTCGACAAGCGATTCGGCGGCGGTTGCGACCTCGACCTCGACCTCGACCGCGACCGCGACCGCGACTTCGTCGTCGACTTCGACATCCTCGACGAGCGACACCGACAGCACCGTGGCGGCCTACGGGCCACCGCCACCGCCGCCCGGCCCTCCACCGTCTTCTTCGAGTGATTCGACCTCGTCGTCGACCAGTTCGAGCGATTCGACCGCGACGTCAACCTCGTCGTCGACCAGTTCGAGTGATTCGACCGCGACGTCGAGCAGCGACAGCACCGTGGCGGCCTACGGCCCGCCGCCGCCACCGCCCGGCCCACAGCCGTCTTCTTCGAGTGATTCGACTTCGTCGTCGAGCAGCTCGACGGATTCGACCTCGTCATCGACCAGTGCGAGTGATTCGACCTCGTCGTCGACCAGTTCGACAGCGAGCACTCTCGAACAGCAGATCGTGGCGCAAATGCAACAGATCTTGCAGTCCTATCAGTCGGCTGACACGACGACGTCCTCGGACAGCACGTCGAGTGCGTCGACGGTGTCGTCTGCAAGCACCACGACATCCACAAGCACGTCGACATCGGCATCCAGCACGGATTCGACCAGCAGCAGCACGGATTCGACATCGTCTTCGACGTCGTCGTCCGACACGTCCACGGTGGCTCAGCAAGAAAGGATTTCTCAGGATATGCAGAAGATTCTGTCGGCCCTGCAATCCTATTCGGCGACGAGCAGCGCCAGTACGACGAGCAATTTGTCTTCGATCGTGCTTGCGGCCTGATTCCTTGCGCAAAAGAACGGGCGACGTCACACTTTATGGAATGGCCTGGACGGGCTTTCAGGCCATTCTTCTTTTCGCCAAGTCCCGTACTGCGGCGGTGACCTGTGATGTTTTTGTCACAGTGTAGCCACAATTTCGATCAAGAATATTGATGTTGCATCGCAGCTAGGCTAGAAACACTTTTGTCATAGCCAGCTGGCGGCCGACTCCCCGTGCCAGCGAACGAGTTCTCAATGAATATCGATCTCGCACGCACATTTCTCGAAATCGCTGAGACTGGCAACTTCAACAAAGCGGCAGAGCGCCTGAACGTTACACAGTCGACGGTCTCCATGCGCATCAAGGCGTTGGAGGACGAACTGGGGCGCCCCTTGTTCGCCCGCAGCAAGGCGGGAACCGAACTGACCACCGCCGGGGCCCAATTCCGCCGTTACGCCACCACGCTGGTTCGCGTCTGGGAGCAGGCCCGTCAGGAATTGGCCCTGCCGCCCGGTTTCCGCTCGGTGTTGACCGTGGGTGGGCAGTTCTCTCTATGGGATCGCATGCTGCTGCGTTGGGTTCCATGGATGCGCGCCGCCATGCCCGATGTCGCCCTGCGGGTCGAGGTCGGCCTGTCCGATGGCTTGATGCGCCATCTGTCGGAAGGGCTGATCGACATCGGCGTGATGTATTCGCCGCAAAGCCGGCCCGGCCTCGCCACCGAGAAATTGCTGGAAGAGCGTCTGGTGCTGGTTTCCACCACGCCCCGGGAAATGGGCCAGTGGGATGGCGGCTATGTGTTTGTCGACTGGGGGCCGGAATATCGCGCGGCGCACAGCCAAGCCTTCCCCGACCTGTCGACTCCGGCCGTTTCGGTGGGCCTGGGGGCGCTCGGCCTGCAGCATATCCTGGCCAACGGCGGCTTCGGTTATTTCCCGATGCGCGTCGTTCGCCCGTTTCTGCAAGACGGACGCCTCTACGGCGTGCCCGATGCGCCGGAATTCCGGCGTCCCGCCTATATGGTCTATCCGGCGGCCGACGAGCAGTCGGAGTGGCTGCGCACAGCCGTGCGCGGGCTGCGCTATGTGGCGTCGCTTGAAACGGAAGATTAGTTTAGAGGGCCAGCCGGGTTCGAACCGTCTGGATCAGCGCCAGCAGATGATCCTGCTGAACGCCGTCGCTGGCCAGCAGACAACCCAACGTCGGGTCTTGCAGCATCTCGTTCAAGGCCGGTTCGCCGGTGCCTTGAAAGCCCTGGCCGTCCGATCGTCCGCCGTGTGGCAACGGCGGCAGAATCTGCGCGATTCGTTTGGCGGCGCTCAAATTCGCTTCGCAGGCGCTGAAAGCCATCTCGCTGCCTCCTTTAGATTGTCGCCGACCGCCAACTCATGGCTGGCGTGCACTATAGCGCATTGAAAGAAAATTCCAATAGTCTTGGCAATTTATACTGAGGAGTATTGGTGCGATTACCAGGAATCGGATGGCAAATGAAATATCGGATTGTTGCAGCGCAATCTAATTATCGAATTTGTCAAAATTAAGGGTGTGATTTCGGTCAGGTGGTCAGGCCGCCGGGCGTCCCTTCTCGGCCGCGTTCCGCCGGGAAGGGACCTCGTTCCGGCGGGGCCTTACGCCACCAGACTCCGCAGCACATAATTGAGAATGCCGCCGTGGCGGTAGTATTCGATCTCGTCCAGGGTGTCGATCCGGCTGAGCAGGGGGATGCTTTGACGCGTCCCGTCGCTGCGTGTGATCGTCGCCGTGATGTCCTGGCGCGGGGTCAGCCCGCGGGACAATCCCGCGAAGTCGAACAGTTCGCTGCCATCCAGTCCCAGGGTCTTGCGATCGACTCCCGCCTTGAACTGCAGAGGCAGGATTCCCATGCCGACCAGATTGGAGCGATGGATGCGCTCGAAGCTTTCGGCGATCACCGCCTTGACGCCGAGCAATTTGGTTCCCTTGGCGGCCCAATCGCGGGACGAGCCTGTGCCGTATTCCTTGCCGGCCACCACCACCAGCGGCACGCCGGCGGCCTTGTAGGCCATCGCCGCGTCATAGATGAACATCTGCTCCCCCGAAGGCTGAAAGCGGGTGAACCCGCCTTCGGTTCCCGGAGCCATTTCATTTTTCAGGCGGACGTTGGCGAAGGTGCCCCGCGTCATCACATCGTCGTTGCCACGGCGCGCGCCATAGGAATTGAAGTCTTCCGGCGCGACGCCGCGACTGATCAGGAAAGCGCCGCCCGGCGTCGCCTTCTTGATGTTGCCGGCCGGCGAGATATGGTCCGTGGTGATCGAATCGCCCAGGATGGCCAGCGGACGCGCACCCTTGATGTCATCGAAGGTCGTCGTCGGCGCTTTGGTGAGACCAACGAAATAGGGTGGATTCTTCACATAGGTCGAGGTGCCGTCCCAGGAATAGGTTTCGCCGGTGGCCACCGGCACGGCCTGCCACTGCTTGGGGCCGAGGAAGACGTCGGCATAGCGCTTGCGGAACATCTCGCGGGTCAGCGCACTGGCGATGGTTTCCTGGATTTCCCGGTTCGACGGCCAGATATCCTTGAGGAAGACCGGCTTGCCATCCTTGCCGGTGCCGAGGGGTTCGCTGCTGACGTCGATATCGAGCGATCCGGCGATGGCATAGGCGACCACCAGTGGCGGGGAGGCCAGATAATTTGCTTTGACCTGCGGGCTGATGCGGCCTTCGAAATTCCGGTTGCCCGACAGCACCGCGCCGACCACCAGGCCGTTGTCGTCGACCGCCTTGGCGATGGGCGGATCGAGCGGACCGGAGTTGCCGATGCAGGTGGTACAGCCGAAGCCGGCGATATAGAAGCCCAGGGCGTTCAGGCTCTCCTGCAGTCCGGAAACCGTCAGATAGTCGGCAACCACCTGCGATCCGGGGGCGAGCGAGGTCTTGACCCAGGGTTTCCGGGTCAGGCCCTTCTCCACCGCCTTCCTGGCCAGAAGGCCCGCAGCGACCAGCACGCTGGGATTGGAGGTGTTGGTGCAGGAGGTGATGGCTGCGATGACCACGTCACCGTGGGTCAGCTGGTAGTCCCTGCCTTCCACCGCGGCGACCTTGCTGAGAGGGCCGTTGGTGAGTGTCGGCAGAGCCTCGGCGAAGCCGCGTTTGACTCCGGACAGGGCGACCCGGTCCTGCGGCCGCTTGGGACCGGCCATTGACGGTTCGACGCTACCCAGATCGAGCGACAGGCTGTCGGAGAACAGGGGGTCCGGCGTATTGGCATCGTGCCACAGGCCTTGCGCCTTGGCATAAGCCTCGACCAGCTTCACCTGCTCGATATCGCGGCCGGTGAAGGCAAGATAGCGGATGGTTTCGGCGTCCGTGGGGAAAAAGCCGCAGGTTGCTCCATATTCCGGCGCCATATTGGCGATGGTCAGGCGGTCGGGCAAACTGAGGGCGTCGAGGCCGGGGCCATAGAATTCGACGAATTTTCCGACCACCCCCTTTTGGCGGAGCATCTGGGTGACGGTCAGCACCACATCGGTGGCCGTCAGTCCTTCCTTGATGGTGCCGGTCAGCTTGAAACCGACCACCTCGGGGATCAGCATGGAGATGGGCTGGCCCAGCATGGCCGCCTCCGCCTCGATGCCGCCGACGCCCCAACCCAGCACGGTCAGGCCGTTGACCATGGTGGTATGGCTGTCGGTGCCGACCAGGGTATCGGGATAGGCCAAGGTGCGTTCGCCGTCCTTGGCGGTCCACACCACCTTGGCCAGATATTCGCAGTTCACCTGATGGCAGATGCCGGTGCCCGGAGGTACGACACGGAAATTGTCGAAAGCCTTCTGGCCCCAGCGCAGGAAGGCGTAACGCTCGCCATTGCGCTGGAATTCCATATCGGTGTTTTTGGCCAAAGCGTCGGGGCCGCCGTAGTAGTCGACCATCACCGAATGGTCGATGACCAGATCGACCGGCGAGAGCGGATTGATCTTGCGGGGATCGCCGCCCAGCGCCACCACGGCGTCGCGCATGGCCGCCAGATCGACCACCGCCGGAACGCCGGTGAAATCCTGCATCAGCACGCGGGCCGGCCGGAAGGCGATCTCCCGTTCGGCGCCGGGGGCGGTGCCGCGCGCGGCCAACGCCTTGATGTCATCGACACTGACCGTGCGGCCGTCTTCGTGGCGGAGCAGATTCTCCAACAGCACCTTCAGCGACGCGGGCAGACGGGAGAGATCGCCAAGACCGCCTCCGGCCGCCGCCTCCAGGCTGAAATAATCGAAAGAGGCGCCGTCGACGACGAGGGTGCGGCGCGTTTTCAGGCTGTCTTGGCCAACCGAGGACATGGCTTTTCCTTTGCAGATGGAACGGGCGAACGAGCGTCTTTCTGCCTTCCTATATGGGCTGTCGATGGCGTTGCGGCAAATGGCGCTTTAGTGAGGCTTGGGAGATGTCTTCAAAAAGTTGAACCACCAAGGCACCAAGGCACCAAGGCGCTTTTTGCGACCCGGCGCCGATGGTCACGAATTTGCGCCGCAGGCATTCATCCCATGATCCAGCGAACGGCCTATGGAGGGATGGGAGAATGCCTGCGGCGCATTCCGTAACCTTGGTGCCTTGGTGGTTCAACTTTGCTCAAGCCGGCGGGGTCCCGGAAGCAAGGGGACCCGTTTCAAAAGCAAAGCCCCCGTCGGAGTCCCGGCGGGGGCTTCGTCTGTCGGTCAACGCTCGATCAGACGGTGACCGTGTCGGCCAATTCCTTAAATTCGGCGATCTGGTCGAAGTTCATATAGCGATAGACGTCGGCCGCCCTCTTGTTGACGACGGTCACCTGCTCCAGATATTCGGCCGGTGTCGGAATCTTGCCCATCAGGGCGCAGACGGCGGCCAGCTCGGCCGAGCCCAGATAGACGCGGGTATCGATGCCGAGGCGGTTGGGGAAGTTGCGGGTCGAGGTGGAGATGGCGGTCGAGCCCTTGCGGATCTGCGCCTGATTGCCCATGCATAAGCTACAGCCGGGCATTTCCATGCGGGCCCCCGATTTCCCGAGAACGCTGTAATAGCCCTCCTCATTGAGGATCATGGCGTCCATCTTGGTCGGCGGGGCGATCCACAGTCGCGTCGGCAGGTCGGACTTGCCGTCGAGGATCTTACCGGCCGCCCGGAAATGGCCGATGTTGGTCATGCAGGAACCGATGAACACCTCGTCGATCTTGTCGCCGGCCACCTCGGAGAGCAGCCTGACGTCGTCGGGATCG